>NZ_JCAHRB010000058.1:0-238 GCF_059429395.1 Agrobacterium sp. K11 | reverse complement strand
GTCTTTCGACTGAGCCTTTCGTTTTATTTGATGCCTGGGGAATTAATTCCTGGCAGTTTATGGCGGGCGTCCTGCCCGCCACCCTCCGGGCCGTTGCTTCGCAACGTTCAAATCCGCTCCCGGCGGATTTGTCCTACTCAGGAGAGCGTTCACCGACAAACAACAGATAAAACGAAAGGCCCAGTCTTTCGACTGAGCCTTTCGTTTTATTTGATGCCTGGGGAATTAATTCCTGGCA
>NZ_JCAHRB010000057.1:0-240 GCF_059429395.1 Agrobacterium sp. K11 | reverse complement strand
TTGCCATGGCGCATCGCCGCGCCGATGTGCGCGCCCTCAATGCCGCCATCCGCTCTGAACTTCAAAACAGACAAAGACTGGTGCGCAGCCCCGGGCTGGACGCCAGTGCGGGGCGTGGGAATGGTGCGGACCGTGTGGGTGATGAGGATGTTGGAGAACGCGTGTTCCAGACCAATAACGGCAAGCGCGCCTTCGGCCCCGGTGACCGGATCATCTTCCTCGAAAACAACCGCGACCTCC
>NZ_JCAHRB010000056.1:0-267 GCF_059429395.1 Agrobacterium sp. K11 | reverse complement strand
GGCAGGGGTCCCTTTTGGGAGCCGATAAGGGGTCCCGTTACGACGCCGATTGACATGATAGTACTGCGCGGCGATCTGACGCGATCCTGACGTTTGCTTCTGGCAAGAGGAAAACAGAGTTCCTCAACGAGAGGGCAATACTAGAAGAACTGTTGAGCCGAGCCAGGCGATCGAAGGGCAAAAACGCAAAAAGCCTCGTGGCTTTATTGGGATCTGGAGTGCACCCCATTTCACCGGACAAGTCGGCTAGATTGATTTAGCCCTGAT
>NZ_JCAHRB010000055.1:0-490 GCF_059429395.1 Agrobacterium sp. K11 | reverse complement strand
CCGAAGGAGCTAACCGCTTTTTTGCACAACATGGGGGATCATGTAACTCGCCTTGATCGTTGGGAACCGGAGCTGAATGAAGCCATACCAAACGACGAGCGTGACACCACGATGCCTGTAGCAATGGCAACAACGTTGCGCAAACTATTAACTGGCGAACTACTTACTCTAGCTTCCCGGCAACAATTAATAGACTGGATGGAGGCGGATAAAGTTGCAGGACCACTTCTGCGCTCGGCCCTTCCGGCTGGCTGGTTTATTGCTGATAAATCTGGAGCCGGTGAGCGTGGGTCTCGCGGTATCATTGCAGCACTGGGGCCAGATGGTAAGCCCTCCCGTATCGTAGTTATCTACACGACGGGGAGTCAGGCAACTATGGATGAACGAAATAGACAGATCGCTGAGATAGGTGCCTCACTGATTAAGCATTGGTAACTGTCAGACCAAGTTTACTCATATATACTTTAGATTGATTTACCCCGGTTGATAA
>NZ_JCAHRB010000054.1:0-537 GCF_059429395.1 Agrobacterium sp. K11 | reverse complement strand
TGCTTGGCACGGTCGAGCATGTGGAGCCGGGCAAGATCATCGCCCGGCTCGATGGCCGAGGTGGCGACAGTGTCAGCATTCCCATGGACAGCTATCAGGCCATCGACCACGGCTATGCGACGACGATCCATAAAAACCAGGGGGCGACGGTGGATCGCGCTTTTGTGCTGGCGTCGAGTACCATGGATCGGCATCTGACCTATGTTGCCATGACCAGGCACCGCGACAGCGTGCAGCTCTATGCAAACAGCCAGGAGTTCGCCAATGCGGGCCGGCTGGTTGATCACGGCATTGCGTCCTACGAGCATAATCCGCAATCACGCGACAGCTATTTTGTGACGCTGGAGAATGACAAGGGCGAGCGGCGCACAGTGTGGGGCGTCGATCTCAAGCGGGCCATGCGAGATGCATCGCCAAAGATCGGGGACAGGATTGGACTGCAGCATGAAGGCGCCACGCCTGTTACGCTTCCGGATGGCACCCAGGCCGAGCGCAATGCGTGGCGTGTCGTCAAGGGTGACGCGTTGGCGTACGAGC
>NZ_JCAHRB010000053.1:0-608 GCF_059429395.1 Agrobacterium sp. K11 | reverse complement strand
CGGCATAAGCAGAAAGGCTCAAGCACAGGCTTGAGGACAGGCTTATGTCTAACGACTATCGACACGTTGAATTGCTGACGGGTGATGTTCGCCGCAGGCGGTGGACAACCGAGCAAAAGCTGACAATCATTGAGCAGAGTTTTGAACCCGGCGAGACGGTATCTTCGACCGCTCGCCGTCATGGCGTGGCGCCCAATTTGCTTTATCGGTGGCGCAGGCTCTTGAGCGAGGGAGGTGCTGCAGCCGTGGATTCTGACGAGCCGGTTGTCGGGAATTCGGAAGTGAAGAAACTGGAGGATCGCGTCCGGGAGTTGGAGCGCATGCTCGGTCGCAAGACGATGGAGGTCGAAATCCTCCGCGAAGCCCTTTCCAAAGCGGACTCAAAAAAACGGATATCGCGGCCGATCTTGTTGCCGAAGGACGGTTCGCGATGAAGGCCGTCGCAGACACGCTGGGCGTCTCCCGTTCCAACCTCATCGAGCGGCTGAAAGGCAGATCAAAGCCGCGTGGGCCATACAACAAGGCCGAGGATGCAGAGCTTCTGCCCGCCATCCGCAGGCTGGTGGATCAAAGGCCAACCTATGGCTATCGGCGGATCGCCGCGCTCC
>NZ_JCAHRB010000052.1:0-660 GCF_059429395.1 Agrobacterium sp. K11 | reverse complement strand
GCTTAACCTAGGAACAGTGGTCGGAATAGGGGGAAATAGAATGGCGCAATATGGGATTATCAGAATACAAAAATTCAAAAAAGAAGCAATTACAGGCATACAGAAACACAATCAAAGAGAAGGAAAAGAAAGCAAAAATAAAGACATCGATTCAGACAGAACGATCTTGAATTATGACTTAGTGTATGACTTAGTGAACGAGGAGAAAATTAAGTATCACGAAAAAATTAAAGAAATGACCGATGCACGAGTAAAGAGAAAAATTCGAGCCGATGCTGTCCTGATATCAGAGTTCTTTATTTCTGCGAGTCCAGAATATATGAATACGTTGTCTGATGGTCAACAGAAGGTTTATTTTCAAGAAGCCTATGAACATATTGCTGAGAAGTATGGAAGGTACAATATCTTATATGCGGCGGTACATTACGATGAATCGACACCTCATATGCATGTTGGAGTGGTTCCTATCACAGAGGACGGACGATTAGCTGCAAAGAGCTACTTTCACGGGAGAACGAAAATAAAAGCCATTCAGGACGATTTTCATACCCACATGAGTATGAAAGGCTTCAAGATTGAACGTGGCAAATCAAGTGAAGTAAAACATAAGAGTGTTCATGAGTTTAAGAAAGAAGAACGACAAAAAGAGCTAAATCAATT
>NZ_JCAHRB010000051.1:0-732 GCF_059429395.1 Agrobacterium sp. K11 | reverse complement strand
CCTAAGAATCTCATCCAGATTGTCGCCAGCGTCTCATCCTGATTGCCGCGCTACACGGTGACCGATGCGCTCGAAACGGCCAAGGCGCTTGATGTCGAGATGGATCAGGCCACCCGGCTCGGCATATTCATAGCGCATGACAGGTTCCGCCGGAACGATATCCTTCATCCGGGATAGACCAGCCCGCCTGAGAACGCGGCTGACGGTGGCGGGAGATACGCCGGTCTCCATGGCAATGTGCTTGCCGGTCAGGCGTTGTCTGCGAAGATGGAGGATCCGTTCGATAACGCCGCCATTCGTCTGTCTCGGACTGCTGGCAGGTCGCGATGAGCGATCCATCATCGCCGCCCGGCCCAATGCTTTGAACCGTTCCGCCCAGCGAGAAACGATCTTCAGCGAAACACCGTAGAGCAGGGCCGCCTGGGCTTTCGAAAGCTTGCCGCCAAGAACAGCGGCAGCCATTTCTTCTCGACGCAATGGCGTCAGTCGGGCATTCTTATGGATGTTCATTCGGGGCGATCCTGGATGACTGAGGTGTGGTAACTCCAGTCTCCTAAATCCGCTCCGAATGGACAACCTAATGAAAGCTCACAACTAGAGCGGCTTGGCTATGGACATCCGGCCTTGCGGACTTCGTGAGGAGGAGGCGTGCTCCTATCGAGCGCCAACTGTAAAAGGTAAGCGCGAATTTCTGTGCACCTTTTGAAGCGCAGTGCTCTGATGCATGAAGTG
>NZ_JCAHRB010000050.1:0-738 GCF_059429395.1 Agrobacterium sp. K11 | reverse complement strand
TTTGGACGCCGATCACCCCATTTGCGGGGTCCTTATTCCATGCCTAATCACAAGCTATCGCGGATCGTCTGGGCAATGCTCGTGCGCGATCAAGAATACCGAGATCCAAGCGGAGCGGTCTGCTGAGGGTAGACGTTCTAATTGGAGTGCCGGCGATGTGAGGAGGACATGATCCGCATGGGCAAATGATCGAACAGATCGGGATTGGATAAACCAGTAGTTCTCAGGGAGCTCCGAGCTCGTTCCACTGATACGGAATCCAATCCACGTATCACCATACCGGCCCGCGGCATGTCATAGCCGCAACATGAGGTCTAAAACATGTATGCACCCGATCACTCGCTCGGCGGTAAAAAAAGTCCTTGCATCGAAAGGGGCATCCAAACATGAGAACTGGTGGAGTGGATGCCCCCTGCCGGCGGCATCGCAATGTGCCAGAGTGGTGTTCGCCAGAACGTCACTTAGAGGAGAGAGCATCCATGAAGGAAGTTAGCATCGTCGGCCTGGACCTTGCAAAGCGCGTGTTTCAGGTTCATGCCGCAGGAAGCGATGGAAGTGTGGTCTTGCGCAGGGAGCTGTCTCGCGGACAATTGATGCCCTTCTTTACGGAGCTGCCAGAATGCACGGTAGCGATGGACGCCTGTGCCACAGCGCACTACTGGGCGCGCGAGATCGGTAAACTTGTGTTTAGCGGCAATCTCGATGAGATTCAGCGTCAATCAGGATGAGACTCGCGCC
>NZ_JCAHRB010000049.1:0-779 GCF_059429395.1 Agrobacterium sp. K11 | reverse complement strand
CGCCGACCGTCAACGCTCAAGCTGCCTGACCTGTGGCCTTCACCGGAGGCTTACGGTTCACCTGCAGAGTATAGCCCTGTGTTGTCCGGTTCAGATATGCGAGAACCTGCGGATCATTGACGAATGTCGATATCGAAGCTTTCACGATGATTATCTGGAGCAGAAGGGCGGTGCCGCCGCCGAAAGTCCAGCTATCGAGGAGTTTAAAAGAAGGGTTCGCCTGATTGATAATTGACACAGCCTAGTCGAAAAGTCTTTCCCATTGGCTCATCAGGACAGCTGTCAAGCGGCTAGGGTGAGGGTGTTGGTTATCGCACGAATATGAGCCACTCTTCCATTTCGAAGATATTCACTCTCACTGCGAAAAGATGTTTTCGGTCAATACCATAAAAGCAATGTGTTGGTACGATGCCAAATGAAAAACTGTTTTAAACCCAGCTGAGAACCGACAGCTAGCTCGGCAGATCGCGTCATCGATCGGCTGTTCGAGCTCTTGAAAAGATATATACTTAAGAATCGGGCCTGAATTCCCGAGGCTGGCAGAGGTTTCGACCAGCCACCCTAAGGCTTCTTCCCGCAGCTCCGATCGGCGTCGCCTTCGGAACGATTATCACGGTCGCGCTGAATTTGCCGAACCGCTGACCCCCACACTGCAGAAGTAGGAATCTACCGTAACAGACCGTTGCGCTATCACGAACTCTTCGGAAGTTTCGTCTTAAAACTCTCTTTCGCTTCGGCTGAAAGTGGACAAAGAGTGATTTTAGCTTAACGTCGCGAAC
>NZ_JCAHRB010000048.1:0-812 GCF_059429395.1 Agrobacterium sp. K11 | reverse complement strand
GCTCATCAGCGTGGTCGTGCAGCGATTCACAGATGTCTGCCTGTTCATCCGCGTCCAGCTCGTTGAGTTTCTCCAGAAGCGTTAATGTCTGGCTTCTGATAAAGCGGGCCATGTTAAGGGCGGTTTTTTCCTGTTTGGTCACTGATGCCTCCGTGTAAGGGGGATTTCTGTTCATGGGGGTAATGATACCGATGAAACGAGAGAGGATGCTCACGATACGGGTTACTGATGATGAACATGCCCGGTTACTGGAACGTTGTGAGGGTAAACAACTGGCGGTATGGATGCGGCGGGACCAGAGAAAAATCACTCAGGGTCAATGCCAGCCGAACGCCAGCAAGACGTAGCCCAGCGCGTCGGCCGCCATGCCGGCGATAATGGCCTGCTTCTCGCCGAAACGTTTGGTGGCGGGACCAGTGACGAAGGCTTGAGCGAGGGCGTGCAAGATTCCGAATACCGCAAGCGACAGGCCGATCATCGTCGCGCTCCAGCGAAAGCGGTCCTCGCCGAAAATGACCCAGAGCGCTGCCGGCACCTGTCCTACGAGTTGCATGATAAAGAAGACAGTCATAAGTGCGGCGACGATAGTCATGCCCCGCGCCCACCGGAAGGAGCTGACTGGGTTGAAGGCTCTCAAGGGCATCGGTCGAGATCCCGGTGCCTAATGAGTGAGCTAACTTACATTAATTGCGTTGCGCTCACTGCCCGCTTTCCAGTCGGGAAACCTGTCGTGCCAGCTGCATTAATGAATCGGCCAACGCGCGGGGAGAGGCGGTTTGCGTATTGGGCGCCAGGGTGGTTTTTCTTTTCAC
>NZ_JCAHRB010000047.1:0-1007 GCF_059429395.1 Agrobacterium sp. K11 | reverse complement strand
CGAAAGACTTCGTCGCCAGCAGCGCCGCCGCCCTCGTTCAGTGAGCGGACTTATAGAGAGCAGCTTGCGCTTACGTCAATGGGCAAAAAAGAAAATCCTTGGAAAAAAAACGGGCGCCAAAATTCCATAAAATAATCAACACTTTGGCGGCATCGACGTCGTCTGGACAGTTATTTCCAGAATTACGATGGCATTTTTAGTAGTCCGCTTTCACCGTACAGAGTCTTACGCCTGCTCAAATTGTCGAATAGAGCTTACTACGGCGGTGGTTGGGTTGCGCCACGAGTGCAAGCTTGATCGCCGAAACATTTCGAGTGAGTGCTATCCTTGAGGATAGCCAATTCCAAACAGCAGAATGGAAATGCTCGAAATGTCTGATGGTTCTTGGGTAGATTGGTTTCCTTTCGTCTTTTTCCCGGCCAAGGTCATAGTGCTCGGCATAGGCATGTATTATGCGATCAAGTGGCATCACGATCAGGCGAAGAAAGATAGCGAGACCAAAGGGCACTGAGCGAGGCTCTGCTGTCCGTCGCTCAAGCCCGCATTGCGTTGCTGGCTGAAGGCAACGAGAGCGGAAAGCAGTTGCAGCGCCTCCCCGGCGAACTATCAGCCTCATAACTTTCGCGGAACAACGGGCGAACTATGTGAGAACATCCGCACCAATTGTTCTACATTAGATTTTTCCCAATGAGAGCATTGGCTTACCTCTATCAAAAGCCGCTCCAGATAGCTGGAAGCGGCATGCTTGATGAAATAAACAGAATACGAGTAGCCAATATTCGGGAAAGTATTTGAGCTAGAAAAACGTTGCTCGTTCCCATGAAACGTGGAGATCAATCGAGACTTTCACTCAATTTGTCAATTAGCTCTCAAGGATATGCTTAATCTGTAAGCCTCCGCCCATGGCGTCAACGACAGTGCGCCAGCCGTTCGGTGCGCCTTTCCGATTGGGTCTGGAGTGCACCCCATTTCACCGGACAAGTCGGCTAGATTGATTTAGCCCTGAT
>NZ_JCAHRB010000046.1:0-1063 GCF_059429395.1 Agrobacterium sp. K11 | reverse complement strand
GTTCCGTCGTAACTTCCCCACAAAGGAACTGCCTGCTTCGGATCCCGCGCCACCCCAACACGGATAAGATCATGGTTGCCCACGATACCGTTGGTTGGGTCGAACTCAGCCCAACCGGCGCCCGGCAAATAGATCTGGCACCACGCATGGGTGGAACCGCCGCCAAGGGTGGTTGATCCGTCTCGGTCTGGAACGTAGATATAGCCCGTGACGAACCTGGCCGCGAATCCAAGTGATCGAGCGGCCTCCATCATAAGTAGCGCGAAGTCGCGGCAGGTTCCCTTGCGAAGCTGCAGCGTCTCGGTCGGCGCTTGCGTTCCATGCTCTTGTCGTCGGGCATAGATGAAACTTTCATGGATGGCGTAGCACAACGTCATCAGCAGGTGCCCGGTTTCAGTGGGTTGCCCGGCTCGCACGAATTGGCGCGCCCATTTACCGACCTGATCATGTGGATCAGCGTAATGGCGCTGGATGGTTCGTTCCAGATCCAGCGCTTCGTCTGGATCATATGAAAACGGGTAAGTCAAAGCGTCCTGATCGATTTGCAGATCAATTGCGACATAGGGTGTATGGTCAAGGCGAATGACGGTTTCGAAGCGGAGCTCACGTGAGGGTTGAGCAAAGCCTATGACTGCGACGCAGTTTCCGAACACATCATGGATCCAACGAAGATAGTCCGGTTCCGGGTCGATGAGGAGTCGGGAGCTCAGCAGCGTCTGATCGAAACTGTCTCTCGGTCTGAACAAAAGTCTGTGCTCTCCGAACTCAACCGGCCGTTTATAACGATAGGACGTGACGTGTCGGACGGTAAATATTGTCATCGATCACCGGGGGGTACGAGGTCCAAGATGGCTGGCACCGTATCACTCTAAAGAAGCACATGCATTGTTACATCGTTCCAGCTGGCATGAGATAATCCGCGCTGGCGATGTCCCCCAACCTATTGGCGACAATCCGGGTGACGTTGAAAACCGTGATGCGGCATATCACCTTGAGCCCGCCCGATTGGTTCGCGACGTTAAGCTAAAATCACTCTTTGTCCACTTTCAGCCGAAGCGAAAGA
>NZ_JCAHRB010000045.1:0-1098 GCF_059429395.1 Agrobacterium sp. K11 | reverse complement strand
ACGCACTCGGACGGCAGCTTAACCGGTCGCAGGGGCTTGGATTGAGCCGATAGTAGGCGCCGACGACAGCAGCGTTAAATAACGGTCATCCTCGAAAGTGCGCTACGATTCCAAATTTCCTAGGCGTCGCGATGGACTTGACCCGTCGCGACCGGAGAGAGCATTCCGTTTTTGACGTATTTGCGTGTCGGGGCGCAGAACACCTCGACGTAATCTAACATGTTCTGGCGCGCTTTGGAGCGTGAACGGTGGGCCCTGCTGCGTGTCCGCTCTCGCATCAGGAGGTTGAAGATGCTCTCCGCCCCGTGAGGTCGAGGGCAAAAGGTTTCATGAGGTTGAATTGGTCCACCGGCGCAAGTGGGAAGCGGAGCTTGTTCTGGCAGGTGGTGACAAAACTATAGAGGTTGAGACTTCTCGAAATGCGCGTCCTCTGGTAGGAGAAAAGGCAGCGGACCGAGAAGGTGAAGCCTCACCCCATCATCGATGAAACGCCGCAAAGCCAACTCCAAGGTGCCTGAACGCGAGGAGCTCGAGCGAAGGCTTGAAGCCCTCCAGCGTGATGTCGGCCAGTTACAACTCGAGCACGATCCTCTGAAGAAGGCCAACGAACTACTAAAAAAAGACCTGGGCGTCGATCTGCAGATCCTGAGTAGTCGGGAGAAGACACAGCTGATCGATGCCCTTAAGGAAGTTCATCGCTTGCAAGAGTTGCTCGCCCAGCTGCGAATTGCCAGAAGCTCCTACTTCAACCATCGCGCCCGCATATGTTTGGTAGACAAGTAAATCGCTGTCCGCCTCAGCTTGGTGGAAATCTTTCAAGCGAACCGTCGTTGTTACGGTTACCGCAGACTGCAGGCATCACTGGCCAGGAAGAGCGTGATCATCTCAGAAAAGGTTGTCCAGCGCTTGATGAAGCAGGAGCGACTGGTCGTTGCCAGACCGCGTCGTCGGCGGTTTGGATCCTATCTGGGAGAGATCAGTCCAGCGCCCGAGAACCTGATCAATCGCGACTTCCATGCAGACGCGCCGAACGTGAAATGGCTGACTGAACTGCCCCCCATTTCGACCGGACAGTCGGCATAAGCAGAAAGGCTCAAG
>NZ_JCAHRB010000044.1:0-1109 GCF_059429395.1 Agrobacterium sp. K11 | reverse complement strand
GGGGGAGAATCTCCCCGAAGTGCATCATGCCTGTATTTGAGGGTAGGGGATCATGCATTATCACGCAAATGTTCCATGAACGCTTCGGTTGGTGTCCTGTAGCCTAGACACTTTCTGGGCTGATTGTTGAGAATGCGTGCGACCTGATTGAGCGTTGCCTGCGACATCTGGCTGAGGTCCGTGTTCGACGGCAAAAAGCGGCGGATGCGTTTGTTGGCGTTTTCCACCGCACCTTTTTGCCAGGGCGCGCTTGGATCACAGAACCAGCTTCGTGCGCCGATCCCATCTTCCAAAGCCCGAAATGCTGCAAACTCTGTGCCGCGATCGAATGTAAAGCTCTGCCGTGCGAAAGCGGGCAAGGAGGAGAAGGCACGCACGATCTTGTCCATGATCGGTCGCGAATGTCGGCTCGGGTTTTTGATTAACACCGTGTAGCGGCTCTTGCGCTCAATAAGTGACGTTACATTGGCATGCCCAAACGGACGCTCGAAGATGATGAGGTCACCCTCCCAGTGCCCAAACTGCGATCTGTTTCCAATAAAATCAGGCCTTTGCGAGATGCGATGGCTCGCGGGGAATACACCGTCGCGAGGCTTCCTTGAACCCAATGGGCGACGTTTGCGGCGCGCTTCCGGCAGGTATCTATAGAGACCGAGTTCGTAATCTTCCTTGCTGTAGATGAACCGGTAGATCGTTTCGGCAGACACGCGAACGGGGCTTATTCTTTCCGACAGCAGACGTCCGGCGATTTGCTCTGGAGACCACCGAGCCTCCAGTTGACTGATGACTTCAGCACGAAGATCTGGATGGCGTCGAAGCTTTCTCAGACGCCGCCGACGTTCGCGAGTAATCTCATCAGCAATGGTCGGAAAGTAGCCGCTGTATTCAGGAAGTTCCTGATCGCGGTACGTGTTTCGACGGATCTCCCGATAGATCGTCGATCGGTGGCGTCCTAGCCGACGGGCCATTTCGTTGACAGCAAGTTTCTGCTCTACGAAGCGATGAAGAAGACGACGATCGGCGAGGGTCATTTGCTGATAACATTCAGACATCTCAAAATCTCCAAAGTGAAGCCATTGAAATCATTGGCATGTCGCACTTGAAAATAG
>NZ_JCAHRB010000043.1:0-1232 GCF_059429395.1 Agrobacterium sp. K11 | reverse complement strand
CAGGCCGAGCGCAATGCGTGGCGTGTCGTCAAGGGTGACGCGTTGGCGTACGAGCAGCTGACAAGCCGCCTGTCGCGTTCCGGCGCGAAGGAAAGCACGCTGGATTACATCAGCGACTTTGCCGAGCGCCGCGGAATCGCCAGCGACCAATGGATCGTTAGCGACCAATGGATCCGGCAAGAGTTTGGGGTGAGAAGCGAGATTGAACTTGCTTCCGCCAAAGATGAGCGTCAAGAGGTCTTGTCCCGTGCGGCCCATCTGCAACGGGAGCAACAGGACCGGCCATCAGAACGTCAGCAGGTTTACGAGGAACGTGCCGGCGATCTGGCCGGCCCTGTTCACCGCGAAGATCAGCACAGGGCTGAGGACAACAAAGGCTATCGCCGCATCCGGTGGTCCGAGGTTATGTCGCAAGACGGCGCCATCCCTGCCCCCACAGAAACTGTAGTCCAACAATCGCTGATGGAAACCGGCAAGCCAGCTCCGCTGGTACCGGCGATCACCCGTCACGACCGCAGCATCGAAGAGGTAGCACGGGAAAGAGCGATGTCCGTCATCGACCAGAGATTCGATACGGTGGAATCTCTCGCGCGGCACGTGTTCCGTGATCCGGTCGAAGTCGCCGCAAGACTGCGCACCGCGATGACCGAGAAGGAAGGCAATGGAAAAATCATGGCGAAAGCCATGGCCGAGCAACCCGAGCGGTTCGGGGAGCTGCGCGGAAAGTCAGGTCTGTTCGGAAACAACAAGGAGCGGAAAGAGGCGCTGCAATATGCCAGGTCTCTGTCGGCCCATATTGGCTATGTCTCCGAGGCATGGCAGCGCCGGCTTGGCGAAGAACGCGCGAGCGAACAATGGCAGCGTGAGCAGCGTGACGTCATCGAGGTTCCCGGCCTCACCTCCCGTAGCGCCGAGATCATCGCCAAGGTGGAGAAAATGCCGTTGGAGAAGCGGAGCCAGTTTATCTCAGAACTGCGATCGTCACCTGAGGGGCAAGCCGCGCTTGATGAGGCCAGGCTGGTGGCCGAAGCGCTCACGCGGCGGTTTGGTAGTTCTGATCCTCGCAGGTTCGCCGAAGAGCTAGCGGCACGCCCGGAACTCGCAAAGCAGGCCGAGCACATTCAGATGACCGCCCGTATCGTGAACCGAACGCGCATGGCCGAGCTTAGCCATGACCACGCACTCGGACGGCAGCTTAACCGGTCGCAGGGGCTTGGATTGAGCCGATAGTA
>NZ_JCAHRB010000042.1:0-1245 GCF_059429395.1 Agrobacterium sp. K11 | reverse complement strand
GCGCGTCTGGGCGGCTTTATGGATAGCAAACGTACCGGCATTGCGAGCTGGGGTGCGCTGTGGGAAGGTTGGGAAGCGCTGCAAAGCAAACTGGATGGCTTTCTGGCCGCGAAAGACCTGATGGCGCAGGGCATTAAAATCTGCATCACGGGAGATGCACTAGTTGCCCTACCCGAGGGCGAGTCGGTACGCATCGCCGACATCGTGCCGGGTGCGCGGCCCAACAGTGACAACGCCATCGACCTGAAAGTCCTTGACCGGCATGGCAATCCCGTGCTCGCCGACCGGCTGTTCCACTCCGGCGAGCATCCGGTGTACACGGTGCGTACGGTCGAAGGTCTGCGTGTGACGGGCACCGCGAACCACCCGTTGTTGTGTTTGGTCGACGTCGCCGGGGTGCCGACCCTGCTGTGGAAGCTGATCGACGAAATCAAGCCGGGCGATTACGCGGTGATTCAACGCAGCGCATTCAGCGTCGACTGTGCAGGTTTTGCCCGCGGGAAACCCGAATTTGCGCCCACAACCTACACAGTCGGCGTCCCTGGACTGGTGCGTTTCTTGGAAGCACACCACCGAGACCCGGACGCCCAAGCTATCGCCGACGAGCTGACCGACGGGCGGTTCTACTACGCGAAAGTCGCCAGTGTCACCGACGCCGGCGTGCAGCCGGTGTATAGCCTTCGTGTCGACACGGCAGACCACGCGTTTATCACGAACGGGTTCGTCAGCCACGCTACTGGCCTCACCGGTCTGAACTCAGGCCTCACGACAAATCCTGGTGTATCCGCTTGGCAGGTCAACACAGCTTATACTGCGGGACAATTGGTCACATATAACGGCAAGACGTATAAATGTTTGCAGCCCCACACCTCCTTGGCAGGATGGGAACCATCCAACGTTCCTGCCTTGTGGCAGCTTCAATGACTGCAGGAAGGGGATCCGGCTGCTAACAAAGCCCGAAAGGAAGCTGAGTTGGCTGCTGCCACCGCTGAGCAATAACTAGCATAACCCCTTGGGGCCTCTAAACGGGTCTTGAGGGGTTTTTTGCTGAAAGGAGGAACTATATCCGGATAACTACGTCAGGTGGCACTTTTCGGGGAAATGTGCGCGGAACCCCTATTTGTTTATTTTTCTAAATACATTCAAATATGTATCCGCTCATGAGACAATAACCCTGATAAATGCTTCAATAATATTGAAAAAGGAAGAGTATGAGTATTCAACATTTCCGTGTCGCCCTTATTC
>NZ_JCAHRB010000041.1:0-1317 GCF_059429395.1 Agrobacterium sp. K11 | reverse complement strand
TGGAGTTGCCCCTTAAAAACCGGACAGGATCAGGTTTCTGTTTGACGGTTTAAGAACTCACGAGGCGAGCAATAGCCCAAGGCCTTGTGCGGGTGAAGGGTATTGTAGTGTTCGAACCATGAGGGCAGTTGCGCGATAACGGTCATGGCGTCCGGCAAGGGGTTCACCGAGACGTAATCACGCTTGAAGGTTTTGACGAAGGCTTCGGCCATTCCGTTGGACTGGGGGCTGCGAACGGGCGTTGAACACGGCTCCATGCCGATATCGATGAGCAGCGATTTGGTTTCCTTTGCGATGAAGCAGGAGCCGTTGTCCGTCAGCCACTCGATTGGCTTTGGAAGGGTGTTGACGAGGCCGAAGCGGTTCTCAACAGCCGTGATGACAAGGTCCTGGACGTCCTCGCTCTTGATGCCCTCGGTTGTCGCGACATGGGCGATGGCCTCGCGATCACAGCAATCGAGAGCGAAGGCAACGCGCACCTTCTCCTTGTTGTCGCAGCCGATTTCGAAGCCGTCTGAACACCAACGCAGATTGGATTGCTCGACAGCGACGCAGCCATTGTGGCGACGGGTGTCGATTGCACCGGTGTGGCGCTGAAGAAGCATGCCGTGAACCTTCATCACCCGGTAGACGCGTTTGGCATTTGGCCATGGACGGTTTTCGCTGCAGGCTTTACGGCGCAGGATCGCGTGAACCCGGCGATATCCGTAGGTCGGCATGTCATCGATGATCGTCTTGATCGCATCCACCAGTTCCTGATCAGCGAGCGGCGGCCGCCCTCGGGCTCTGGAAGGACGTTGCTTCACACGTGCCGATATGTTGGAGCGGGCGACACCCAAGGTCTCGCACACCGCCGTCATCGCGAACCGTCCTTCGGCAACGAGAGCGAGCGCAACAGGTGTTTTTTTGACCCTGATGCTATCTCAAGAGCTTCTTTGAGGATTTCGCCTTCCATCGTCTTTTTGCCGAGGAGGCGCTGCAGCTCTTTCACCTGGTTCTGAAGCGCCCTGTATTCGGATGCAGGGACGACCTCTTCCTGCGATGCGGTGGCCGTTAGCGCCCCCTGCGTTGCCAGCTTGCGCCACGCGAACAACTGGTTCGGCTGAATGCCATGCCGTCGAGCAACGATGCTGACCGTGACGTCAGGCTCGTAGGTCTCCTGGACTATTGCGAGCTTCTCCGCTGTCGACCAGCGACGGCGGCGCTCAGGGCCGGACAGCACTTCTATCTTAGGTATGTGACTGGTCATAATGGGCACTTTACTCCTAACACTTAACAAGTGGGAGATCGTGTCCGGGGATTTAGGGGGCCACTACA
>NZ_JCAHRB010000040.1:0-1516 GCF_059429395.1 Agrobacterium sp. K11 | reverse complement strand
GGGCGCACGGTGAATGCCTTGGCACTAGGAGCCGATGAAGGACGGGACTAACACCGATATGCTTCGGGGAGCTGTAAGTGAGCTTTGATCCGGAGATTTCCGAATGGGGAAACCCACTGTTCGTAATGGAACAGTATCTTTATCTGAATACATAGGATATTGAAGGCAGACCCGGGGAACTGAAACATCTAAGTACCCGGAGGAAGAGAAAGCAAATGCGATTTCCTGAGTAGCGGCGAGCGAAACGGAATTAGCCCAAACCAAGAGGCTTGCCTCTTGGGGTTGTAGGACACTCTATACGGAGTTACAAAGGAACGAAGTAAATGAAGCGACCTGGAAAGGTCCGTCGAAGAAGGTAACAACCCTGTAGTTGAAACTTCGTTCCCTCTTGAGTGGATCCTGAGTACGGCGGAACACGTGAAATTCCGTCGGAAGCTGGGAGGACCATCTCCCAAGGCTAAATACTACCTAGTGACCGATAGTGAACCAGTACCGTGAGGGAAAGGTGAAAAGCACCCCGGAAGGGGAGTGAAAGAGATCCTGAAACCGTGTGCCTACAAGTAGTCAGAGCCCGTTAATGGGTGATGGCGTGCCTTTTGTAGAATGAACCGGCGAGTTACGATCCCATGCAAGGTTAAGCTGATAAGGCGGAGCCGTAGCGAAAGCGAGTCTGAATAGGGCGTTTAGTATGTGGTTGTAGACCCGAAACCAGGTGATCTACCCATGTCCAGGGTGAAGTTCAGGTAACACTGAATGGAGGCCCGAACCCACGCACGTTGAAAAGTGCGGGGATGAGGTGTGGGTAGCGGAGAAATTCCAATCGAACCTGGAGATAGCTGGTTCTCTCCGAAATAGCTTTAGGGCTAGCCTCATGTTGTAAGAGTCTTGGAGGTAGAGCACTGATTGGACTAGGGGCCCCCAACGGGTTACCGAATTCAGTCAAACTCCGAATGCCAAAGACTTATCCATGGGAGTCAGACTGCGAGTGATAAGATCCGTAGTCAAAAGGGAAACAGCCCAGACCACCAGCTAAGGTCCCCAAGTATACGTTAAGTGGAAAAGGATGTGGAGTTGCTTAGACAACCAGGATGTTGGCTTAGAAGCAGCCACCATTTAAAGAGTGCGTAATAGCTCACTGGTCGAGTGACTCTGCGCCGAAAATGTACCGGGGCTAAACGTATCACCGAAGCTGTGGATTGACATCTTTGATGTCAGTGGTAGGAGAGCGTTCTAAGTGCAGCGAAGTCAGACCGTAAGGACTGGTGGAGCGCTTAGAAGTGAGAATGCCGGTATGAGTAGCGAAAGACAAGTGAGAATCTTGTCCACCGAATGCCTAAGGTTTCCTGAGGAAGGCTCGTCCGCTCAGGGTTAGTCGGGACCTAAGCCGAGGCTGAAAAGCGTAGGCGATGGCCAACAGGTTGATATTCCTGTACCACCTCCCCGCCGTTTGAGTAATGGGGGGACGCAGTAGGATAGGGTAAGCGCGCTGCTGGATATGCGCGTTCAAGCAGTTAGG
>NZ_JCAHRB010000039.1:0-1932 GCF_059429395.1 Agrobacterium sp. K11 | reverse complement strand
CGGCAGTTCCTGAAAGGATTTGTAAGAGACAGCCGTGACCATCGGCACACCTGAGACTGTGAAGTTTTTCTCGCACGATGCTGCGAAAGCCGGGCTGGAGACGGTGATCAGACCGAGAATTGCGATGGCATGTTTCATATTGCGTAATCCGGTTGTTGGTGAAGGTTTTCAGCTGCTGGCCGCATCAGAATGTCGACCGTTTTCCTCTGTAGGTTGATGGCGGTGGTAATGCTTCATGGGCTTGCGCGAGCGTTTCCAGCCATGTTGCTAGGCCATCGGGAACTGTATCGTTGCCGGCTTCCAGCGCCTCGATCCATGAGAGTTCACATTGCAAGGCAGAGGCAATATTGATTGGCGTCCAGCGGATCACCCGCAGGCATTCATTAAAGCGTTCTGGCGACATGATGATTTGTTATGTTCCCCGTATTTCCCCGCAGAGGCTCCCTCACGCAGCCGCGATAGTCAATCATTTTGTGCAACTTTTGATAGGCTGAACGATCCGTATTTAGCCTGCGATTCTATCGCGACGAGGGCAGTACGCGCTGCAGGATGCGCAGGCGGAATATTATACCTGCGTTATCGCCATTAATACATATATTTTTATATTTATACTTGCTAATTGGAATGAATTTTCACTTAGGTGGAGTAAGGTGAGGAGAATGGGTGGTTGGGTGAAGATTAGACCAGCAGTGGAGGGTATCGGTAAAACATATAATTTATTCAGGTGAGCGCACAAAACATATAAATAATTATAAACCGGTCACATTAAGGGGAGGATGGGGATTTGATTGGCGAAGTTTGCTTGTTTTGCACGCGAATAGTTTTGGATCGCTATAACCATGTGATTTTATATAGTTTTTACAGCGAGGTGGATTTATTTATATGGGGAACCGGAAGGAATCTAATTGGCAAGTGGATTGAAAAGGTGATGAAAATTGGCGGCGATCGATTACAATAACAATATCATGATATTGTTATTGTAATCGATCGCCGCCAATTTTCATCACCTTTTCAATCCACTTGCCAATTAGATTCCTTCCGGTTCCCCATATAAATAAATCCACCTCGCTGTAAAAACTATATAAAATCACATGGTTATAGCGATCCAAAACTATTCGCGTGCAAAACAAGCAAACTTCGCCAATCAAATCCCCATCCTCCCCTTAATGTGACCGGTTTATAATTATTTATATGTTTTGTGCGCTCACCTGAATAAATTATATGTTTTACCGATACCCTCCACTGCTGGTCTAATCTTCACCCAACCACCCATTCTCCTCACCTTACTCCACCTAAGTGAAAATTCATTCCAATTAGCAAGTATAAATATAAAAATATATGTATTAATGGCGATAACGCAGGTATAATATTCCGCCTGCGCATCCTGCAGCGCGTACTGCCCTCGTCGCGATAGAATCGCAGGCTAAATACGGATCGTTCAGCCTATCAAAAGTTGCACAAAATGATTGACTATCGCGGCTGCGTGAGGGAGCCTCTGCGGGGAAATACGGGGAACATAACAAATCATCATGTCGCCAGAACGCTTTAATGAATGCCTGCGGGTGATCCGCTGGACGCCAATCAATATTGCCTCTGCCTTGCAATGTGAACTCTCATGGATCGAGGCGCTGGAAGCCGGCAACGATACAGTTCCCGATGGCCTAGCAACATGGCTGGAAACGCTCGCGCAAGCCCATGAAGCATTACCACCGCCATCAACCTACAGAGGAAAACGGTCGACATTCTGATGCGGCCAGCAGCTGAAAACCTTCACCAACAACCGGATTACGCAATATGAAACATGCCATCGCAATTCTCGGTCTGATCACCGTCTCCAGCCCGGCTTTCGCAGCATCGTGCGAGAAAAACTTCACAGTCTCAGGTGTGCCGATGGTCACGGCTGTCTCTTACAAATCCTTTCAGGAACTGCCG
>NZ_JCAHRB010000038.1:0-2164 GCF_059429395.1 Agrobacterium sp. K11 | reverse complement strand
TTGAAATCATTGGCATGTCGCACTTGAAAATAGAATGTACCCGGCTACATACGGTGTGGCGGCAAGGTTGAAATGTCGCGAATCGTGCAAAGTTAAAATGTCATCTGTCGCTCTGCCAGCCAGTTAGAAATGCGACACTGGCTCAAACAATCAGCCCCCGACCGGACCGGCTGGGCCGGGTTGCAAGGGTAGGGAGGGGGCGGGTGATGGAACACACCCTTCGGCTTTAGCTTTCTCAATCGAAACCACTGCTTTGCGCCAACTGCGGTCATTGCGTAGGTAGGAGTTCAAGACCGTTTGGCAATGAAATCCAGATGACGGTCTGAGCCTCTGGCGAGTGTCGCGAGAGATGGCCTTTTCCGTGCGTGTCCTCCACCAGCACGAAGCTGCCCGCAGAAACGCGGCGCACCTCACCATCGCTAGTCTCGTATTCCACAGAACCATTAAGTCTTACCGTCAGCACAGGCTCTGGCACCTTATGCCACGCGACTTCTCGCATCCCTGCGGGAATATGCGTGATGCGCACACGAGAGGCTGGGTAACTCGCTGTGACATCGAAAGGAACGGCATCTGGATGAACTTGCAGTTTGGTCGTTGGCAAATCGATTTCATCGAAATGAGACTCGCCATCCGTTGAGGAATAGATGCGCAGGCACTTCATTGATGTTTCCTTGTGAGAGAAGAAATGGGCGTGGTAACGAATGCGGCCTTCACTCAGCCGCATCCATTTGAGCAAGAGCCTTTTGCCGTCTCGCAATGACGTCCGGATCATTCATGAAATCCGTGCGCGGACCGGGTTTGCGGCCTCTCGGCTTGTAGCCGATCTTCTCACTGTTGGTCTTTGGCGCAGCTGCATGGTCTCGATCTTGCTGCTCTTTGATGTAGGCCAGTACTTCGCCGAGACGCTTGTTCTCGACCACAGCCGCATGGGTCACGCGCTGGTCCTTGTCGAAGATCTTGTAAGGCAACGAGTGACCTTTCCATCGAATATCCAGTCGACCATCAACGTAAGCGAATGTCTCGACATACTTTCCAACCAGGCCGCGCGTGACGTCGTTCTCCTCAAGCATGATGCGTTTGCGCTCATAGGAGAATGAAAGCTGTGCGCCGACGTGTCTTTGCTCGCGTTTGCAAAGCACGTCATTCAGCCTGCTTGGCGCCAGATTGACAGGCCGATGGAGGTTGTCGGGGCGGGTAGGGGTCACCGCAAAGCGGTCATTGTATCGCTCGATGAAGGCTGGCACAAACGCATTGCCGGTCTCCATGTCACTGATATTGGCAAGCCTCAATTCCTTGACCAGCCGATCCTGCAATGTCCTGTTCATACGCTCGACGCGTCCCTTGGCCTGGCTGGAATTGGCGCAAAGGATCTCGATGTGCAGCTCCGATAGCGCGCGACCAAACTGCGTCATGCCTTGCCCGCCCTTGGCGTCTTTCCGGGCGACACGAAAAACGGAATGTTTGTCGGAGTAAAAGGCGATAGGTGCGCCATGCTCTTCAAGGTAAAGCGAAAGCGCCTCGAAATAGGTAAAAGCGCTCTCCGATCGAACAAACCGCAACTGCATCAGCTTTCCGGTCGCATCGTCGACGAAGACCAGCAGAGAGCACGCAGGGCCACGGTCCTCAAACCAGCGGTGCTCGGAGCCGTCGATCTGCACCAGTTCACCATAAGCCTCGCGCCGCAACCGCGGCTGATGAAACGCCCGCCGCTGTTTTCTCGAAAGCCATATGCCAGCATCCTGCATCCACTTACGCAGCGTCTCACGCGAGACTGTGACGCCATGCTCTTCCTGAAGCTTCTCGGCCGCCAGCGTTGGCCCGAAATCAAGGTAGCGTTCGCGCACCAGCATCAAAACGTAATCACGGACGCCGGTCGCGATTTTATTGTTCGACGGGCGACCGATTGACTTGTGTCTGATCGAGGCAGCGCCGGTAGCCTCAATACGACCAATCAGCCTCTGAACATGCCGGGCGCTGATTGCCAGTACATGCGCCGCTGCGACGATGGTCATGCGGCCATCAACGACTTTCGACAAAATCTCGATCCGCTGCAAATCGCGCTCGCTCATCGTGATCAGTCCCATCCGCAATCTCCCCGGTATCATTCAGATCCGGGGAGTGTGACATTCCAACTTTGCAGAAACAGGACACTTTAACTTTGCGG
>NZ_JCAHRB010000037.1:0-2250 GCF_059429395.1 Agrobacterium sp. K11 | reverse complement strand
GTGCGCCTCGCCCCAAACGGGGAGGCATATGACTGGAATGCAAAGAGAAAGGAGGATGTGAAGACTTGCCTGCCCCCTGCTGCGAGGGGGCATGAGCCCAAGCGGCGGTGACCTGCCGTCAACTGGCAGGGTGACGTAGCCCGCAGGTAAAGGGGATTGAGGCGAAGCCGTTACGCCAAGATGGTTCCCGAGGCTGAAGTATTGGAAGGTTGAGGAACACGAACCGGTTAACCCGCATCTGAGGGCTGAAATGTCGCCTCCGCCTACACGGCTTAACAGGTGGAATGCTGATGAAGCTGCCGGACACGTAAGTCGGCGGCATCCGAATACGGGCGTATATGTAGGTCGCCCGCATGGGGTCATGGAGAGAATGCAGCCAGACCATGACATCGGCATCGACTTGCGGAACGCAAGGGAAAAGACTGCGACCGGCAGCCCCACCAATACGCTGACGTCCAGCATATGAACGAGGGAAGGCATGATGGAATGACAACGAAAGTATTGCGTCTCAAGGGAGTTGACCCTGATGTCCATCATGTTGGCGGAGTTCTCGTAGTAGTCCGCGGCAGGGAAAGCCTGCCACATGGCGAAGGGGAACAGTTCAAACTGCTTGAAGTGCAAACTATCTGACCAAACGAGGTGAAGACCTTTGATAATCAGCGAAATGCAGCACAAGCTCGCAACATGGGCCGAGAGCGATCCAAACCGAAGGTTTGATCGGCTTCTTCGGCTGATTGCCAACCGGGAATGGCTTGCCGAGGCCGCTCGGATGGTTCTTGCGTCAAGCGGCGCACGAACGCCGGGTATCGACGGAATGGATAAGCAACGACTGCAGGGCAAACTGGATCAGCATCTGGACGACCTGCGGACAAGCCTGCTGGAGGAGAGCTATCGCCCCCAGCCGGTCAAGCGCATCTATATCCCGAAATCGAACGGCAAGCTACGACCACTGGGTATTCCGACCCTGACGGATCGCATCGTCCAACGCGCCATGCTGATGGCCATGGAGCCAATCTGGGAAAGCGATTTCCATCGTTTATCCTATGGCTTCCGACCGGAACGCAGCGTGCATCATGCCGTCCGCACCGTGAGGATACAGTTACAGGATGGAGGTGGAACGAAGGGCCGCTGGATCATCGAAGGTGATCTGGCCAGCTACTTCGATACGGTCCATCATCGGCTGCTTCTGAGATGCGTGCGGCGACGTGTGCAGGACGGACGGTTCGTCGATCTTCTCTACCGGTTCTTGAAAGCAGGCCACATCGACCGTGGCCTGTTTACGGCCTCAAGCGAGGGTGTTCCGCAAGGTGGCGTTCTGTCACCGCTCCTGTCCAACATCATGCTCCACGAGTTTGATATCTGGCTGGAGGCGAAATACCTGAACAATAAGGCCCGCAAGGATCGCTGGGCATGGAACTTCGGCATCCAGCAGGGCCGTCCCATCACAGTTCGCGAGAACCGGCAATGGAAACCGGCTGTTGCCTATTGCCGATACGCTGACGACTTTGTCGTGATCGTAAAAGGAACCAGAGCTCAGGCAGAGGAAATCCGCGAGGAATGCCGGGCGTTTCTGGAATGCGAGCTGAAGTTGACGCTGAACATGGAAAAGACCCATGTCACCCACGTCGACGACGGCTTCGTCTTTCTGGGGCACCGGATCATCCGCAAGCGAGGAGCGCATGGACGGATGTCCATCGTCACGACGATACCCAAGGAAAAGGCCAAGGGGTTTGTTCGCAAGCTCACCGGAACCCTTTCCGGCAATCATAGTGTCAGCACGGTCGACATGATCGCCGGCCTAAACCGCCAATTGGTGGGATGGGCGGCGTTCTACAAGTTCACCGACTTCACGGCGTACGTCTTCCGGCGCATCGACCATGTCGTGTTCTGGAAAATGGCGCATTGGCTGGGACACAAGTACCGATCCCGCATCAAACCATTGATGCGGAAATGGTTCAGGGTCCCGGAACCGGGCAAGGCGAAAACCTGGCTCGTGTTTGGTCGCAATGAACGCGGTGAACCCGTCGGAAAAGCGCTACACCGGCTTGTCTCAAGCCCCAAGGCGCAATTCCGGTGGCGCAATCCGGAGGAGAATCCATACATCTGCCGGATTGAGAGCCGCAGCACCGTCACGTCACACTACCATGACGTTGCTATGGCCATGGGCCAAGCTTGAATAGAGAGCCGTATGCGCTGAAAGGTGCACGTACGGTTCGGGGAGGAGAAGTGCTTCTGCGCTTCTTACTCCAC
>NZ_JCAHRB010000036.1:0-2494 GCF_059429395.1 Agrobacterium sp. K11 | reverse complement strand
TGTGATTAGGCATGGAATAAGGACCCCGCAAATGGGGTGATCGGCGTCCAAACGGGACCCCCATCTGCGATGGGGTTACAACAGCCTCCGGTTTCATCGGAGGCTTTTTGTTTGGATGCTTATTGTGGAAACAATTCTGAAGATACGGCGGCTAGCCCATGTTCAGGGCAAGTCGATCAAGGCGATCTGCCGGGAGTTGGGTATATCGCGGAAAGTGGTGCGGAAGGTTCTGCGCACCGATGAGACGGAGTTCAAATACGAACGGACCCGTCAACCTCAGCCGAAGCTCGGCCCCTGGCGCGATCAGCTCGATAGAATGCTGCTCGCCAATGAGGCCAAATCCTCTCGCGAACGGCTGACACTGATCCGGATATTCGAGGACTTGCGCGACCTCGGCTACGAGGGCGGTTACGACACAGTCCGGCGTTACGCCCGAACCTGGGCGAAGGAGCGCGGGTCCGTGACGGCGCAAGCCTATGTGCCGCTCTATTACGCGCCGGGCGAGGCCTACCAGTTCGACTGGAGCCACGAGATCGTCGTGCTGAACGGCGTGACGACGACGGTGAAGGTTGCGCATATCCGGCTCTGCCACAGCCGGATGATGTATGTGAGAGCCTATCCGCGCGAGACGCAAGAGATGGTCTTCGACGCCCATGACAGGGCGTTCGCTTTCTTCGGCGGGGCCTGCACGCGCGGCATCTATGATAATATGAAGACCGCGGTGGAGACGGTCTTCGTCGGCAAGGAACGGCAATACAATCGCCGCTTCCTACAGATGTGCAGCCATTACCTGATCGAACCGGTGGCCTGCACGCCGGCGTCGGGATGGGAGAAAGGCCAGGTCGAGAACCAGGTCAATCTGGTGCGCGAACGCTTCTTCACGCCGCGGCTGCGCTTCAAATCCTACGATGAACTGAATGGCTGGTTGCTGGACAAGTGCATCAGTTACGCCCGCGCTCATAAGCACGTCGATCAGACGGAGCGCACGATCTGGGAGGTGTTCGATGCGGAGCGGCCGCACCTGGTCGGCTATCCCGGCAAATTCGACGGCTTCCACGCAGTGCAGGCCTCGATCGGCAAGACCTGCCTCGTGCGTTTCGACAACAACAAATACTCGGTGCTGTCCACGGCAGTCGGTCGTCCGGCCGAGATACATGCCTATGCCGATCGCATCATCATCCGGCAGGATGGCGTGGAGATTGGCCAGCACGATCGCTGCTTCGGCCGTGGCGAGACGATCTATAATCCCTGGCATTACGTGCCGGTCCTGACCCGTAAGCCGGGAGCCCTGCGCAATGGTGCGCCTTTCCACGACTGGGTTTTGCCCGCCGCCATGGAGAAGGTGCGCCGCCGGCTGAAGGCCATGCATGACGGCGACCGGCAGATGGTGTCGATCCTCGAATGTGTGGGCCTGGACGGGCTCCCCGCCGTCGAAGCGGCCTGCCAGGAGGCGCTCGATCAGGGCGTGTTCTCGGCCGCTGTCATCATCAACATCCTGGCCCGCAAGCGTGACCCGCAGCCGGCCGCCATCCTTTCCATTCCCGATGCGCTTCGCCTGACCCACGAGCCTCTGGCCGATTGCGCCCGTTACGACAGCCTCAGGAGGGCAAGCTGATATGGAACGATCCCAAATCCTCGACATGATGGGCGCGCTGAAGCTGTTCGGCATGCGCAGCGCCTATGACGAGATCATGGCCTCCGGCATCAAGCGACAGCACGAACCGCCGCGCATCGTCGGTGACCTGCTTCAGTCGGAGATCGCCGAGAAGCAGGCACGTTCCATCAAGTACCAGATCACCGTGGCCAAGCTGCCGCTGGCCAAGGACATCGACGACTTCGACTTCACCGACACGCCGGTCAACGAAGGGCTCGTGCGCCAGCTTGCGACAGGAGCCTTCCTCGCCGAGCAGCACAATATCGTTCTGGTCGGCGGAACCGGCACGGGGAAGTCCCACCTGTCCATCGCGCTCGCACGCGCCCTAATCCGCAACGGCGCACGCGGACGCTTCTTCAACGTCGTCGACCTCGTCAATCGGCTCGAAACGGAGGCACGCAGCGGAAAGCAGGGGCGGCTGGCCGACTTCATCACCAGACTCGACTTCGTCATCATGGACGAACTGGGCTATCTCCCATTTGCTCAGGCCGGCGGCCAGCTCCTCTTCCATCTCATCAGCAGGCTCTATGAGCGGACATCGATCATCGTCACGACGAACCTGGCCTTCGGCGAGTGGCCAGCCGTATTCGGCGATGCCAAAATGACCGCCGCTCTGCTCGACAGGCTCACCCACCATTGCGAGATCGTGGAAACCGGAAACGAATCCTGGCGCTTTAAAAACCGCTCTCAAAGCTAAAGCCGAAAAGACAAACAACCCGCGCCCGCAGGCCCCTGCGCTAAATGGAGAGCTCCGGGCCTACGCGCGCTGACCCGATGCAACCAGAGGCAGGGGTCCCTTTTGGGAGCCGATAAGGGGTCCCGTTACGACGCCGATTGACA
>NZ_JCAHRB010000035.1:0-2557 GCF_059429395.1 Agrobacterium sp. K11 | reverse complement strand
GTAAGCCCACGGTGAAGGCCGTCTTGCGATGACGGCCTGCTGACTGCCAGTCCTAGTGGTAACACTAGGAGTAGTCATATGGCGAAGCATCCAATTGAGGTGATCACGTCTGTGGAGCGCCGTCGGCGCTGGTCACGAGAAGACAAAGAGGGGCTTGTCGCTGCCTGTCTTGAGCCTGATGCGGTGATCTCGGAGATTGCCCGCGCGGCCGGCATCCATGTCAGCCAGTTGTTCCGTTGGCGCAAAGAGCTTTGTCGGATCGAGGAGCCAAGATCTGACACTGCGGCTTTGGTGCCGGTAATCGTGTCCGAGGCCGCTTCGACAGTCTCTCCCGCTCAGCCGGAACCACCCACCAAATTCCATCCTCGTCGGAAGCGCAGTGATGTAACAATCGAACTAGGTCGGGGCCGACGCGTCCGCGTGGATAGCGACATCGACACGGACGCGCTTGGCCGCATCCTCGACTGCGTGCTGGGGCTGCGATGATCCCGGTTCCTGTTGGCGTGAAGGTCTGGCTGGCGACGGGCTATACGGACATGCGCAAGGGCTTCCCCGGTCTGTCGTTGATGGTGCAGGAGGCGCTGAAGCGTGACCCGATGTGTGGACACCTGTTCGTATTCCGCGGCCGCGGCGGTGGCCTGATCAAGGTGATCTGGCATGACGGCCAGGGCGCTTGCCTGTTCACGAAGAAGCTGGAGCGTGGCCGCTTCATCTGGCCATCAGCGGCCGATGGCACGGTAGTGATCACGCCCGCGCAGCTCGGTTATCTGCTGGAGGGCATCGACTGGCGGATGCCGCAAAAGACCTGGCGGCCGACGTCGGCCGGATGAGTAAAAACACTGGAATGACAGGCTCGAATATGATTCCATCCTGTCATGAGCAATACGACTGAAGAGCTTCCGGACGACCTTGCCAGTGCCCTTGCCCTGCTGGCCCAGGAACGCGCTCGACGTGTTGCAGCCGAAGCAGAAGCGGCGACCGCCAAGGCCGAAGCCGCCAGTGCAAAGGCACTCGTATCGCATTCCGAAGCGCTGATCGCGCGGCTGAAGCTGGAGATCGACAAGGTTCGCCGTGAACTCTACGGCAGCCGGTCCGAGCGTAAGGCGCGGCTCCTGGAGCAGATGGAACTGCAACTCGAGGAGCTCGAAGCAGACGCCGGTGAAGATGAACTGGCGGCGGAGATCGCAGCCAAAGCTTCAACCGTCAAAGCTTTCGAGCGCAGGCGTCCGTCACGCAAGCCCTTTCCTGAACACCTGCCGCGTGAGCGCGTCGTAATCGCTGCTCCCGCCAATTGCGCCTGCTGCGGCTCCACCAAACTGTCGAAGCTTGGTGAAGACGTTACCGAGACCCTGGAGGTCGTCCCGCGTCAGTGGAAGGTCATCCAGACGGTGCGGGAGAAGTTTACCTGTCGCGAGTGCGAGAAGATCACGCAGCCACCGGCTCCCTTCCATGTAACGCCACGCGGCTTTGCCGGGCCAAACCTGCTGGCGATGATCCTGTTCGAGAAGTTCGCCCAGCACCAGCCGCTCAATCGCCAGAGCGAACGCTATGCCCGCGAGGGCGTTGACATCAGCTTGTCAACGCTGGCCGATCAGGTCGGAGCATGTGCCGCGACGTTGAAGCCACTTCATTGTCTGATCGAAGCGCATGTTCTTGCCGCTGAGCGCCTGCATGGTGACGACACGACAGTGCCGATCCTGGCCAAGGGAAAGACCGATACCGGCCGCATTTGGACCTATGTCCGGGATGATCGGCCGTTCGGAGGCCTCTCACCGCCGGCAGCCCTTTACTATGCCTCGCGCGATCGACGGCAGGAGCATCCGGAACGCCACCTGAAGACCTTCACCGGTATTCTGCAGGCGGACGCCTATGGCGGCTACAATCCGCTGTTCAAGGGTGATCGCGATTCAAATCCGCTAAGACAGGCGTTTTGTTGGGCACACGCGCGTCGCAAGTTCTTCGTGCTCGCAGACATTAATGCGAACGCCAAGCGTGGAAAGAACGCCGCGCCGATCTCGCCTATGGCGCTCGAAGCTGTCAAACGGATCGACGGCCTGTTCGATATCGAGCGGGAGATCAACGGGCTTACGGCCGATCAACGCCTGGAACGTCGCCGCAAGGAAAGCCTGCCGCTCGTCGACAGTCTGCAGGTCTGGCTTCAAACCGAGCGTGCAAAACTGTCGCGCAGTTCTCCGGTCGCCGAGGCGATCGATTACATGCTCAAGCGTTGGGATGGCTTCACATCATTCCTGGAGGATGGCCGGATTTGCCTCACGAACAACGCCGCGGAGCGAGCCCTGCGAGGCTTCGCACTCGGTAGGAAGTCCTGGCTCTTCGCCGGATCAGACCGCGGCGCGGATCGTGCAGCCTTCATGGCCACGTTGATCATGACGGCAAAGCTCAACGACATCGATCCGCAGGCGTGGCTGGCCGACGTTCTTGCCCGCATCGCCGACACGCCGATTATCAGGCTGGAGCAGTTGCTTCCGTGGAATTGGACGCCGCCGACCGTCAACGCTCAAGCTGCCTGACCTGTGGCCTTCACCGGAGGCTTACG
>NZ_JCAHRB010000034.1:0-2624 GCF_059429395.1 Agrobacterium sp. K11 | reverse complement strand
TGTTTAGCGGCAATCTCGATGAGATTCAGCGTCAATCAGGATGAGACTCGCGCCGGGGTGTGACGGAGGGAGGGCGTAGCCCGATCGTAGTCATACCTCGGCGTGGCGCAGATTTTGGCGTCTCAAGATCGCGGTCGGTCCGGTACATTTGCGGTTTTCTGTATTGGAGAACCAATTTGTGCCGGGTCGCCATGTAACCGATCATCAGATGAGACTCTTCATGAAGTATCGACAAATGCATTCCGTTGAGGTTGCCGCTGCAAAAGCGTCGATCAGCAGGGCCACAGCCTATCGTCTCGGCAAAGAGACGCAACTTCCATCTCATAGCAAAGCGCCACGCGAGCGCCGCCGTCCTGATCCTTTGGAGCCGATATTCGAGACAGAAGTCGTCCCGCTCCTCAAGGCAGCACCTGGCATCCGCGCTGTCGCTGTTTACAACGAGATGCTGCGCCGGCATCCAGACCTTTCTGAAGGTATCCGTCGCACGCTCGAGCGACGCATCCGGTCGTGGCGTGCTGTCCATGGCGAAGCGCAGGAGATAATCTTCCGCCAGACGCACGAGCCGGGCCGGCTGGGCCTTTCTGATTTTACCGACGCCAGCGGCCTTGGCGTAACGATCGCCGGCGAACCGCTTGATCATCTGTTTTATCACTTTCGGCTTGCCTGGTCCGGCTTCGAACATGCCCACGTCATTCTCGGCGGAGAAAGCTTTGTCGCTCTGGCTGAAGGGCTTCAGAATGCCCTTTGGTCTGTCGGCGGCACGCCGCTTTATCATCGAAGCGACAGCTTGTCGGCTGCATTCCGCAACCTTGACGCCGATGCCAAGGTCGATCTTACACACCGATACGACCAGCTTTGCTCCCATTATCGAATGACGCCGACACGCAACAATAAAGGCGTCGCCCATGAGAACGGCTCGATCGAAAGCTCCCACGGTCATCTCAAAAACGCCGTTCATGATGCCCTGCTGATGCGAGGCACCACAGACTTCGATGATCTCACTTCTTACCGCGCCTTTGTCGACGAGATCGTCAGCCGTCGCAATGCTGCCCATGGCAAACGCATTGATGCGGAACGATCCCATCTGCAGCCGCTGCCTGAGCGTCGCACGACGGACTTCGAAGAGATCGTGGTGACGGTATCGCGCACCGGTGGGTTCACCTTGCGCAAGGTCTTCTACACCGTGCCGTCCCGGTTAATCGGCCACAGGCTAAGAGTTCGCTTGTTCGACGACCGGCTGGATGTCTTTGTCGGAGGTACGCACCTGATGACGTTGCGCCGGGGACGTGGCTACGCTGACGGGCGGCACGATCAGGTCGTCAACTACCACCACGTCATCCATTCCCTGCGCAAAAAGCCGATGGCGCTCCGGGGCCTCGTTTATCGCGACAAGCTTTTTCCGCGGGAGGAATATCGCAGAGCTTTCGAGACCCTCATCGAACAACTGCCTGACAAGCAGGCTTGCAAAATCACCGTAGAGCTTCTGGCGCTGGCTCATGACCGCGGCTGCGAACGCGAACTTGCCGAAGAATTGGCCAGGACACTCGATGCCGGTGACCTACCCGATCCAGCCGCCATGCGAACGCTCTTCGGCCCGGATCCAGCCGGGCTGCCTACCGTTCACGTGCAGCTCGCATCGCTCACCGGTTATGAGGCATTGATCGGCAAGGGAGAAGCCGCATGAAGAACGCCCACGTCATCGATGAAGCACGGCTCAGCATCATGCTCAATGAACTTCGGCTGCCGACAATCAAAACCCTGTGGCCACGATTTGCTGAACAGGCAGATCGGGAGGGTTGGCCAGCAGCTCGCTTCCTGTCGGCGATTGCCGAGCACGAGCTGGCAGAGCGTGCCCATCGCAGGGTTGAACGGCATCTCGCCGAGGCACACCTTCCGCCCGGTAAGACATTGGACAGCTTCGCCTTCGACGCTGTACCCATGATCTCAAAAGCGCAGGTTATGGCAATAACTGCCGGCGACAGTTGGCTCGCCAAGGGAGCGAACATCCTCATGTTCGGTCCGCCCGGCGGCGGAAAGAGCCATCTTGCTGCCGCTATCGGCCTTACGCTGATCGAGAACGGATGGCGGGTCCTGTTTACCCGGACAACCGATCTTGTACAGAAGCTCCAGGTCGCCCGCCGCGAACTGCAACTTGAGTCAGCAATCGACAAACTCAATAAATACGACCTGCTAATCCTCGATGATCTCGCCTACGTCACAAAGGACCAGGCGGAAACAAGCGTACTCTTCGAGCTGATCTCAGCGCGATACGAGCATAGATCAATCCTGATCACTGCCAACCAGCCGTTTGGAGAGTGGAACCGGATCTTTCCAGATCCTGCCATGACACTCGCAGCAGTCGACCGGCTCGTACATCACGCCACGATCTTCGAGATGAATGTCGAGAGTTATAGGCGCAGAACGGCCCTTGAGGAAAAGCGCCAACGGGGTCGGCCAGCTTCCTTCGCGACAATCAGAACCTCGGCGCAGGCTGTCGCGGAACGGCAATCAGAAAACGAAGAAGAACTTGTCAGCGACAATCAGCGTGATAACTTGATCTCGACCGCGACCTAAGAATCTCATCCAGATTGTCGCCAGCGTCTCATCCTGATTGCCGCGCTACA
>NZ_JCAHRB010000033.1:0-4874 GCF_059429395.1 Agrobacterium sp. K11 | reverse complement strand
CATCAGGGCTAAATCAATCTAGCCGACTTGTCCGGTGAAATGGGGTGCACTCCACTGACAGACATCACCGAGTTTCAGATACCTGCGGGGAAGGTGTCCCTTTCGCCCATCATCGACTGCTTTGACGGAATGGTCATCAGTTGTCCCATCGGAACCCAACCAGATGCGGGCCTCGTCAACACCATGCTGGATGCAGCCATTGGGACCGTGACCGACGGCGACGAACGGCCAATCATTCATTCTGATCGGGGAGCCCATTATCGATGGCCCGGCTGGCTAACCCGTATCAGCGAAGCAAACCTAGTTCGCTCAATGTCCCGAAAGGGTGGTTCGCAAGACAACGCCGCGTGCGAGGGGTTCTTCGGTCGGTTGAAGACCGAACTCTTCTATCCACGAGACTGGAAGGTCATCACGATAGAGCAGTTCGTGGCAGAGGTGGATGCCTACATCCGCTGGTACAATGAGAAGCGCATTAAGATATCGCTGGGATCGCTCAGCGCGGTCGAGTATCGTAAGAGCCTCGGCCTTAAATTATGAAGCAGTCCAACTTTTTATCCGCCCCCAACAGTGCGGGCCACCGAAGATTTGAAATACAGTTTTTTAATCTGGCTGTACTTGATAGTGAAGGACAAACCAACCTTCCCCAAAACATCAACAATGTCTCGAAGAGCTTCGAAGAACTCGTCTCCTCTCGCCATGCGCCAACCACAGACCTAGCAGTTCCTATCGCAATCGGTCCATACCGCAGCAATATTCTAATTTCACCTCAAGGCGTTTCGCGCGTCCAATCAAAAAACATGAAAACGCAGATCCACTTTCGCGTTTGTCTGTGATGCTGGCGGCTTAGGCGTTCTCGCCGTCGTCGAGACGGTCGATCGACCGACGCGTCACCTTTCCAGAGTCCTTTGGCAATAATCGCAATTCCTCGACCACTGATGAGCCAAAAAGAGGGTCATGCCGTTTGGTCGAGTGCAGGTCGCTTAACAGAGAGGCCATGTTACGCCAACGCAAGCGCCGCGCGCCACCTGCAGCCATAAGTCCCTTCCCGTCGACCAGTTCGATTAGTTTCTCTTGAGCCTCAGGAGATAGGTTGAGTGAATGCGAGGTGTAGAGAAACTGAAGTCCGGTAAGTGCTCCAGCATCGCCAAGGCTTTGATCAGGGTCCGTCTCGGGCAGGCTCTCTGGAATACCGACCATCAGTTCTTTCCGCTGCGCTTCGAATTCTTCCCACATTCCAGTCCCGATGGTTCCGCTGACATCAATAATCCATGGACTTGCCTCTTCATGGAAGGACAAGATCAACTCCTTCTTTGCTCTAGTCATGGCAACATAGAGTTTGCAAGATGCGCGGTGAGCTTCTTCCTTCGGGGCATCGTAAGGAGGTAGAACAACACTGGTGCAGTTGAGAATTATAAGTATATCGAACTCATATCCTTTCGTTTGCTCAAGGTCGCAGAAGACTATCCGGTCAGATTTGGGATCATATCCGCCATCCAAGGCTGTTACACCGCATCGATCCGCAAAAATTCTGACGTCGCGAGACGAGAAACCTGCGAACGCAATGCAAATGTTACGCCCAAAGGCAGACTCGGCATAGGCGCGAGCAAAAGCAATTTCTTCTTCCAGTGAACTTGCTGCAAGAGCCATCGGAACGGGACCACTGAAATTGGCAAACTTAGGGTCAAGGATTTCCAGGTCGCCACTATCAAACATGTCTTCTACGAGGTTGTTTTTTAGCACCTCATAGGCGGCCTTCAGAATTTCACGGCTGTTACGATAATTTTTCTGGATCCGCTCACGAGTGATGGCAGTGACCCCTGCTTCGGCAAGGCTGCGATGCTTTGGGAGAATGGTTTGGGCTATATCTCCACAAAGAAAAATATCGTTCGGCCCGGGGTCGACCAAACGCCGTACCACCTGGAACTCGGTTGTACCAAAATCCTGCGCCTCATCAACCACGACATTGGTATAGCTCGCTTCAATTACTCCGAGATATTGCGCGAGGGCGGACGTGAGACCCAAATAGTCGATAACTCCGACGTTACGCATTTTCTCCTCCCAGCCATGAAGACCGGCGAGAATGTCGGAGCGACGATCGGAGGTGATTGGAAATTTGCGTCCCTTACGTTCGATGCTTAAATAAGCTGTCCGATCTCCAGGACGAACCGCACTGCGGATCCAGTCGAACTCTTCGCGCATGTAGTTTTCACCGTTAACCCCACGCGCTGTCATCGATTTGTGAAGGGGCTGAAGAACACGGGCAGCAGAGTTATTGAGCCACTGCCGATAATATTCTCTGAAAACGAAATCGACGTGTTCGTCGAGCTTCCACGTTACGTCAGCATAAAGTTTGTCATTGCTGGGTTCGAAATTATGAAGCAAACGCTGGGCAAGCTCAAAGAAAGATGTGACTTCTATCCTGGACCGAACAGCGTCATCAATGCAGACTGCATCGACTAGTTGCTTCAAAAGACCGGCAAGACTTCTGTTGAGCGTCAAAACGAGAACTTTCGCATTCGGAGCCTCAGCCAATCGAAGCGCTCGTCGCACAGCAACACAAGTCTTTCCGGATCCCGAGACACCAGATAGTTGCGCAGTTCCCTTGTAGTCGGCGTTGACCACTGCTTCCTGTTCAGGATGCAAAAATGTGAACCACTCATACCAATTCGTCCGCTTTTCGAACGCCGTCAGCCATTGTTCGTATTCAGAGGACCCTATCCTGAGGCGCCTAATGTCCTCGCCGTCAGCGACGTTCAGAAAATCGCTCTCTTCGAGCTCGCTCAACAGGTCGATCCTACCCATCTTCAAGTCGATGTGGGCTTGGGCGCCATCTTCATCACCCGCCAACAAAAGAACAAAGACCGCCCGCACAAACTCGCTTTTGGACGGATCGCCTATATCTTCAACAATCGCATCGATATGCGCGGACGCAGAATGTGCATCGAGTGTTTCCAGCCGCTTGCTAATACTGCGAGGAAGTCCGTCCAGCACTTCATCGAGAGACCGATCCGACAGACGGTCGGCCAAAGTTGTGTAATGATGCTCGGCCTTATGACCATTGGCCTGCACGATGTGATGTCCTGAGCCCGGCACAATGATCGCTCGCTGGTTTTGCACACCGGCCCGAAACCCCTTGTGGCGATCCAGCCACTTGTCAGTGTCATCGTGATCGCCCACGAAGAGAAAAGTACACATTTTTTCGGTCTGGGCTGTAACCAGCCGCCAACCCTCACCCAGATCATACTTCAAAGCATTTGGAATGCGTGTTTCGCCATTATTCGTGATAGGAAGACCGATGAATGGATCTTTTTGGTCGAGACTTCCAAGAACCTCTTTGACTCTCCGCGCCTTCTTCTGCTGTTGGCCACCGCTCATGAAGGCTTTCGCCAGAGTTTGATCGAAATCTTTTGTTTTGAAGTAGGCGACGCCTTCACTTGACTGCATGGTTACCAGCTTCTCGCATTTTTCCAAGCCGTACGTGTCCGCTATCTGAGCTCATGACATACGACGAAACACCCTAAGACAATCCTAGGTAAACATAAATACACTGATGCCGCCAAGAGAATTCAACTTGAAATTTACAATATCCCATGCATATGTCCCCGCCGACCCGGTCCAGTGCTGGAAGATAAGTGATCTTGGTGCCGAGCCTTTGCATCGTGTCTGGTCCTGTAGACCTTGCGGGCTGTTCTTTCTGTTTAGGGTGATGAGATGAAGCGTTTCCATCGGGGCAACGTGCAAGACATTACCGGATCTATCGAATGACCGCGGCCAGGTAGACATTGACTGCTTCGCTGACACCTCAACCGGGCGTCATCGAGGGCGAAACATTCCCATTCACCCGTCATGGCGTTCTTACCGGGCATTAAAGGCGGTGGCGCGAGACGCAATACCCAATCCCGACGCTCAGGCTATGGAGAACAGGCCGCCCCGCAGTTCAGGAGCGTTGTGCCGGGCCGAAATGTGCAGCGGCTCCAAAACCTTGTTTACCCCGCGACGATTGCTCTTGATACGACAGAGATAAACGTTGACGGGATCATTCGCCCGCTTTCACCTGGCATGGCGGTCTCAGTCGAAAACAAAACCGTAACCCGGCGGATCATCGACTATTTGCGGTCGCCAGTCGCGCAGGTAGCGTCTGAGGCAATGCAGGAGCGCTAGTCCTGAATTGCGACCCGCTGCAACGAGAGATTTGCATAGCCTAGCCTTTACAATCATTTAAGACATCGTGACTACGCTCGCTTCAACGAGAAATGGGAGCAGACATTGAAGCCGGAGCAGGTTGAGATCGAGCGGCTCCGCCGTGAAGTCGCCAAGCTGAAGGCGGAGCGCGATATCCTAAAAAAGCCCGCAGCCTACTTTGCCAGGGACGCGCTATGAAGTTCGCGTTCATTGCAAAGCAACGTTCGATCTGGACCCTTTCGTCGTCGCTTCGCAAAGACTGTCGGGCAACGGGTGGCATGGCTCTGCGAAGCGCTGGGAGTTTCTCGTTCAGGTTTCCATGTCTGGCTCAATCGTTCTCCGAGCGAAGACGTCTGTTATGATGAGGTTCTGCTGGACAAGATCACGCAGAGGTTCAAATCCAGCGACCGCACTTATGGTGCTCGCCGCGTATGGCACGACGTGTTGGAAGAAGGGTTATCCTGTGGCCTCCAACGTATTGAGCGGCTGATGCGCTTGAGCGCACTCAGGGCCAGACCGAGACGGGGAGGATTTCCAAAGGATGCCGGTGACCGTGCCGTCATCCTGCCGAACGTGCTGGACCGTCAGTTCGTGGCGGAGCGGCCGAACCAGAAATGGGTGGCCGACTTCACCTACAGTGCGCCTCGCCCCAAACGGGGAGGCATATGACTGGAATGCAAAGAGAAAGGAGG
>NZ_JCAHRB010000032.1:0-5179 GCF_059429395.1 Agrobacterium sp. K11 | reverse complement strand
GTAAGCGCGAATTTCTGTGCACCTTTTGAAGCGCAGTGCTCTGATGCATGAAGTGTCCACCAAAAATAGGTGGACACCAAATCATGGACGATACTCCTAAACTGGAGGTGCGGCTTGTTGGCCGCGACGGCCGCCGTCGATATGACCCTGCCTCCCGAGACCGGCTTGTCGCAGCGTGTTTAGAGCCTGGCGTTTCGGTTTCGCGTCTAGCTCTGGAGCACGGTGTCAACGCCAATCTCGTTCGCAAATGGGTCAAGAGAGCCAGAGAAGATAGTGCTTTGCCTGCGGTATCTAGGTTCGTTCCGGTTCAGATAGCTACGGATATGCACTCGTCTTCTGCTAGCGGTCCACTGACGAAGGTGGAGCCGGTGGGCAAGCGATCTCATGCATCCAAGCTGAGCGCGGTGCTACCGAACGGGGTCAGCCTGACGCTGGAATGCAGCGATGTCGATGGTTTGGCGGCAATCATAGGAGCGTTGAGCCATGTTCAGACTGGGCGCTGATCTGAAGGTCTACCTCCATCGGGAACCCATCGATTTCCGCGCGGGCATCAACAGCCTCGCGGTCCTTGTGCAAGAGGTGATGGAGCTGGACCCGTTTGCTCCATCGGTGTTTGCCTTCTGCAATCGCAGGCGTGACCGGGTGAAGCTCTTGTTCTTTGATCGGTCCGGGTTTGTTATGGTCCTGAAGAAGCTAACGGAAGACCGGTTCAGGTGGCCTCGCCGGGAAACTGCGGTGGTGACGCTGACGACAGAGCAACTCCACTGGATCCTCGATGGCATCGATATCGATGCGATGATCCGCCATCCCGTGCGGCAGTATCAGATTGCTGGCTGAGGATGGCGAATTGAGATTGACGCGCAGGGGCGGTTCAGATTCAAGAATCTGATGACGCGCACCGGCGAACCGAGCATTGCAGAACTGATGGCGCAATTAGCAGCCAACGCTGCCGAAATCGCGGCGCTCAAAGCCGAGAAGGAAGCGCTCTCGCAGCGGGTCGTCAAGCTGGAAGAAGAACTGGCATTGGCAAAGCTCCATCGCTTTGCACCCCGCAGTGAGAAGCACATTGATCGTCTCTTCAACGAGGCCGAAGAGGCTGCGGTCGAAGGTGGCAGCGAGGAAGACGATGTTGTCGAGCTTCCGGATACTGGCTTGCCTGCGGCCGAGGGCGTTACGGGCAAAAAGCGGGGACGCAGGCCTCTGCCGGCAGACCTGCCGCGCGAGCGTGTCGAATACGACCTTGCTGACGATCAGAAGGCTTGCCCGTGCTGCAAAAGCCAAATGCATCGCATGGGCGAAGCCGTTAGCGAGCAGCTCCATATCGAGGTCAAGGCAAAGGTCCTGCAGAACGTACGGTTCAAATATGCTTGCCGGCACTGTGACCGTACAGGGATTAACACGCCTGTCGTAATCGCGCCCATGCCCACGCAACCCCTGCCGGGCAGCATCGCCACCGCGTCGACGCTCGCCTTTGCTCTCGTCCACAAATACGTCGATGGCACGCCGCTCTACCGCGTGGCTCAGACATTCGAGCGTGCTGGCGTTCCGATCAGCCGTGGCGCTCTTGCGCATTGGGTCATCGGCTCGAGCGAGAAGCATCTATATCGCATCTACGATGCCTTGAAGCTGCGGTTGCGATCGCAGCCTCTCATTCATGGTGATGAGACGACGGTTCAGGTGCTGAAGGAAAAAGGCAAGGAAGCCACCAGCACGTCGTACATGTGGGCCTATCGCAGCAGCGAGGACAGTGACGAGCCGATCGTGCTCCTCGACTACCAGCCCGGCCGCGGTCAGATCCACCCGCAGACCTTCCTTGGTGATTACCGTGGCATACTCGTCACTGATGGCTACACCGCCTGGCGCACATTGAATGGCGCAACCCATGTCGGATGCATGGCCCATTCACGGCGGCGCTTCGTTGAGGCCCTCAAAGCCCGGAAGAATGGAGGCGGACCGCCGGAGCAGGCACTCCGGTTCTTCGAACAGCTCTACCGGATCGAAAAGCAGACAAGAGACAAAACTCCAGATCCAGGGGAGACAAAGGCCGATTGCATTCGCCGTTTCCGCCAGCAGCACAGCCTGCCTGTCCTAAACGCCCTAAAGGCGTGGCTCGACAATATCGCGCCAAAGATCGTGCCGGATACCAAGCTCGGCGATGCGGTGTCCTACACCCTGAACCAATGGGATTACCTGACACGTTACACCAGCGACGGCAGGATGCCGATCGATAACAACATTCTGGAACGCGAGATCAGAGTTTTTGCCACCGGTAGGAAATCGTGGCTGTTCAGCGATACCGTCGACGGAGCCAAGGCCAGCGCCGTGATCTACAGTCTCATGCTGACCTGCCGCGCTTGCGGCGTCGATCCACTCTCTTGGCTGCGCCACGTCCTCACTGAGTTACCTCAGCGCGAAGAAACTGCCGACATCGGCGACCTCTTGCCGTTCAACTTCTCCAGGGCAAATGCCCAATAAAGCTAGGTACTGTAGATTCCGATGATTCACCGGACGGCATTCCGATCAAAAACCGGACACGATTCCGAGAATTAACCGGACGCGATTCCGATTTGATACCGGACAGTTTTTCAACGTAAGCAGTGCCCCTTGGGTCAGCAACCTTGGCATGCATCTCTTTTCGAACGTGAGGAGATGGCATGTCGAAGAGACGAAGGCTGACCATGAGACAACTACGACATTTACTTCGACTGCGATCAGATGGCGTGAGCGTTCGCGATATTGCCGATCTGCTCGGGATTGCCCGCAGCACGGTCCAGGACGGGATCGGGCGCGCTGCGACGGCAGGGCTGTCATGGCCTTTGCCCGCCGATCTGACTGGCGACGTCCTGGAAGGCAAACTTTTTGCCCGGCAAGGCACCAAACAAGGGGTGCGGCGACTACCAGAGCCGGATTGGAGTGTCATTGCGGTCGAGCTGAAGAAGCCCGGCGTGACCCTGACGATCCTGTGGGAGGAATATCGAGCCGTCTACCCTGATGGCTACGGCTTCAGCCGGTTCTGCGACCTGTTCCGCGGCTTTGAGCGGCGTCTGACGCCCACGATGCGGCAGGTCCACATTGCTGGCGACAAGGTGTTCGTCGATTATTCCGGCAAGAAGCTGCCTATCGTCGATCGCAAGACCGGCGAGATCCGCGAGGCGGAGATCTTTGTCGGCGTGCTCGGCGCATCAAGCTATGCCTTTGCAGAAGCCACCTGGACCCAGACCCTGCCGGACTGGATCGGCTCGCACGTGCGCATGTTCGCCTTCTTCGGCGGCGTGCCCCGCCTGATCGTACCGGATAATCTGAAGTCCGGCGTCAACAAGGCGAGCTTCTACGACCCGGAGATCAATCGCAGCTACGGCACCATGGCCGCCTACTACGGCATCGGTGTCCTCCCCGCGGGACCGAAGCGGCCGAAAGACAAGCCAAAAGTCGAGGCCGGCGTACGTTTCGCCCAGAGCTGCATTCTCGGCCGGATGCGCAATCAGACCTTCTTCTCGCTGGAGGAAGCCAATGCCGCCATCCGCGGAGCCGTCGAGCGGATCAACACGCACGTTATGAAGCGGTTGGGCCAAACCCGCCAGGAGATATTCGAGACCATGGAACGCCCAGCACTCGCGGCTCTCCCGGCAGAGGACTACGAGTACGCCGAATGGAAGCTGGCTCGGGTGTCGACGGACTACCATGTCGAGTTCGAACACTATTTCTACTCCGTGCCCCATACGCTCATCCGCCAGCAGGTCGATGTCCGGGCCACGAGCCGCACGATCGAGGTCTTCTTCAAGGGCAAGAGGATTGCGACCCACCAACGCCGGTACGGCGGTTCTCGCTACGGAACCGATCCTGACCATATGCCCAGCTCGCACCGGCGCTATGCCGAATGGTCACCTGCAAGGTTCCAGCGCTGGGGCGCTTCCATTGGGCCTCAGACAGAGGGGCTGATCATCGCTATCCTGGCCAATCGTCCTCATCCCGAACAAGGCTTTCGAACCTGCCTTGGCGTGCTGAAGCTCTACCGGGCCATTCCTACGGTGCAGGCCGAGGCGGTGTCCGCCCGTGCCGTCGAGATCGGCGGACTGACTTGCAAAAGCATCAGCGCACTCATCAGCACCTACAAGGCACCACGACATTCCGCCGAACCCGCCGCTGTCGGCGAGCATGCCAATCTTCGCGGCAAAGCCTACTTTCATTAAGGAGACAATCGAGAATGCTGACTAATCCCACTGTCGACACGCTGCGCCAGCTCGGCCTTTCCGGCATGGCTTCCGCCTTCCAGGAACTGGAGATGCAACCGGAAGCGAGAAGCCTCCAGCACGGCGAATGGCTCGCGATCCTGCTCGAACGGGAACAGACCTCACGTCGCCAGAAGCGCTTCGAAGCTAGAGCCCGTGCCGCCAGGCTGCGCCACGACGCCCAAATCGAGAATACCGATTTCCGAGCAGCGCGCGGTCTCGATCGCAACCTCTTCCTCAAGCTTTCCACCTGCGACTGGATCAGGCAGCGGCACTCCTTGCTATTGATCGGGCCGGCCGGCGTCGGCAAAAGCTGGTTGGCCTGCGCCCTTGGCCACAAGGCATGCCGTGAGGACCTTTCCGTCGCATACCACCGCGTCCCCCGGCTATTCGCCTCACTCGCCCTGGCACGAGGCGACGGCCGCTATGCGAAGCTGCTCAAGAGCCTGGCCAAGACCGACCTTCTGATCCTGGACGATTGGGGACCGGAGAAGCTGAGCGACGAGCAACGACGCGATCTCCTGGAGATTGTCGAAGATCGCTACGAGCAGCGCTCGACCATCGTTACCAGCCAAATCCCCGTGGACCACTGGTACGATATGATTGGAAATCCCACGATCGCCGACGCCGTGCTGGATCGCCTTGTCCACAACGCCTACCGCATCGAACTTTCCGGTGAGAGCCTGCGCAAACATCGAAGCCTGTCAACCGAGGATGCAACTCAGGCTTGACCAGCCCGATATTCGCCGACAATGATCAACTCAGACCCAGAGACGCTCTAAATCGTCCGGCTTCGCCTCGGAATCGCGTCCGGTAAAACGCTGGAATAAGCGTCCGGTTAAAGATCGGAATTCCTGTCCGGTTTCATTGGAATACACAAGGTACCGCTAGAACCCGTGCGCGATTACGCCTGAAGAGGCCGTCTAGGCGCATCGAAAATCGCGCTTACG
>NZ_JCAHRB010000031.1:0-5642 GCF_059429395.1 Agrobacterium sp. K11 | reverse complement strand
CTGTCCGGATCGATGCTGTTTTCAACATTCAGGCAGGACAGATCGCCGACAAGGACGTCATCCGCAAGGGTATCTGCGACATCATAAAAGGCGTGTAAGCCATGGCTTGAAGACACCCGGTACAACAGCACGAGCCTCGAAGCTGGCCTTGCAATCTCCGCAGCCGGCAACAGGTGGCACGAAAGGAGCTAAGCGCTGCCTACCGGGCTCCATCAGAATTTCATGTTCAGCAACTCAGGAAAATTATAGTACCGCAACCGCTTGTCACGGCAGCGGTAGTCATTCTTTGAAGCGTCCACGCTTAAATTCTTGTACACGGCTACGCCAATATACGACCAATCGGGGTTGGAACGTTCCGTCGTTCGCGTGCAATAAGCGTAAATCTGCTTTTCAGGGTCGAGCAGCACTACGCTCGAAATCTCGGCTTTCATGAAATATCCGGGTTTGATAGTTCCGCGCATGGCGTCCACATAGTCACGTTTAATCGGTCTGGACGGTGGACGTTGCGAATCCAAAACAGATTGCGGTGCCGGAGTCTGGCATCCAGCCAGTGTCATCACGGCGGCACAGAGAAGTAAAGCTGTCCTCATTCAATTCAATCCCCAAAAGTCAAAGCACAACACGCACAATGCACACTGCAGCTATTGAGTTAAAATTGCGCAACACACACGGATCCACAGCCGAAAATAGAAAGGTCACGCTTAGATAGACCTGACAATAACCATCAAACAGGTTGCGGCACGCTTTCGGCAGACGCCGGATCAGGCCTACTTCAACGCGCTGGCATCAATGATGCTGGCTGCATAATCGAGGCGGAAATCCACTTAGTGAAACGCCCGAAACTGTTCAAACAAACCGAGCCACATCTATGCTCCTCGAACTTGAAGCGCTAAGGGCGATTGGCACGGCGGTTATTTGACCACACCATCGAGATAGAGGTCTTCACCTCGTTGCAGCGGCGTGTAAGTGAAGTCGTCTTTTTTGAGAAAGCGGTCGAACCAACCCAAAAGATCATCTTGGGTCACCGAGTTGCGATAACCGATCAGCTTGACGGTCAGTGGCGCACTGAAGGCTATATCAAAGGCAGTGGCGAACTGAGTGGTGTCAGAAAGCTGAACCGAAAACGTGCCACCACCGTTGTGACGAATGGAGATTTCCGCACGGGCGAAGAATTCATCACTGTAGGTGGCGATAAGACCGGGAGCTTCCCCACCAATTCTCCCCAATCAAAGGGTTCTGAGTTCCCTCGCCTTGAAAATTCACCCGGATTTCTTCGAGGCTGCGAAAATCACGGTTCTTAAAGTGCTTCAAGGGAATTTTCAGCCACTGTGTATCCAGACCCGGGTTCAACCACTGGGCGACGTCATCTTCGGGGTCATTGTTGGAATCGAAGAAGAATTTCGGAGATTTCATTTTCAGATCCAGACCGATGTAGTCCTCCAATGTTTGACCAGGCCAGGATACACTTGTGGCTCGCAGGGTGATGCACGGTTCCTGGACTGCAAGGTCGAGCGGATAGCTCTGGTAAACAAGTCTACAATGTCTCATGCAAATCTCCGGTGTGAAAAGTCTGCGTAAATCCCTGACGGTAGCGGTTGATGTCTGCGCAAAAGCTGCGACAGTCATGCCCCAACACACCTGTCGCCTGCAAAGTCCGCTTTAAGCATCCTCGTCTCCTGTCATCATACAGGGGAAATGGCTCGACACAGGTCGTTCATCCACGCGTGCACCTACGTCCGGTTTCGGCCCAAACCGCTCATTTGCGGCCGAATGCGTTGGCACACCTTTGCGCCTTCATACCGGCCATAGGATTTACGACGATGGTGTCTCAAGAGCGGACGCCGTTTCAGGTTATTCGTGCGTCCGGAAGGGTCCTGTCCGCTAAACCGGCTGTCCGGTGGTAAAATGTGTACCTTGCGGACGTGAGATTGCGGCAACAAACGATGTCCACAAAGGTATACCTATGCGGACACGCATCACTACCCTCATATGTCTTCTGTGTAGTAGCGAGGGCTGGCCGACGCATGACAACCATTGCCAAGAAAGGAATTTTGACACACAAAATCAGCAGCACCAAGGGGGAAACGACCACACCAAAGAGGTTAAATACCCCCTCGCAAAAATCTGCCATTTTTCGGATAGACTGCACTTTGCCGGTACCGTATCAAGATCGTACTTTTAAGGGGGAACACACAGTTGACTTTCACTCCATTCGACCCGCTTGAGTTTAAGAACACCAAGATCAATGACGCTGCACTCAACGCCTTGAAGCGCGAGATCAATAACATCCTCAGTTCATATGTCGGCTGGTACGATCCGTTTTGCGAACTAATTCAGAATGCGCTCGATGCAGTCGAGGCGCGTACAGTTGCCGAGGCGGCATCTGGAAATATCGCATACACGCCAAGGATCGATATTTCGATCGATCTAGATAATAACGTACTAGCGGTCACCGACAATGGAATCGGACTAGACAAAGAAAAATTTGAGCAGTTTTTAGCGCCTAACTTTTCATTCAAATCTGGTGCGACACGAGGCCATAAGGGTGTTGGCGCGACCTACGTAGCGTACGGCTTTAACTACATGCGCGTCTCTACCAAAGTGCCTGGCTTTGAAGCATCCGGTCGCATCGTTGGCGCACGAAACTGGCTGCGTGATCATGGAGGCGCAGCCAATCCCAAGGTCGAGCCAGATGCATCTGCTCAAGTGGAATCACAGTTCGCTTTGAATGACCGTGGCGTTTCCATAAGTGTACGCTTTGATGACAGCACTCATCCTAGACGACTAGACTGGATCAAGGCAGATAACGCCGAAACGTGGCTCAAGATCCTTTCGGTGAAGACTGGCCTAGGATCCATTGCACCGGACGAAACTCTCGAGTTGCACATTCGGGTTGTATCCCAAGGAAAAGTTACCACTGTTAATCGTAAGGGTACGTCGTACCTATGGCTTCACTCCAATGCCACAAAGAAAGCACATCTTCGTGATATTGAGGCTGCGGCTGAGGCGTTGTTCAAAAAGCATGGCGTAGGCCACAAAATGCCTGACAAGTTTAGAAACCTTGACTTCATACATGATAGGTGGACTGACGAAGAACTTGTAAAGGTTGTCGGACCTTACCTGGATGACGAAGAAAAAGAAATAATCCAAAAGCACCGACCTACGGTTAGCTTCGAGTTCGGCTACACCTCCAAACTATGGACACTATTTAATGAGAGTTTGGGCCTGAGAAAAGATTACAAAGTTCTCACGAGCGGGATACAGTTAGCGGCGAACAATATGCCGCAGGGCGAACCTATAACAATCCCTTTGAATAGAAACATTGGGCGACAAAATCAAATTCATTTTCTCTTCCACTTCGAGGACTACTCTCCTGATTTGGGAAGAAAGGGATTTCACCGTGAGCTAAGCGATTTCGCGAAATCTGTAAGCAAGAATATTACAGACCATATTCTCTCGAAGCACCGAGCACTTCTGAAGCCGAATACGGGGGTAGCTCCCGATCTGGTACGTGAGATGAGGATTGGGGACTGGAAGAAGCAGATGCTTGATCACGAGGCAATTCAGCCTCTCGAACTCAATAGTAAGCATTTCTTCAAGCCCACGGAACGCGTCTCCATCACCTCGGCTCCAACGAGGGAGCAGGATGTCATTGCGTTGTTCAATCAACTAGTTGCGGGTGGGGTAATTCGTGGCATCAGAGTGATGTCCACAAATGAACGTTTCACCTATGACGGTCTCTACAAAGTGGCTTTTGATCTGCCGGAGGAGATTTACGCGTATGAGGAAGAGACCAATCCGCTCGGTGTATCGTATGATACGGCCGTAGCACTAAAGGGGCGAGTGACCGACCCGCGCGTTCTGGAATACAAATTCTGCCTGGATGGTCTGATAGAGGACTTTGAGGGGCAAGATAAGAACATCAACGATGTGGACCTCTGCATTGTCTGGGAGGTCGGCGATATGTACCGCGAAAGATACGGCATCACATCTTTGCTTATTCCAGAGAACGCCGATCAGCGGCAGTATCATGGCGTAACTCACATTCTCAACGACATGGAGACTGGCGCGAAACACTGCGACCTAATTGTATTGAGCGAGCTCATGGATTCTCTGAACGATCCCAAGGGCACCGCCGAGGGTCAACGAGTTAAGTACGAGTAGCGGACGAAGGGAGATCGCCGCTGGGAAACTCACTCCGAAAGCTTGGCTGGAATCAAACAAAGCTTCATGTTTCATGTGAGCGGCAGCTTTCGGTGCTATGCTCTGTCGCTTACCTTCCTTACTGCCACCTCGAGGGGTGCAAGCTGCTCGGCCTCACGTAATGCAGAGACCCAAAAGGGGGACATTCGTGTCTCCCTAGCCATCCAAGAAGACCCGGTTTCTAAGGCTTTTGAGCGATGGTGTGCGCTCTCTCCGGGCCTACCATGGCAACTTGTCTCGCTCTTCAGCGGGCACAACGACCGCATCCGCCATCTTCGACGCTAAAACCCGCCATTCCGCTTCCGGCCCCATTTAAGCGTAACCGGCGTTACCATCGCACCTTGAGAACGTAGCGTGTGCCGTTTTCGAAGCCTGCGGCCACGACGGAAGTGTTAGTGCCACGCCCGCAGCATCATCGACTGATGAGATGAGATTTAAGGCCTTTTGGATAAAGCTCTGGCTTTCCTTCGACATCGAGCTCTTGCGGATCATACCAAGCTGCGACCATTAAGGTACCATCGTCCTCTTGAAATCTAATTCGTTCTTGGCCTCCAAACGCTCCTTCGGGAAACGCGAGATCAAAAATGAATAGGATTTCGTGGCGTTGTTCGCCCTCGTGTACGAAGACATTCTCAAGTACTATAGGACCTGCGAGAACGGAAACATCAGTGTCGATTTCTTCTTTGAACTCCCTGATAACTGCATCTTTTGCCGACTCGCCAAACTCGACGCCACCGCCTAGCGGACGAACGCCTTTTAGTCGCCCTTCGTGATCATAAACCTCGAATGCCAGGAGCTTGGGCCCTCGCCAATGTAGGCCGAGAGCTTTGATGCGGATCACACTGGATTTTGAATTGATTGTCATTCTTCCCGGCTATCGCAATCGTGTATGTCCCGCAAGAGATTAGAGCTTATTCCTCGAAGACAAACTGCTGATGCGGATACGCGAACTTCTGTTCTGCCAGCCATCCCCAGTGAGCCTTGCCCCATATCGCCTTGCCGGTAAATCGCCGCCCGTGGCGCAGAAGAAAACTCTTCAAAGAAGATTTGGCAGAACCGAGATCATCTTTCACTTGCCGCCGAGCACGGACCACGTCGCGAACCGCTTCATGAGCTTCGTCCGGCACCCACACAGCAACGAACTCGCCGGCACGCAAAAGGCGGGCAAGTGTCTTCGCGTCTCTGCGATCAGTTTTGACCTTGTCTCCTTGCCGGCGCGGCATCGAGGAAGGCGAGATCACGATGCAATGCACGCCAATCTTCGCAAGAAATCTGAAGATCACGAACCCACATGGCCCGGATTCGTAGCAAACGCGGAGTTCGGAGCCATCCTGACCGATCTTTTTGAGCGCCACATGTAAAGTCTCTGCGCGGTTGGCAATTGTTGTAGCGCGGCAATCAGGATGAGACGCTGGCGACAATCTGGATGAGATTCTTAG
>NZ_JCAHRB010000030.1:2500-6253 GCF_059429395.1 Agrobacterium sp. K11 | reverse complement strand
TTCCGGAGCAAATTGCCGCAGGCGATTTGTCTCCTTTAAGGGACGCACGTTGCGTTTTCCTTATGTTTTCATGTTCCGCAATGCAAAAAGGCCGCTTTGAGCGGCCCTTTGTATCGGCTGGGCCGAAGAGTTTGCTTGAGAAGATATTTGTTGCGTTTTGCAGACCTGGCAGCGACCTACTCTCCCGCGTCTTGAGACGGAGTACCATTGGCGCTGGGGCGTTTCACGGCCGTGTTCGGAATGGGAACGGGTGCAGCCGCCCCGCGATAACCACCAGGTCGGCAAAACGCAACACAGTTCATGTTTTCACATGAGTGTTGTTTCGAGAAGCTGGGAAGCTTGCGCTTCATTTAATTTAACACGTCTTTCTGCGACCCTTCCCGTATGTTTGCCATACAGACCAGAGGTCGTCGCACCCTGTGGCGCGGCCCGTCCGGAGCGCTATGCGCGTCAGGACAGAACAGATGATGCTCATCTTTGATGAGCATGAACAATGGGAACGAAGAAGTCGATCGAGCTATTAGTAACGGTAAGCTTCACATGTTGCCATGCTTCCACACCCGTCCTATCAACGTGGTCGTCTTCCACGGCTCTGATAGGGAACACTCGTTTTCAGGTTGGTTTCCCGCTTAGATGCCTTCAGCGGTTATCCATTCCGTATATAGCTACTCTGCTATGCCCTTGGCAGGACAACAGATCCACCAGAGATACGTCCATCCCGGTCCTCTCGTACTAGGGACAGATCCTGTCAATATTCCTACACCCACGGCAGATAGGGACCGAACTGTCTCACGACGTTCTGAACCCAACTCACGTACCGCTTTAAATGGCGAACAGCCATACCCTTGGGACCTGCTCCAGCCCCAGGATGCGATGAGTCGACATCGAGGTGCCAAACAACCCCGTCGATATGGACTCTTGGGGGTCATCAGCCTGTTATCCCCGGCGTACCTTTTATCCGTTGAGCGATGGCCCTTCCACACGGGACCACCGGATCACTATGACCGACTTTCGTCTCTGCTCGACTTGTCAGTCTCGCAGTCAGGCGGGCTTATGCCATTGCACTCGACGACCGATTTCCGACCGGTCTGAGCCCACCATCGCGCGCCTCCGTTACTCTTTCGGAGGCGACCGCCCCAGTCAAACTACCCACCATACACTGTCCCGGATCCGGATAACGGACCGCGGTTAGACATCCACGAAGATAAGGGTGGTATTTCAAGGATGGCTCCACAAGAACTGGCGTCCCTGCTTCAAAGCCTACCACCTATCCTACACATGCCTTGGCGAATGCCAGTGTAAAGCTATAGTAAAGGTGCACGGGGTCTTTCCGTCTGACCGCAGGAACCCCGCATCTTCACGGGGAATTCAATTTCACTGAGTCTATGTTGGAGACAGCGGGGAAGTCGTTACGCCATTCGTGCAGGTCGGAACTTACCCGACAAGGAATTTCGCTACCTTAGGACCGTTATAGTTACGGCCGCCGTTTACTGGGGCTTCAGTTCAGAGCTTGCACCCCTCCCTTTAACCTTCCAGCACCGGGCAGGCGTCAGACCCTATACGTCGTATTGCTACTTCGCAGAGCCCTGTGTTTTTGATAAACAGTCGCTACCCCCTGGTCTGTGCCACCCCATCATACTTGCGTAAAATGGGGTCACGCTTCTTCCGAAGTTACGCGTGCAATTTGCCGAGTTCCTTCAACATAGTTCTCTCAAGCGCCTTGGTATACTCTACCTGACCACCTGTGTCGGTTTCGGGTACGGTCTATACGGTGGAGCTATTTCCTGGAACCTCTTCGCCGCACATTCAATCCAGTAAGAATGTACAACACACGAGATCCGTCACTACCACCAGGCCCACGAATATTAACGTGGTTCCCATCGACTACGCGTGTCCGCCTCGTCTTAGGGGCCGGCTAACCCTGCTCAGATTAACTTTAAGCAGGAACCCTTGGTCTTTCGGCGAGGGAGTCTCTCACTCCCTTTATCGTTACTCATGTCAACATTCGCACTTCCGATATCTCCAGCAGCCCTCACGGGTCCGCCTTCACAGACTTACGGAACGCTCCGCTACCACGCAACAGTCACTACAACTGTCACATCCTCAGCTTCGGTGCATGGCTTTAGCCCCGTTACATTTTCGGCGCAAAGACCCTTATTTAGACCAGTGAGCTGTTACGCTTTCTTTAAATGATGGCTGCTTCTAAGCCAACATCCTGGTTGTTTTGGGATCCTCACATCCTTTCCCACTTAGCCATGACTTGGGGACCTTAGCTGGAGGTCAGGGTTGTTGCCCTTTTCACGACGGACGTTAGCACCCGCCGTGTGTCTGCCGACTAGTACTCCTCGGTATTCGGAGTTTGGTTAGGATCAGTAAGACGGTGAGTCCCCATAGCCCATCCAGTGCTCTACCCCCGAGGGTATTCGGTCGACGCTCTACCTAAATAGATTTCGCGGAGAACCAGCTATTTCCGAGTTTGATTGGCCTTTCACCCCTAGCCACAAGTCATCCCAATCTATTGCAACAGATACGGGTTCGGCCCTCCAGTTGGTGTTACCCAACCTTCAGCCTGCTCATGGCTAGATCACTCGGTTTCGGGTCTAATGCAACTAACTCAATCGCCCTATTCAGACTCGCTTTCGCTGCGCCTACACCTACCGGCTTAAGCTTGCTAGTTACACTAAGTCGTTGACCCATTATACAAAAGGTACGCCGTCACCCTTGCGGGCTCCGACTGTTTGTAGGCATCCGGTTTCAGGTTCTATTTCACTCCCCTCGTCGGGGTGCTTTTCACCTTTCCCTCACGGTACTTGTTCGCTATCGGTCATGCACGAGTACTTAGGCTTGGAGAGTGGTCTCCCCATGTTCAGACAGGATTTCACGTGCCCCGCCCTACTCAAGGACAATGACTGTTCTACGCGTAAGGGGCTATCACCCTCTATGGCCGACTTTTCCAAATCGTTCCGCTTTATTCATCATTGCCACTGGCCTGGTCCGCGTTCGCTCGCCACTACTTACGGAGTCTCGGTTGATGTCCTTTCCTGCAGGTACTTAGATGTTTCAGTTCCCTGCGTTCGCTTCTTACCCCTATGTATTCGAAAGTAAGATACCTTATCACAATGCTTGGAAACCCAGGCCGTTCATAAAACAGACTGGATTTTCCAAGCATTTAAGGTGGGTTGCCCCATTCGGAGATCCATGGATCAAAGCTTATTCGCAGCTCCCCACGGCTTTTCGCAGCGTATCACGTCCTTCTTCGCCTGTGCATGCCAAGGCATCCACCAAATGCCCTTAATTCACTTCTTCGTTCTCATTGTCTATGCTCATCCATAGCCGTTCCAAAGGAACGGCAATCCGGTTACCTTTTACAACCAGATCATCTCCTGATGACATCGACGTGTTCGATACAATCCTCTTTGAAGGCACGCCGGTGCACTTCGAGGTCGTATCATTAAGACCAGCTTCTCGAGATATCATCCGGTGATGCGCGGTCAGGCAACATCAATCCAGCATTCCCATCAGAGGAGCAAATGCTCCAACAACAAAAATGCCTCGGACAAGCGATCCTTCCTACCTCCAACCCCTCCACCAATTCCGGCCGACTAAGCCATCACATGGTTTCACAAGGATTGGTCTCGGACGTTTCAGGCATAAACCCAAAACACCTGGACGCTTCCAGACATATCTTCTCTTCACAATGTATTCAGAACAGGCATCTTCCTTAGCAGAAGATGCAAACTTTTATTTCTTCAA
>NZ_JCAHRB010000029.1:0-6739 GCF_059429395.1 Agrobacterium sp. K11 | reverse complement strand
GCTTGAGCCTTTCTGCTTATGCCGACTGTCCGGTCGAAATGGGGGGCAGTTCAGGGTCCCAGGTCGCTCTCGCCTCGTAGAGCGGAGGTTGTTCCAGATTTTAAGCGTCAAAACACCTGTTACACAAACGCCGCAGGTATACCCAGATAGATTATCAGCCCAAAAAGTGTCATGCCCGGGGTGTCACAAGCGTGAGGAGCCCCACAGCTCATGTGGGAGCTTACGCGGCATAGTAAATGAGACACGCAACCGATCCAGAGCCCGCTATGTCGTAACACACCGCTCGGGTTCCAAAATCTCGTTATTCGACTGTCTCGCCTAGCACGAGAGAACCGTGAATAGAGCAGTCCTGTATAGCGCCGGCCTGTTTCGCCCATCCCGATCCGGGCCGCGCCAACGATACAGCGGACGCTTTCATGGTCGTTGTCGTTGAAAACACGCAGCACGCCTCCACTTTTATTCCTTCACAGCAAGACGCACGCCCGTCCTGCCGCTCACTTCGGCACTATGGGGAGCGCGTTCCCGTCAGGACAGGCTGGATCACCGCGTACCATATTCCGTTAAAGTGGACGCCTGTTTCCGGGGCTTGCCGAGCCATATCCACTTCCCGCTACGGTCAAGATAGCTCGAGGGCCGCGCATACAAGGATTTGATGGCTTGCCGAACTGCCTTTTTACCACCATTCCCGTTAAACTGGATCGAACATATCCCTGAACTCCGGATCGTTAAAATAAGACAGCTTTTCAGCAAATATTGATCGTTGTCCGGCCAGAAACAGCAATTGTCCGTGCGCCGGCAGATTGCGCACCTCATCAGGGGTGAGCAGCGGCCGGCCGGTATGTTGCTGGCTGTAGGAGATCCCGGTCTTATCGGAATCGAGCGCTCTCGCCATCGTCTGGAACACGACCGTCTCCTGTCCGAGCAGATCAGAGATGAGGCGGGCGCTGTCATGATCGTTGACGCCAAAGACCTGCAGCACGCCGGCGTTTGACAGGAAAGTTCCGGCGCGGTGACCGTATGTGGCACGCAACTGATGGATGTCCTGGAGGATGGGCCAAAGCTGGACACCATAACCCGCCATCAGACCCATCGCGCGTTCGACTGGTGCCAAATGCCCAAGGGATGCGAACTCATCAAGCAGATAAAGAACCGCTGTCGCCGGCTTTGCCGGATCGCGGGCCATTTCGATCAGGCTTTGGGAAACAAGCAGGCGCAGCCAGCGCGAATAGGTCGAGAGGCGATCAGGAGGAAGCACGAGGAACACCGTCACGTTGCTGTGCTTGAGATCGGCAAACCGGAAATCCGAGCGGCTGAGGACGGCCGTCATGCGCGGTGAATCGAGAAAATGCGTATGGCGTTGAGCTGCGGAGAGAACGCCTGCGGCTTCGCGATCGGATTTTCCGAGGTGGCGGTTCGCGGCGCGGGCGACAAGACCTCTTGCCGCATCGCTGTCCTGCATACGCTTGAGCAGTCTTGCGAAGTGTTCCGGAGCAAGGGTGAGATAGTCGCGAAGTGTTGCGAGGTGCCTGCGTCTCAAAGGCTCCGCTGCAACGATCTCGAGCAGCAATCCGGTAATCAGCGCTTTTGCCTCGTCGTTCCAATGCGCCTCGCCCGTCATTCCCGGTTCGTCGAACACGAGAGCGTCGGCAAGGGCACTGGCATCGTCCGCGACATCAAGACTGTGGGGATCGAGCAGGGCCAGGGGATTGAAGGCGGCCGAGGGTCTGCCGGTGACCCCGAAAGGATCCAGCACATGAACCGGCCCAAACTTCTGGCGGGCACGGCCGGTGATCCTTGCATTCTCGCCTTTTGGATCAACGCAGATCACCGAACGCTCGGCGGTCAGCAGGTTTGGAATGATCGTGCCCACACCCTTGCCGGTACGGGTCGGCGCCATCGTCAGGAGATGGGCCGGGCCATCATAGCGCAGGGGCTTGCTTGTTTTCGTATCACGACCGATCAAGAGGCCGGAAGCGGATAAGGTGAGAGCAGCTATCTCCTTGTCTGTCGCAAAGCGGGCGGAGCCATGGGTCTCATCGTCATCATCCCCGAAATGCAAAATCAGTGGAGTGGTGATGAACCAGAAGGTGATAACGGCGAGCGCCACTAGGGTTAAGAGACCTGGGATGATGTAGAAAGGCGAGCCTTGACTAAAACCCATTTGCTCAAGGAAATGACCGCCACCCATGCCGATCACAAACGTGACGTTGAACAAGATGAACATAAATCCGAGGAGCCGTTTCCAGATTCGGAAGGGCATGGCGATCAAAGCGAGGAATGCCCAAAGCGGATCACGCGCGGCGGCTCGCATCATGTTCTTGAATGCGTCCCGAGAAAGTCGCAACCGGTTCATGGAGCGCCCTGCCCGCTGTCACCACTCTCTGCCGTGCCCGGCTGTACTGCTCCGATCAGATCGGTAAAGAGTACCTTGTCATTGTCGCGTGTCAGAAAGCCCGGTAGTTCACGACGCAGCCATTTACCGAGCTGCTGCTTAAAAACCTGATCATCGGAGGTTTCGAGGTGATGCATAACGAGCGAGCCGATCAGGACCTTGCGGCGCATGTCGTTGTTGCGCTCGGTTTTCGAGAGCCGTGCCTTGAGAGCGGAACGTTGCGCATCCAGTTCAGCCAGGCGCTGTTCGATTGTTTTCCTTGCCACGATTGTTCCTTTCGATTGCGGTCGCACCGGAACTGCCGCTGTTGCCCACGGCTTTGCTCCTGGAAGACAGACCAGTTTCTATGAGGAGATCGACATAGCGATTGCGAGAGTAGGTTTGACCATAGGGTTCATGACGCTGCGGTGGCTGCTACCTGAGCTCAGGATTATTGTATCACCGGTGAAGCTCAGTCGATGGCGTTCGCGGCTTGTCCCGCGGCCTGTTCGAGCTTTTCGATGTGCTCGCGGCAAAGCGTCTCAACCAGCTTATGAAGTTCCGCGGTGCGCTCCTGAAGCCAGGTGAGCGCCTCTTCGGAAACCTCGAAACGCTTCGAATAGCGTGCCTTGACGTAGGCCTCATTCAGGATGTTGTACCACGTGGTAAATCGCTGACGATCGCGTGGCCAGATGTCGATCAAACGGTGATCACGACCTTCGGAAAGTCCACGCAGGAATTTGAGATTGTGCGACGCTGGGGAATAGTTTGTCAGTGTCAGAAGGTAGCAGTTGTAGGCGCTCTCCACTGCCTGATGGAGATTGAAGGCGGCTAGGTGTAGGTTACCTTTCGCAACGAGATATTTTGCTACATCAGCGAAATCTCGCGCATCCGGGAAGTGCCGCAGAAAATGATCTTCTGCCACCCTGAGTGCATCGGCAGGGCTGAGCGGTTTCGCTTCAGCCAGCGGCCGATCGTCGAATTCGTAAAGAACAACACCTTCGCGGGCGAGGTCGACGAAGAAGTACTGGCCGTCATTTAGAAAATTGCTGATTTCGCGAGCGCCATGCACGATGAGACCGACAGGTGTCTCAATTTCCTTGTCCCACATCAGCCGGTCTGTTGTCTTGTCCCAGTATTTGGGCTCGGCAAGTTCCTTGTTGCTGACGATGACGAGGATGTCGAAATCCGAGCGATAGCCTTTCGACGTATGCGGCTCATCCACCCAGGTGCCACGCGCGTAAGAACCGAACAGAATGATTTTGAAAATCCGTCCATCCTTCTTGGCGTCAGACTTGGAGCGGTCCACCAGATCAGCAAACTCTTCCTGAATAATTCCGACGACACGCGCGAGCTCGCGTTGCTTTCGTTCCGGCAAATGTTCAAGGCTGGTCTTCATGTCTGCTCCGTTCCTGGACGGTATCCTGTATGGTCCATTGTAAACTTCTTTGAAACTCCGATTTTTGGCAGCCGCCAATCGAATGCCTGTCTCCCGCACGCGCAATCTTCCGGCGCGTTGTCTGCGCCGCCCTCTCCTGTTTGCCGAGCCGCGCCTGCAATATCTGCTTCCACTCCCTCCCTTCTCCCTGATCCGTCGTGCGATCAGCCTGCGCCTATCGCCCTCCCCGGAATGATGCGTTTGTGTCCCTATTCAAACACGAGCAATTGCCACTTGGCGACTACTACTTTTAGTAGTCGAAATGCCCGTTCGTTGTTGCTAGCTTTGCCACCGGTAAACAGACAAGGGCGCACTTACGACTTGCGGCGCCTTTGAGCGTTTGGTCTCCCCGTTTGCGTATCGGAGATTTCGTTTGGCGATTTATCATCTCAGCACCAAACCTGTCTCGCGCTCATCTGGCCGCAGCGCTGTCGCATCCGCCGCCTACCGTTGTGCTGTTCTTCTCGTCAATCATCGCGATGGCCTTGTGCATGACTTCACCCGCAAAGAGGGTGTCGAGCATAGTGAGATCGTGCTGCCGCAAGGCGTGCCTGCCGACTGGGCTTTGGATCGCTCGACGTTGTGGAACGCTGCCGAGTTTGCAGAAAAGCGAAAGGACGCCCGCGTCGCTCGTGAATTCGAAATCGCGCTTCCACATGAGCTTTCGACAGAGGGGCGACTGAAGGCTGCGCGTGCCTTTGCTCAGGATCTGGCAAACCGCTATGGCGCGGCCGTGGATTTTGCAATCCATTCGCCAAGCGAGCATGGTGATATCAGGAACTACCATGCGCATGTTCTGATGACGACGCGAGAGGTTGGCAAAGCCGGCCTTGGCGAGAAGACTGTTCTTGAGCACAAGAACGCACGGCTGTTGGCAAATGGCATGGCGACGACCGACATGCAGCTTCGCGATATCCGGCAGTCATGGGAAGGCATCGCCAACCGTCAGCTTCAACGCGAAGGCCTGGATGTTCGCATCGATCATCGCTCGCATGCGGAGCGCGGCCTTGAGTTGTCGCCGACCGAACATATGGGCGTGCACGCGTCGCAGATGCAGCAGCAAGGAATGGCCGTCGAGCGCGGGCGACTGGATGACGAGGCAGCACGGCAAAATGCCGCGCTGATCCGCCAAAAACCGGAACAGGTTCTGACGCTGATCAGCCATGAGAAGAGCGTGTTCGATCGACACGACATTGCCAAAACCTTGCATCGCTACATCAACGATGACGCCCAAACATTCCAGAACGCCTTTGCGGCTGTTTTGGCGTCGCCAGCGCTCGTTGAGCTTCAGCCTGAGCGCATCGATGCCGAGACAGGCGAAGTTTCCAAAGCGCGCTATTCGACGCGGGACATGATCGATCTGGAACTTGGCATGGCGCGATCGGCGGAACGGCTGCATCAGGCGCAGTCCCATGGCGTCGATCCTCGCCATGTCGAGCGTGCGATGGAGAGGCAGGATCGCTCTCTTCGGAGAAGCTCCGGCGGAATGTTAGCTGCAAGCGATCCGTCAGCGGGATTGTCGGACGAACAGCGTCAGGCGATCGAGCATATTACCGGGCCAGAACGCATCGCGGCTGTGGTCGGGTTCGCTGGTGCTGGAAAGTCCACCATGCTGGCAGCCGCTCGCGAGGCGTGGGAGGCGCAAGGCTATCAGGTCCATGGTGCGGCACTTAGCGGTAAGGCAGCCGAGGGTCTTGAGGAAAGTTCTGGCATAGAGAGCCGCACCCTGGCGTCATGGTCCCGCGGTTGGGACCATGGCCGGGGTATGATCGGCCGCAGTGACGTGTTCGTCATCGACGAGGCCGGCATGGTCGGGAGCCGCCAGCTTGCCCGGTTCATCGGAGAAGCGGAAGAGCGCGGCGCAAAGATCGTTCTTGTCGGCGACCATGAGCAGCTGCAGGCGATCGGGGCCGGTGCACCCTTCAGGGCGATTGCCGAGCAGATCGGCCATGTCGAACTTTCCGGGATACGCCGCCAGCGCCATGATTGGCAGAGACAGGCGTCGGTTGCCTTTGCGACCCACAAGACGGCCGAGGGCCTCGCCGCCTATCGCGATCACGGCGCCATCCACTTTGCGGAAAGCCGCGAGGAGGCGATGGCGCAGATTGTGCGTGATTATGTCGCCGACAGTGAGAAGCGTGCCGATGGCACCCGGGTTGCCATGGCGCATCGCCGCGCCGATGTGCGCGCCCTCAATGCCGCCATCCGCTCCGAGCTTCAGAACAGACAAAGGCTGGAGCGCAGCCACGGGCTGAGCGACGATGTTGACCGTGGGGATGGTGAGGCCGGTCGCGAACTCACCTTCCAGACCAATAACGGCAAACGCGCCTTCGGCCCCGGTGACCGGATCATCTTCCTCGAAAACAACCGCGACCTCCGCGTCAAAAACGGCATGCTTGGCACGGTCGAGCATGTGGAGCCGGGCAAGATCATCGCCCGGCTCGATGGTCGAGGCGGCGACAGTGTCAGCATTCCGACAGACAGCTATCAGGCGATCGACCACGGCTATGCGACGACGATCCATAAAAACCAGGGGGCGACGGTCGATCGCGCCTTTGTGCTGGCGTCGAGCACCATGGACCGGCATCTGACCTATGTTGCCATGACAAGGCATCGCGACGGCGTGCAGCTCTATGCCGACATCAAGGAGTTCGCCAATGCGGGCCGGCTGGTTGATCACGGCGTTGCGCCCTACGAGCATAATCCCCAGGCGCGAGAAAACTATTTTGTGACGCTGGAGAACGACAAGGGCGAGCGGCGCACGGTGTGGGGCGTCGATCTCAGGCGGGCCATGCGAGGTGCATCTCCCGCGATCGGGGACAGGATTTCCCTGCAGCATGAAGGCGCCACGCCTGTTACGCTTCCGGATGGCACGCAGGCCGAGCGCAATGCGTGGCGTGTCGTCAAGGGTGACGCGTTGGCGTACGAGC
>NZ_JCAHRB010000028.1:0-7813 GCF_059429395.1 Agrobacterium sp. K11 | reverse complement strand
GCAGGGGTCCCTTTTGGGAGCCGATAAGGGGTCCCGTTACGACGCCGATTGACACAAGGCTAGCAGATTGGTCTGGAACGCAATCTCGTCGATCACACTGATGATGTTGGAGATTTGACTGGAGGCCTGCTCGATGCGCTCCATCGCCGTCACCGCGTTACGTACCACGGCACCTGACCTTTCTGCTTGGTCACGTGCATTGCGGACTACCGTGCGCGCCTCGCCTGTGCGGCGGGATGTTGACGTAACGTTCGAGGTGATCTCTTCCAGAGCCGCAGCTGTCTGTTCCAGGGTGCCGAGTATATTTCCCGGTACAGATGTATGTGAATATGTGTGGTCTGAGAACAAGGAAGAAACAGATCAGTGGACTACGGCGCTAGCCGCAGTCCACTGCAATAAGGCTTTTCCTGGCCCTAAAGGTCTGCCGAGCCAGTCAAAAGCACCACTCATTAACGTCTAAGCACGACACCTGCTGCCTCTCTGTCCCATGTTGTTTCGGTACGACCTCGCTCACGCAACTTGAATTTCTGAATTTTCCCGTTCTCAGTTCGCGGCATGTCATCCACATATTCAATGAAGCGAGGGATCGAGAAATAAGACATTCTTCCTTGGCAGAATTCGATGATCTCTTCTTTGGTAGGTTGATGACCCCCGCGCAGCACGATAGCTGCCATGACTTCATCTTCCGCCAGTTCGGATGCAACAGGAAACACAGCTGCGATCGCCACAGACGGGTGAGCAATCAGAACCTGCTCAACCTCGAACGAGGATATGTTTTCACCCCGTCGCCGGATAGCGTCTTTCATGCGATCTACGAAACGATAATATCCGTCTGGACTGCGTACCATGCGATCCCCGGTGTGTAGCCAGAGATTGCGCCAAACTTCGACCGTCTTGTCGGGCATGCCGAAATAGCCCAAGGACATAGCGAAAGGTTCTGTCGCGCGGATCAGGAATTCCCCGGCTTCGCCATCGGGTAGAGGGTTGTCGTGTTCGTCGACGATGATAGCCTCGAAGCCTTCTACAAGGCGACCAGCCCAACCGTGACGGCGATGCGTGCTTGTTGAAGCAATAACCGCATTACTCTCTGTGGTACCGTATCCTTCTAGAAGAACAATGCCAGTTCTGCGTTCGAATTCTTCGGACGCGTGTTGCGGAACGCCCGGCGCCAGAGCCGTTCGTATCGCATGATCTCTTTCCGCTTGCAATTCAGGTCTGGACAGCAGCATGGGAACCATGGCGCCCAGCAGGTAAGTGACAGTTGCCCCGGAAGCTCTCATCACATCCCAAAAGCCGGAAACGGAGAACTTCGGCTCTACGACTTGGGTTGCTCCATATATCAATGCCTGGAAAAATGAATTGATTGCGTTGGTATGAAACAACGGCAGAGGCGTATGAAGCACATCGCCCTTTTCGACACCCAGTTGCTTGCCCGTGTAAGTGCCCCACCAGAAAAATTGGCCGTGCGGGCAAACTACTCCCTTCGAGAGTCCGGTCGTTCCCGAGGTGTAAAGGATGGTCAATGGGTCGCTTGGGGCAATCTTTGCGGGTTCGACCTGAACGGTAGGCGCAGGAAAATCTCTGACGTCAACGGAAAGTTGAGGCCACGCAGTCTTATCTTTTTGATCGATTACCCAGATCGTCCTGACCTGGAGCGCGTCGAAATCGATTCCATCCAGCGCCTTCAAAAACTGTTCTTCAATGACAAGAAGTGCCGCGTTTGAGTTTGACAGGATATGTTGCAACTGAAAGCCACGTGAGGCCGTGTTGATAGGGACCGCAACACTGCCCATCCATCCGCATCCCAGGAAAACCGACATGAATTCCGGCCTGTTGGAGCAGATGAGGGCAACCCGGTCTCCCTTGCGAATACCCGTTTCCATCAACGCACCGGCATAACCGGCTGCCTGTTTGCGTGTACCGTCGAATGTCCAGCTTTCTCCAAGGCAAGAGAACAGGGTTTGATCCGAGAACGTTCTGCTTTGCTGCTCCAGAAGGCTCGGCAAAGTTCGTTCTGCAGCTGAGAACGCAGTTTTTGGATCAAACTCTACAGTCATCGTCATTCCCTGTTGGTCTTCTGGACGCCGACAAAGCGCCGGCGCGTGTGGCTTGAAAGATTTCCAAAGTGTTTATATGACAAATCATATAACTGTGTCGAGTCTGGTTATTGCATTTTTGCACGCGTTGTGCATGAAGCTAGCAGACCACCCGGCATATTGAATTAGATTGATCTTGTGACCAACGAGAAGGGAACGCGACATGAGCAACGATAGCCCGTTGCCCCACGGCGCTGACATTTCTGAACTCGAGCAGTATCTGCCTTATCTGCTCCACCTGGTGACTGCCAGTTTGAACAGTCGCTTCCTGGAGCGATTAAGACCATATGGTGTGACGGTACAAAGGTGGCGTGTTCTGATGGTGATCATGAACAAAGGGCCCCGAAACATCAGCGAACTGATCAAGCTTACCCTCATACCGCAGTCTGCACTCAGCCGGCTCATCGACCAGATGGAGCGCGATTCCTTGGTCCGGCGTCGGATTTCGGAGATCGACACGCGAGTTGTGCAAGTCGAGCTGACCGACCACGGACGCCAGATCTATCACACTCTGGCTCCGACTGCTTCACTGCATGCGCATGATATGATTGAGGGATTAACCCTGTTAGAGATCGACAACCTGTTTCTGACGCTGGATAAAATCCTCGCGAACTTGGGTGCAACAGTTGTTCGCACGCCCAAAGGGCAATCCAACGCTGGCTCAGGGACTTGAATGCAGGGTCGTCTCAGGTAGAGACGGCTCGCTTTCTTGGCTGAGGGGAGGGGATCCGGCGTTGAGTTTGCAGACTTACATGTTGCAGATGCTCAATCCTGGGCCTGGCTCTGGGCATGGGCTGTTTGATCTGAAGCGAAGGCATTCTTGCTAAAGAACTTCAGGAACCATTTCACGCAAGACACTCCGAAGCAGTGGACGAACCGCAGCCGCTGCAGGTGAGGCTGCACGTTCGCGGGCGGTAATAATGCTGACCTGCCGGGTAATGGCAGGATCTGTTAGTGGACGCGCGATGATGCGTCGATTGTTAAGCGCCGAAAAAGCATAGGTCGGAAGAACGGCAACCCCTATCTGATTTTCGACCAGCGAAAGAGCAGTGTGAATCTGATGGACCTCCATATAAGGCCTCAGGGCAAGGTTGGCTGATTCAAAGCCGATCTCGGTTAATAGCCGGATTTTGCTTTCTCGAGTGAGCGTGATGATCCGCTGGTTTTGCAGATCCGTCCAGCCCACTTCCTCTCTCGATCTGAATTCATGCTCCTGCCATGTGAAGAGGAGAAGCCGGTCAGAGAGGATATGTTGGCTGTCTATGTTCTCCTCATCGGAATTGAACGTGCCGACGCCCAGATCGCACAAGCCATTCCTGACTTTGTTTACGATCAGATCAACGCCAAGATCTTCGATGCTGAGCTTGAGATTAGGATAGACGCTCGCCATCTTCATTGTCAGACGAGGAAGCACGGTCGCCGCCAGAAGTGACGGTGCGGCTATGCGCACCAGTCCAGCGCGCAGCTTGCTCAGGTCGCGAACCGCCTCGATTGAGCGGTCCATTTCCGCCAATCCTGCCAGCGCACCTGCCGCAAAGATCTGACCTGCTTCCGTAAGTTCGACACGTCGTGTGGTGCGATCGAATAAGCGCGCGCCCAGAAGTGTCTCCAGATCGTTGATTGCATGGGACACGCTTGCTTGGCTAGTGCCAAGACGTTCTGCCGCACGAGAGAAGTTACCGAGCTCAACGACGGCCTGGAAGCTTCGAATTTGCCGGATATTGACCATCGTCATTCATACTCGAACAAACATAAATATATGCTTAAACGCCCAGTTCCTAAATAACACAATCTCCGCCTTAATGGCAATCAAGACGCATCATTTGACTGGCCATCTTGAGTGCTGGGCCACGTAACGCCGCCGGCATCCTCCGTACTGCCACAAAAGGCAAAGGAATGGGGCTTCTAGAGGAGAAACAATGAAATACGACCGTAAGAGCGCCAAGTCCTACTCGCGCGAGACAATGCGAGGCATTTGGGCTGCAGCCAATACCCCTTTCCGCGCCGATGGCTCGATTGATGAAAACGGATTCCAGAGAAACATGGAAACATGGATTACCGATCTTTCAATCGATGGATTCTTCATTGCAGGCAAGCAAGGCGAATTCTTTTCCATGTCCGTTGAAGAGCGTAAGCGCCTCTTCGACTTGTCGGTTGAAGCGTGCGACGGTCGTGCACAGACGATCATGTCTTGCTCAGATCAAAATCTCGATGTCGTCATCGATCTTGCAAAGCATGCGCAGGCGTGCGGAGCCGACTATATCGTCGTTCATGCTCCCGTTCTGAACTTCTTTAAAGCTCAGGACGAAACTTTGCTGCGGTACTATGAGACGATTGCCGCCAAGGTCGATATCGGAATGGCATTGTGGTCTCATCCGGATAGCGGCTATCTGATGAGTCCTGAACTTTGCAACCGTCTTGCCGATATCGAGACAGTTGTTGCTATCAAATATTCCGTCCCGAGGGACATGTACAAAGAGCTGACCCGATTGGCGAGTGACCGCATTCTGGTATCTACCGCGTCTGAGGAAGAGTGGCTCGAAAACGTTCTGGAGCTTGGCTGGCAGCTCTATCTCTGCTCGTCGCCGCCTTATACCTATCAAACCAAAAACGATCGACGAATGCGCGAATATACTGATCTGGCTTTTGCCGGCGAGGCTGGGCGCGCCCGCAGCGTGAGTGAAAGTCTCCAAAACGTACGAAATGCGTTCCGCAATTCTCGTCCTGCAGAAAAGCCGCACGCCCATCAAAAGTATTGGCAAGAACTGCTTGGACAGGTCGGCGGACCAGTGCGTGCCCCGCTTCTGGAACTGAATGATGCTGAGAAGCGGATCATCCGCGAAGCTTTTGAATCATGTGACCTTGCCAAGTCCTGAGATACGAGAGGATATAACGATGGCTAAACTGAGCGCTTTCAACCTGCAGAAATGGATCGCAGAACATCAGCATTTGCTGCAGCCTCCAGTCGGTAACCAGCAGATCTGGAAAGACGCGGATCTTATGGTGACGATCGTTGGTGGACCAAATCGCCGTACGGACTACCATGATGATCCTGTTGAGGAATTCTTCTATCAGCTCAAAGGTGACATGCTGCTCAAGCTTCATGACACCAAGACCGGGGAATTCTACGATGTTCCGATCCGGGAAGGTGATATCTTCCTGTTGCCTCCGCATGTGCGGCACTCGCCGCAACGCCCTCAGGAAGGCTCGATCGGCCTGGTGGTAGAACCAGCGCGGCCTGAAGGTGTTTTGGACGCAGTCGAATGGTACTGCTTTGAATGCTCAAACTTGGTCCATCGGGCGGAGGTAGATCTCGAGTCGATCGTTGATGATCTTCCTCCGATCTACAGCAAATTCTACGCCAGCGAGGAATTGCGAACCTGCAAGCATTGCGGAACGATTCATCCTGGCAAAACCCCGCCAGAGGGTTGGGTCAAGCTCTGATCGTCACCGCCATGACGGGCCAAGGGGAGGGGTGTCAACGCAGTTGAAATCGCTGCCTGCCCCTTCCTGGTCAACCTTGATTTTGAGTTGGCCAACTTCCGAATGAATATCGCGTCAGATTTGAATTGCACGGTGCAGAATGACTCAAACAGAAACAGTATGTCTCGTCGGATGGGGAGCCATCAGCCAGACGGTCGCCAATATGCTTGAGCAAAGACGCTCCGGTGCAAAGATCGTCGCCGTGGCGGTGAGGGACACTGCCAAAGCTCGTCCCGATCTGCCACAGGGTGCCAAGCTCATATCCAGCCCTGAAGAACTCGTTTCCACTGGTGCTCGACTCGTGGTCGAAGCTGCGGGTCGAGAAAGCGTGGCATCCTTCGGGCGGGCAGCTCTCTGCGCAAACATGGATTTCGCAGTGTCCTCAACCTCGGCCTTCGTCAACGAGGGTTTGTTGACAGAGTTGACCACGCTTGCGCGCAACAATGGACGGCAACTAATCCTCCCTCCCGGGGCGCTGGCCGGTCTCGATGCGCTTTCAGCCGCATCGAGACTGAGCCTTGATCGTGTGGAGCACAGGATTACCAAGCCGCCCGGTGCGTGGATCGGTACCGAAGCCGAGCGACTTTGCAATTTACATGAATTGAAGGAGGCAACGAGCATCTTTGTTGGAAGCGCTAGTCAGGCTGCTTCCAGGTTTCCTCAAAATGCAAATGTCGCGATCCTTAGCTCTCTTGCTGGAGTAGGCATCGAAAAGACACAAGTGTCGCTGGTTGCGGATGCCAAAGCAGCTCTAAACAGTCATGTGATCTATGTGGAAGGCAGCTTTGGGAATTTGAGCATCAATGTATCCAACAGACCTCTACCGGCCAATCCCAAATCATCCACGATGACCGCTCTAAACATCGTAAGAATGATTGAAAACAGACTTCCAGGCCTCGTGATCTGAGGTTTGAACATCGCCTCCCTTTTGTACCCGAGCAACGATACTGTTTGCCGCTGTCAGCATGGTTGTGCCGATCCGTTCGAGGTAGCTGTGAGCTTCGAGTTGCATTGGTTTGCTGTTGCCTATTTTCTAGTTCTAAAATCTCTAAACGACATTAGGAAAAGATCCCTTAGCGCGGCAGAGATCGAGCAGATACGTGCTGACACGCCAGGTGTAGCCATCGCATCCATCTCAATAACCCGGGTGCTGCGCTGATGCCCACACCTGTTGGGGCCGCAGTCACTGAATACCTCCACAGAGAGGCACAGATCGGAGAGTGGAGTTGCCCCTTAAAAACCGTGTGTGGACACCTCTCGCAATGCAAGTGATTTTTTCTTCGGTCATGAGCATGCGGTTGAGTTCCGTCGTGTGTCCGGCCTATTGAAGTGCATCGCTTTAGATGCTGGCCATTATGGTTCGTGCGGGGATTCGGTCCACATCGGACAGGCGTGCTCGGGGCACGTGGTTTTTAACTGGGTTTCCGATCCCGTCACTCTCAACTTTCGCCCATAAACCTCCGCTTAGATCACCCGCATGCCGACACTCTAGCCGCCGCAGTCAGACGGTAGCTGGAGATTCATATACCCCGCCGCGAGCCATCAACGCCCAAGCGACACGAGCAATTTTGTTTGCCAACGCCACTGCCACTAGCATCTTTGGTTTGCGCGCTAGCATTCGTCCAAGCCACGACTCTTTTTCACTGACCTGTTTGGCAGTGTGTCGAACAACTGCCATCGCGCCGATAATCAAGAGTCGCCTAAGATCACGTTGTCCCATCTTTGACGTCTTTCCAAGACGTGTTTTACCCCCTGTAGAATTCTGTTTCGGCGTGAGTCCAAGCCAGGCCGCAAAATCCCTGCCCTTGGAGAAGGTTGATGTATCTGGAGAAAGAGCGACCATTGCTGCGGCAGTTATCGGCCCTATCCCCGGAACCTTCATAAGCCGTCGTGCCGTTTCATCCGTGTGTGCGGCCTTTCTCACGACCTCGTCCAGTGTTTGAATGCGTTCATTGAGCATCTGAAGGTGCTTCAGTTCTCGACCGAGCTCGACAACTGCCTCCGGCAAATTTGGCTCCGGTTCGTGTAAAACTGCGGCAAGTTGGCGAATGTTTTGCGGGCCTGTTGGGACGACAATTCCGTATTCCGCAAAGTGTCCGCGAAGGGCATTTATAGTTTGCGTTCTCTGAGCCATCAAAAGGTCGCGAGTTTTGAACGCCATGGCTTGACTCTGCTGGCGGTGTTTAGCGGCAATCTCGATGAGATTCAGCGTCAATCAGGATGAGACTCGCGCC
>NZ_JCAHRB010000027.1:0-8389 GCF_059429395.1 Agrobacterium sp. K11 | reverse complement strand
CGGCATTGAGGGCGCGCACATCGGCGCGGCGATGCGCCATGGCAACCCGGGTGCCGTCGGTAGGCTTCTCACTGTCGGCGACATAATCACGCACGATCTGCGCCATCGCCTTGTCGCGGCTTTCCGCAAAGTGGATGTCGCCGTGATCGCGATAGGCGGCGAGCCCCTCGGCCGTCTTGTGGGTCGCAAAGGCAACCGACGCCTGCCTCTGCCAATCATGGCGCTGGCGGCGAATGCCCGAAAGTTCGACATGGCCAATCTGCTCGGCAATCGCCCTGAAGGGTGCACCGGCCCCGATGGCCTGCAGCTGCTCATGGTCGCCGACAAGAACGATCTTTGCGCCGCGCTCTTCCGCTTCTCCGATAAAGCGGGCAAGTTGACGGCTCCCGACCATGCCGGCCTCGTCAATGACGAACACGTCACTGGCGCCGATCAGATCCCGGCCACGGTCCCAGCTGTAAGACCATGACGCGAGGGTGCGGCTTTGAATAGCGGAACTTTCCTCAAGACCCTCGGCAGCCTTTCCGGCAAGTGCCGCACCATGGACCTGATAGCCTTGAGCCTCCCACGCCTCGCGAGCGGCTGCAAGCATGGTGGACTTTCCAGCACCGGCAAACCCGACCACAGCCGCGATGCGTTCTGGCCCGGTAATATGCGCGATCGCATGACGCTGTTCGTCCGACAATCCCGCTGGCGGATCGCTTGCAGATAACATTCCGCCGGAGCTTTTGCGAATGGCGTTATCCTGCCTCTCCATGGCTCGATCGACACGGCGCGGATCGATGCCATGGGAATGCGCCTGATGCAACCGCTCCGCCGATCGCGCCATTGCGAGTTCCAGATCGATCATCTCCCGCGTCGAATAGCGCGCACTGGACACTTCGCCTGTCTCGGCATCGATGCGCTCAGCCTGAAGTTCCACGAGCGCTGGTGAGGCCAAAACAGCCGCAAAGGCGTTCTGGAATGTCTGGGCGTCATCGTTGATGTAGCGATGCAAGGTTTTGGCAATATCGTGCCGATCGAACACGCTCTTCTCATGGCTGATCAGCGTCAGAACCTGTTCCGGTTTTTGGCGGATCAGCTCGGCATTTTGCCGTGCTGCCTCGTCATCCAGCCGCCCGCGCTCGACGGCCATTCCTTGCTGCTGCATCTGCGACGCATGCACGCCCATATGCTCGGTCGGCGACAACTCAAGACCGCGCTGCGCATGCGAGCGATGATCGATGCGAACATCCAGGCCTTCGCGTTGGAGCTCACGGTTGGCGATGCCTTCCCACGACTGCCGGATATCGCGAAGCTGCATGTCGGTTGTCGCCATGCCGTTTGCCAACAGCCGTGCGTTCTTGTGCTCAAGACAGGTCTTCTCGCCAAGGCCGGCTTTGCCAACCTCTCGCGTCGTCATCAGCACATGCGCATGGTAGTTCCTGATATCACCATGCTCACTTGGCGAATGGATTGCAAAATCCACGGCCGCGCCATAGCGGTTTGCCAGATCCTGGGCAAAGGCACGTGCAGCTTTCAGTCGCCCCTCTGGCGAAAGCTCATGCGGAAGCGCGATTTCGAATTCGCGCGCGACACGGGCGTCCTTTCGCTTTTCTGCAAACTCGGCAGCATTCCACAAAGCCGAACGATCGAAAGCCCAATCGGCAGAATGACCTTGCGGCAGCACGATCTCACTATGCTCCACACCTTCTTTCCGGGTGAAGTCATGCACAAGGCCATCGCGTTGATTGACGAGAAGAACCGCGCAACGGTAGGCGGCAGATGCGACAGCGCTGCGGCCAGATGAGCGCGATACAGGTTTCGTGCTGAGATGATAAATCGCCAAACGAAATCTCCGATACGCAAACGGGGAGACCAAACGCTCAAAGGCGCCGCAAGTCGTAAGTGCGCCCTTGTCTGTTTACCGGTGGCAAAGCTAGCAACAACGAACGGGCATTTCGACTACTAAAAGTAGTAGTCGCCAAGTGGCAATTGCTCGTGTTTGAGCAGGGGAAGCGAACGCATCAATCAGGTGAGGTGATTTTCCCCTGCTGAAAAATGGGGCATTCGGTCAGGTCGATGTCAGCGGACATCGAGACTTTGATCAGCGGGCTCTCCGAGGCCTGAACGAACACCGAAGACGGCGTTATGTGCTTCACATCATCAATCTGAAATCGAGCGATGATATAGTGGCATTGATCCCCAGGGTTTCAAGGGAGTGGCCGATGCAGGACGTGGCGACGGTAGGGCTTGATATAGCCAAGCAGGTTTTCCAGGCGCATGGGGCAGATGCGAGCGGCGAAACCCTTTTCAACACGAAGATCAAACGTGAGAACGTTCTGGAGTTTTTCAGCAAGCTCAAACCATGTCTGATCGGAATGGAGTCCTGCGCTACAAGTTATTACTGGGCGCGCCAGTTACTAGAATTTGGGCATGACGTTCGGTTGATCCATACCAGTTACGTGAAGCCCTTCGTGAAACGGGGCAAAACCGACGCCAATGATGCGGAGGCGATCAATGTTGCGCTTACGCAAAAGACAATGCGCTTCGTTCCAGTCAAAACCCTGAACCAACAAGCGGCGATTACGATTTTTCGAACCCGCAGCCTTTTTGTTTCACAACGGACTCAACTCGTAAACGCGCTGCGGGGGCACCTAGCGGAGGCCGGCCTGGTAGCGGCAAAGGGCATTCAAAATTATTCTAAATTACTCAAACTGATGGAAAGTGCAGCAGATACCGTCCTGCCGACAGTTATGAAACAGGCTCTCACCGACATTTGCGACCAGATACATCGATTGAATGATTTGGTCACGAAACTAGACAAAGAGATTGAGCGACGTGTCCAACAAGATGAGAACGCGTGTAGGCTTCTGACGATACCTGGTGTTGGCCCGAAAACTGCAATGTGCGTTATTGCGACAATTCCTGATATCCATCGGTTTCCGTCCGGCCGCCATTTCTCTTCATGGCTGGGTCTTACTCCTCGCACGCATTCAAGCGGAGGTCGTTCGGTTCTGAGGCGCATTACGAAAATGGGGAATAGCGAACTCCGAACGATGCTTTATCTTGGGGGCACAGTAATCATGATGCGAGATAGCAAAACTCCAATCGGTCGTTGGGCCGCTCGATTGCGCGCGAGACGACCGTACAAAGTTGCCGCTATCGCGGTGGCAAACCGTCTCGCGCGCATCATTTGGGCTCTTTTGACAAACGGGGGAGTTTACGATCTGACGCACGGCCGAGAAGCCTCAGCGTGACGCAGCGATAATCTTGGGCGTTTGAATAGGTGGTGGTCGGCGGTAAGCTAACGGGTAGCGCACTAGAGAGCGAATAGGCCGAGGATATTGTTGTATTTAGAATACGTTCTTTATACAGGCGTTTGCTCTGCGTTTCGCATAATGGCGATCTTTAAAGGTAATGCCGTCAAGACTCATGCAGCGCTTCCAATTGCCTTGCCCTCGATCATCCATCTAGCGGGTCGCTTCCAATTAGGGGGCGGCCCGCACTCCTGTCTGGATGGTGATGGCCGCCTCCATGACCGTGCCTTTCTTGACGTGACTGCGTTACCAAAATTGCGTCGAAGTGAGCGGCAGTGCAGGCGGGCATCTGGCTGCAGCGGTTCGACAGGGTGCGTCGTTAACGGTCCTTCGTAACCTCTGCGCTCCACTCAGTCGGCCACCGTATGGCGCCCGGAGCGCCTGCGATTGGGAAAAACCGGGACGCGATATACAACCTAGGATAAAGTACCATTGAATGTTCGCTATTGAGGAATGAGGGTATTCCAATACCATTAGCACAAATCAGAGCCGGTTGCCTCAAGATCGAATGTGCATCGTCCAGGAAGACAGGCATTCGTTTGGTGGCAACCAAAAATCGGAGTTTCAAAGGCCTCTGGAATGGCCCATACAGGACACCGTCGATAAGCGGAGCAGACATGAAGACCAGCCGTGAACATTTGCCAGAACGAAAGCAACGCGAGCTCGCGCGTGTCGTCGGAATTATTCAGGAAGAGTTTGCTGATCTGGTGGACCGCTCCAAGTCTGACGCCAAGAAGGATGGACGGATTTTCAAAATCATTCTGTTCGGTTCTTACGCGCGTGGCACCTGGGTGGATGAGCCGCATACGTCGAAAGGCTACCGCTCGGATTTCGATATCCTTGTCATCGTCAGCAACAAGGAACTGGCCGATCCCAAGTACTGGGACAAGGCGACCGATCGGCTGATGTGGGACAAGGAGATCGAGACGCCTGTTAGCCTCATTGTCCATGGCGCTCGCGAGATCAGCAATTTTCTGCAGGAAGGGCAATATTTCTTCAGCGATATCCGACGGGATGGCATTGCGCTCTACGAACTTGATGACAGAGAACTCGCCGAGCCGAAAGTCTTGATGCCGCACGAAGCTTTTGAGGTGGCGCGAAAGAATGCTGCCAATCGTTTCAAGGTGATCGATAGTTTCGTGAATTTCTCACTATTCGGCCTGCAAAACAGAGACCTTCCGGGCACTGCCTTTCAGTTGCACCAAGCAGTGGAGCATATGTACGGCGCTCTACTTCTTACCCTTACAAATCACACGCCAGCATCCCATAACCTCAAATTCCTAAGAGGACTTTCCGAGGATCGTGATGTCAGGCTGATCGACGCTTGGCCTCGCGACCAAGCCAGATATGTCAGCTGGTTTAATCTACTCAATGAGGCGTATGTGAAAGCCAGGTATTCTGAACACTATGAGATGTCTGAAGAAGGTCTCTCTTGGATAATGGGCCGAGCGTCGGTGCTCTACGACATTGTTAAAGTGGTGTGCGCTGAACATCTCCAAAACCTTGAACGGGCCGCGAGACAAGCCGCAAATTCCAGCGACTGAGCTTCACGGGTGGCACAAACTTTCCTGAACTCAGGTAACAGCCACCGCAGCGTCATGAACCATACGGTCCAACCAACTCTCGCTATCGCTATGTCGATCTCCTCATAGAAACTGGTCTGTCTTCCAGGAACGAAGCCGTGGTCAACAGCTGCAGTTCCGGTGCGACCGCAATCGAAAGGAATAATCGTGGCAAGGAAAACAATCGAACAGCGTCTGGCTGAACTGGATGCGCAACGGTCGGCCCTAAAGGCCCGTCTCTCGAAAACCGAGCGCAACAACGATATGCGCCGCAAGGTCCTGATCGGGTCGCTCGTTCTGCATCACCTGGAGACTTCGGATGATCAGGAGTTCAACAAACAACTCGGTGACTGGCTGCGCCGCGAACTACCGGGTTTTCTGACACGCGACAGTGACAAGGCGCTCTTCACCGATCTGATCGGACCAGTACAGCCGGGCACGGCAGAGAGTGGTTACGGCGTGCAGGGTGCTCCATGAACCGATTGCGACTTGCCCGCGACGCATTCAAAAACATGATGCGAGCCGCCGCGCGTGATCCGCTTTGGGCATTCCTGGCTTTAATCACCATGCCCTTCCGGATCTGGAAACGGCTCCTCGGATTTATGTTCATCCTGTTCATCGTCACGTTTGTGATCGGCATGGGTGGCGCTCACTTCCTTGATCAAATGGGTTTCGGGCACGGCTCGCCTGTCCACATTATCCCAGGTCTCTTAACCCTGCTGTCGCTCGCCGTTATCACCTTTTGGTTCATCACCACTCCACTGATTTTGCATTTCGGGGATGATGACGATGATACCCATGGCTCTGCCCGCTTCGCGACACACAAGGAGATAGCCGCACTCACCTCATCCGGTTCCGGCCTGTTGATCGGTCGTCATACGAAAACGGCCAAGCCTCTGCGCTATGATGGCCCGGCCCATCTCCTGACGATGGCGCCGACCCGTAGCGGTAAAGGTGTCGGCACGATCATCCCGAACCTGCTGACCGCCGACCGGTCCATGATCTGCGTCGATCCAAAAGGCGAGAATGCAAGAATCACCGGCCGTGCGCGCCAGAAATTCGGGCCGGTTCATGTGCTCGATCCTTTTGGTGTTACCGGGAGACCCTCGGCAGCGTTCAATCCCCTGGCCATGCTAGATCCCCACGGCCTCGATGTCGCGGACGACGCCAGCACCCTTGCCGATGCCCTCGTGTTCGACGAACCGGGAATGGCGGGCGAGGCGCATTGGAACGAGGAGGCAAAAGCTCTTATCGGCGGATTGTTGCTCGAGATCGTTGCATCTGAACCTTTGAGACGCAGACACCTCGCAACACTTCGAGAGTATCTGACCCTTGCTCCAGAACAATTTGCAGCACTGCTCAAGCGTATGCAGGACAGCAATGCGGCAAGAGGTCTTGTCGCGCGTGCCGCAAACCGCCACCTCGGAAAATCCGATCGCGAAGCCGCAGGCGTTCTCTCCGCAGCCCAACGCCATACGCATTTTCTTGATTCACCGCGCATGACGGCCGTCCTCAGCGGCTCGGATTTCCGGTTTGCCGATCTCAAGCACAGCAACGTGACGGTGTTCCTCGTCCTTCCCCCTGATCGCCTCTCGACCTATTCGCGCTGGCTGCGCCTGCTTGTCTCACAAAGCCTGCTCGAAATGGCCCGCGATCCGACAAAGCCGGCGACACCGGTTCTCTATCTGCTCGATGAGTTCGCATCCCTTGGGTATTTGGCACCTGTCGAACGCGCGATGGGTCTGATGGCGGGCTATGGTGTCCAGCTTTGGCCCATCCTCCAGGACATCCATCAGCTGCGTGCCACATACGGTCACCGCGCCGGAACCTTCCTGTCAAACGCCGGCGTGCTGCAGGTCTTCGGCGTCAACGATCATGACAGCGCCCGCCTCATCTCTGATTTGCTCGGGCAGGAGACGGTCGTGTTCCAGACCATGGCGAGAGCCCTCGATTCCGATAAGACCGGGATCTCCTACAGCCAGCAACATACCGGCCGGCCGCTACTCACCCCTGATGAGGTGCGCAATCTTCCGGCGCACGGACAATTGCTGTTCCTGGCCGGACAACGGCCAATTTTTGCTGAGAAACTTGCCTACTTTGCCGATCCGGAATTCAGGGAGATGTTCGATCCAGTTTAACGGGAATGGTGGTAAAAAGGCAGTTCGACAACCCACCAAATCCTTGTATGCGCGGCCCTCCGGCTATCTTGATTGTGAAGGCAATTTGCGCGCAATTCACTGGCCACGCAGTTCGCGAACACAAGTTATTCGGCCATATCAAAGTGCGACCGCATAATGCTGTTTGGCAGAAAATCGAGAGCTTCGAGACTGATGGCGAGAGTTTCACTTTTGCCAAGCCCGTCTTCGTAGTGACACGAGACGTGCACCGTATTCGGTGCGCGCCTTAAACCTCGACGCGGTCTTTGTGAGCAGTTTCGACCAAAGCCGTTCGAGGCAGTTTTCCTAATGCGCTCATCGAATGGTTTAGAAATACGCGGTAAAGTTTGGCCGCGTTGGCTTTGACAATTTGTATGTCAGATTGCTTTGGGAGCGAATATGCGGAGCGTCGTTTTATCGTCTATTGTTCTGGGCGTGGCCATTGGCGGATCGCCGGTCCAAGCGCAGACGCGAATTCCATATGAGAAAGCACCTTACAACGACACTGGAATCCAATGCGGCGCTTTGTTCGCCCTCCTTGCCGAAGGCTACGAGGAGGCAGGCGAAAAAGGTAAATCCGTCGATTACCAACAGAAATTCGCTAAGCAGTTGAAGGCTTCTGAGGAAGAATTTGAAAGCGTAGGGCGACCTAAACTAGAAGCAAAACAAATTTACCAAGAACGTCGCGGCATTCTCGCTACCATGATGGAAAAGGATACCCAAATGATGGCGGGACTCGTCCGTTTCTGCGATCAAAAGTATCCCCTCTGAGCTCTTCCTGCAGTGAAAGGGTAGACGCATGTGCCCCACATGTCCTGCCCGATGCGATGTAGGCCGCCGCCACAGTGCAGATCGGGCTTTCCGGCTCGATAATCTCCTCCACACGAATACAGCGGCGAGCCGGACTTGATGTCTTCGTCTCGCAGTATGGGCGTCAGGCTATATTGACCCATTTCAATGGGTCATTTACGGCGGATTTTCAATTAATTGACCCATTATAATGGGTGTTTCAGACGCATTCTTGCCGCCCGCGGAAATTTCACAGCGGTTTCAGCGTGACAAGCGCTGCTCATCATCTATCAGGATCAACTGATGTGGGAGAGTGTTCTAACGGGAACGCACTCCTCCATTGACCGGATGACGATCACTTGCGCCGAGACCGGAGCTTTCTGAAAGTGCTTCTTCAAACCAGCAACAGAAAGGAAGATGCTATGTCGGTAGGAAAGAAGTTCATCGGACTAGACGTTCATCAGGACACCATAGCGATAGCTATTGCGGATGATGGAGTGGTTGAGGTTCGCTATTACGGCACAATTGCTGTTTAGCGGCAATCTCGATGAGATTCAGCGTCAATCAGGATGAGACTCGCGCC
>NZ_JCAHRB010000026.1:0-9054 GCF_059429395.1 Agrobacterium sp. K11 | reverse complement strand
TTTGGACGCCGATCACCCCATTTGCGGGGTCCTTATTCCATGCCTAATCACAAGCCTTGAATGCAGGGGTCGAAGCTGCACGTGCGGGTGAGGCTGGCAAGGGCTTTGCTGTCGTTGCCCAGGAAGTGCGCGAGCTTGCACAGCATTCCGCCAATGCCGCCAAAGAGATCAAAGGCCTAATTGCCAACTCTACCGCCGCTGTCTCTGAAGGGGTGAAGCTAGTCAGCGAAACCGGTCAGGGGCTGACGGCGATCGAACAACTCGTTCTGACCGTCAATACCCATATGGGTGCCATCGCGACGGCAGCGCATGAACAATCGAACGGGCTTGCGGAAGTCAACACTGCGGTCAACCATATGGATCAGGCCACGCAACAAACCGCTGCCATGGTCGAGGAGATGAATGCCGCGGGTGCGGGGCTAGCGGGCGAAAGCCAGAAGCTGCATGAACTGATCTCCTGCTTCCAGCTCGGTTATGGCGCGGGATCAAATTCTCAGACCGCTGCCTTGCGGCAGACCGCTGCAACGGTGCGAGCGGCCGCATCATCAAGGCCCACACCATCGCGCAGCTCTGCGCCAGCACCGCGCAGTGTAGGCAACACCGCCCTCGCGACCGAGAACTGGGAGGAGTGCTGATCCCAGTAGCGTAAACCGGGAGGCACCAGAAAGCTTCCCCTTTGCGTTACGCCTAGACGCTTTTTACAGATGTTCAGGGCCGAAAGCTTTTGGTATGCTTCTTACAGTTCGCTCTTTGGCGCATTGGATCACGCGCTCAAAGTCGCCCCAGTCCAGAAACGCTTTCACTGGTTCTGAAGAAGTACAACGTCGTCTCCGCCAATGCCGTTGCGACGACACCTTCAACCCTTTCCGCCAATCAAACCTGTCCATAGGAAGCAAAGCATCAGACTTCAAATGAAGGAGAACCTTCAGGATGTTGTATACACGAACCTGAGGCACCTTGAAGGGATCTGAACCGTCGCCCCAGGATTTGGTAGTCTCGTTTTCGTAGAGCAAATTTAAGCTCACATTTGCCATTCAAACAAATGCGATAGTCACTCCAGCAACGTTCTCAGAAGCAAAATATCTTGATAATCTGGAAAATTCAGATATTATGGATATTCATTTTGGAGATTTTCTATGCGCCAGTACACGACGGGTGACCTCAACAAACAGGTTGGCGATGTCACAGATGCTGCGAGCCGTGAGCCGGTAGTTCTCACCAAACACCGGAAGCCACGCTTCGTACTGATGAGCTATGAGCATTATGAACGCCTGCGCAGCGGTGGCGACCCCCGCAAGCCTCATCGGGCTGCAGACATGCCCGATGAGCATGTAGAGCTGTTTAGTGCGGAAGTCGATCGGTTAGCGCGTGGTGAAGGGTACGGCGATGAGCCGTGAGTTCTTTCCCGGTCAGATAATCAGCTATCCGTATCTATGGAGCTGGCAGGATGAGCGTGGTGAGACTGAAGGACGCAAGTCGCGTCCGACCTGCGTCGTCGTTGCGGTTCGTAGTACCAAAGACAGCCTAACCCATCTAGCTCTTCTCGCAGTGACAACGCAACCGCCACAGACCGACCGCGCCGCTTTAGAAATACCTGATACGGAGGCACGTCGAGCCGGCCTGAGCGACCTGAAGCGCTGTTGGGTGATAGTTGATGAATACAATTACGATGTGGCTGAGCATTCTTGGTATATCGAGCCGGACCAGAAGACGCTCGGTCGTTTCAGCAAGGCGTTCATGATGAAGATTGCGGCCGCCTTTGGCGAAGCTTCCAGAAATTCAGGGCGCCGGATAAAGAGAATGGATTGAATCGCTAACTTTGATTTTCGCGAGTTCACTACCCGCCACCCTCCCGGCTAAAGATGGAGCGGCCAGGCTCAACATTGGCGGCTTCGCGCTTGAAAGGGATCGAACTCTGGACCCGGCAATTGAATGCAAAACCTTGCACTAGGGCGATGGATTTGCCAAAGACCCAAATTGGTACTTTGCATCGCCCGCTTGCGAGACGGGTAGTGGCTACGGCCTTGGCCTCGCGTGATTAGCGACGGTGGTGACCGTCTGGGAGTTCCTGGACGGTCTAGCGTTATGGTGAAGCTAGGCCAGCGCCAAATTCAAAGAGCGCCGTTGCTATTGGACCGGTAGCGCGTGAGCCAATGTGCATAGGGCGCTGGAAGCGCCCAGGCTGGCTTCTCTTCTCCAAGCACAATCGCGAGCTGATATGGGTAATGCGGATTTGCCAGCATGGCACGCGCCCATCATAACCACGTCAACCTCGTTCTCGGCTATGGCCTTCTCGGCGTCCGCAGGTGCATCGAGAAGCCAAGCAGAACCGACAGCAATGCCGGTTTCCGAACGAATACGTGAAGCGAATGGAACTAGGAATGCTGGCGCCCACGGCACTTTACCGACGGACGCGGAGAAGCCTATGCTCGTGCTGAAAAGATCGAGACCGCCGTCTTTGAACTGCTTCACCAGATCAATCGACTGGCTCAACATTTCCTCATCATGGCCGTCGAACACAACAATTCCGAAGCGTGCGGTCAGCGGCAGGTTCTCTGGCCAAACGTCTCGAACGGCAGCAAGTGTCTCGATCAGGAAACGGTTTCTTCCGGCCTGATCACCACCATAGGCGTCAGTTCGCTGGTTGGCGTAGGCCGAGAAAAAGCTGGAGGCGAGGTACCCGTGCGCGAAGTGAAGTTCAAGCCACTCGAACCCGGCCTCCAATGCGCGTCGTGCAGAGGCAATGAAATCACTCTTTACGCGGTCGATGTCGGAAAGCGACATCTCTTTAGGCACCTTCGAAAGGCCGCCGCCAAAGGCAATGGAAGATGGTGCAATGGTCTCCCATCCACGCGGATCGCCTGTTGGGATATGATCGTCGCCTTCCCAGGGAAGATTGGCACTTGCCTTGCGGCCTGCCCGATCTGGATGCCTGGCACAGCACCTGCAGCCTTGATCAAAGCTGCGACTTTCGCCATGCCTTCGGTCTGCTCATCTTTCCAAAGTCCGGTACAGCCCGGCGTGATACGCCCCTCTGGTGAGACTGCAGTCGCCTCAACGATAACGAGACCTGATCCGCCGCGTCCCAGGCTGCTGTAATGCGTAAAATGCCAATCGTTAACGATGCCATCCTGCGCCTGGTACTGACACATCGAAGCGACGGCGATACGGTTACGAAGGCTGACGTCCTTCAGTTGAAACGTAGAAAATAATGCTGACATTGTATTCGACCTTGCGTTATGCGTGGGAAGCGCCCCACGGAAAGTTTAGCAGGAAGACCACCGAGCTCTTCGCTCAGCCTTTATCCGCCCACTCCTTGGTTGAGACGGTTACCACTGTCCTGTGCCTTTCTATCATTGCTACGTGGCTTGTGTTTGAGGCGAGCCAATCGGCGCGATCGCCGATCAGGATGACAATATCGTTCTGTTCCGACTGGCTCGCCATCCCAAAACCAGCGAGGCAGCGCCCACGACGGCGAAGAATATAACGATAACTGACCAACCCCCTGTCATGTCATGGAGCATTCCCACCGCGAAAGGGCCGACGAGACCGCCGACGACGTAACCAACGCTTTGAACGACGCTGGAGAGCCTTGCTGCGACTTGCGGGGTTCCGGCGCGAAGTACGATGAGCGTAAGAGCGATCGCGAAGCCACCGCCCTGGCCGATCCCAACCAAGAGGGCAACGCCACTGAGCGACCATGTGGGGGCCAGCAAGAGGCCCATGGCACCCACCGTTCCGAGAATAATCATCGCAGCGGTGATGAGGCGTTGGTCGCGCAACTTTCCCGCAATAATCGGGACGAGAAGTCCGCTCGGCATCTGGGCCAGAAAGTAGATCGACATGATAAAGCCGCTGCTCTTTGAATCCAGTCCTCGGGATAACAACATCGAAGGACCCCAGCTGATAAGGGCATACGCCAGAGACGCAAAAAGCGCGAAGAAACCCATGAGCTGCCAAGACACGGGGTCATGCATGATACGAACCTTTGCCTGAACGACCGATCGCCCGCCTTTTTCGCCGAGTGCCATCCGCCCCAGAACGATCAGGGCAGTCGGGACAAGCGGTACCATCCAGAAAGAAAGGCCCGCCTCCCAACGCCCGCCCAGGGCCTGGCTAATGGGCACTGCCAATGCCGTCGATGCCGCCGCGCCAAAGGCCCAACATCATTGCAAAAAGGCCCATCATCGGACCCACCTTCGAAGGAAAGTCTCTCTTGATGAGAACCGGCGTCAAGATGCCCAGAAGCGAGATGCCTGCTCCTATCAGGATGGTTCCCATATAGAGTGGCACCAGCCCGAACGAGCGCAGGATGGTGCCTGCCAGAGCGGCGACCACAGCCATCACAAGAACGAACTCGAGCCCGAAGCGCCTCGACAAAGGAGCTGCCAGCGGTCCAAACACCCCGAGGCAGATGACAGGCACGGTCATAAGGACGCTCACCCAGAAGTTTGACAGAGAAAGGTCCGCCTGGATGTCTCGGAGCAATGGAGCGACGCTGGTAAGCAACGAACGTAGATTAAAGGCCGAGAAAAGGACGAGCAGGATACTCAGCCACATACGGACCAGAGGTGCTCTCGATCCCTCGAAAAAGGTCGATGATGACCGCTCCGGCGCAATATTTTTATCAACGGATGACATTCAAGAAGCCTCATGGGTTACGTCGCATCCGCATACTCGACTAGTATAATTGACTCCAACGAATATATTGAATAGCTCTCATCTTTATTAGAGATTAATCGGGACGCGTATGGAAATTCGTCAGATCGAACTGTTTGTCGCAGCCGCCGAAGAACAACACTTTACGAAGGCCGCCGAGAGGTGCGGGATCGTACAGTCCGGTCTCTCATCGGCAATCAGGTCCCTTGAGGAGGAGATGGGTGCTTCTCTGTTCATCAGAAACACCCGCCGGGTGGAGCTCAGTCCCGCCGGGCAGGTCTTCCTTCCAGAAGCCCGCCGCGTACTTGCGGCCATGCGGGCTGCGAAGCGATCTATTGGTGAAGTTCAGACTGGGGCATCGGGCCGCATCGTCGTATCTATGGTTCAAAGTCTTGCTCCAAGCCTCGACATCCCGCGGCTATTGCATGAATTTCGGACGGCCCACCCTAACGTCGAGATCAGCGTGCGCGAAACGCGGCCAAGCGAGCTGGCCCTCGAATTGCGTCGAGGATCGATCGACGTCGCCTTCATGCCATCCTACAGCGTGAACCACAGCGGTTTCGATGTACTGTCTGTCGTGTCGTCGCAAATGACGATCGTCGGCGCGGCAGACCATCGCCTGGTGAGCGAACGGGATATTCCGTTCGAGGCGATAAGCGCAGAACCATTCGTCGATCTATCGACACGCTGGGGCCTGCGCCAGATCGCCGATCAGATATTCGCAAGCCAGGGAACCCACCGAACGACGACGTTCGAAGTCGACGAATTTTCACTGCTCCTGCAGTTTGTCGAACGTGGGTTCGGTCTGGCGATGGTACCTCGCGCATTGATCGCAAATCATCGGCTGGCTGCGCTCGATGTCACCCTTCAGAACAGAAATTTTCCGGTCTGGGAACTCGGCATGTATTCCGCCCAGCAGAGAGATGGACTTCCCGCAAACCCGGTCGCACAGATGTTTCGAGACGCTGTGCGGAGGTCCGTGACCAAGGTTGCGTAATCGGCTGCGCCGGATCGCGACCATAATCTTTACAGCATATCCCTCTAAGGTGGCGCCCCGCATTCGGGGAATGTCACCGCGTCGTCGCACCTGCGCGGGGCTGAGACCAAACGCGTGATCGCCCTGCGGTCAGCCGCAGTATCATCCGTGTACCTTCTTTCCTTCGTGATCGTGAGTTGCCAAATAGCGGCAACACAGAGTTTTTGAAGGATTGAAATCGATGAACACAACAGTCTCCCAAACGAAGTCGCGCAACATTCTCGTGCTCGGTGCCGGCGAACTCGGCATGCCCGTCCTGCGCAATCTGGCTCTTCGCGCCAAGACCATCGAGGGCGCCAGGATCAGCGTTCTTCTCCGCGCCAGTGCCGTTCAATCAGATGTGCCTGCAAAGCAGCGCGACATCGCCGAAATCCGCGACCTCGGCATCGAGATCATCGAAGGCGATTTGGTGAAGAGCTCAGTCGATGAACTGGCATCTCTGTTTTGGAATTACGATACCGTGATCGGTTGCACAGGGTATGCGGCCGGGATCAATACGCCGATGAAGCTTGCCAAGGCGGCGTTGCAGTCGGGAATTCCCCGCTATTTCCCCTGGCAATTCGGCGTCGACTTTGAGGCGATCGGTCGAGGCGGCCCGCAGGACATTTTCGACGCTCAGCTTGATGTGCGGGAACTGTTGCGCTCCCAAAGCAAGACCGAATGGGTCATCATCTCCACCGGGATGTTCATGAGCTATCTCTTCGAACCGGAATTCGGTGTCGTTGACCTGCAGAATGACATAGTCAATGCTCTCGGCAGCTACGATACGGCTGTCACTGTGACGACGCCTGACGACATTGGCGCTCTGACCGCTGAAATCGTCTTTTACGAGCCGACCATCGCAAACGAGATCGTCTTCCTTGCCGGCGATACCGTCACCTACGGTGAACTCGCCGACAAACTTGAAGTAGGATTGAGCCGCCCTTTCAGCCGGTCCGAATGGACGGTCCCGGTCCTGATGGAAGAACTGGCAAACGACCCCCAGAACATGATGCGCAAGTACCGTGCAGCCTTCGGTATCGGGCGTGGCATGGCGTGGGACAAAGCCAACACGTTCAACGTGCGCAAAGGCATCAAAGTGACGACCGTGTCGGATTGGATTGGGGCGAACCTTAGCGGAAAGTGACAGTGCCTGCCGGTATCGTGGAAAAAGAAAATAGTTGCTCCGCGAGTGCTCCCTCATCACGCTGTCATCCAACGTAAGATGGCATGCTGGCATGTTTTCCTCCTGGTGCATTTGTGCTCAAAATGTCTGCCAGGAAGGCTTTTCTGGCGGACGGGCATCGTAATCCTCGCGCGCCTTGCGAAACTCGTCAGAATTCTCCACGACCCATGTCCACAGCGGAACCATGCGGATGAGAAGACCCATCCCGAGTTCGGTCAGTTCGTACTCAACCCGGGGCGGCATCTCTACGAGATCATGGCGCGTGACGAGACCGTCTCTCTCGAGCTGGCGGAGCGTTCGCGTCAGCATCCGCTGTGTCACGCCGTGCATTCGTTTTCCGATGTCTGCGTGCCGGAGCCTGCCATAGACACCGAGGGTGTGAATGACGCCGAGCGACCACCTGCTTCCTGCATGAGTGAGAACCTCGCGTCTCACACCGTCTTCGTCCTCGCGAAGCCCATCGCAAACCGCCTGAGAATAGGTAAGCATCTCTTCTCTGATCATTATACTTGTCTCCTGCCGTTCTGCCTTTTCTCTTAACAGCCTTCCGATGGCATTTCACCTGTCGCTACAGGCTGGAGAATAAGCTCAGAGAATGCGCTGGAGTTTTTCGTAAGGACTTGACCGATGAGACCGATAATCGGAACGCATGAACGAATGAGCAAAAGCGTAAGAAGACACTTGAGGCAGCTCGTCTTTCGGCTAGACGACCTTCGCCAATGGATCAATGCCACGATAGCATTCGGGTTCCTGAATCTACTGAAGCTTTTCCCTGCCGATCCAGCGATAAGATTTGCCGATCGTTTTGCACGCGTAATCGGGCCCCTGACCCCACGCCACAAGCTCGTACTTCATAATCTTGGTATAGCCTATCCGGAAAAGCCGAAAAGAGAACGACGGGAGCTTGCGACAGCGAGTTGGGGACATATAGGCAGGTTAGCTGCCGAGTATGTATTTTTGGACCAACTGTTCGATTACGATCCTGAGCGATCTGAGCCAGGGCGGATCGAGGTGTCTGGGATTGACGAGTTTACAAAACTACACAACCATAAGCGCCCATTCATAGTCTTCACCGCTCACACGGGCAATTTCGAACTGTTGGCTGTCGTTGGGGCCACGTTCGGTCTCAACGTGACTTCTTTGTTTCGTCCTCCAAACAATCCATATGTTGCCGACAGACTTATCAATTTTCGAAAGGAGAGGATGGGAAATCTTGTTCCTTCCCATGCAGGGTCGTCTTTCGCGCTCGCTCGCCAACTAGAGCGTGGGGGTGGCGTTGGAATCCTGGTCGATCAGAAGTTTCGTAAAGGCCTACCGACCCAATTCTTCGGCAAGGACGTTCAAACAAACCCGCTACTGGCAAAGCTGGTGCGTCAATTCGATTGCGATGTCCTTCCGGCTCGCTGCATTCGTCTGCCAAACAATCGGTTTCGGTTGGAGCTTGAGCCAAAAATTACTATCCCGCGCGATCCGCAGGGCACGGTAGATATCCAGCAAACCGCCCAGCTTCTAAATGAAAAGGTGGAACTCTGGGTCAGGGAATATCCAGATCAGTGGCTTTGGTACCATGATCGTTGGGACCGCAGACGAAAAAACTAGGTCCTAGTGTCGTGAGCCTGCGGTACCCGAGCTGGAATACCTTCCTGAGCCAAAGCAGGCATCTGCATCAGTGGTTCACCGATGGAAGAAAGTGATCGCTATGGAGGCGAATTGCTGCGACCCCAATTCCACGCAGAACTGATCTGGCTCAGTTCTGCGTGGAAAACACTATCGAACTGGTTGTGCGCAGATTGTAGTTGGAAGATTGGTCTTGCCAAAACACAAGCATCCCCGTGAACTGCCCCCCATTTCGACCGGACAGTCGGCATAAGCAGAAAGGCTCAAGCACAGGCTTGAGGACAGGCTTATGTCTAACGAGTATCGACACGTTGAATTGCTGACGGGTGATGTTCGCCGCAGGCGGTGGACAACTGAGCAGAAGCTGACAATCATTGAGCAGAGTTTCGAACCTGGCGAGACGGTGTCTTCCACCGCTCGCCGTCATGGCGTTGCGCCCAATCTGCTTTACCGGTGGCGCAGGCTCTTGAGTGAGGGAGGTGCTGCAGCCGTGGATTCTGACGAGCCGGTTGTCGGCAATTCTGGAGTTGCCCCTTAAAAACCGGACAGGATCAGGTTTCTGTTTGACGGTTTAAGA
>NZ_JCAHRB010000025.1:0-10509 GCF_059429395.1 Agrobacterium sp. K11 | reverse complement strand
GAAAGGTGCACGTACGGTTCGGGGAGGAGAAGTGCTTCTGCGCTTCTTACTCCACTCGCCACCTGGCAGGGTTTCGTCTACGTGGCCTTTGTCATCGACGTCTTCGCTCGTCGCATCGTCGGCTGGCGGGCAAGCCGGACAGCACATGCGAGCTTCGTCCTCGATGCGCTGGAGCAGGCACTTCATGATCGGCGTCCCGCTCATGGCAGCGGCCTCGTGCATCACTCGGATCGCGGCGTTCAATACGTGTCCATTCGGTATTCCGAGCGATTGGCAGAAGCTGGCATCGAGCCGTCTGTCGGAAGCGTCGGCGACAGTTACGACAACGCCCTCGCTGAGACGATCAACGGTCTCTACAAGGCCGAAGTCATTCATCGACGTGGACCATGGCGCAGCTTCGAGGCGGTGGAATTCGCCACCTTGGAATGGGTCGATTGGTTCAATCATCGACGGCTTCTGGAGCCTATCGGGAATATACCGCCAGCCGAAGCCGAGGACCGGTATTACGCCATGCTGGACGAACCAGCCATGGCCGCATAACTTAAACGAAACGGCCTCCGGCAAACCCGGAGCGGTTCACACTTGTATCAATTCCGACTCCTCAACTGGTCTGGCTTACGCCCAGACGACGGATCTCTCTGCAGACGGTGGAACGCCCAAGCCCAAGCCCAAGCTGCCGGGCTGCCTCCGTATACTGGGAGATGCGCCGTCTCTAGATGGTGGTCGATCCCACGCAACATGTGGTCGAGGGGGACGTGATCATCAATGCACAAGTCGCAGAAGAGCAGCGCCGGAGCTGTCTGGCATCCCATCATCGCTCAACCCTCGGCAAATCAGTGCGACGATTGAATCACGACATCGGTGGGCCAGCAATGCCGATCTTCCAAATCGCGACCGAACGCAGTCCCGCATTGTGAGGTCGATGGATTTCAACTTTATCCTGTGTAATGGTCTGCCCAAGTCCTACAAAATTCTGATTTAGCCGAGTTCATTTTGATGCCCCATAACCATAGTCAAATCCGCTTAGAAAGTTGCCTTCAGGTACTGGTGGGGTTGCCATTGAGTATTGCCCGCAACGCTGCGGACATGAAGATTTTGCATTTTGGGGAGATTCAGCCGCATCCTTCAGGCCGAGGAAATGTCGGTACTTACGCACTACATATTCAATGCCCGTGGCGTCTGGTTTCTAAGGATACAGTATTTACGGGGACATCGGATCGCTTTGTCGGTCCTGTTGAAGGAACAGAGGTAGATGATCACGATCCTAGATCGGGAAACCTGCAACTTATCAGGATTGCATCGCTTCTGAAAGGATACGACGAGACAACCAAGTCCTTCGTGAACACCGCAGAGCAACTCGTCGTTATAGCGGCCTATGCAGACAACCTTGGTGGGGCTGACTTGCTGCTCTCCGGCGATTACCGCCTCCAAATTTTCCCAGACGGCTCGCTTGAAGAGGATTGGCGCTTTGTCGAGTTGCAGGGTCGTCATATCGTGATCGAAGGCGGCCGCGTACGGATCGACGAATAGCAATCTGACCACGGCAGCCACTGGCGCGAGTTTTCAACGGTATCCGCCAAGAGCGGTCATTCAGTCGCCGCGAGCAAAATTTGTGCTAATTGCGATTTGTTGCTGTTCGAGAGGCTGCTATGACTTAGGCATGGCAAACGGTGTTCTCAGATTCTTCTTCGATTATGGTGCTGGTGGCTGCTTGTGGGCTGGTGATACTGCAACACGCGAAAGGCTCGGTCTAGGGCCTGTCGAGGCGTCGCTCTTTGATCTCGAAGGGCGACATTGCCAACCTGCGCGCGTGGAGCTATCTCACTTAGCTCAAAATTTGACAGATCAACTGGACTTCGAGCACTCAGGCTATCTTAATCCTTTGTATCCGCCCGATCCAAGCCTTTGGACTCAGTCGCTGTGTGATCATTTCAACGCAAATGTAGACAGGTAACTAGCGCTTTTACGCCACGAATTGGGTAAGGACTTCGACATCTTGGATGAACAAATTCGCTACGAAGAAGATCCTCAACTTGACGAATATTTGGCCATTAATCCGGGGCTTTCTAAACTAAATGAAATCACGCTTCCGACTGTCCGCTAAGGGCTGAGAGGCGTCTTCCGCTTCGCGCCCATTGCGGTCATGGGGCATCAAGTACTTCGGTCAACCTGGTAAGCAGATTTTCGACTTCATCGCGATTCGCTCCCATTCGAGTTTCGAACTCTGGCAGGGAAAGACCATTGCAAACTTCATTCAAGGCTTGGTGTAAAATTTTTGCTTCTGATCGTGAGAACGCTATGTGTATCGGTTGACTATGTGACTCCATCGGGTTTCCCTGCGTTGGATTAAGGCGATTATCGTCCGCCGGCCTTGTCTCACACTTTTTTGGAAGTCTGCATAGGGCCGACTGCGGTCTTCCGCTTCGCGCCATAGCGGAAAAAAGCCCATCGTTGTTGATAAGCCTTGAGCAACGTTGGGTCTATAGATAGCTGTATGTCTGCGACGAACGAGGCATGTTGTGAATAGATATAACTGCACAGCCCTTTGGCTGGTGACATCTTTCGCGGTTTTATTCGGCAGTTTAGAGCCATCCCACGCCATGCAACCTTGTCCGCCTAGAGCGGAAATGCGCCGAAACGCGCAGATCATTGTCGAAGCTCGATTGAGGTCGCTGTTCATCGGCGATTCTGGGTTGGTTGTAACCGACAAGTTTCCGAACCGGATGATTCGCGCTGAACTCGAAATCAAACGCGTCATCAAGGGGACGTTTGCAGAAGAGGAAGCTGTTGCCATTGGCTTCGCGTGGCCGCCAGGGCCTTATCACGCACTCACCCTGATGGCGATGGTCTATGGCGATAGTGATGAGCGCGATACGTTTGAGCTGGAGCTTGCTCGCTACGACATAAATGAGAACTTCGGCATCTACCCTCTGAATTCTTGCATGTACTACAAGTTTCCAGACGAAGTCGAGGAGCAAACCGGTTGGAAAGAAGATCCCCCCAGATCCACAAACGGCCCGCTCGTTGATTCCACTCCGCTCTATCCGTGAACGGCCGCTTCGGGCCGACTGCGGTCTTCCGCTTCGCGCCAAGAGCAGACGTCGGTAGCTTTACGCCCGAAGCGCTCAGAACTTGACGATTCGCGCCGTTTACCTGAACCTTTCGATAAGTGAGTCGTGCGGTAAAGTCTCCGATGATAGAAGTGCGACCGGCAAAATCAGAAGAACTTCCGGAACTGGCGGCGATCGGTCTGGCCTCTTGGCGAAAGGGTATCCTACCGCTGGTTAATGCCGAAGTTGCTTCACGCATTGAAAGCAACAACCCGTTTATTCCGTTCCTGAAGGAGCAGGGTGAGAACATCCTCGTCGCTTCGGTTGACGGAGTATTGGCAGGGCTAGGTGCTTCTGAAGATCGTGACAATCATATCAGTGACATCTGGGTGGCTCCAGAGAATGAAGGAAAAGGAGTGGGTTCAGCCCTCATTGCTGCCCTTGAAGAGCGATTCAGAGCGGCAGCCTTCGCTGAAGCGACGATAAGCGTATCTGCTGATAACGCCCGGGCGCTCGGCTTGTACCTACACCTAGGTTACCATGAAACTTGGCGCGGTTTCGCTCATGATCCGATCCTCGATACGACGCTAGAAAAGATTTCGTTGGCAAAGGCAATCGGGTCGAGCGGGTGATCGCCCGCAATGGGCCGACGACCGCTTCGGGCCAAAACCGGACGTAGGTGCACACGTGTATGAACGACCTGTGTCGAGCCATTTCTCCTGTATGATGACAGGAGACGAGGACGCTTAAAGCGGACTTTGCAGGCGACAGGTGTGTTGGGGCATGTCTGTCGCAGCTTTTGCGCAGACATCAACCGCTACCGTCAGGGATTTCCCGGAGATTTGCATGAGACATTTTAGACTTGTTTATCAGAGCTATCCGCTCGACCTTGCAGTCCAGGAACCGTGGATCACCCTGCGAGCCACAAGTGGATCCTGGCCCGGTCAAACATTGGAGGACTACAGCGGTCTTGACCTGAAAATGAAATCTCCGAAATTCTTCTTCGATCCCAACAATGACCCCGAAGATGACGTCGCCCAGTGGTTGAACCCGGGTCTGGATACACAGTGGCTGAAAATTCCCTTGAAGCACTTTAAGAACCGTGATTTTCGCAGCCTCGAAGAAATCCGGGTAGATTTTCAAGGCGAGGGAACTCAAAACCCTTTGATTGGGGAGAGTTGGTGGGAAGCTCCCGGCCTTATCACCACCTACAGCGATGAATTCTTCGCCCGTGCGGCAATCTCCATTCGTCACAACGGTGGTGGCACGTTTTCGGTTCAGCTTTCTGGCACCTCTCAGTTCGACACCGCCTTTGATATAGCCTTCAGTGCTCCCCTGACCGTCAAGCTGATCGGATATCGCAACTCGGCGACCCAAGATGATCTTTTGGGCTGGTTCGACCGCTTTCTCAAAAAAGACGACTTCACTTTCACGCCGCTGCAACGAGGTGAAGACCTCTATCTCGATGGTGTGGTCAAATAACCGCCGTGCCAATCGCCCTTAGCGCTTCAAGTTCGAGGAGCATAGATGTGGCTCGGTTTGTTTGAACAGTTTCGGGCGTTTCACTAAGTGGATTTCCGCCTCGATTATGCAGCCACCATCATTGATGCCAGCGCGTTGAAGCAGGCCATTTTGTCCTATCCTGATCATAGCATTTCATTTCTAGTCTACGGGGAGTTGAACTCCAATCGGACAATCCGAAACAAGTATCTAAGAACGAGTGGTTGAGCGTCGGGTGGTGGAAGCCCTTCAACTATCTTTTAAAAATTCTTGAAACTTTCACAAATTGGAAGTATCAATAATTATGTCTTCGTTGGTGGACCAGATTTCTGCAGCCGGATTGGCTGATCGTTTTCTAAATGACCGGCAACTCGCCGAGTTGCTGGGCGGCAGTGACGCGCGCCGTTATGGCCTTGTCAACCGCGCTTTGAAAGACGGGTCCCTCATCCGCCTGAAGCGTGGTTGTTATGTGCTGGCGCGACGCTATCGACGTGACCCGGTTCATCCGTTTTCCGTCGCCCAAAACCTCGTGCCGGGCAGCTATATCTCTTTCGAAACAGCACTGTCGTTCCATGGATGGATTCCAGAGGCGGTGTTTGTTACCGCCAGTGTTTCACCTGGACGCAAAAGCCAGGATTTCTCGACGCCCGGGTTCGGGACCTTCAGCTATCATCCCCTGGCGATCAACGATTATCGGTTCATGACGAGTGTTGACCGTGTTCCGCTCAACGGCTCGATTGCGTTCGTTGCCCGACCTCTTCGGGCACTTATGGATCTGGTAGCGCTTCGCAAGGTGGAGTGGAGCGGGCTTGAATGGCTGACGATTGGTATGAGGATCGAGGAAGATGCCCTTTTCGGATTGCGACGCAAGGATCTTACTGGATTGAAGCCTGTGTACAAGCACAAGGCTGCGAATGCCTTTCTCCGGGCGCTGGAAGGCGCGGTGATGCCTTTGGGGCGTCTGCCTGATCTTGAGGTCAGGGCATGATTGAAATTATCCAGGACAAGCTTCGGCAATATGGCGCGGAGAGTGCGATAGAGGAAGAGAATGCCGTCAAGGAGATACTCCAGGAGGTCGTACTCTACGCTTTGTGGCGAGGAGATTTTTTCGATGTGGCTCTTTTTCAGGGTGGTACAAGCCTTCGCATTCTTCATGGCCTGCCGCGTTTTTCCGAGGACCTCGATTTTCTTTTGCGGGCTCCCGACACGGGTTTCAACTGGTCTCCTTATCTCAAGGTTCTGACGGATGTTGTCAGCCAGTTCGGGCTGAAACTGGAGGCACATCCGAAGGTGCGGATGGATACGGCGATCCGGCAGGCTGTTATCAAGGATGATTCTATCGCGAGGCAGCTGGATCTGTCGTTTGCCGGAAGAGGCAGAGCCAAAACAATTCGTATCAAGCTTGAGATCGACGTTAATCCGCCTGCGGGATCGGGTGAGGCAACTACCTACCTTGATTTTCCGGCTGATTATGAGGTCCGCCACCAGGATTTGCCTTCCAATTTTGCGCTCAAGATACACGCTCTGCTATGTCGTGGTTTTCTCAAGGGGCGTGATTGGTTTGACTTCTCCTGGTATGTGTCTCGCAGCGTTTCGCCGAATCTGGACCTGTTGCGCAATGCGCTGATGCAGGCCGGTCCATGGGCGGGAGATGAGACTGTCCATGTAGATGCTGCCTGGCTGAAAACGGCTCTTTCAGAAACGATCAAACGTATCGACTGGAAAGAGGCTGCCGGGGATGTTCGGCGGTTTCTTCGTCCAGCTGAGCGTAAATCCACGGATCTTTGGAGTGATCGTTTTTTTCTTGCCAAGCTGGAAAAGCTTTGAAGCTTCCCGATATTCTTGTGTTCGTAGAAGGCAGGAAGGACGGACGCTGGGAAGCATTCACCCGCTTTTTTCGACGACGGCAGGCTGTGTCTGACGAACAACGCCGCCTGTACATTGTGCGTGTTGTGCTTTGACTTTTGGGGATTGAATTGAATGAGGACAGCTTTACTTCTCTGTGCCGCCGTGATGACACTGGCTGGATGCCAGACTCCGGCACCGCAATCTGTTTTGGATTCGCAACGTCCGCCGTCCAGACCGATTAAACGTGACTATTTAGACGCCATGCGCGGAACTATCAAAGCCGGTGATTTTACGAAAGCCGAGATTTCGAGCGTAGTGCTGCTCGATCCTCAAAAGCAGATTTACGCTTTTTGCACGCGAACGGCGGAACGTTCCAATCCCGATTGGTCGTATATTGGCGTAGCCGTGTACAAGAATTTGGGCGTTGACTCCTCAAAGGACGACTATCGCTGCCGTGACAAGCGGTTGCGGTACTATAATTTTCCTGAGTTGCTGAACATGAAATTCTGATGGACCCCGGCAGGCAGCGCTTAGCTCCTTTCGTGCCACCTGTTGCCTGCCGCGGAGATTGCAAGGCCAGCTTCGATGCTCGTGCAGTCGAACGCGGCGGGGTTGTACTAATCTGCAAGCGTGGCTGAGTTGGGCCTCCAGGCAACGCACCGCAACGACTGAGGTGAACGTCAAACCGTGGTCGCGCGCCCTTACTCGCCGAGTTTCGTTGTCGAAAATTTCCAGTAAGCGGCAAATACACCAGCGCCGAGTAGATCAAGGATGAACCACGACGACCGGCTGAAATGCACGGGGATAAACGGGTTGAACAGCAATCCCACGCAAATGAAGCCGAAGACCCACCCCGTGAACGCGCCGTGCTTCTCGTACTCGATGTAAGCGAAGAACGCCGCAAATGCCGTGATGCCGAGGCGCAGCAGCGTGTAGTAGCCGTAGGACAACGGCAATACAGCAATCACCAATGCTACTGCTGGAACGAGGATGATGTGGCGTGGAAACGTTGTCATGTAAGCCCCCAAACATGTCTGTGAATAATCGTATATTAGACAGATACAAGTTTTGAAAACGAGATATACAACCTGTTGTAGAATTCGCGAAGGTGGTTCTTGTATATTACCAGCACATTCAGGGACCCGGCAGACGCGGTGGACTACGGTATGGGCCGGGAAGCACGACGCTCGGTCTTTCCGGTGTCGCACACCATGCTGCTGCGCTCCGGGCCCTTGGGCGCTGCGAAGCTGCTGCCCTGGCTTGCCAATGTCGGCCTGCCTGGGTGCATAGCTGTCGACATCATTCTGTCTCCCGACAGGCTTCCTTCGTTATCATGCATGAAAGCCCCCCGGTGGTGTTTAACTTCTGACCGCTGGGTTCCCTAAAATTGCAGCAATCCCGTTGTCGGTTGCATTAACTCGTCGATGCTATCGTGGGTATGAGCGGAGCATGGGGTATAATGGCTAAAGTTGTGCAATTCAGATCGCGGCAGACGTCACGATCGAGGTCAGGCAGTTCGTTTGTTATGCTCGTTGTGCTTGGCATGCTGGCGAGTTTCCTCGTAGGCGCAGGCATATCCTATTACGTAATCGATCACAGACCGTCTTTTCAGCCAGATCTGGAAGCAAAAGTGCGCGATATAACATCGCGTTCGCGAGACCCGCAAAACGCGGGACAAGACATCCTTTCGACGGCATCTCCGGTCGCGTCCTACCGGAGATGCAGCGGGAGCGTCCGTGTCAATTGCATTGTCGATGGAGATACGCTGTGGACTGGTGGCGTCAAGGTTCGCATTGCCGATATCGATGCGCCAGAAATCGGTAAACCACAGTGCGCGTCTGAAAAAGCGCTTGGGGAGCGTGCAACTGTACGGCTGATGGAACTGGTCAATTCTGGTGCTTTTACCATGCAGTCCTGGCCCGGTCGCGACGAGGACAGGTATGGACGAAAGCTGAGGGTACTTTTGAAAGATGGCCGTTCGATCGGCGATATCCTCGTATCTGAGGGACTTGCCCGGACATGGACAGGCAAAAGGCAGCCATGGTGCTGATTAATCTGTGCGGACTGCAGCTGAATTCTGCCGCCTCGTTGATCGTCCTCTCAGGCAGCGTGTGCGCCGCAAATGAAGTTCAAGCCAATCCAGCAGATGAAGGTTTATCTGAATCTGGAAGGGCTGCGCCCATGAGGCATGCGAAACTTCAAAAAAATGGAATGATCAGGAGTTTTAGTGGTCCCGTGGCGTCATTAATGCGCATAATCAATGCAGCATTTACAGCATTTACAGCATTGCTGTATTTTATGGATTTCCTTTTTTGGCTGTGCTATCGTTGCGACGGAAGACGGGAGTATAATCGATGGCAAGCTCAGGTAATTCTTACACGACGAGTGATCTTTCTAGGAAGTCCGGTGATATCATCGCCGAGGCACTTCGCCATCCGGTGACGATCACCCAGCGCAACAAACCTCGTCTGGTCCTTCTTAATATTGAGGATTATGAACGTTTGATGCGGCAGTCTGATCTGCGCGCGGTAGGCACTATCGATAATATGTCTGACGCTTTGTTGGACGAGTTTGAGGCGGCAGTCGAGGCTTATGCGGAAACGGAAGAGATGGTTCGGTGAGCGGTTTCGATGACATCGAGACTGCAGTCGTAATCCGCTACCCTTATCTGTGGAGCCGGGAGGCTTCGCTCGGTGAAACCGAAGGTCGGAAGGGTCGACCCGTTGTTGTTGGCGTGAGGCTCGCCCGTGCGGACGGCGACATGGTTCTGTTCTTTCCCATCACGACAAAGCAGCCGGAAACTGATCGTTTTTCTATTGAGATCCCAGCGATTGAAAAGCGCCGGGCCGGTCTTGATGCAGATATGCGGCTCTGGATCATTCTGGATGAGTATAACAGCGATATTATCGGACATTCTTTCTATCTGGAGCCGGAGCCTCCTGTGGGGCGGTTCAGCAAGGCTTTTTTTCTCCCCGTTCTTCGGGAGTTTATTGCGCGTCGTCGGTCATCCAGCGAGGTTTACCGCGCCCGATAAATAACCGGGCGATGTTCGCGCTACGGGCCTGGTGGGATTGCCGTTTGAACCGCGGTCCCGTGCAGAAGCGAGATCCGGTGCACTACCGCCCATAAGATGGTGACGGTCAACGGGATAGCAACGCAGACCAATACCGCGACGCGCCTGATGTCCTGGTCATGTGAGTGTTGCAGTCAGGCTGAATGCGGGCTATATGTAGGCATGTACCTACATGGAGGCTTCGTATGAGTATGACAAGTTTTTCCAGCCGTGAGGTCAATCACGATGTCAGCAAGGCAAAGAAAGCCGCTCAGGCGGGACCTGTGATCATCACCGATCGTGGCAAGCCTTCTCATGTGTTAATGACGTACAGCGAGTTCGAGCGCCTCACCGGAAGGCGCCGCAACCTTGTCGACGCACTGTCAATGTTCGGACTGTCGAAGACTGACCTTGATATCCCAAGAGCGGAAATTGTTACCCGCGAGATTGATCTGTCTTGAAGTACCTGCTCGACACGAACGTTGTTTCCGAGCTGCGCAAGGCTGGAGACGGCAAGGCAGATGCAAACGTCACTCGCTGGGTCAGCGCGCAGGATTCGAGTGATCTGTTTATTTCTGCGATCACGATCCTTGAGATTGAACGCGGCATATTGAGCCTCCAGCGCCGTGATGGTTCCCAGGGAGCTCTCTTGCGGAAATGGATGGATGACCGTGTCCGTCCTGAATTCGAGGGCCGTATTCTTCCCATCGATGATGCCGTAGTAACACGTTGCGCCCATCTGCATATCCCGGACCGTCGCAACGAGGCCGATGCCTTGATCGCCTCGACGGCGCTTGTTCACAACCTGACCGTTGTTACGCGCAACGTACGGGATTTCGACGGTACCGGCGCTATCGTTGTCGATCCGTGGCAGGGCTGATTTTTTGGGAACACACTCGTGCACATCCTTCTGCCGCCGCCAGTTCAGTAGCAGCGGACATGAGCAGGTTGGTTTCCTGTGCACGAGGGCTCGTGCTGCTGGACCGGGGTGTCTTCAAGCCGGCCCTTACACGCCTTTTATGATGTCGCAGATGCCCTTGCGGATGACATCCTTGTCGG
>NZ_JCAHRB010000024.1:0-19513 GCF_059429395.1 Agrobacterium sp. K11 | reverse complement strand
CTTAAACCGTCAAACAGAAACCTGATCCTGTCCGGTTTTTAAGGGGCAACTCCATCATCTATCCGCTTTCGAAAGTGGGGATGGAAGTGGGGAAGGCAATGGCAAGGTCATTACAGAAGCTCTCGGATGTTCTCGTTAAGTCCACAAAGCTGAAAGCCGGAAGGCACAGCGATGGCGGCGGCCTGTATCTTAATGTAACGCCCGGCGGCTCGAAGTCATGGCTTTATATGTGGACGGTTGATGGCAAGCGCCGTGAAATGGGGCTAGGCCCCTACCCTGCTGTTACCTTGGCGAACTCGCGCTCCAAAGCCAGCGATGCACGGCAAGCAGTCGCGGAAGGCCGAGACCCCATAGCCGAGAAGGCAAAAGATAAGGAGCCTACATTCGGAGACTGCGCCGACCAGTACATAGAAAGCATGGAGAAGCAGTGGAAGAACGCCAAACATCGGGACCAATGGCGAATGACCCTCAAAGACTATTGCGAGCCAATCCGCTCAAAGATGGTTTCAGAAATCGGCGTTGATGACGTGTTGAGGGTTCTCAAGCCGATATGGTCCACGAAGAATGACACAGCCTCTCGCCTTCGAGGGCGAATCGAGCGCGTCCTCGGATACGCAAAGGCCAAAGGCTGGCGAAGAGGCGAAAATCCCGCTGCCTGGCGGGATAACCTTGCCAACATCCTCCCCTCCAAGTCGAAGCTCACCCGCGGCCATCATGCGGCCATGGGTTACGATGATGTGCCAGGATTCGTATCTCTTCTTCGGGAGCATGATGGCATTTCTGCCAAAGCGCTCGAATTTCTCATCCTGAACGCCAACCGCACCGGCGAAGTACTGGGCGCAAAGTGGGAAGAGGTTGATATGGTCGCAAAGATTTGGACCGTACCGGGGGAGCGTATGAAATCCGGCCGCGAACATCGCGTGCCTCTGTCTGAAGCTGCGCTGTCTGTGCTGCATCGTCTGCATAACCAGCGCTTCGGGGATAATCCTTATATCTTCCCCGGCCAGAAGAAAGACCGCCCCTTATCAAACATGTCCCTGACCATGGCGATTCGGCGCATGAAGATTGAAGGCGTGACGGTGCACGGGTTCCGCTCAGCATTCCGTGATTGGGCAGGTGACAAGACCAGCTTTCCGCGTGAAGTCGCAGAGGCCGCGCTTGCCCACACAGTGGGCGATGAGACAGAGCGCGCCTACCGGCGCAGCGACGCCATCGAGAGGCGGCGCAAACTCATGGATGCATGGGAGAAGTACATAACCCTGACGAAGCGCGGCGGGAACGTTCTGAAGTTTCCGGCCGCCTCATGATTTAAAGAACCGACAGGGATAGGACGGCCATCCGACAAGCCGGGTATGCACCGCCCGGTTTCCCTGCGGCCCTACGGTGCGACACAGGTGCCTCGTGTCATCAGATCCAGAAAACAAAGCCTCTCGCCTCAGGAGGTCAGTGAAAAAAGAAAAGGGCGAACCCGGAGCATGGGCGGAGGAAACGCTTGCGCGCCTCGTTGCGCTCCGAGATGCGACAGACCCGGATGGAGGGGAAGAAACCGCCGCAAGAAAAGACATGAATGCATTCCATGCTCTTCAAGAAGCCGGGAATCTCGTCAGAGCGACGGCTCAGTGGGCGATAGATCATCAAATCGGCCTAGCTACAGAGGGCCTAAGGTTCGTACCTCTTGGCCCAGCACAGACCCGCTCGCTTCGCGAATATCAGCAAGCTAGGGAGCAAGTGGACAGTCATATTCATGAGGGCATAGGCGTTGATTTCGGGCTGGGCCATTTGGCCCCTCTAACCGTGCAAGAGCGGCGCGAGATACTGATTTCTTTGCTCAGGGCGAATGTCGGCGGCTTCCCAGATGGCATTGCGGCCGAACTCTGCCTTGCGCTCGAAGCGTTATCTTATGGTGATGTCCTGCCGATCTTACAGCCGGTAAAAGGGGGACGCCAAGCTGGACTTATCGAGCTTGAGGAACAGCTGTTTGCGGTTTGCGCTGTGCACCTACGCCGCTCAAGCAAAATGATGAGTGCCGCCGACGCGGAGGAAGTAGTGGCCGAAGCATACGGCGTCAAACCCGGCACACTGAGAACATGGGAGTCGCGTTTGAGGACAGAGTTCGGGCGGCTTCGCGTATCCCAGCGCATCGGCTTCGCTAAAAACGGCGGCAGTCAGATTGCCGCTATTCGAAAAAGCGAGCCAAAGAAAGCATTCGACATGCTGCATGAAAACATTTGGCACGGCGACGAGCAAATGAAGAAATCGGCAGAGCGCTATAAGGCGGCGCAAGCCACAACGCAGCCCAAAACTGTGACAGACTGAAGGCTGCGCGTCACAAAAAAACGATACATGCTTGTGCCTGTTTGAAACAGGATTTCGTGACAAACTGGACACGAGTTTGAACCCTGACAAGCTGCGATTCATGACAATAATGGGGAGCGTTCACTGACAAACAGCAGTGAATGCGCCACCGGACGCTAAACACTCCGGCGGAGAAGTCCCGCATGAAGCCGCTTTCTATTACGGTTGACGACGCAACCACATACTGCGGTATTGGCCGCACCAAGCTCTACGAGCTTATTCGCGAAGGACACCTGACAGCCCGCAAGATGGGCAAGCGCACTCTACTCCTGACGGCAGAGCTTGACGCTTATGTGATGTCCCTGCCCACGCTCAAAGCCGCAGCTTGAGGTTTCCCTATGAAAACGGAAAACCCGGCCGCGCTGGCAGGCGCTAAACCGGGTTCCAATATCAATGCTTTCACAGGGCTTGATGCTTGGAACCCTACAGAATCCACCCCCGAAAATCAATCTGAATTGCTGGCGGTCAAATCCGTCATGCGTCGGTGCCGCGTGTCTTTCTGGCATGCGAAGACCATTTGCCAGCTTCACGGCCTTGGAGGTCTGGCAGCATGACGAAACGTATCATAACCACCGCCCGGGTTCTCCCTGACGGGCAGCCGTTTAAGCTCATTGGCCGCTACGGCTGGGCGCTGAAGAACCTCGTTGCCGCTGGCAAGAGCGGCTGTACTCCGATCGATCATCCCGGCCCGCGCTGGAGCGCATACGTGTTCAGGCTGCGAAAGGACTATGGCCTGGCCATCGAGACCTTGAACGAAGCCCATGCCGGCCCGTTTCCGGGTTCCCATGCGCGCTACATCCTGCACACAGAAGTCGAGATTATCCCGGCAGAAGCGCCGGCCGCCGATGGGAGGGCCGCAGCATGAGGGAGCCGAACAATAACCCATTAGTTATACGTGCAGCCCAATGGCTTGCCGAACAGAAGGAGCCGCCGCCCCAGGCGGTTCCAACCCTGAAGGCCCGTTTCGGTCTTTCTGCCCTTCAAGCATGCGAGGCGTGCAAGCTGGCGCAGAACTTCCGGCTTAATCGGAAGGTGTACGGCTGATGCGCGATTTCACCAAAGTTTCCCCAAAGATTTGGCGCAACAAGGCGTTCAAGGCGCTGCCGACCGATGAGGCACGGCTGTTGATGCTCTACCTCACCACCTGTGAACACCAGAACAGCGCGGGCTGTTTCCGCCTGCCCGAAGGTTACGCGCTCGATGATTTGGGATGGTCTGCTGATCAGTATCGCGGCGGCCTCTCTGCCCTGACTGATTCCGGTTTGGTTATGATCGATCCTGAAACATGCGAGGTCTTCGTGTGTGGTTGGTTTGAAACCAACTCGGCCATGAACAAGAAGCACGCGCTTGGTGTCGAGCGGGCAATAGCCGGGATTGAAAGCGACACACTGCGAGAAGCTGCCGAGCAAGAGTTTGAGATTTCTCGCGAAGCTTTCGACAAGCAGGAAGCTGATAAGGCGGCAACGAACGTGCTGGGAATGTCCGACCGACTGGCCTCGACCAGATACCTGAATGGGGGCTTCCGATGATACCCTATCGATACAGTATCGATACCCTATCGATATACAGAGACAGAGACGGAGACGGAGACGGAGACGGAGACGGAGACAAGACCGAGAAAAAGACAAAAACAAAGAAAAAGACTTTTTACGCGAAAACGAAAAAATCAGCCGCTCATTCCCAGCAAGGTCTTTTTGCTCTTGAAGGGGAGAAGGCCTCTAGGGCTCCTTTACGGAAAAGATGCTCTCAAAACTTGAAGGCTTGGAAAGCCCTTCTTCCTAAGGTGGCTAGCCTCATCGACCGAGAGGAAACGGAGGCGCTGTCAGCATGACATCATTGCTCGTACCAATACTCGTTCACGAGGCCGAGTGGGTTTATCTACCGGACGCATGCGACTTCACAGGCATGTCTGCTGACACGATCCGGCGATGGTGCAAATTTTACCTGATTGCCCGGCCTTCACGCGGCAACGTTCCACTAAGAATTCACAAGCCAGCATTGTCTATGATTATGCATAACGACTTTCAAGCTTTGGAGTTGTTGAGAAGCGGTGAGTATGGAGACTGGCGAGTCGTTCGGCACTACAAATCAGTTGGTGTGCCTTTACCTGAGTGTCACTCATAGACTGCTCTCCCAAATGACCTACTTGGGCTTTGTCCAAGTAGGTCATATAGGCACATCTTAGAAAAGTGGCACCTAAATAATACCTGCCTCGACAACAGGACGATTCTATATCAACTTGTCTCTGCAAATTACGCAGGGGGCAATAATGAGGGAAAAAATTACTTTTATAATATCTCTAATTTCTTTAGCAGGATGCACATCATTACCACCGCTACCAGACGATAGACCAGGAGACATTGTACAGCTCTCGGATCTGATAGAATGCCAAATCTTAACGGCCTTCAAAACTCATTCAAAACATAGGGTTCAGAGCTTCGATGACTGGTCAGCAAACTACACTATAACTCAAAACACGACCGACACTGCCGGCGCTGGTTTCGATCCAGTCCAATGGATCGCTCCTTCAGGTGTCGATAAACTCGTTGTTGTTGGCGATGCCAGCACATCTCGCGAAGTTTACAGATGGGGAAGAGCAGAGTTTAGCGTTCGTGTAAAAAACCCCAAATCTCAAGCTTGTGAACGTTCAGGCCGATACAAAGAAATTCGCGTCTCGCCATCCGATTTTCGGCTTGGGGAATGGGTCGAGCAATTGGGCCGCGCAGAAAACCAGCTTACAAGCATGGGATATACGGTCCGCGTAACTATTACGTCCAAAGCGGGTGTAGGAAGTGACTTCGCGAATAAAAAATGGACTGCAGTCGGCGGATTTCATGGCAGCCGCGAAACTGTACGCAACGTGGATTTCACGTTCTCGCCAATACCCGCAGCTCCAAAGCCCACGAAAGTTATTGTCGTCGCTCCAATACCAAGCGGCGGTTCCGCTCGCCCTCTAGAGAGCGAGAAGCTTAAACCGCTGAGCAACCCTATTCGCCCGAGATCAAACCAGATGAAGCTACCTCGCGAGAGCCAGCCTTCCGTTACTGTTCCTGATGCCGCGGTACGACAAAACCGCGATATCCAACAACTTCAGCGCTTGGACCAATTACCGGACTTTTGATCAACGCTAGAGAGACTCCAGATGGTCGCCTGACTCGACCATCTGGAGGACATTCTTGAAGGTGTTGCTTTAGACTAAGCGTCTTTTGCGACTGGGTTTGTCCTTCAAATCGCTACAAAGCTGATAAATTCCCGCTTTACATGCCCTGACATGCATAGTCCCCAAATACGGCGTGACGGTCTAGAATCTCAGTCTCCCAAGGAGGCCAGAGATGAACACCAATCCTACCGTTTGTCGAGAAATCACAGTCAACATCGCTCTTCGAGGCGCTCGCGTCACGAGTTCATTCCGTGACAATCTTTTCGACGCCGCGAACCGCTCGGGGATGACCCCCAATGAATTCGTGCTTCAGGCCGCTGCCGAGAAGCTCAAGGCAACTGGCCGTAATTTCTCGGGCTTGTTTGCCCCCGGCGACCTCAAGACGATGGAGTGCAGATAATGGGTTTCCTCAGTGCGTTGACCGGCAGCAGCACCGGTAAGGCAACAATGGCCGCCGCTGATCAGAACAAGGGTCTGCTTACGGCCTTTCAGGGCCTTGGCAACAAAATCATCGACACGGGCGAAGGCAAGAGCGAGGGCGCGCTGAATTCCGCCATCGGAGCATATCAGCCGTGGGTGGATAGCGGCACTTCTGCCAATGCCCTGTATGGCGATGCGTTGGGCTTGAACGGTGCGGACGGAAACGCCAGAGCGACAGGCGCTTTCCAAGCCGGTCCCGGTTACGACTTCGCCATGGACCAAGGCACACAGGCAGCTTTGCGAGGGGCCAGCGCTGGCGGCATGCTGAACAGCGGCAACACGCTGACGGCGCTTTCGCAGTATGGACAGGGGCTTGCCAATCAGGAGTACGGCGGATGGTTGAACCGTCTTGCTGGCGTTTCATCTCAAGGTCTCGGCGCGGCCGGGGGACAGGCAAGCCAGTACGGTAACCTGTCGAACCTCTACCAGCTGGGCACAGGAAACCGCCTCGACCTCGAAAGCAACGTCATCAAAGGCCAGATGGACGCAAATAACCAGTGGGCGCAAGGTAAGGAAGCCCAGAACCAAGCCAAGGGCGGCTTTCTCGGCAAGCTCTTGAACGGTGGTATCAGTGCCATTTCTGGCGGTAAAGTTGGAGGGCTGTTCTGATGGCCGTTGCAAATCTCACTGTCTCCCGCCCTGTCATTCCCCAGCCGGACCATTCTTGGCTTGATAATCTGGCCGGCAATCTTCAAAGCGTGGCGGTCAATGCCGGTGCCGGCAAAATCATCAATGAGGATCTAGCCGCGCGCGGGTTGGCTCCCGCTCCTGCGTCTGGTGGCGGTTTTCTCGGCAAGCTGCTCGGTGGTGGCAACCAGCAACAGCCGCAGGCCACATTCACAGGCCCGGTTACGTCGCAACAAATTCCCGGCCAGCCTCCGGCCTCTGCTTCGCGCGCTTCGCTTCAGGGTGGCACCTATAAGCCTTTCATCGAAACGGTGCGCGCTGGTGGCCTGACAAACCCCTACGGCCTCGCGGCTGTTGCATCGACCGGCAAGGCGGAAAGCGGCTGGTCTGCTGCCAACGCAAACCGGACTTGGAGCGACCCGAGCGAGAGCGGCCAGCCTGGCACGGCAGGCGGTATCATGTCTTGGCGTGGTCCGCGCTATCAGGCCCTTGCAGCGACTGGTGACCTTTCCCCCGAAGGTCAGGCGCGGTTTTTCCTTCAGGAAGACCCGAATCTTATTCAGGCCCTCAACAACGCTCGCAGCGTCGAAGAAGCGCAACAGCTTATGAACAGGGCTTGGGCCTTTGCCGGTCACGACCGCCCCGGCGGTGAAGCTGCCCGGCGCATGGCGATGGCTCAGAACTATTACGCCAACGAATTCCGCAACGCTCCTCCGCCAAATGCTGGAGCAGCAGCGATCGAAGCAGTTGCTCCGCTTGAACAGGGCGATACCAGCGGAAATGAAACGGCTTACGTCGATCCCATGGTGAAGGTTGAACCGCGCGCCGACGCCGCGCCCTATACCATGGCATCGCCCACGGCTCCCGGCCAGCCGTCCGGCGCACCGATGCAGGTTGCGGATTCATCCGGCAGGGTCATCTCGCAACCGCAGTCGCAGCCCACCATCCCCGTCAACGCTGACCTTATCCGCCGCATGGTGCAGAACCCCATTACTCGGGAACGCGGGCTTGCTCTTTGGCAGCAAGCGACCGAAGGCCGAAAGATGGGCTTTGATTTCATGCTTGGCCAGAATGGTGACTTGATCCGCACCGACAATCAGGGCGGCGCAAGCGTTGTGGGGAATTTTGCAAAGCCCGATCGACAGGGCCTCGTCAACGCCGGCAACGGAGTTCTTTACGACCCGAACAGCAAAGAGTGGATCACCTCTCCCAATGCTGGCCAGCAGTTCCGGCAAGCCACGCCTGAAGAAGCAACCAAGTACGGTGCTCAGGCTGGGCAGTTCGGCCCGGATGGCAAGTTCTATCCGATCAACCCGCCGTCTGGCACGTCTTTGCAGGTTGACCCGACGACAGGAGCCGTCACTTTCAATCAGGGTGCTGGCGTCAAGCCTTTGACGGAAGGCCAGAGCAAGGACACTGGCGCTGCCGTCACGAAGTCGGAAGAAGACCTCTATGGCAGAATCTTTCTGCCTCAGCCGGGTGACAAGCCCGCAACCGTCGATGCTAAGCGTCAGCGGCGCGCTCTGGCCGTGGAGGCTATCAAAGCCGGTATGCCACCGCAGGCAATCGCCAACATGGGCAAGGCGCTCGAAAACGCGTCGGCCTACGAAGGTGAGACCCCATCGCCTACGCCTTCCAAACGCCAAGCGGCTTCACCGGCTCCCGGTGCAAACACGACATATCCCCGCGCCAAAAATCCCCGGACTGGCGCAATGATCGAACTCCGCAACGGTAAATGGGAAGAGGTGCGCTAATGGCCGATCAAAAATATCCGCCGCTGCCGGAAGGCTTTGTTCTGGAGCAACCGGGTAACACCGGCCCGGCCGGAATGCCGCCCCTTCCCCCCGGTTTCGAACTTATGCCATCCGCAGGCCCCAGCCCCGCCGGCCATCCGTCTTTCGAGGAGGGGCAAGCGCTCCTCAACGCCGAAGAACAGCAGCAGCGCATGCAGGGCGCAAGCGGGACCATTGGTGCGACACTAACCGGCCTTGCCGATGGCGTGCCGATTGCCGGGCCTGCCTTGCTCGGTGCTGGTCAGCGTGGCGCGGCCATCGCATCCACCGTCATGAACGGCGGCACTTATGACGAAAACCTGAAGCAAGCGCAGGACATCACCCAGCAGGCACAGGACGCGCACCCGTGGATGACGACAGGGGCCAAGCTCACCAGCGGCGTTGCTTCACTCGCTCCCGTTGCCTCAACCGCCCTTGGTGCGCGGGCGCTTGGCATTACGGGTGAAACGCTGGGAGGGCGAACGGTTGCGGGTATGCTGTCTGGAGGGGCCATTGGTGGCTCCGATGCTGCCGCCCGGAGCGGTGGCGATTTGACGGAGACAGGCAAAGGCTTGGCGCTTGGCACATTGTTTGGGGGGATTGCGCCCGCCGCCGGTGCGGCCATCGGCGCAGGTACTCGCAAGATTCTCGACTGGGTGCGCAGTCCCGGCAAGGGTGTCGAGCGCAACCTCGCCACGTCGCTTGCTGCTGATGCTCTCGATGACGCCGCCGCCCGTGCGCGTCTTACCGAGCTTGGCCCCGAAGGCATGATTGCTGACCTTGGCGATAATCTCCGTGGTGACCTCTCGGCCGTCACCACCATGCCAGGGCGCGGCCAAACCGTAGGACGAAGCGCGCTTAGCACCAGAGATGCAGGCGCTGGCCAGCGCATCACCGCTGATGCAAACGCCTCGCTTGGCAATGCTGGCGATATTATTGCTGACCGCGCAGCTTATGTGCAGCAACGCGCCGACGCCGCCCAGCCCCTTTACGACCGGGCTTATGCCGTGCCTTTGCAGAAGACAGAGGCCATGGACAACGTTCTGAAAACGCCAGCAGGGCAGAAGGCCTTCCGCAGCGCTCAAAGGACAGCCCAGAACGAAGGTTTGCCGATCGATCCGGCAAAACTCGACGTGCGCGGCCTGGATCTCGTGAAGCGAGAAAGTGATGACCAAATCAGCGTGGCGCAACGGGCGGGCAAAAAGAACGAAGCGCGCGTCCTGACCACGATGAAGAACAAGCTCATCGAGGGCGCTCCCGGGGAATACAAGGAAGCGCTGAAGGCGTTTTCAGGCCCTTCCGGCATGATTGACGCCTTGGACAATGGCCGCTCAGTCTTTCAGCGCAGCGTTCACCCTGGCGAAGTGGCTGCTGAAATCAAGGCACTCAGCGGTGCCGACCGAGACGCCTACCTTCAGGGCGCACGCTCCGCGCTGGATGAGGTCATGATGAACGCCCGCAACGACGGCGGCGCAGCGCGTGCTATGTTCGAAAAGGGTGCGAACAAGGCAAAGCTCTATTCGCTGCTGGGAAATGACGAGGCAAAGCGCTTCATCACTGCTCTTGATCGCGAAACTACATTCGCCGGCACTTCTTACGCCGCGACAGGTAATAGTGTGACGGCAGGGCGGCAGGCGGCCCAGCAAAGGTGGGGAAGCCAACAGGGCGGAGAGGGCCCATTGCGAGCCGCGCTCAACATGAACTTTGGCGATGCCGTTGCCGCTTTGGGCGGCAAACTCAATCAGGTCCAGAACGAAGCTGCCATGGCTGCCCAGCGAGGGAGGGCCGCTGATATCCTCACGGCTCGGGGACCAGCGGCAGCGGACCAATTGCAGAGCCTATCATGGCTTCGCAGGCTTCAGGCGCAGAACGCTGCGATTGGTGGCGGCGCTGGAACGGCTACGCAGGTGTTGGGGCTTTCGGCAAGCCCAGGCTTCCTTCAGTCGTTGCGGGAGCCACGTTGAGCGTTCCGTTTATCGACAATGCCAACGGCGTACATCAACAGTACGCCAATGACGAACCCCAAGCCGATGCCGATGCCGAAATCATCCGACACGCCATAGACCAGCCAGCGCACGGCAAACCACAGCCCGAGCATTCCGGCGCAGCAGATGACGACATAGGCGAGACGATAAGCAAAATCCGAAATGCAAGCGACAATGCCCGATTTTACAGGAGCGCGAAAGATGCAAGTTTCCGAACTGGACATGATGAGCTTAAGCGGTCTGCTCGAGTTTCTGGCCTACGAGACATGCAAGCCAGACCCAGAAGCCCGCAAGAGCGCCTTTTCGGTTCTCGGTGGATTGATTGCCAACATGCACGCCAATCCGATTGATCCCGCCGACGCTCTTGCTGTGCAGGCGTTCGCCATTGCTCTCCTAAAAGAAGCCCCGATGTTTGCGGGAAGCCGCGAGGAAATGCTGAACTCGATTGCCATCATCACCGCTCTTGTCCAGGCGGTTGGCGTTGCTCTGGAGCGAATGACCGGGAAGCATCTGGCAGATTACGCATTTTTCGAAAACCCACCAAAGATAACTCAACAATAGAGAGGAGTCCGATAATGGCAGGTATCCGAGCACGCGTGGGAAGACTGGAGAATGCGTCTCATTCGAAGCTCCGGCGGTCAGTTGTAGTCGTAATGGCCGATGGTCATCCCCAGGAAGAAATCGATGCATTTCTCACCGACAAAGGCGTTCACCAAGATGGGCGCCAGCCGATTATTATTTTCAACGCCGGCCACGCAAACATTGCGGGCGAGCCTAAGCCTCTGAGGATGGATTAGATGAGAGGCCTCGTATCGCGGCTAGAGAAGCTTGAGAGCGACAGAACCGGTGGAGCACGCCTCATCTTGGTTCAAACCGGCGCCGGCCATACGAGGGCTGACGTGTCCAAGATGCTGAAAGTGAAAGGCATAACCGAAACGCCGACAGATAGGGTTGTGTGCTTCGCCACGATCTGTCTGGATCGTGATGGCAACGACATCCCTGCGGATTTCGAGCCTGAGCTGCTTTCCGTACACTGAAAACAATCAGGAAATATTTGAGCATGGCAAAGATAGGTGGAGCGAGACCAGGGGCAGGCCGGAAGCCGGGAACAATGAACCAGCGCACTGCGGAACTGGCGGCTGATATCCTCGGCTCGAAAAAATCACCCTTGGAATATCTGCTGGAGGTGATGATGGATGAAGAAGCCGATCAGAAACGAAGGGATTGGGCCGCTGAAAAGGCATCAGCTTACATCCACCCCCGCCCCGCCCCGGTCGCACGACCGATCCAGATCAGCATTCCCAGCACTGCCACGGCGTCCGAAATCCCAACGGCTATCTCTGGCATCTTGCAGGCAGTAGGCAGAGGTGAGATATCCCCCTCAGAGGCTCAGGGCATTGTTTCGATCATAGAAGCTCAGCGGAAAGCACTTGAGACTGCGGAATTGCTGAGGCGCATAGAGGAGCTTGAAGCTGCTGCTGGCAGAAAATAATCAGCAGCAGAGCAAACACGCTCTAGCTCAGGATTGACGGGGGAACGTCGCGTGGCGGGCGATGTTACGCTCTCCTAGTGCCGACCAATGACATTTCGTGATGATTTGCAACATTTCTATTACGTTTTGTAATGGCTCCTGCCTATGGAACGTTTTTGGACCAATACGCACGCGACGCGATGCAAAAGCCCTGCTTCCGGCTTTTTTTCACTCAGTCCTTGGGCAAGATAGCTGCTGTCCTCTAGCGCCTTCGCATACCGGAGATTTCCCGGTTTGAGCTCTCCAAATTTTGGGGCGCAAATTTTAGTTGAGCTACCCCAATTACATCGGGTTTATTCCGGTCTCGCGGAGAAAATAACAACTTTGTGGGTAATTAAGGTTTTGATTCTAGCGTGTGCGTATAGTGTCATTGCTGGCGAGGAGAACATACATTGTACTTTGACGACGTACTGGAACCAGTAAGCGACCGGGGTCGCATCATTTTGTTTTTGAAGTCGATGTCGAAATTCCTGGACACACTTGCTCGATCGCCAGGGGAAGTAATTCCGTCACTCCGATATCGAGCGCCCGAATTGCGGGAGACAGTTCAAAATGCCTGGAGAGAGGAGGTTCCGCGTTCAATCATACTGTTGATTGAAGGGGTGCAAAGAACCAGTATGAGCGGTATTGCGAGACGGGGTCTAACCGGCGCCTCTCTCGAAGCTAAGTTGACAACAATAAAATGGTGGGACGCTCAGATACCTGAGCTAGGCAAGAAGGCGCTAGTGTACTTGCTCAAGTGCATCAATTCTTTCCTAGGGAGCTTGCCGCTCGGACTCGCTGATGCGGTCAAAGAGGCTAAAGAAATGCTTGAGCACACCTTGGATCTTGATTGAACAAGGAACGCATTTCAATAGTCGCCAATCATCTCATCGTCATACCGGAAGGCCTTGTGTTTGCCCAAGGCGGCCGATCGTCTAGGAAAGCCCGCCAAGCGCGCTGGCGGGTCTTTCGCTTTGCTACCGCTTAGCACAGCCGGAGCACGCTAGGTCGATTTCCCGGGTCACCTAACTCACATTTTAGTAAGCGCGGCAAACTTTTCACATTCACTGACCTGCATTGGCTGGATGTAATTTTCGTTGTTTTTCCGCGAAGTTTCGACCTCTTGGACCTTTGCACATGCGACGCGGAGGAAGTCATAAGTTTCGACCTTCGGACCATTTGCCATCGCCGTTGAAATGCCACCGAGCATCTTGACGTATTCGTCCTGTGGCATGTCATTTGCGACCGCGACCATAGGAACAAGAGCGAGAAGAATTGTGAAAAAATTACGCATGAGATACCCCCTGTAATGTGGACGGTGGTAAACCAAGCAGGCAAATAATTCCTTACATGGATAGTTAAAATCTTCGGCTGCACGGGTCATCAACAGACATTTCCGACGCCGGATCGGGGCTGCGAACGGTACGACTGGGTCAAGCGGTTTCGCCGGCCTCATAGGGGAGAGAACTGTAAATGACGGACGTGGCACTAGGGCCTAACGAATTGGCCATGCTGCTGGAGAAGGCTCTCGTTGGCGGCTTCGATACGACCAAGCTGTTACGCGTAGCTTACGGAGTTTATCAGCAGTATGGCTTGGATTTCACGCCAGAGATGGACCGGATAATCCTCACATTGATGGCGATGGAAGAGGGCCCGCAGTTTGAGCTAAACGAGAGCGAGGTTCGAGACCTGATAGCGAAGCTTGCATGCGTGTAGTGGAGCCCGAACAGTTGACAGGGTAGCTTCACCTAGAAAAGTTGTAGTACCCGAGCTGTCTGGCAAAAAGAAACCCGCCGGAGCGGGTCTCACGCGAATATTCCAAGTCGGATATTCATCGATTCCTTCGAGACGTTGAAAATCTCGGCAAGTTTTTCTGGCGTGTGTTTCCCGATCAGCGGCTGAAGTTTTTGCCAGGGCATCAGGATGTCGGCAGCCAATTGGTTCGCCTCAACTTCCTTTTTATCAGGAAGCCCGCTTCGGTATAGGGCATCATCGAAGAGACCGTCACCAATATGCCGCTCGTGAAGTATGTAGTGAGCCAGCTCGTGGGCGATGGTAAACCTCTTCCGCGTCTCTGGGTGAGACTTGTTGACGAAGATAGCATATCCGCTGCTGCCGCCCTTGTCTGTTACCTTCTGGATCTTACCTGAGACGGTTGGAGGCCAAGCAGCATTGTACACCTTCACTCCGAGGACGTTAGCTAGAGAAACCACATCTATTGGCTCATGGTTGAAAGCGAGATAGGTGTTGAGCGTCTGAAGTTTATCATTCAGATCCATTTTGATTCCCTCCCATCTCTGTTGCTTCGCTGATAACCTCTTCAACCTCTTGGGGTGTCATGCCAATTTCTGGAGCTGGCGTGGTTCCAAGTGTTTGTAGCATATTTTTGGTAAGTGCTGGGACTTTTTCCTCGAGATATCTTCTAGCCGTCAGTGATGCTGTCTTTTCGGCTTGTTCCTTGGCCTCCGCTTTCGCTGCAATTTCTGCGGCCCTCACAGCCGCGCCACGGATCATCCAGAAACCTAAGAACGCAGCCAATGCTAGGATGACGGTGAAGAATGTTACGCCGATCGACAAAATCTCAAGCACGCCGACATCGTATGCCAACTTCAATGCGTCAGGATTTGCCTTGGCATCATCAATTCGCGTGGCCGGAACTGTTTGTCCTACTAGCGCGTAGACTGTTTTACCAGCGTCTGGAGACGAATAGACTTTCACTCCCATGATAGCCAGCGCTACGAGCAGCAATATCTGCAGAACAATAACGGCTATGCCAATACGCTGCGTGGCTGGCTCACTCACTGCTTCTTCACCTCGTTGCTTCTCATCCTCGGTCAATCTCTAGGCAGCCGACCGATCACATCCACGCGGTCGCACGTCCCAGTGGCGGGTACGACATCAAGTTTTTCACCAACCGCGTACTTATCCTTAGGCCTTCCAAGTCTCACCGTCTGCTTGCATGAATGCGTAATGCCCTTTTGCTGGCGCTCGAAGACAATCGTGCCAAAAGTGAAGGTCTCGTAGCGCGGCTCAAAAAACAGGTCCGCGATGACGCCTCCGCGGCGAAATTGCTTTACTTTTTCATCCCACACGTCCTGAATTGTCGCGATGGAGTGGGGGAAATTACTGAAGCGCCACGCCCGCAGGCCGATAACTAGAGCCGCGACGATAGCAAAGTAGCACACCATCAATATAGGCCATGCAAACCTGAATGCGTCGAGCTTCGGATCGTTGCGCTGTCGATTTAGCATCGTGGTAAAAGCTCGCGTCTCATCTGCGGTCCGAACTTTGAAACAGTATGGCGGTATCTCACGAAATTATCGTCCGCAGATTGGCTATCGCTTTGGCACACCCGCGTAGCGAAACATGATGTCGTCATAGAACTGCTTACGACCGCGAACTTCTCGGTCATAACACGTCGAATACTGCTCCTTTCCTTTCATGTCGCGGCAGGTATGCGCGGCGCCCTCTTCGATCGCTCTCCGCGCTTTCCATTCCATCGGCGTTTCAGTCTGGCAGGCCGTCAGCGCAAAGGCTGAAATAACAAAAAATAAGTACTTCATCATAACCCGATGTGAGATGCGTGACGGCTTTATCTGCCCTGAATCACACGAATGAAGTTTGGAGTTTTGTTCACGTAATCACGGTAGGTGATCCGCTTGCTGGCAACACCGTTGACGGCCCGCGTGCAAAACGTCTTTTGCACATTCGCTTTCGGGCTAAGGTTCATGATTATTCGCACGCTGGCTGTCTCGTGCGCCGGTGCCCTGATCGTTTTCGCGTAGCATTCGTTGATGGCGTACTGTCTCGCAGCAGGACTACCGTTCATAACCTCTTGCAATCTGCTGTATTCCGTTTCGGAAACGCATCCCGACAGCATCAAAACGGGCACGAGCACGGCGATTTTTTTAATTCTCATTTGGATGTTCCTTTTTGTCCCGGTTTGCTGGTCGCGGGCGCGTTGCAGCTCTTCGCTTTCATGTTCGCCTCAATCGCATTGACCTTGCCCTTGGCAACAGCGACCTGGCCTTCCTTGTCTCCACCGAACGTGCTCGACATCGGCACTCCGACAAGGAATACGCCTACTGCATCACCGGTAGCGGCGTCGTGCTGTTGCTTCGAAACGGCAGAAAGCGATGCCTGCTCTTTCAGATATTCGCGAGCCAGGGCCTGGCAATCGAGATTGCTGTAGGCAGCCATTGGAACGTCCACCGGGACAATTGCGTCTGGTCTTTTCGCGCACGAAGAAACGGCCAGCCCAAAGGCCAGCACAGGTAAAATATATCTCATGTAGTCCCCTAGTCCCCTGACGACGTAAAGCGTCACCAAGGTCAAGCTTCACTACAACCCGAAAAGAGAGTCAATAACGGTCGGCAACTTGTAATGAATATTTGTTCGTTTGACTGGGGCAGGCCGAAAGGCTCGTGCATTGGAGAAGAGCCCTCGACGGTAGGTTTCACGCCATACCGCCTTTACAGCGATGCAAGCAGGAATGGACGAGGAGGAATGCTCCATCAGTGGGCCTAATGCCTCGTGCAAGGCGGCCACCTCAAAGCTGCTTGGGATGAGTAGCGCGAAGACCAGTTATTGCTACCAGTCTGCCTTGCCCTCGTTAAGCAAGAGATAAAATTGATGACAACGCCAGATTGACGGAATCAGACTCTTAAGCAACTTTACTTTGATTATGGCTCGGCTGGGGGAAGACATGAGTACGATCGAAGAGAGCTTGCGCGCAATCGCGGAGCGGGTGAAATCGCATTCCAGTACGATGGCTACTGAAGAAGCCGTCAAGACCGCCGTCGTTTTGCCCTTCTTACGATCGCTTGGCTACGATGTTTTCGACCCCTCCGAGGTAGTGCCCGAGTTCACCGCGGATGCTGTCGGCAAGAAGGGTGAGAAGGTCGATTACGCGATCAAGATCGACAATGAGGTACGCATACTAATCGAGTGTAAGCCCATATCAGTGGCACTGGATAAGAAGCATCTCGATCAGTTGTACCGCTATTTCAGTGTCACGAATGCGAAGTTTGCCATTTTGACCAATGGCCGAACCTTCAACTTTTACACGGATCTCGAAGCGCCCAACAAACTGGATACCCGCCCATTCTTTGTCTTCGACGTGACCGATTTCAATGCAGGCATCGTCACCGAACTTAGGAAATTTGAGAAATCTGCATTCGACGTGGATGCCATCCTAGCAACGGCCGAGCGTCTCAAATATACCTCTGGAATTAAGCAGGTTATTTCCAAGCTCATTGAAGAGCCGTCCGAGGAGTTTGTGCGGATCGTGTCTGCTGGCGTCTATGAGGGCCGGATGACGGCTCAGGTGCGAGAAATGCTTACAGGCGTGGTCAGGACCGCGTTTCGGGAAGTCATCATGGACACCGTTAAGAGCAGGCTCTCCAGCGCCTTGGCGGACACTGAAGAGGTCATCGAGAAGATCGACGCTCCGGTTGAAGACGAACCCGAAATCGTGACAACGGAAGAAGAGCGAGAAGGCTACATGATTGTCAAAGCTATCGTGCGCGACACCATAAGTCCTTCCCGTGTCGTGATGCGTGATCAGAAATCGTATTGCGGGGTTTTAATCGACAACAACAACCGCAAGCCCCTCGCCCGATTACACTTCAATCGATCAATCAAATACATCGGCCTCTTTGATGGTGAGGCAGAAGAGCGACTGATCATCGACAGCCTTGATCAAATCTATGAGCACTCTGACAGGCTTAGAGCGACGGCAAAGAAGTATATCGATTAAGGGCCGGGACAGACACCACCTGCCCGCATTTGTCAGAACTGGCACGCGCAACCTTGGAGGACGTGATGAGTGTTTGGCTGCAGGTGTTGCCTGCCGTTAGTGGTTTTGTTGGCGCCTTGATCGGTGCCGGCGCCGCGTTGTTCGGCCAGCACCTTCAGCGTCGCCATGAAATCACCCACCGGCGCAAGTCTATCGCATTCGCTATCGCTGCTGAGATCGAAGCCTACATCGATATCATCGATCACCGAGGCTGGGTCCCGATTGCCGAGATGCTATTTAAGCAAGCGTCCTCAGGTACAATTCCCAAAGTGGAAGGGTGGCTTTCTGATCAAGAGCAAGCGAGGGACCCCTTTCCGATTTTCTCGGCAAACATGGGGAATATTGGCACACTAGGGCAAATCACCGGCCCGCTCGCAAAGTTCTACACCCGTGTGATCGGCATTAGAACAACGGTAGCCGATATGCAGGTAGGGGCATATGACGATTTGGGCCCAGAAGGCATAGCCCGTGTAATACGCGGCGAGATTGATCTGTGGTTAGAAACAGCCGTTCTTGGGAGAAAGCTCGTGAAGGATCTGCGCTCGCTTTAACCGCCCGGGCCCTTCGCAGTTAGGTTCGCATAATGTCTCAGGACAACTAGAGGATTCGATAGTGCCGATTTCATATTTTTCTACCAATTCCACGACCAGAACCAGAGCGGTACAAATCTACCTAATTCTAATTGGCGCAGCCCATCGCCGAGAAATTTTAACATACCAAATGGTCGCAGACCGCCTAGGTTATAAGGGGTCTGGCGTATTGGATAGGCAACTCGGACACTTGATGTACTGGTGCGACGAAAACGGGCTGCCTCCTCTCACTGTCCTTGTAGTCAACAAGAAAACGGGATTGCCTGGCACCGGATTGATACTCTCTACCGACCTCAACGCGGACAGAGAAGCCGTCTTCCAGTTTAATTGGTATTCCATAGTTCCACCAACGTCCGCCGAACTCCCAGAATCTTGATGCAATTCGCTATCGATAATCACCCTTGTCGCTAGTTATTTTGCAATTGTCCGCGCACTCTCGCACGCGCTAAGGGGTCAAGCTGGCCGCTGACCTGCGAAGTTTTAAGACGATGCCCACCCGATCATTTTGGTATTGAACAGCGGGGATATCGTGGAAAACTTTTTTTCGTCACGTTCTCTTGTCGATCCAGCGTCACCGTCGGCGGCCGGAGGTTGCCATGGATCTTTCTTTTCATAACAGAACCCTGACGATTAGCATGCAAGTCAAGGAGCGCATCCGGCGGACTGGGTACACGCCGAGTGGCTTCAAAGTCTGGACTGCTGAAGAGGACGAAGTCGTAAAATCTCTTTACCCCTTGTACGCCGAAATGCAGTTGAGATTCCCCGAGCGTAGTCTGAAGTCGCTCCACGGTCGGTGCGAGAGGCTTGGAATCGCAAAGAAGCTTCACTGGTGGACCGGGGCTGAGATTTCAAAGTTGAGGCGTCTCTATCCAACTGCTTCACGCGTTAAAATCAGAGAGGAATTTCCGAGCGGGACTTGGCGGGCAATAGAAGCTGCCGCCAAGAGACATGGCATGAGCCGTGCCCGCCGCAAGTACAAAAGAACAGGTCATCATCTCATCGACGCGATACTAGCGAGGATCGAGGAAATAGGCTGGACCCTACCGGATTTGGATGAAGAAGCTCGCACAAAGAAATACTTCTCAAACCAAGGCTGGCGCCGTTCGCGACCAAACATTGCGAAAATTGCGCTAGCGGTGAAAGCGTTGGACGGTCGGCTTGGGATTGCTTGGAATTAACGTAAGCGCGAATTTCTGTGCACCTTTTGAAGCGCAGTGCTCTGATGCATGAAGTG
>NZ_JCAHRB010000023.1:0-20053 GCF_059429395.1 Agrobacterium sp. K11 | reverse complement strand
GGCAGGGGTCCCTTTTGGGAGCCGATAAGGGGTCCCGTTACGACGCCGATTGACAATAGCTTGTTTGCCATCGCGATCGCCACCAGCATGCGCGGCTTTCGGCCCAGCATACTCGAGAGCCAGGAACCCGGTCTTCCACCGCCTCGGCCCTTCCAATGCACAACAGACATCGCGCCTATAATCAAAAGCCTTCTGATATCTCGTTGGCCCATCTTCGAGGTACGGCCAAGCTTTTGCTTGCCTCCGCTCGAGTGTTGTCCCGGGACAAGGCCAAGCCAGGCTGCAAAATCGCGACCACTTCGGAATGCCTCCATAGGCGGCGCGAAGGCTGTGATTGCCATCGCGCAGATCCGCACGATCCCAAGCACTTTCTGCAGCCGTCGAACGATATCGCTTTGTTTCGCCTCCGCCGCGATACGACGATCGATCTGATCAATCTCTTCGTGCAACTGAGTGATCTGACTGAGATAAAGGCGTCCCATGGTCCGTACCAACTCAGGCAGATCCTCCGACGTGATGAGCGTCGCCAGTCGCTCCACGTTGCCTAACCCTTTGCCCACGAAGATACCGTGCTCTGCCAGATGGCCTCGTAGGGCGTTCACCATTTGCGTTCTCTGACCGACGAGAAGATCGCGGGTCCGGAATAACATTGCACGAGCTTGCTGCTCAGACGTTTTTACAGCGACGGTCCGCATCGTCGGCCGCATTGCAGCCTCCGCTACAGCCTCGGCGTCAGCAACATCATTCTTTTGCCTTTTGACGAAGGCCTTCACGTAGACTGGGGGAATGAGCCGAACGTCATGCCCCATGCTTGCAAACTCTCGGCCCCAATAATGCGCCGTGCCACACGCCTCCATCGCAACAACACACGGCCGAAGTCCGGCCATACATCTCTGAAATTGCGACCGCGACAGTTTCTTGCGAAACAAAACACGGCCATCGGCAGTCGCGCCGTGGACTTGAAAAACCTGCTTTGCAAGGTCGACGCCGACGATACTAACTTCCTCCATTAATGCCTCCTCCTTTGTTGGTGACTTTACGCACCACCGTCTTGGCACATGGCGATGCCGGCGGGAGGGGCATCCAACCCATCAGTGGCATCCAACATCCTGCTCAAATCCCGGTCGAACGTTATCGCTAGCCATGACTGTGTACGGCAATCGTTTCTGTGCGAGAGGTTATCAACAACCCAATAGCGAGCAGCGTTATTCATTTGGAGAATGATGATCACTAAAAACATTCATTTGTTAAATTTTATCGGCCGTTGATAATCAGAAAAAACAGGCATGACACCTTCCGTCAGCCGAAAAGCGGGAACCAAAAAATGATAAAATACGTAATTGTCTTTGCTGGCATCGCGAGCGTTGTCGCTTGCCCCGTCCTTGCCAAGGACCTCACGATTGGCCTCAGTGGCACTGTCACGTCCATCGATCCGCATTTTTACAACGCGTCGCCCAACAATTCGATTGCTATGCAAATTTTCGATAGGCTGACTGAGCGCACTGCCGACGGTCAGTTGGTCGAAGGTCTGGCGACGAAGTGGGAATCCGTCTCTGAGACCAAATGGCGCTTTACCCTTCGCGAGGGTGTGAAGTGGCACGATGGCAAACCCTTCACATCAGACGATGTGGTTTTCACGCTGGGTCGCGCTGGAAGCGTGCCGAACAGCCCGGGCGGCTTCGGCGGTTTCATGCGTAACATTTCCAGCGTCGAGGTGGACGGCGACACCGCCGTCATTATCAACACTAAGGCACCAGCACCGACGCTTCCTGGTGATCTCGCGAATATCGCCATCATTTCTCGCCATGCAGGCGAAGGCGCTGACACTGCCGACTATAATTCCGGCAAGGCGGCGATCGGCACTGGTGCATTTCGTTTTACGACATTCAAACAGGGCATCGAGGTGGCGCTTGAGCGCAATTCCGACTGGTGGGGCAAGAAAGTGACATGGGACCATGCGACGTATCGTATGATTTCCAGTGCAAGTGCTCGCACCACCGCAGCTCTGGCAGGTGATGTCGATGTGATAGATGCGCCGGCTGCAACTGACATCGCTCGCTTTAAAACCACCGCCAATCTCTCCTTTGTCAGCACTCCGGGCCTGCGGGTCATATACCTGGCGCCATCGACATCAGGTGATGCCTGGAAGGCCAACGTGAAGGGGCCGAAGGGGGAAGCGCTGGAGAAAAATCCCCTGGCGGATCCGCGCGTGCGTAACGCACTTTCCGAGGCGATCAATCGCGAAGGTATTGTCGACAAGATCATGGAAGGTACCGCAACGGCGTCCGGCCAATGGCTTCCCAAGGGCTCTTTCTCCTACACGCCCGACATCCAGCCGCCCAAGCCTGATCCTGCGGGCGCAAAAAAGCTCCTCGCCGATGCCGGATATCCCGAAGGCTTCCAGCTTACGGTCCACGTACCGAACGATCGATACCCCAATGCGCCCGCCGTGGTTCAGGCGATTGCGCAGATGTGGACGAGAATTGGCGTGAAGACGAACGTGGAAGCTCTTCCCTGGACAACGTTCTCCTCACGCAAATCGGAATTTGCGATGAAGCTTCTGGGTCTTGGTAACGCGACTTACGACGCCAGTTCCATGCTGGTTAATGTGATCGGGACTGTCGATCCGAAGCGCGGGCTGGGTGCCGCCAATGATAGCGGTTACTCCAATCCGGCCCTTGACGATCTGGTTTCCAAGGCAATGACGATCTACGATGACAAAGCGCGTGAAACGGCCCTTATCGAAGCCGTCAAGGTTGCCGTGGCAGATGGAGCCATTATTCCGCTCTATCAGCAGAGCAATGCCTGGGTAATGCGCAAGGGTCTGTCCTATGCCCCTCGTATCGATGAGCGCACCCTTGCGAAGGACATTTCCGAGTAGACTGCAAGACAAGCGGCTGGTGCCACGGCGCCAGCCTGCTTTTATGGCGATCACGATGGCCAAGTCGTCTCGGCAAATGTCGGCTATAATACGCTCCACTACCATGCCGACATCGGATGGTTGGTACTTCATCAATAAAAGAGGGTATCATGACCCTATGGATTTTCCAGCGCCTGTTGCAAGCGATCCTGGTCGCTCTGGCAATGGCCCTGATTGTATTTGTCGGTCTTCACCTGATCGGCAGCCCGATAGAAACCTTGCTCCCACCTGAAGCGACGCATGACGATCGCCTGAGATTGATCGCGGATCTCGGTCTCGACCGTCCTCTTCACGAGCAGTTCTTTCTCTTCCTCAAAGGGCTTGTGCAGGGCAATCTCGGTGTCAGCTATGTCTATAAGGAGCCGGCGGTCGAATTGATCCTGTCTCGCTTGCCTGCAACGCTGGAGCTCGCCCTCGCGGCCGTGCTGCTTTCCGTGATCATCGGCGTGCCGCTTGGGCTTGCCGCAGGCTGGAAGCCCGAAAGCGCCTTCGCACGGATTATCATGATCGGCTCTATCTTCGGTTTCAGCCTACCCATCTTCTGGATCGCGATCCTGCTTATCATGATTTTCAGCGTCCAGCTCGGCTGGCTTCCAAGCTCCGGGCGGGGGGCGACCGAGATCATCTTCGGAATACCCTGGTCCTTCGTCACGCTCGATGGGCTTCGGCACATGCTCCTGCCGGCCATCAGTCTCTCGCTTTTCAACATTTCGATGGTGACGCGGTTGACCGAAGCGGGCGTGCGCGAGGCGATGTCGAGCGAATATGTGCGTTTTGCCCGCGCAAAAGGCCTGTCGCCCCGGCGAATTCTCAGCGTCCATGTGCTTAAGAACGTGATGATCCCGGTGGTCACCGTCGTGGGTCTGGATATCGGTCAAACGATAGCATTTTCGGTTGTGACAGAAACCATCTTTGCCTGGCCGGGTGTCGGCAAAATCATCATCGACAGTATTGCCGCACTCGATCGTCCCGTGATCGTCGCTTACCTCATGCTTGTGGTCATCATGTTCGTCATCATCAACCTCGTCGTCGATGTCGCTTACAGGCTGCTCGATCCACGCATCCGGCTCCAGGGAGAATGACGTGCAAGCGGCTATGACCTCTTCGAAATTTCGCATCAGCCTGCAATTCCTGCGGCAGTTCGCGCGCGCGCCATTGGCTGTCCTTGGGCTGGTCCTGATCATCCTGATCGTGCTCATGGCCGTGTTTGCGCCATATCTGTCTCCACAGAACCCGTACGATCTGATGCAGCTGGACATCATGGATGGGCGAATGGCTCCGGGCACGCAGTCCTCGGCCGGCTTTACGTTTCTGTTCGGATCCGACGATCAGGGACGCGACATGCTGTCGGCCATTCTCTATGGCTTGCGGATAAGCCTGATCGTCGGGCTTGGCTCGGCGGCGCTCGCATTCATCATCGGAACGGCGTTCGGGCTGACGGCGGCCTATGTCGGCGGAAAGCTTGAAAACGCGATGATGCGGCTTGTCGATCTTCAGCTTTCCTTTCCAACCATCCTGTCCGCGCTGTTGATCCTTGCACTTCTCGGCAAAAGCGTTGGCAACGTCGTCTTCGCCATCGTTCTAGTCGAATGGGCGACATATGCCCGCACGGCGCGGGGCGCGGCCCTGACCGAGCTTCGTCGGGAATATGTAGAGGCGGCGCGTTCGCTGAGACTGCCGCACCGTAACATACTATTTCGCCAGTTGCTGCCGAACTGTCTGTCGCCTCTCGTGGTGTTGCTGACCATGCAGGTGGCACGCGCCATTACGCTTGAGGCAACATTGAGCTTTCTGGGTCTCGGTGTTCCGGTTACCGAACCTTCGCTCGGGCTTCTGATTTCCAGCGGGTATGAGTTCGTGCTGTCGGGAACCTACTGGATCGCTCTTTTCCCCGGTGTCGCACTTCTGGTCACGATCTTTGCCATCAATCTCGTTGGAGATCGTCTGCGCCAGTTGTTGGATCCGAAGGCTGCACGGAGATGAGTGCCATGCTTGAAATCAAAGGTCTGAAAACCGAGGTCGCGACCGAGCAAGGCAATGTCACCCTTATCGATGACATCAATATCAGCCTCGCGGCAGGCGAAGTCATGGGGCTGGTTGGTGAATCCGGATCCGGAAAATCAGTCACCGGGCTCTCCATAATGGGTCTGCTCGATAGGCCCGTTGAGGTCACCAGCGGGAAGATCCTGTTCAAGGGTCGGGACTTGCGAAGTGCGTCGCAGAAGGAGCTACAATCCATCCGGGGCAACCGGATTGCGATGATTTTCCAAGATCCGATGTCGACGCTAAATCCTGTGCTTCGCATCGATACTCAGATGATGGAGGTCGTCCACGCACATCAATCCGTCAGCAAACAGATTGCGCGGGAGCGCGCGAGGGACGCATTGGGAATGGTTGGTATTCCGAGCCCGGAGGAGCGCCTGAGCGCCTATCCACATCAGTTCTCCGGGGGCATGAGGCAGCGAGTTGCGATTGCCATCGCACTTTTGATGTCACCGGACCTCATCATTGCAGATGAGCCGACGACCGCACTCGATGTGACGATCCAAGCGCAAATTCTCTCGATCGTGCAGAAACTTGCCCGCGAGAAGGGCACCGCTCTGATATGGGTCACGCACGATCTTTCAGTTGTTGCCGGTTTGGCCGAACGGTTGTCGGTCATGTATGCGGGACGCATTGTGGAACAGGGCTCTACGGCCGACTTGCTTCGGCGGCCTTTGCACCCCTACACCAATGGCCTGATCGCAAGCTTGCCCGCTCATAACCAGCGCGGCGCGCGGCTAAGGCAGATATCCGGCACCACGCCCTCGGTCGCCAACATGCCGAAGGGTTGCGCCTTCCGCCCACGCTGTTCGTCAGCCACGGATATCTGTCTCAACCCTCCCGCGCTCGAGGGCGTGGAGGGACGACTGCTTCGCTGTTTTCACCCCGTCATGAAAGGAGCGCCATCGTGAGCAATCGATTGGAAGTGCGCAACGTCAGCAAGCGCTTCAGCCGCAAATCCGGTGTGGTTGAACGCGGCGCGGAGATGATGGGGCTGAAAGCTCCAAACCCGGTCGTGCGGGCGCTGGATGATGTCAGTATCACCGTGGCAGAACGTGAAGTCGTTGGCATTGTGGGGGAATCCGGGTGCGGAAAATCCACTCTTGGTCGCGTTGTGGCAGGGCTTCTGCAAGCCTCGGAAGGCTCGGTCCTGTTTCGCGGCAAACAGCTGGGGGAGATGACCAAGGGGGACGCAGAAGATGCGCGACTGAAGGTCCAGATGATCTTTCAGGACCCATCCTCCTCGCTCAATCCGCGACAGCGCGTGCGCGATATCATCGGAGCAGCGCCTTTGCATCACGGCATGACCTCGGCACGCGGACTTGATGATTATGTCAGCCAGCAGATGGAGCGATCGGGGCTCGATCCGTCCATGGCCAGCCGGTTTCCGCATCAGTTCAGTGGTGGTCAGCGCCAGCGTATCGGCATTGCGCGCGCACTGGCCGTTCAGCCCGATATGCTGATCTGCGATGAATCCGTTGCTGCGCTTGATGTCTCCATACAGGCGCAGATCCTCAATCTTTTTCTTGATCTGAGAGAGCAGCTGGATCTCACCTACCTTTTCATCAGTCACGATCTCTCGGTGGTCGAACACATATCCGACCGCGTCGTGGTCATGTATCTGGGACGTGTGGTGGAGGAAGCGCCCGTCGGCGAGCTCTTTTCGCACCCAAACCACCCTTACACGCGCGCGCTTCTTCAGGAGCGACCGAGCCTCGATCCCGTCAAGCGGCGCTTTTCAGCAATCGAAGGAGAAATCCCAAGCCCCCTGTCGCCGCCACCGGGATGTCATTTCCATCCTCGCTGTCCCTTTGCGATGGAGCGTTGTCGTGTCGAAAGACCGAAGCTTCGGGCCATCGGCTCAGGCCACAAAAGTGCCTGCCATCTAAACGATTGACCTCCCACAATCGATAAACCTGAACGTTAAAAGGATGCAACATGTCTGTTTCAGCACCTCTGGAACGCCAGCCTCAACCTGTCAGCAACGAGTTTCCCGCCAAGGAGTGGGCGATGGTCGGCTCTCCTGAAGAGCACGGTCTCTCCACCGAGGTTCGAGAAAATGTCGGCGCCGTGCTCGATGCCCTGCCCACCACCTCTTTCATGGTGGTCGCTGGTGGGCGGACCCTTTACACCTATGGCGATGTCTCCGAAGTCAGCTATCTCGCTTCGACCAGAAAAAGCATTCTCTCCATGCTCTTCGGCAGCGCTGTCGCTGAAGGGAAAATCGATCTCGATCTGACCATGGCGGATCTGAATATCGATGAGGACCACGGCCTCCTCCCGATCGAAAAGACGGCGACGCTTCGCGATCTTTTGATCAGCAGTTCGGGTGTCTACCACCGGCCAGGCAGCCCCGGCAGCAATATGAAGAACATTCCCGCGCGTGGCTCGAAAAAGCCCGGTGACCATTTTCATTATAATAACTGGGACTTCAACGTCCTGGGTGCGGCTTTCGAGCAGTTGACCGGTCGCAGCGTATTCAAGGCGTTCGAGGAAGATTTCGCTGGTCCGATGGGCATGCAGGATTTCGATCCCTCGCGCCAGCGTATGATGGGTTATGAAGGGGCCTCCCGCTATCTCGCCTATCACTTCTTCCTGTCGGGAAGGGACATGGCAAGGCTGGGTCTGACGATGGTGCGGAACGGGCGTTGGCGTGACGAGCAAATCGTACCGGCCAGTTGGGTAGCGGAAAGCACGCGCATCCATGTCCCTGCAGGCAAGATGAACGAGAGTGAAAAATCTCGGATTGCCGGCTACAGTTACCTGTGGTGGATACCAGTCGTGACCAAGGACACGCCTGAATGGGAAGGCGCCTGTGTCGCGGCGGGGCATTTCGGGCAGTTTATTCTGTGCCTGCCTGCGCTGGATATGGTGTTTGTCAACCGGCGCTCCATTCCTGACGATCTTGCAATCGCGCGCAACGATGGAAGCTTCAAGGAAGAATTGTCGTCGGTCACTATGGAAAATTTCCTGGGCGTCGCCGATCAATTTATCGCGGCGAAACTCAGGGCCCGATAACGCAACCGCTTAGGCAGGCATGCCTGTTATGACAGATCGTCTCTAAAACAGGCCGAAATCTGCTCTCGCAACCAGAAGCTTGCCGGATCACGCTCCTTTTCGGCAAGCCAGATCATGCTGGTGGATTGTTTTTCCTCCGCAAAAGGCGATTCCAGCAACAATAGCTCGTGTGAGCGCTCGAAAAGTTTCGCAACGCTTTCCGGCATGATGGCGACGAGATCACTGCGTGAGACGATGGCGACCGCAGCGGAGAAATGTGGGACCACAGCCACGACCCGGCGCTCGAGACCCATCGCATCCAGACGCTCGTCGATCCAGCCGCGACGGCTCGGCGCAGACGTGACTTTTACATGGCCGAGAGACAGCAATGCATCCAGCGTCAGCGGTTCCCTTGCCGCCGGGTTCTGCGCGGACATGATGCACACTCTGCGCTCGGTAAACAGTGACGTGCAGCGATAGCGAGCCGGAAAATTGTCTGCCGTCATGACGGCGACATCAATCGTGCCCTCATCAAGCTGTTCCTGAACGACGGGCAGGAAATTGCGATTGTTGGCAACGCCTGTGCGGGGCATGTGAATGACTTCCAGAACGCAATGTTCTGCCGCAGAGCGAACGCGCTCCACGAGACGCGGCATCAGAACCACGGAGAAGTAATCGTTCATCCCGATCCTGAATGCATGATGGGACGTTGTGGGATCAAAGCTCTGCTTCGATAACATAACCGCTTCCGTGTCTTCGATGATGCGCCGGACCGCCGGAAATATCTCCGTACAATAACGGGTCATCACGAAGCCACCCGACGTCTTCTTGAAAAGGTCGTCGCCGGTTATGGCGCGGACGCGTTTCAGCGCATGGCTCATTGCTGGCTGGGAGAGACCGATATATTGGCCGGCTGCTGTCATATTGCCCTTCACGACCAAGGCATAGATAACCTTTAGAAGGTTGAGATCTATCGACCCCAATTGAAACCGCTGCATGCGAACCCCGCCTATTCCCTTGAAACGTACCGTGATCATAATGGCACGGACGTCAGTCCGAAAAGATAGGAACTCGCCTGCGAGCACAATTCTTAAGCGAAACTTGCTATGGCAGGGAGACGAAACAGGCACCCGGAGTGTGCACGCGCAACTCGTGAGCGAATCCAAGAAAGTTTGGGTGCCGCAGCTTATGCTATGTTCTGGCGGCAACGACAGCTTCGGCAATTTTAAGAAAATCGCCTGCTGTGACCTTCGTCGGCTCGTAGGTGGTCTTGCCCAGATTTCGCGCGACTGCAAATTCGTCCGTGACGGCGCGGCGGTGGACGATGACCGTATCGATGGCGGGAAGGCACAGAACGAACTGCCCAAAATTGCCATTCATCAGGTAGGAGCCTTTGAATGCAGGATCGCTGGATGTTGGTATCCACCAGAGATAACCATATCCAAGTCCTTCCTTGCTCTTGGTCTGTTCCGGCGTAAACCGCATTTTGGTGCTCTCGGTGGTCCAAGTCTCCGGCACGATCGTCTTCCCGTCCCACTTTCCGCCTTGGAGCATCAATTGCCCCAGGCGCGCCATGTCGCGAGCGGAGAGGAACAAGTGGTAGGCGAGGTAAGGAGACTGGTTTTCATACCCCATCATTCTCTGTCTATCTATTTCGAAATCCTCAAATCCCAGCGGTTCGGCGATATCTTCCTTTAGCGCCTGGAAAACTGTCTTGCCGGTCCGCTTTTCGAAAACGGCACCGAGAACATTGAAATCCCAATTGTTGTATAGAAAGACGGAGCCAGGTTCGGTCTTGCCTCGTTCCGGCGTGTTCTCGTTACCACCGGGACTACCCGCCGCATGATAGACGCCGGAACTCGATGTCAGCAGATCCTTGATTCTTGCGGTTTTTTCCAAAGGCAGAAGTCCGTCATCCTCCTCGATGCCGACATCTCCTATCGTCATGTTCAGGTCGATCTTGCCCTCGGCCACATAACGTCCGAACAGCATCGACAAGACGCTTTTTCTGGCTGATGCAAGGTAGCTGACATCGGAAATATTCCCGTAACGATAGACGATCTCACCGCCCTGCAAGACCATCATGGATGTGGTGGGTAGCGGGTAGAGTTCCGCCTCCATCTGCGCAAGTTTCTCTCGCGACCAACCAGCCGATGCAACGTCCTTGACGGTCGTCCATGGTTTGTCCGACGCAGGACCAGCACATGAGATTGGATCTGCTGCAGATGCCGTCTGTTTGATCAGGCCGACAGCGGTGAAAGTAGAGACTGCCGACCCTGCAAGAACAGAGCGTCTCGATAGTTTGGGACCAAAGGCCATAGATATCCTCCCGCAGGGTATTAATTGATTGTCAGTTGGTTGCGCAAGTAAAGCTCGACGCCATCGCAACGTCGCCATCACTTTTGTATTTCGGCCATGACGGATATTCGCAGAGCGGTCGGGTGCGTCCCTTCGTGGAGGATTTGGTGGCGTCCATAACGATTGGACGCACAGGCGGAACGTCGTTTTCCACCCAATTGTCCAAAGCCGTCAGATTGTCCCAGGTTGGTGAGAAGCGACCGCCTCCGTGGGCAAGACCGGGAACAAGGTAGAAGCGCATGAATTCTTTGACTTTTTCCTTGCCCATCTTTGCTACGATCGACTCGAATAGTTTTGCATTGCCGAGGGGACTTACGCTCGGATCGTCATCGCCCTGAAGCCAAATGATTTTGCCACCACGGGCGCTGAACGCGGACCAGTCGGTACGTGTTGCGCCGATAATATTCGAAAGTTCGACGATCCTTTCCTTGAGCTTGCCTGGCTCGCGAATTTCGAAAGACAAGAGATCGAGCGGCTGGTCACGCGAAACGAAATTTTGCAGAAATTCGAACGAGCGGCTGGAGTGATGGGCATTCGGGCCGGACACTGGAGGATTACGGATTTCAGGCTCCGACCCCAGTTGCATCATAATGCCTTCCAGGCTGTTATAGCCGGGATAGGTATCGATGCCGTTCCCCAGCTTGTAGGGCAGCGAGTAGCCTTCGTGATAAATATTCAGCGTACGGTCGATCTGCGTTTTCGTGAGGCAGTCTTCGGGATTTCCAGTTGTGTCACCTTTGCAGGAGAGGCGCTCGACCAAGACTTTTGATTGAGCCCGGCATGCTTGCATGTTGCTGATCAGGCCGTCTTCGACACCATCCAGCCCATCGCAAGACTTTAAGGCCTCTTTTGAAATCGTCTCTACCAGCTTCGGTGGAATCCATCCGGCTGAATTATTATCATAGACCGCGCGTGCAAGGGCTGCGCCCCATAGTCTGAGGCCAACGAAATTGGCCGTAGGATAATTCGTGAGAATACCATCATAGGCTTCCGGCCAGCGGGATGCCGCCGTCAACCCCTCGCGTCCACCTGTAGAGCCACCTTGGAAATATACTCTCGATATTGGCTTACGGTATCGTTCCTCGACAAGAACCTTGGCAACATCGAGGGTTTTTTTGATATGCATATACCCGTAATTCAGCATCGCCTCGTCATTTTTGGCAAATGAAGCATCATCCGCATTGGGTGCCTGATGTCCTGAATCGCTTCCGAATGTGACATATCCTTGCGCCAGCGGAGTGGGCGCGACATCGAGGCCAAGTGTTGTCTTGTCCGTGGTTGGTGGCAGGCTTCCATTGTAGCCACCGCCGCCATATTGCAGGAGCTTGCCGTTCCAAGCGGTTGGGAGATTGACCTGCCAGACGATCTTAGGTCCCTTGGAATCGACCGGGTTCGTCTCTCCAATGATTTTGCAATATTCGCCGTTTTGACTGGAGAGATCAGAAGCCCTGATCAGCGTGGCGGACATTACCTTTGCGCCTTTGGTCGGAAGCGTTATTTTGGATGCCGAAATATCTGCTTTCTCCAACGCGGAGCACAATGCAGACGCATCTTTCTCGACCGCGTTTGCAGGTGAACAGAAAGTATAGGCGAGCGAGATCGACATCACGCTAAGTGATGCTGCCCTATGCATAAATGTCATGTTTTCCTCCCAACTGCTCAGCCACTCCAAGGCCAGCAGAATATCCTCTTTGAGGACACTAACGGAAGAATTGCCATCATGAGAAATGCAAATAATAGACCGATTATTGCGATCGGCGCATGATCGCTCCTGCGGTTCTTGTAAGTGCGGCAAGGGGCGATGTCACGTTGTCTGCGGCTTAACGGTTGGCGGATAATTGGGCGGGATGAGCTCGACGACGATCAGTTACAAGAACCACCGCTTTCCGCCGCAGATCATCGCCCATGCGGTTTGGCTGTATTTGCGGTTTCCATTGAGTCTGCGGTTGGTCGAGGAAATGCTGTTGAAGCGAGGCATTGTCGTATCTTACGAAACGATTCGGCGATGGGGCCGTAAATTCGGGGCGGCTTATGCCAAGCAGTTTCGAAGAAAGAAGCCGTCACGACAGGATATCTGGTATTCGGACGAGGTGGCGATTTCCATCGGCGGCATGGGACATTGGCTTTGGCGCGCCGTTGACCAGGACGGCTACGTTCTCGACGAGATCGTCCAAGCCGGCCACGATACCAAGGCAGCCAAGCGATTGCTGGTCAGGGTGCTGAAGAAGCAGGGCCTGTCGCCGAGCGCATCGTCAGCGACAAACTGCGCTCATACGGAGCAGCAAGGCGGGATGTAATGCCCGGCGTCGAACATCGATCTCACAAGGGCCTGAACAATCGCGCGGAGAATTCTCACGTGCCGCTTCGAAAACGAGAGCGGATGTTGCAGGGCCTCCGTTCCGTCGGCGGCTTGCAACGTTTTATCCCGGTCTTCTCAGCAGTCAGAAATCTCTTCGTGCCGCCACATCAGAAACGCTCAGCCCTAGCCACCCACATTCATCTCATCCGCGCAATGGCGCATTGGAAAGTCGTGACCGGCGCAACTGCGTAAGCTCATCGGCAAACGCCTTGTCGGGGATTAAGCAAACAACGTGACATTCCATCCTGTTCAAAGAAACCCATATAACCAAGGAGCCATGCGTTGTGGATTTCAGAACGAGCGAGAAGCGTGCGAAGTGAGCGTGGCATCAATTTGCCATCATAGCCTATCAAATACACTCGCAGGTAAATATAGTATCTTGTCCATCTCGAATTCGTTCCCTGACCTCAAACATGGATTACGAGCCGCGCTGGCCTTAGTTGGACTTTTCGATGCGGCGGTGCCATGCGTGATAATGGCTGGCGCTTTCTGGCGTTATCCGCGCCAACGGCAACAACGCCGCCTGCTCATCCTCATCGAGGTATGACGCATAAGCGACAGCCTGGATGGCTTCGTGCTCGCCAGCGAATATCCTGAGGAAACCCTCGAGAAATTTCCTGCCCACGCCCAGATCGAGCGCGCCTTTGTTGTACGCATCTCTTAGAATTCCTTGATAACGTCGGCGTTGATCATGACTGGTCTCCGGGCGTTAGCTGGAATTCTGGAATGACGCTGGCAGTCGTCAGGCGGACTTCAGTTCCGGACCGTCAAGATGATAAGGCTCAACAAGGCAATCGGCAGGAATTCCCCATTCCTTGTGCAGCCGGTGAATCATTTCGACAGTCAGAGCACGCTTTTTGTTCAGCACTTCAGATGCACGAGAACGAGAAGCGAACAGCGTCGCGAGGTCACTCTGGCTGCGTCCTGTCAGCTCCATGTGGGCCTTGATAAGTTCAATCGGCTCGGGTGCATCGATGGGGTAGTGCTTGTCTTCGTACGCTTCGATGAGATCGGAAAGGACATCGAAGCGCATACCATCGGTACTGAAAGGATCGGGCGGGTTATCGAAATACTGACTGACCTCTGCAATGGCCCATGCGAGGTCATCATCGTTTCTGATGGCGCGGATGTTGTCCATTACACTGTCTCCGGGTTAATCTGGTCATATTCCTTGTGAGTGCCGATGAACTTGATCAGTACTCGTTTGTAGGGGTAGGCGACGTGGACAATGAGCCGGTATTTGTTGCCCGATATGTCGAAAATGATGCGATTGTCGGAAACGAAATCTACCGTCGCGCCAAATGTTGCCTTCACATCGGCCGGCGTCGCCCATTCGGCTTTGCTGACCATCGCGTGCCACGTTTTCAGGGGCGTCTCGGTGTGAGTGTGAAGCTCCCAGAATTGTCTCAATGTAGACTTGGCGATGATCTGCATAATCTTTGTCTACCATATTCCCAAATTGGGAACAAGAGGGATATCGGATGCGGAGAATAGCAAGTTTACTCTCCGCAATTATGCGGATTTTATCGTGCTTAATTTCCGCACCGCGCTTCAATCAGTGATGCTAGCTGGCGCGATGAGATGAAGAGGGCTGGTCGATCTCATTCAAATCGTGCCAAGAAATTGCTTTGGTAAGACAATCTCCCAACCGAGGAAAATTGATTAGCAGGGTCGCTGGTTCATATCCTTTCAACGTGCTGTAATTGCGACCTAATCATTAGTTTGACAAACTTTGCCATCAGCGAGTATGTTGAGGCATTAAGGAGACTCGAATGGCGACGATGAATGTGTCCCTGCCAGACCCCATGAAAGATTGGGTTGAAGCACAGGCCAAGACTGGTCGATACTCGAACGCGAGCGATTATGTCCGGGACCTGATCCGCAGAGACCAAGCGCGTCCGGATAAGATTGCCGAGATGCAGCGATTTGTCGACGACGGGATCAGAAGCGGAGTTGGGAGCCGTTCAACGGAAGAGTTGTTTGCTTTAGCCACGTCTCGAGCTGACATCAGCCGCGGACGCGCTTAATGCCATTTAGCCTATCTGTCCAAGCGGAAGAGGATATTATTTCCATTGCAGAAGAAGGCATCCGCATCTTCGGAGCACTAGTCGCCAGACAATATCACGATGAGCTTTTTGCCTTGCTCGAACTCATCGCCACCAACCCAAGAATGGCACGCGAACGCCATGAGATTTCTCCTCCTGTCAGGATCCATCCTTTCAAGGCTCACCTTGTCGTGTACCGCGTCATTGAAGACGGGAGCGTATTCGTCATCCGCATACGTCACGGCCATGAAGATTGGGCGGGAGATTCTTTCTAACCAACCACTTCGCCGAATTTATAACATATTGGTCGTAAACGCGAATCTCATCAAGAGCGAGGTTTGGTCGAGCTCTTTCTGGGAATGAGCGTTGGAGCGGAGATGCGGATTCGATCTTCGCTTGAAATTGTTCCGCTCGCCAGAAGATCCAGAGCATTCGAAGCAATCTGATCAAAAGGTACACGCAGCGTCGTTAGTGGTGTTGGAAGGTGGCTGACGATGGGAATGTCGTTGTATCCGACAACGGAAATATCGTCAGGCACAGACAGCCCCATACGCGACAGACCGGACAAGGCCCCGATTGCGGTGTTGTCGTTCACGGCGAAGATTGCCGTAGGACGATCATCTAGGCGCATAAGCTGCTGTGCTGCATCCGCGCCAGCATCGATACCGAACGTCGAGGGGATGATGTAATCCAGGCGGACAGCGATCCCTGCCTCTTCAAGAGCCCGGCGATAACCTTCGACACGTCCAAGTGAGCTGGAAGCATAGGACGGTCCGGCGATTACACCGATGCGTCGATGCCCCAGATCCAGCAGATGTCGTGTTGCGAGATATCCACCCAATCGATCGTCACCGACAGAGGAAAGGCTTCGACCATCACTGCGGAGAGCTAAAACAAAAGGTATCCCTCGAGCAGTGAGTACCTCTGGGAAATCGTCGTCCTCGCGGGCTGTCGACAAGATCAATCCGTCCACGCCTCTCTTGAGAAGAGACTCTGCCGCAAGCCTGTCAGCTTTAGGCTTGTCGTCGGTCGTAGCGACAATGGCGAAGCGTCCCGTTTTGCTGCACGCCTTGGCCAGTGCTTCATACAGCATCGCCATAACAGTATCCGTCAACCGAGGCACGATCACACCAACCGTCATGGTATTGCCGCGCCTGAGGCTCGCTGCCGAGACGTCGCGCATGTAGCCCATATCCTCTGCGACTTTGCGCACTCGCCGGGATGTGGCGTTGTCGGACTGAGGCAAACGTTCATCTAAAATGCGCGACACCGTCGACTTTGACACGCCCGCAGCAGACGCAACATCGTGGATGGTTATGCGCGTTTGGCGACCCGTCTCTTTGACCTCTGATTTCATTTCTGTTTTCCGCGCCACGGTACCCTCACATTCGCTAGGGGTGAACATGCAACAAAAAAACTATTGACTCCAGTAAAATCCAGTTCGATAGTGGGAACGTTCCCATTAACGATCCCACCACTGGTCGCGAGGCGAACAGTGGCTATCTGAGGAGGAGATATCCCATGCAAGCAATGGACATGAGAGGCCTGAGCCCGGCGCCGGTCACTGCATTTACTCGTGACGGCGAGGTCGATTACGCCGCTAATGCCCGCATTGCCAAATGGCTTGCCGGAATGGATGGCGTGAAGAGCCTAGTTATTCTCGGCCACGCCGGTGAAGGCACATTCCTGACGGAAGAAGAGCGTCTCAAGCTCATCCACACATATGTCGACGCTGTCGATGGTCGCATCCCAATCATTGCCGGCATCACCGGTGAAGGAACGAGGGTTGCCGCACAAGAGGCAAAGAAGTGCAAGGCTGCCGGCGCGACAGGCGCGCTCGTCTATCCAAACCATGGCTGGCTTCGCTTTGGTTTTCAAAAAGGCGCACCGCAAGATCGTTACAAGGCGATCTGGGAGGAATCCGGTCTGCAATGCATTCTGTTCCAATATCCTGATGTGACCAAAGCCTCCTATGATCTTGATACCCAGCTTGCGATCGCGACCCAGGAAGGGGTCGTCGCAACCAAGAACGGCGTGCGCAATATGAAGCGCTGGTACGTTGAAATCCCGGAGCTGAAAAAGGCCAATCCGAAACTTCAGGTCTTGAGTTGCCATGACGAGTGGTTGTTGCCGACCATGTTTGATGTCGATGGTTTGCTCGTCGGCTACGGCAATATCGCACCGGAACTGCTGATCGACCTGATCAATGCTGGTAAGGCACAGAACTACCCTGAAGCCCGAAAGATATTCGAACGTCTGCTTCCCGTCACGCGCGCCGTGTATCACAGAGGCTCTCACATGGAGGGTACCGTTGCGCTGAAACTTGGTCTCGTTCACCGTGGCGTGCTGGACCATGCAACCATCCGCGAGCCGCTCAAGAATCTTGGCGAAAAGGCTGAAGCTGAAATCTTCGCCGCCTTCGACGCTGCTGGTATCGGCCGTGTCGACCAACTGATGGCGGCAGAATAATAACAACAGCCCCTGCCTGAAAGGCAGGGGCTGTTGAAACAAGGGGAGGGGATATTGCTGCACATCGGGGGTGACGTGCCGCAATCGCACGTTCGTAACGACGTGCATGCCTCACCGATATGAGCGATGCCTTCCGACTATCGCCGCGGACGATTCCGGAAGCTGAGACGATCAATCCGTCAGGTTCGACGCCAGGCCGGGAGTGGGCCAGGCAAAGGGAGGAAATCATGAACATGGAACAAAGGTTGACGGCGTCTACGCTGCTCGTCGATCCGCAAGCTGAAATCAGTGCACGCCTTGAACGACTTCCGGTAACCCGCGAAGTTTTCTGGGCTCGTAACATCGTTGGTGCTGCAACATTTTTCGATGGTTATACGGTCATCGCAATCGCCTATGCCATGCCGGTTCTGGTCCGTGAATGGAATCTCACGCCCGGCCAGACCGGCATGATCCTGTCTATGGGTTATCTGGGGCAACTCATCGGAGCGGTGTGCTTCGGCTGGTTGGCGGAAAAGATTGGACGTCTCAAGGTCCTGCTGTTTACGATCCTGCTTTTCGTCAGCATGGACATCGCTTGCCTCTTCGCAGCCGGCGCTGGAATGATGATGGCTTTTCGATTTGTTCAGGGAATTGGAACGGGTGGTGAAGTTCCTGTGGCCAGCGCCTACATCAATGAACTGATTGGCTCCAAGGGGCGCGGTCGTTTCTTTCTTCTGTACGAAGTGATGTTTTTACTCGGCCTCGTTGGTGCGGGATTGATCGGATACTTTATGGTGCCAGTTTATGGCTGGAAAGCCATGTTTGTGGTCGGCCTTGTTCCTGCGCTCCTGATGATCCCGCTGCGTTGGTTCCTGCACGAATCCCCCCGCTGGCTGGTTGCCAACGGGCGCTATGAGGAAGCCGACAGGATCGTGACCAAATTTGAAAACAGCGCACGCTCGTCTGGTCACGAGTTGCCTGAACCAAAGATCGTAGCGGCTCCCTTGCACCGCAAATCCGACTGGCGTGAACTGTTCCAGGGCATCTATCTCAAGCGCACGCTGTCTATCTGGGCTATGTGGTTCTGTGCCTATATGGTCGCCAATGGCACGATCACATGGCTCCCGACCCTGTATCGGCAAACCTTTAACCTGCCGCTCGAAACCAGTATATTTTACGGCTTCATGACGTCAGTCGGCGGTGTGATCGCAGCGATTATCTGCGCACTGCTCATCGATAAGGTTGGACGCAAGCGTTGGTATGTGGGAGCGCTGCTGATCGCACCCATTCCGCTCGTCGTTCTCGCCTGGTTGGGGGCCACATCGGCAACGCAGGTTCTTATCCTTGCCGGACTGGCCTATGCCATCCTACAGACGGTGACGTTTTCGCTGTACCTCTATTCGGCAGAAATTTACCCGACCCGTCTGCGTGCCATTGGCACCGGGACAGGCAGCGCTTGGCTACGCCTTGGGTCGTCAGCGGGGCCGATTGCCGTTGGCTGGGTGATGTCATCAATGGGTATTCAGTATGTTTTCGGCGCATTCGCAGTCATATTAGTCGTTGGAGCGCTAGTAACGGCCGTGTTCGCAGTGGAAACCAAGGGTAGGGTTCTGGAGGAGTTGTCCCCATAAAAATTGATCCTGACCGCCTAGCATGATTGACCCTGCATGAAAGTGCCGGGTCAATCATGCGTTTCCGACACTAAGTGATCAATGCAGGCTGATTCGCTTTGTTTTTCTTATCTGATATCTCATGGTCGTCAGTTCGGCTCCCATCAAGGCGACAGCATTACAAGCTGCGAAGGCTTAGGCAGCTATGCGCGCCCCATTCGGTCGTTCCTGCCAATAGCCTTGGCTCCAACCAGCGCACGTTGCTCGGCTAGATCGAGGGGTATCCTGAGCGTAGCCCGAGATTAAGGACCACCCATTTCAGAGTGTTGCAGCCTCCCAGTCTGGAGCAAAAGGTGGATCAACGTAGCGTACGTCCTTCGGCAGAGCCGCGATAGCCGCGCGGTCCTCCTCGTCGAGGTGAATGTTGAGCGCATCGAGATTGGCTCGCTGGCCGGACGAGCGAGCGGCTTTGGGGATAGCGATGACGTTTTCCTGATCCAGAAGCCAGGCTATGGCGATCTGGGCTGCGGTGGCGCTGTGCTTCTCACCGATCCTAGCGAGAACGGGATCCTTTGCCGCCCGGCCTTGCGCAAGCGGCGCATAGGCGGTCATCGGAATACCCCTGCGGCGAAGGTAATCCAGCATCGGCGTCTGCGACAGGAACGGATGATATTCCACTTGATGAACGGCGATGGGGGCGCCGATTTCCTCGATCGCATGCCGTATCATGGCAGGTTGAAGTTGCAAACGCCGATGGCGCGCCAACCCTTCCTCCTTCAGTTTGGTGATGGCGTCGAACGTGGCGCTTATGTTCATCTTCGCTGATGGCCAATGCACGAGGAAGAGATCGATATGGTCGAGGCGAAGCTTGCGGAGGCTCGTTTCGAAGGAGCGTCGCAAGGCATCGGGGGAGAGCTTGTCGTGCCAGACCTTGGTGGTGACGAAGAGGTCAGCGCGGTTTATGCCGGAGGCCGCGAGCGAGCACACATTCTCACTAATCAACATCATGCATGTTCGGCGCAGGCGCGAAAAAGTGTCGGTTCACCCGGTCGAGGTATCTTCATCATAAAATTCCGTTGCGCCGGCGAATTGCCGTGAGGCTAGCTTGGGCGGCAAACGCCGGAATAGGCAATGCGTTCCGATCAGTTGAGCACAGTTTCGATGCGATCATCCGTTGTGACGTTGACCTGGACTGACATGCCCTCATAGTCAGCGGCTGTTCCGTCGTAACTTCCCCACAAAGGAACTGCCTGCTTCGGATCCCGCGCCACCC
>NZ_JCAHRB010000022.1:0-22302 GCF_059429395.1 Agrobacterium sp. K11 | reverse complement strand
GTTTGGACGCCGATCACCCCATTTGCGGGGTCCTTATTCCATGCCTAATCACACTATCACCAGTTCCGCACCATCGGGCACGAGATCAATGCGGTTTACCAGCGTGCGAAGCTTGTCGGCCGCCTGTGCCCTCGTCTCCTCGTTGCCAAGCTGGTCGTGAAGAGCAGCGATCTCCTCATGATAAAACTTTGCCAGATTGGGATGCCGCAGGGGAGGTGGCTCCTCCGCATTTGGGATTTCGGATTACATAGAGGTTTCCGATGACCATGACACGTTTGTTCTGCAGTGAAGTCGATCTTGACGTTAGCAAGGCAAAGAAAGCCGCCCAAGCGGGACCTGTGATCATCACCCATCGCGGCAGGCCATCTCATGTGTTGATGACGTAACACGAGTTCGAGCGCCTCACCGGAAAGCGCAGCAACCTCGTCGAGGACGAAAGAGCACGAACGGCTGATCCCCACCAAATCTCGTCGCCATGTTGCACACGATTAACTGGCAAATACTCTGGTCTACAATGCCGGCGCGCAACGCGCCCTAAACAATCCTAAACCCGCGCTTCCAGAACCATGTTGAAAGGCCCGGTGAAGGCTCGCCTGACGCTGGAAAAGCCACCCAAACGAATGACCTCTGAGAGCTTAGCTTCGCCGGCCTGAGCTCCCAATCCTTCACCAACCTCCTGGTCAAGTGACGTTGGCACGCAGATCATGGTTGAAGCATTGTAGTAAAGGCGGCCGACAGGATTCATATTGTCCGCCGGGCGGTCGCCCGCGATAGGTTCGACGATCATCCAGGTGCCGTCCTTTTTAAGGATACGAGACATGTGCCCCGCACACCCACGCGGATCACCCATATCATGCAGACAGTCGAAACTGGTGATGAGATCGAAATCCGTATCCTTGATGTCTTTGGCCGTCGCCGCCACGAATTTCACCCGGTCGTCCACCCCATGGCTTCGGGCATGCTTGTTCGCCTCTTCTATGGATGGCTCGTGGAAGTCATAGCCTGTGAAGCTGGCGTTGGGGTATGCCTCGGCCATAAGAATTGTCGAGAAGCCGACGCCACAGCCGACATCGGCGACCCGGGCGCCTTTCTCCAGTTTGTCCTCAACGCCATGAAGGGCGGGCAGCCACGATTGGACAATATTGTTCACGTATCCCGGCCGAAAGAACGCGCCCGTTGCGCAGAATAGGCAACCTGCAGTGTCACCCCATCGCACCCCGCCGCCGGTCCGGAAGCTGTGCTCAACCTTGGGCTCTCCCTCGATCATCGCCGCGACCAGATCGAAAGCTCCTTCGAGATAGACGGGGCTGTCCTTGTTGACGAACACCATGGCCTGCTCGGGTGAGAGACTGAACATCCCCGAACCGCTGTCGTAGTCGATGTAGCCGTTTGCCGCCTGTGCCAGCGCCCACTCCCTGACGTAGCGTTCCAACAGGTTACCGGAGGCTGCCGCAAGGCCTGTGGATGTTAGCGGTCCGGCGCGGTGCAACGTATCGAACAGGCCCAATCTCAAGCCAATCCTGACAGTTGGAACACTGAAGGCTCCCCCTAGATCGCCCAGCATTTTGCCAATAAAAGAATTCAGTTTTGTTTCGTCGAGCTGTGTCATTTCATTCCCCCCAATTAATTGAGTTGGCGGGCAAAGGCTGACCGAAAATTTACGCGTCAGTGAATGCTCGTAGGCGACGTAAGATAGCCGAATACCCTGAATTTGTCACGCAAACCAATATCGCTCTATCGGTGGTCCGCTCCTGACTAGCGTTACAGGTAAGAGTGATGGACGATGGCGCGGGGAAGTCGTAAACTGGCTTGAAGACCAGGCAACGATATACTCCCGGGAGGAAGCAATGCCTATCTTCATGGACCGGCACGAGCTTGCCGGAGTTTCAGCGGCGGATATCGCCGCGGCACACCTTAAAGATCTCAACATTCAGGATCAGTACGGCGTCAGGTTCCTGACCTACTGGTTTGATGAAAGGCGTGGTACGGCCTTTTGCCTTATCGATGCTCCAGACGCTGAAACTGCGCAGTGCGTACATCGGGAAGCCCACGGATTTGTCGCCAGTGAAGTTGTGGAAGTCGCTCTGTCCGCTGTGGAAGCGTTTCTCGGGCGAATACAGGATCCCTTGTCGCTTGCTACCATCTCGAAAGATATGGATGCCGGCCACCGTGCGATCCTGTTCACTGATATTGTCGGTTCAACCGAGATGACGGCCCGCCTTGGCGATCGTATGGCGGCGGAACTAGTCCGCGCACACGATGCCCTGGTTCGCGGTTGTCTCGGGCGACGGTCGGGGCGGGAGGTCAAGCACACCGGCGACGGCATAATGGCTGTATTCTCGTCCGTACCGTTTGCCGTGGATTGCGCCATTGATATCCAACGCGAGTTCCATCGCTACAACAGCGGCAATGGTGAGCCCATTCACATCCGCATTGGACTGGATTGTGGTGAGCCGATCGAGGACAGCAATGATTTCTTCGGTGCGACAGTGCAACTGGCAGCCAGGCTCTGTGCCGCGGCCGAGAGCGACCAGATCCTGATATCGGACAAGACCTTCCAAGAATATGGCAGCGCCGATGTCCTCGTCCATGGCAATCAATACAGACTGAAAGGATTTGCCGAGCCGGTCATCGCCTATCGTTGCGAGTGGCTGCACTAGCGACGTGATTTGAAATCTGATGTAGAAATGACCATCAAATGGTGATCTGCGCGGAGCCACCGTGCGGTTTGTTCGGTCGGGCAACACCGCCCTGATGTCTGGCGAGGTGTGGAAACCTGCCCCACCGCCGGGCGGCCGCTCTGCGAAGCCGGAAAACTCTAGCCTCAGCTGGTCCAGAAACCTGGGGCGGTTCAAAATGGGCCGGACTCTAATTTATTCTGGAGGAAATTCTCAGTGGCAGGTCACGGTCACTTTGCAATTCAATGTCGCCTTGGTTGGGAGCATATTGATGAAAAGTTCGGCATTAGATAGAAAAACCACAGAATTCCATTTCAGGCACTGATTTCCATGGCTAATTTGGGAAATCTATAAACGTTGCATGGCATCGGCCGCAAATAATGTACGTTGCGCCGCCAAGCGGTACGCTGCAATGGCGCTGGCAAGAGCGCGATCAAGGATCGATGGAATGGACTTGGCGTATCGCCTCCCGGAGGAATTCTTCACAGAGCGGTTTCTAGTCAGGCGGGTTCAACCATCTGATGGCGACGCAATCTTTGCTGGTTGGGCAACTGATCGTGAAGTGACGAAATATCTCACTTGGCGTCCGCACACAGACCTTTCCCAGACGCAGGAAGCTGCGGAACGCTCCTATCTGGAGTGGGAAGGTGGCTCCACGTTTCCAGCGGTCATTTGCCGACGCGAAGTGCCGAGCGAACTTGTTGGAAGGATTGACGCGCGACTGGCGGGACCGCGAGTTTCCTACGGTTGGCTTGTCCGGAAGGATCACTGGGGACAGGGCGTTGCGACTGAAGTGGTAAAATGGGCAATCGAGCATGCCCTTACCCATCCGATGATCTATCGCACCGAGGCAGCTTGTGATTTCATGAACGTGGCCTCAGCACGTGTGATGGAAAAGGCTGGTATGACCCAGGAAGCGTTGCTTCGGCGGTATCTTTTCCATCCAAATTTGTCGAACGAACCAAGGGACGCTTTCCTGTATTCCAAAGTTCGCTGAGACCGTCCCGGGTTACCAGTCCGGCTGTAGCTTTCCGCATAAACCAACTGGGTCTCTCACGACCGACTCCTATGCGAAATCCAAGGTAAAACCTGGATCATGTTCAGGATGATACGCATACAGCTCTAATCTCCCCGCGGCCTTCAGTCGCCGGACGGTGTCAACATCAGGATGCGCCCACCCTAATCGTGGCGATTCTTCACGAATGAATGGATCTCATGAAGCTGTTGGCTAATCGTGTGAACGAATGATATTTCGGTGAAGGGAGATTATCTGCGCGAGACGGATAAATCGTTGTTATAGCATGGTCGCAAAGAGGGGCGCCTGTTTGAACCCGCCTAAAGGCGTAGTCTTGGATTAGAATTGTTGGATAGCATCGCTAATTTCACTTCTCGCTCATGACGCCTCCGCCATCGCTGCATAGATGGCCCGACTGATATCGGTAGAAAACCGCCCGGCGCCAGACATGCCTTCAAATGCGGTATTGGTCAGGGCCACAACTGTCAGGCCGTTGCTTGGGTCAGTGAACCAGCTATGCCCGTAGGCCCCGCCCCAGCGCCAGGTGCCTGCCGGCTCGGCCACGCCTGCGGCCTGGCTGTCGCGCAGCACCGAAAAACCGAGACCATAGCCCCAGCCCGGCGATCCCTCGATGTCGATCCCGGCTATCTGGTCACGCGCCATCACGGAGGCATGATCGGCAGTCATCATATCACCGCCGCCCTGCCGTAACGCTTCTATCAGCTGCAACAAATCTAACGCTGTGCCGACCATACCGGCGCCGCCTGAAGGAAAAGCCTTGGTATCAAACACCCGTGATGGATCCATCATGACGCTTGCCATACCGGGGAGCAATGGCAAGCAGTCCGGTTCGTGCATCCGGCGGGGACGTGGCGTGGCGTCCGCGTATGCAGCCGTAACCCGGGATGGATCGGAAAGCGCAAAACCGGTATCCTTAAGACGGAGCGGCTCGGTGACGAGCGTGCGGATGGATTCCGGCAAGGCGAGCCCTGTTGCCGCCTCAATCACCGCACCCACAACATCTATCCCCAACGAATAGCGGAATGCCGACCCCGGAGCGAAGGAGAGGGGGACGCCGGCAAGGCGCCGGATGTTGTCGGCAAGCGTCAGGTCGGAGCGGTCCATACCGTCCGACACGCCTGCTTGGGCGAGAGGCCCGCCTTCCGGCTCAAAAAAGCCGTAGCTGAGCCCTGCGCTGTGACTGAGCAGATGACGCAAGGTGATAAGAGCCGGTCGTCCCTCGAAGGTCGGCGTGAACGCCGGTAGCCATTCCGTGATTGGTCGATCGAGATCCAGTATCCCGCGACTGACCAACGCTAGGGCAGCCGCGGCGGAGAAGAGTTTCGAGACGGAGGCCAGTCGGAAGATAGCGTCAGTTCGCATCTCCGTGCCGGCATCCCGGTCGGCGAGCCCTGCTGCGCGGCAATATATTGTTTTGCCGTCGAGCGCGACAAGGACGACAGCACCGACGATGCGTTCGGCTGCAATCGCGCCGTCTATCACAGCGTCCAGGCGCGATACGATCGAAGAATTTGAGGATGTCATGAGAATTTCCTTTGGATCAGGGATTGGCAGCCGGTGGGAAGGCATGATGGCGTGCAAGAAGTGTTGTGATGAATGCCGGGACGAGGAGGATAAGAATGGCTGGGGCGAAGCCGCCAACGCCACTCTGCTGCAGGATCAACCCGCCGACGATACCGCCACCGGCGATGGCCAGGTTCCAGGCGGTGACCAACATGGATTGAGCAACATCCGCAGCATCGCCTGCGGTATTCGAAAGAGCGGTCTGAAACAGCGTGGCGGTTCCGCCAAAAGCGAGGCCCCAGACCGCGATTGCACCGTAGACAACCGCTGGGTTCTCACCCCATAGCCCAAGCGCCAGCGCTGCAAGCCCGAACAAAGCGATGCTGGCGAGCGACAGGCTTCGCAGTTGACGGTCAATCAGGACACCGACGATCCAGATGGCTGCCAGTGCTGTCGTGCCGAAGACCAGAAGCACAAGATCGGTCCGCGCTGCCATGCCGGCCTCGACCAAGAACGGGGCGATATAGGTGTACAGGATGTTGTGAGCGAGGACGAAGGCAATGGTGACGAACAGGACCGGGCGCACGCCGGGCAGAGTAAACACCGTGCCGAGCCCGCGGCGACGCTCCATAGGCTGGCCTCCGAAGTCTGGCACCTTCGCGATAACCCAAACAACCAGTACCAGAGTCAAGCCGCTGATGAGGCCAAAACACGCCCTCCACCCGAGGAGGGTGCCCAGAAAAGTACCGGCCGGAATGCCAAGCGACAGCGCGAGCGGCGTGCCCACCATGGCCACCGCGATAGCCCGTCCCTTTAGTGCCTCGGGCACCATGCGTGCCGCATAGCCTGCGAGCAACGCCCAGAGCAACCCGGCCGAAACGCCGGCACAAAATCGTGCGACCATCGTCAGCAGATAGCTAGAGGAGACGGCTGTAACTGTATTGGCGATTGCGAAACCGGCGATGGCAGCGAGGAGTAACCGCCGCCGTCGTATGCCTTGCGTCGCCGCCGTCAGCGGGATCGCGGCGATGAGCGATCCAATCGCGTAGATCGTCACCATCTGGCCCACCAGTGCGTCCGACACGGCAAGGCCCGCGCCGATCTGCGGCAGCAAAGCTGCGGGCAACGCCTCGGTCAGAATGGTGATGAAGCCGGCCATGGCGAGTGCGAGCAGGCCCGAGAGCGGCAGACGACGAGGTTGGGGCGGGTCGACGGGGGACGCGGCGAATAAGTGCATGTTTGTCATGCCTTGACCATAAGCCGGTCTCCGCGATTGGAGAATTATGCTAGAGTTCTCATCATATCGGACATAGATGTCCGCAATAGGGACTAGTGGATGGAACATCTCGGCGCATTGAATGCCTTCGTTCAAACGGCAGATTGCGGTAGTTTTGCGGGTGCAGCCGCGAGGCTTGGCGTTTCTGGCTCGGCCATCGGCAAGGCGGTCGCGCGGCTGGAAGAGCGGCTTGCCGTTCGCCTCTTCCATCGCTCGACGCGCTCGTTGACGCTGACTGCGGAAGGAGCTCTGTTCCTCGATCGCTGCCGCCGCATATTCAGCGAGATCGAGGCCGCTGAACTGGAGCTGTCGCAAATCCGTCAGGCGCCGCGCGGACGTCTTCGTGTCAGCCTGCCACTAATCGGCATGCTGATGATGCCCGCAGTCATGGCCTTCATGCGTGCCTATCCCGAGATCGAGCTTGACCTCGACTTCACCGACCGGCTGGTGGATGTGATCGACGAAGGTTTCGATGCCGTGGTCCGCACCGGCGAAGCCCGGGACTCGCGATTGATGATGCGTCGGGCAGGGGCATTCTCGCACCGGATCGTCGGATCGCCCGATTATCTCGCGGCGCGTGGCGTGCCTTCGACGCCCGACGATCTGCTCGGTCACGCCTGCCATCATCACAAATATCCGTCCACCGGCAAGCTGGAGCGCTGGCCGATGGTGGCGGACGGCGCGGCCCTTGAACTTGTTCTTCCCGTGACATCGGTAGCAAGCACGCTCGAGCCGCAGATCTGCTTGGCCGAGGGAGGCTTCGGGCTTGCATGCCTGCCGCAATTCGCGATCCGGGAGCAGCTCCGGCGAGGTAGGCTGGTCAGCGTGCTTGAGGACTATATGCAAGAGGTCGGTGCCTTCCACATCCTCTGGCCGGCAAACCGGCATCCCTCGCCGAAGGTGTCCGCCTTCGTCTCCTTTATGGCTGAAAACCTTCTGCGTGAGCAACATAGGTGATTTGTCATTCGCGCGTTCGCACCACGCCTCGCGGCCTTAGGCCTCACTGGCGGCAACTGACGTTCGCTTGAAAGGATCAGGAGATCGTCCGCGCCTACGTGGCCAGCGCAAAGGCCAAGGCGCGCGACGATATTTCCGCCCATTCCGAAGGTCGCTCGCCAGCACTCGGCCAGCCGCCTGGGGCATGGCGTTCAGCGGTCGATTCGAGGCGGGTTTCGATCTTTTCGATCACCGATGCGCTTGCATACGGCATGATCGAACGTCAATGGGGTCGCATCATCACCATCGGTTCATCGGGCATCGAGCGGCCCATTGCCGGTTTCGCCCTGTCGAAAGCGGTTCGCGCCGCGGACGCCGGGCGGTCGAAAACGCTGTCGACGGAGCTCGCGCCTCACGGGGTCACGGTCAACATGATCCTGCTCTGCCGGAGTGACACCGACCGCGTGCGCGTGCTGGATGACATCAGGGCTAGAAACGCCGCGCTTGAGCTAGCTGCCGTGCTGGAAGCGTCGCGCGGGGACATCCCCGGCGGACGTTACGGCTGCGCAGAGGAGTTCGCTGCCGCCGCCATTTTTCTTGCCAGCCAGCAGGCGAGTTACATTACCGGGTCGATGGTGGCGCTATCCGCAGCCTGTGACGCCGCCGCCCGCCTCAGCCCTTCATGCGCAATTTCCCGACCATAAGCTTGTGCTTATTCACCTTGTCGTAGAATGTCTTTCTCGAAATCTTCAGGTGCTTCATCGCCTGTGTGGCGCTTCTACCTGTCGCCGTCAGCGTTGCGGCGATGAGGCGGGCCTCGTAAGCCGTCATCATCGTGGCGAGGCCGGTCATCTCGGCGGATCCGCCGGCGGCGGGAAGCTGCTGTGGGCCGAGCAGTTGCAGCTGGGCAAAACGCTGTAATTCACGTAGGTTGCCCGGCCAGTTATGCGTGAGCCTTGCATGGCTGACGGCGCTCATTTCAGGTAAGGGCGCGCAGTTATTGGCGCTGGCGTGGCGTAGGAAGAAGCGGAAACAGGGCAATATGTCCTCAGGTCTTTCCCGCAGCGGCAGCACGGAACAAACGGGTCCCTAATTCGGCACAACGAGGGGTCTCAGTCAGCAGCCAGATATTCAACCGAGCAAAAGTCTTCACTACGCAAATGCGCCAAGTCTTCATCCAGTTGGCTAAGTCGCATCATATGTGCGGTGATCTGTAGTGAGATGATGTGCCGGTCGTCTATAGAGAAACGTTCCCACCTCTTGAGGTTGTCGATGACCTCAATGAGGTCGAGACGTTCTTGTTCTAGTTTCTCCAAATTCCAGATCATCGCAGCCGGCCTCCCGATTTGACTTGCGTGAAACGTAGCATGGCCGGATCAGTTCAAACCGATAAGATTTAGCGTAAATTTTATCTAAATCGCAAGTTGCTCCAAGCTGCGGTTGGCGTGCTTAAGCAAATCCAGGGGATCCGTCAGCTAGCCACCGCGCTTGGTCGCGAAGAGTGTCGTCGTCGAACGCATGGAACAGGCTTGTACCGATCCAATACCTCTAGGGAACACCCGCATCATCCGCGGAACCTTGCCGCGCGGCAACGGGAGCTCGAGGTGCGGCTGAAAGTGCTGCTTGGCACATGGATTCTCAACCAACTGCAAAAAGCCGGCGGATGGAATGGATGCGCAGATGCTGCTCCACTTACTGCGGTGTAAGCTGACGCAGATGGCGCTGCGTGATGCCGATCGTGCACTGCTTGGGGATTTGCTCAAAGGGGAAATCGTGGGTGAGGCTGGCTGATCGTTTGCTGGAGGGAGAAGGAGCATGTCCGGTCGCGTCCGGGTCCTGGTCGGCATGTTCAGTCATTGTGGTGGCATTGCAACTGGCCAACAGGTGGCCCGTACTTGCCCACCCCTGTTTGTCGCTTCCCGCCTTCGGAAAAGGGACAAGAAAAAAGCCCGGCACAATGGCCGGGCTTTTGCTGTTGCTGTCCGGGTGAATCAGAATTTTACGCCGAGGCCGACGCGTATTGCATGCTGGTCGACATCTGCATTGATTGCAGCGCCGCCGAAATCGAAATCCTTGTCGCCGAAGTCGGTGTAACGATACTCAACGCGTCCGAACACCATGTCGGTAAACGCGTAGTCGAGACCAACGCCGACGGTGTAGCCGTTGAACGTTTCCTTCACGTCGGCAATGCCCGGAACTTCCGCGTAGCCGCGAGCATAGGCCCAGCCTGCGGTACCATAGACCAGGGCACGGTCAAATGCGTAGCCGACCCGGCCACGAACCGAACCCTGCCAGTCAAACCCGTAGTCAAAGCCCGTGCCAAGGATAGTGGCTGAATCATCGCCCCAGTTCTTTTCGAAGTCTGCTTCGAGGCCAACGACCCAGCTGTTGCCAAGGTCGTAGTTGAAGCCGACGAAACCACCGGCAAGAGCACCATCGAAGTCTGCGGACGTTTGGCCGGGAAGGCCGACGATCGAAGCGTCATTGTTGTTCCAGCCGTAGCCGGCCTGGACACCGGCGGTAAACCCGGTCCAGCTGAACAGCGGCGCAACGTCTGCTGCCGGGGCTGCAGGAACTTCTGATACGGCATCGGCCGCCATTGCAGTCGATGCCGCAAGCACGAATGCGATAGTCGATACGATTTTCTTCATAGTCTCTGAACTCCCTTGTATGAGAGATCATTCATATGCTTTTTTCCTGAAATATGATGTAACCTTTGTGCAACGCCCGCGACCTCAGCAGCTGTCTGCATAAATTTGAGGCTGTCCGGCTTCAGTGAGCGTTTCGTGCAATCACACTCTTTCGGCTCATTTTTCTGGCGCTGGCGGGCCACAGATACCTTCGCCGGGTGACGGCCGTCAGCCGAGCTGGCGCTCAATTGCGGCCTTGTCGATGACCGACCAGACCCTGCGGATTTTTGTCTGTTCGAAGTCGTAGAAAACATGCTCGCAGAACTGAACGCGCCTGCCATTGACCGGAAGGCCCATGAAGGTGGATTTGGGAGTGCAATCGAACGAAAGCCGGGCGCCGATCCGGGTCACGTCGCTGACAAGTATCTCTGCCTGGAACCGAAGGTCTGGAATATCAGCAAAGTCCTTGACCAGCATGTCGCGATAGCCCGACAGGCCTAACGCCCGGCCGTTGTGTTCAACAGTATCGTCGACGAATGCGCCGAGCTCATCGAAGGCCTGACGGTTGAGGCAGTCGAGATAAGCCAGGTAAATGACGTTAAGTGTATGCATGTGTTTCTCCCCTGTCGACATGGCGAATGACGTCCATGGCCCTTGGCTTTCTGGATCACGACCGTGCAGGTCAAACTGTGATGAGCTCGCACCTGCCATCATCTAGTCGGTAAAATCCATCCTGCGGAACGGGCAGTTCGAGCATCTCCAGCTTCGAAAGTCCGAGAAAAACACCCCGAAGAATCCGCCCGAACAGGCCATGGGAAATGGCGATCGTCGGATGCTGGAGATCCGAGATCCATGACGTCGCGCGCTTGCAGGCGTCATCAAAACTTTCGCCATCCGGTGCCCTGAAATACCAGTCGAATGCGTTGGATCCTTCAAGACGCCCAGGAAATTCGGCATCAATCTCAAATCGCGTCATGCCGTCCCAGGAGCCGGTGGTGACCTCAACGAGGCGGTTATCTTCGAGACACGGGAGCGCAACCTCGGCCTGGACCCGTTCTGCTGTCTGTCGCACGCGCCCGAGCGGGCTGATTTGCATCCGGAAAGACTGTTCATCGTCGCAGAGAGCGTCACGGAGCAGGCGCGCGACTTGATCGGCCTGTTCGATACCGCGCGCGGTCAGCGGGGAATCCTGTTGCCCCTGAAACCGGCCAAGACAGTTCCAGACTGTTTCGCCGTGGCGCAGGAGATAGATTGTCGGGACAGCCACGCTTGCTTCACCTTTATGTTCGTAATCGATTGCCATCGCTCGTGGCATCAATACGGAAACGTGCCGATTGCAGCGCATTGATGACCGCCTCCAAGGCCTGATCCCTGTCCTTGCCCGACAACGATAGTACATTGTGCTCGAAAGCCCCGAGATTGGCGAACTGGGCATGAAGATCGGCCACGACCAGCGGATCGCGGAGGCTGTCGCCGCCGCGAGCCTGACAGCGTTCGATTGCTTCTGTTACTGTCGTGCGCAGCACGATGTAGTGCAGCGGGCATGCAAGCGCCAGGAAGGCCGGGAGCCAGTCCGGTCGCACGACGCCATCGAGAATGACGAAATAACCCGCCTCGGCATAGCGACCTGCGACATCGGCGGCGATCTGCATGATCATGCGGTTTTGTTGATCGGATTCGGGAAGTCAGGGATCGATGCGGCCATGCTTGATGTATCCCCACAGATCATCGCTATGAAAATGAACCTTTGGCACGCCGCGCAAGTGCGCAAGCGTTTCGGCTATTGTGGACTTGCCGGAGCCTGGGTGGCCGGAGAGAAGCAGGATATGGCCGCGAAGATCGTCTGTCATGGTCGTTCACTCACCCGGGGCAGGCATTCGGCGGCTGATAGTACGGTCACCGGCCAAAGTTGCCAGGCTGGCGTTTCTTGTCCTCGCCGGTAGACGGGTGAAAGAACCCGCCCTATCTGGCAAAGGTTGTCACCAGGTATGCGGACGCCAGAAGCAGGCTGACGATTGTGAAGAATATCAGGGCCGCCGCCAGTTCATCAAACATGCCTTCGCGTTCATTGCGATTCCAGTCGTAAGCCAAAGCCAACCTCCATCGTTGTTGTGAGAGGAGGGTGGTCGCGTATGGTTAACGAAAACCTAAAATCATTAAGCTGAATTTCGCCGGTACGAAGTGCCATTGACGGCGGGAAGATGGCACATGGCGTCAACCGGCGGGTTCGGAAAAGCTGATTCCGGTTTTGCTGTCGAGGACGATATGCAGGTCTCGGATCATGCCGGCTGCCTGCAGCAGGGCGTTTCGCACGTCGTCATCGCTGCGCCATCCGTGTTCGATGGACAGGGCGACGGTGTGGATGTCGACGACACTGTCGCGACCGGGACCGGAGGGGATTCCGATCGTTTCGCGCATGTCGCGGATTGTCGTTACCGCCCGTTCAAGCATGCGGCGCTTCTGATAGTCGTCGAGGTTCTCGAGCCTGTTGGCGTCGCGGACGAGTTCGGCAATGAAACTGTTGGTCAGGGTCATGGTATGAGGTTGCCGGGTCGACCAGGCGGCGTCAACTGAGAACCGGCAGCGTGGGCTTCAGGCTGCTGTTTTAAGGTGTTGGCGTGATGCCCGTGCATCAGGGCCCAACGCGCGGCGAAATGGATTACGCCGTTTATCATCGTGATACTTATGGTTATATATCATATAAATAAGTAGTTTTTCGGATGTAAAACATTAATACGATAGTAATGGCCGGTGTATCAATTTATCGGGCAATGATGATGAAACAATAGGCCCGTGAGACGAGGCAAATACTCTTGCTCCTGCCAGGTGCGATCCCACAAAGATTCCCGATCAGGATGATTTGGCGCGATCGAGCGTAAGACTTACTGATCGGGAAGCGATTCCTTGATTCTTTGGAAAACTTCCTGTACGGTAAGTCAAACTATGGAGGTTGACGATGTTCAGGTCCGCGCGTGATTTCGGCGCTGCTATCAAGGAGAGACGCAAAGCACTTGGCTGGACGCAAACCGGTCTTGCTGCCCGTTCCGGAACGGGGGAACGCTTCATCGTCGAGCTTGAATCGGGCAAGCCGAGTTGCCAGCTCGAAAAAGCCCTGATCGTCGCACGCGCAGTTGGAATCGATCTTGGCGATCTCAAGACGGTTCAGACTGTGCAAGTCGCGTCGGACGATGACCTCGGCTTTTTGCCGATGTTTGGTGCTGATCAATGACAACCATCTACTACGAGACCTTGCCTGTCGCCCATCTGACTTTTGAAGGCGAATGGAGGTTGGACTATGATCCGGGCTGGGAAGCGCGCCGCCCGGCCTTTCCGGTGTCGCTTACCATGCCGCTGCGTTCCGGATCCGTAGGTGCAGCGAAGCTGCTTCCCTGGCTTGCCAATCTGCTTCCGGAAACCCATCTTGCCGAGATCGGTCAGCGCTTCAAGGTTTCCCCGCAAGATATTGTCGGTCTACTTGCTCATATCGGACGTGACACGGCGGGGGCACTGTCGATCGGGGAGCCGCGCAAAGCTGGCGTCAACCTCCGGCCGGTGCCGGACGAGCAGGCGCTGGAGCGTATTCTCAATGAACTTCCTGCCAAACCCTTTCTGGTCGGAGAGCGCGGTGTTTCCATGTCGCTTGCTGGCGTCCAGGAGAAACTGCCGGTGTTTGTTGACGGGAACGGCCGTATTTCAGTTCCGGTTGATGGGACGCCATCCACGCATATTCTCAAGCCGGATACGAAACGCCTTGCGGGGAGCGTGGAGAACGAAGCCTTTTGCCTGTCGCTTGCACGTGCCTGCGGTCTTGAGGCTGCCGAGGCGACGATCGGAGTAGCTGGCAAGCGGCGTTATCTTCTCGTGAAACGCTATGATCGCTTCACCGACCCTCAAGGCGAGATCCGCAGGTTGCATCAGGAGGATCTTTGCCAGTTAACCGGTTGCTTCCCCTCGCAGAAATACGAGCGATCCTCGACCGGCCGCGGCGTGACCATGAAGATGATGTTTGACGCCGTCAGCGATCTTGTTTCGCCTGGCGAGCGGTTGAAACTTCTCGATGCGGTGATCTTCAATGTCCTGATCTGCAATTCGGATTCGCATGCCAAAAATTACTCTATCCTGATTGGTGCCGGTGGGTCCGCGAAGATGGCTCCACTCTATGACCTGATGTGCGCTGCCGTTTATCGCCAGGTCGACCAGAGCCTGCCGCAGGGGATTTTCGGTCGGTTCCATGCGCCTGACCTGCGGCGTGCCGACTGGCAGGCACTGGCTGATGACATTGGATTGAGCGGCGCATCGACACTGAAACGGGTGGGGGAGCTTGCAAAACTGGTCAGCGTCGCATGCGATGAGGTGGCACCATATATCGTCGCCCTCTCCAGCGATCCGACGAGGATTCTTGAGCGAATTACTCACAGCGTTCAAAAGCGGTGCCGGCGAATTCAGGAGCAGATGCATGATCGATGAAACGCATCTTGACTATAATCCGACCACTGATTTGGAAGTCTGTGCGGAATGTTTTGACCGCGAAGTGCTGTTTAGGAAGCAGTTCTACGATGACATCATGTTTCGCTATGCAGGTGTGCCAAAGCGATAGCCAGTAAGCGGGCGAACTTTCGTGACATGACGCCTGTTGTTTCAAAGTTCGAACCGCTGACGAGACGCGAGTTTTTACCACAATGCTACATCGGCAGCACAACGATCCGAAGCTCGACGCATTCAGGTTCGTGTCGCCTGAATGTCGTACCCGCCACCGGGACGTGCGACCGCGTGGATATGATCGGCCGGCTTCGGGAGCAGTAGCCGGTGCGTCAACCGACAGAGAATACTGATGGCTCGGAGGGCGGATCTTCATGCTCGGACGCTATATTGCGAACACATCGGGACCGTGGAGAGCAGCAGTCTTCTTCCTAGCCATGTGCGGGGGTGAACTCGCAGTTTGTTGAAATATAAATTTTGTGATTTAAATACAGATAATTGAGATTGTTTATAAAAGTAATTTGTTAGGATTAAGGTAATTAGCCGCTGCTAAAGGAGCGTCCTCTTGCTACAGGAAACTTGTCGCGCGCGGAATGTCCGCATCGAGATCCCGATCGATGACGTTATAATCGGCCTCTGAAAATTCGGCGCTATTTTCTGTTTGCCTGCTGATCCACAGTACGCACTGTGAAATATCGTCGGTTTCGAAAACGGGCTCTTGCCTGTCAGGCCTGACCCACATCAACACGTAACGCATTGATATTGCTCCAGTTTGATTACAGGGCAAGTTAATATCTAGCTTACCCCAGGTTTGCGTACCCCAATTGGGGTATGTCTGGCTGATCGGGTTCGGGTTTGCTCCAAGACGCTGACTGATGTCGTTAGGTGACGATAAGACGGCTGAGAAATGCAACGAGTGTCTTGCCGACGATTGAGCGCACATCCGTCCGGTCCGTCGTAGAAGCCCGTTGCGCCTGGAAGGCGTACCTACCTGCTGCAGTTGATGGCTTCGGGAGGTGGATGAGAAACGGGCGGCTTCCAGCTCGACAAGTTTGTTTGTTCAAGTATGCATGAAAACAACTTCTGGATCTGGTGCTGTATTCTGGCTATACAAATATACTTTGGTGGGTGAGGGGGAAAATGCCGGTTGATATCGCGGTTTTTCATAATCTGCTGAATCGTTTCCAGGATGCAGCGCTGGAGCCCTCGCGTTGGCCCTCGCTTCTGGAGCAGATTGCTGAGGCAACTGGCGCCGGCGGCATCAATGTCATGGCACCGGCAAGCTCCGGCTCGGTCGGAGGTATTCTTTTCACCGAGAGTTTATCCTCGATCATGGAAGCCTATATAAACGACGGCTGGAACACGCGAGACCACCGGGCAAAATTCATACCGTTGATGAAGCGTAACGGAGTTGTCCTCGAGGAGGATTTCGTCCGTAAAGATGATCTCGATAATCTCGAATACTATAAATTCATGGCGAAGCATGGATTCCAGCATACAGCAGTCGTCAATTTTTCCTCAGGTGAGGACGATTTGTTTTTCGTCCTGCAACGCAGGCTCGGCGATGGTGGGTTCGGGAACGATGACCGGGTTCACCTCGCTACTCTCAGAACCCACCTTCAGATGTCCGCGCGGATCATGGCACTGTTTTCGGCTGGCGACATGAGAGGACGTCTGGCCGCGTTTGAGCGTGCAGATGTTGCGTGCGTTTTCTTTGACCATCGTGGTCATGTGGTAATGGCTAACCAGAAGGCGGATTCGCTTCTCACCGGGGATGTCAGAATAGCGCATGGAAAAATCAGGGCAGCGTCGTCACGGGAGACAGTGGTCTTTGAGACGACGCTGAACAAGGTCATTCGATCGAATGATCTGGCTCACGGCGAAGTCGTGACGTTGACCCGTGGTGAGAAGAGGCCGTTGCTTGCGCGGATCGAAAGGGCTGGGCCAAATGTCCGCGACGTTTTCGCCAGGTCGTACGCAATGGTGCTGTTCGAAGATGTGAGTGATAAACGTTTCATTTCATATGACGTGCTTCATCATCTGTTTGGGCTGACGCCGTCCGAATGTAAAATTACGGCGCTTCTTGCCGACGGTGCCGATCTTAGAACCGTCGCCGGTCATTGTGGAATTCAGTATGAAACGGTTCGTACCCACATTCGGTCAATCCTGCGTAAAACCGGGACCGAACGACAGGCGGAGCTATGTGTCCTTCTTGCTGGCATTCGGCTACGCTAACACGCAAGGCTACTTCAGTATGCGGTGTTCAGCCGCATGATGCTGATGCCTGATTTTTCGCATCATGCAAAAGTCTTTCCAGATCCTGCTTATAGGCCCGTAGCCCCGGATCGTGCAGGCATTGCTGTACGAGCCGCAGGCTTTCGGTGTAGAGAGCCACACCCGCCTTTGCTGTGCCGCAAATGTCGATTGCATTCCGGGCACGTGTTGCAAACGGTTAGATCTTCTCACTCATATACGTGTCCGAGCAGATATCCTTGCCAGGTACCGCGTGTTCGCTTGCGGCGAAAGCAATCAGGGTTACGGCGCTGGTTCGGATGCATTTTTTAAATTGCATGTTTGAAGTCCCCAAGCTGAATCTTCGCATCTGGGAAGCTTGCGTATTGTCCGCGTCCTGGATGTGAGCGGTTAGAGACAAACAAAAAGACGGAGCTGTCGCATTCTCCAATTAGGGTACGATTATGGTGCCCGTTTATGATGGTGTCTGGCGCATCGTCAGCGCATCGGGCGAGGGATATAGCCTTGCGCTGAGGAATGATTCATCCGTTCAGCGAGAGGTTAGAATGAACTGGCGTGTAACTTTTCTTATCCTTCTGTCATCACTTTCCGTGTTTCCTTTTTCCGGACAGGCTGATGCACGGTGTGAACTGGCCCCGGCTAACGGTGGCCGATCTTACGGGTGCGGCGGTGGCTCTGCGCAACGACAATCATCTGGAGCTGATGCAGCCGCATTGCTGGGGCTGGGCATTGCTATACTGAACGCTCTACCGGAACCCGAGGACAGACCTGTACAGACATTTCGTCCACGCTCGTCGGATAATATCGATCGGATGAGCCGGGCATTTGGCAGAGCAGGCGCAATTGCCAACGCTGCAAGTACGCCCGATCCCAGACCGTCGGTTCAGAGGCCGGTTAGGAATGGCCAGGCCCCTTACGCGAATGATGATTGCGTAGCATTTAAACAGCGCAGTCGGGGCAGGATCGATTGGGACTACGTTGACGTCATCAACAAGTGCAATATCCCCGTACAGGTCGTCATGTGCTACTACATGCCCGGAGATGAGCGGAAATGTGCCGGCAAATCAGCTTGGGGTACGACCTCAACAATCGGTTCTCGTGGGAAAACAGTAAGCGTCTCGGACACCCGTTCGCACCCATACAAAGTAAAGTACTTTGTATGTGACATGAGTGGTGTGAGCAACAACAGCAAAATGTGCTTGCGACCCAAGGTGTGATGTCTCATGGGCAGCGGTTTCTGTACGAGGAGCCGCTGACTGTATTTGATTATGTAATTCAAATTTTTGTATTTAGATATACTACTTAATACTCGGTACGGTTCTTTCTTTTGCACCGGCTCCCGGCGGCTGAGTTATTCTGCCACTTTTTCCAACACGGTTCGAAAATTTTGGAGCCTATCATCACGCTGCAGTCCGCGAGCCCGTCATTATCACCAAGAACGGTCGGCGTCGCCCCGTTGTGATTGCCTATGAGGACTATATGCGCCTCGCAAAGCGTGATCGCCGAGTCGAACTTTCGACGACGCTCGGCGACGATGACCTCGCCGCCACTGAAGCATCGCAGATGGAGCCGGGTCTGGAACATCTCAACGCCGAACTGTTGACGGACAAGCATTCTGCCGACTGAACCAAAGGTCGGCGGGCTGTTCAGATATTCGCACCTTTGGCATTGGCCGCACCTCGAAGGCCGTGAGGAGGGCGACAAGGATCGACCGGTGCTGGTTCTGGCGATAGTTGACGAAAGCTTCGATGAAGCGGACGGGGTTGTCCGGGCCGACGTAACCATCAACCGCTTCCGGCAGAAGCAGCAATTGCGTGCGATCTGTTCATGAGAGATGTGCCATGGCAGAATCCAGCGCAATATAGTGCTGTGTGGAATTAGCCAAGCCGTTTCAAGAAAGATTTACGTGAGCGACAAACTACATCTGGAATTACAGGCGACCGATCTTCTGAAGATGTTCAATCAACTCCCACCTTTTGGGGGTAAAGTCATTTTCCTTATAACGGCTTTATATGTGTCGGCTGCCGGATTGCCGCCAGCGGCGGTCTCCGGCGCCGATTGGCTCAGTCAGGTTGCCGTTGCTTATCTGGTGCGGGATGTTTGTTGCTGCAGTTGATGTGGTTTGAGCGTCCGTGCACTCAGTACGATCCTTTCTTTGGCGCTGGCTTCCGGCGGCTAAGTTATGCCGCTACCTTTTCCGGCATGGCTCAAATCACCGACTTGCGATTTATGTAAATGCTATTATATTGGCAGTAATGTCGTTTATTTGTATTTGGGTGATAATATGTTAGCATTTAGGATGGCATCCCCGGTGGAAGTTATCAGAGGTTTGGCGGACAGAATGAAGCGCCGACGGATTGAGCATGGATTGACCCAGCGTGAACTGGCTTCGAGATCGAATGTGTCCTACGGATCGTTGAGGCTATTCGAAGAAACCGGGAAAATTTCGCTCGAGAGCCTTGTGAAAATTGCGTTTGCCCTTGAGGCGGAGGCGGAGTTCGAACGCTTGTTTCCAGGTCGGCCGCCGCAGAATATCGATGATGTCATTGATCGTCCTCTCAAGCAGCGTGTGCGCCGGAAATGAAGTTCAAGCCAATCCAGCAGATTAAGGTTTATCTGAATCTCGAAGGGAACGAGAGGAAACTCGGTACCCTCGCCTGGAGTGGCAAGGAACGGAGGGCTTACTTCGAGTACGCGGCGGAGTTTCTGACATCGCCCCTTTTGATTTCTCCATTCCATATGATGGCGGCCACCGGGTTGATTGCGGCGCCTCGCGATCCGTTCGACGGGCTCCATGGGCTATTCAACGACAGCCTGCCTGACGGGTGGGGTCGTCTGTTGCTGGACCGCCGTCTACAGCGAGCGGGCATTGATTACACCCGGCTCACGCCGGTTGACCGTCTCTCGGCGGTGGGCAGAACGGGAATGGGGGCACTCTCATACATTCCGGAATTGCCAGACGATCAGAAACAACAGGCCGTCACTGATCTCGATTGGTTCGCTGATCAGGTGGAGTTGGTACAGACGGAGATGGACATCGCCGACATCGATCGTTTGCAGGGCGCACAGGGCGGATCCGCGGGTGCACGTCCGAAGATTATGATCGGCTTCAACCAAGTGGAAAATACCTGTGTTCTGGACTACGGCCAGCCGTTGGGCGCGGGGTTTGAAAGGTGGATGGTCAAGGCACCTAGTTCCGATGATCCGCGGGAGATTGGCGCTGAAGAAAGAGCCTATGCGCTTATGGCGGTAGCTGCAGGACTGACGATGGCTGACACGCAGCTGTTGGAGACCCGGAAAGGAAGGCGGCTTTTCGCGACGAAACGTTTTGACAGGACACCTGCCGGCAGGCTCCACATGCACACGGCAAGCGGCCTGTTGAATGCCAGCCATCGTGAGGCGAGTGTGAACTATGAGCAACTTCACAAGCTGACCCATATGATGACCCGCGACGCTGCGGAAGTCCTCAAGATGTTTCGAAATATGGTGTTCAATGTCTATGCCAGAAATCGCGACGACCATGCTAAAAACCATGCATTTCTTATGGACGGGAATGGTAGGTGGTCTCTGGCACCCGCATACGATCTTACGTTTTCGTCCGGGCCAGGCGGTGAGCACAGTGCTGCAATAGCCGGGGAAGGTAGAACCCCCGGCATGTCTCACCTTTTGGCGGTCTCCAAAGCGGCTTCGATCCCGGATCAATATGCCAGGGAGGTTATAGAGCAGGTTCGAGAGGCCGTAGATCGGTGGCCCCAGTTTGCGGAAGAAGTTCGGCTATCCAGATCCCGTACTGCTGAACTCGACAAATTCCTGAATGGTAATCGGCTGGCTGATCGGCAATTTTAGTGGCCCTTGGCGGCGCTCATCGGTTTAGGTGAACGTCAAGCCGTACCTTACACGCCTTTTATGATGTCGCAGATGCCCTTGCGGATGACATCCTTGTCGGCGATCTGTCCTGCCTGAATGTTGAAAACAGCATCGATCCGGACAGCTGCGCCTTTCTGGCGGGCGACAACGCGCAGCGTCTGAATCCTGCCACTTCCGCTGGTTTCCTGGTGGGCATCGATTGACGACAGTGCCTTGTTGATCTGGATACCTGAGAAACCTTCTGCTGCGACGGCCTGGGCTAGCTTTTGAAGGACAGCGGGTGCTTTGGCTTTCGGCAGTTCCTGAAAGGATTTGTAAGAGACAGCCGTGACCATCGGCACACCTGAGGGCATTGCCGAGTTGTTTAGCGTTGGGTGCGATCGACGCTGTGTTGGCAGTTTCAGACTGTCATTTCAGCGGCATAGTGCGCCCACAGGCTGAACGCGTCAGCCCGTGCATGGCGGTATGAAATGGCGCTCAGAGTGTAGCGGCGAGGACGGAAGATCGTGTTGATTTGATCGTAGGCCGACAGGAAGCGCTGTGCGTGGCGTGTCGACTTGAACCGACCCATGATCTTCTCGCGTTTTCGGGTCTGCCGGTGGGAATTTTCAATTCGGTTGTTCAGCCCCTTGTGCGCCCGGTGATCGGCATCCGGAGCGATGGCCTGGATCGTCCCCACGTCGCTACTCAGTTTGTCCGTCACGACCACGCGCGGCTGACCAAACTGCCTGACCAGCCTGGAGAAGAAGCGTCTGGCAGCCCTGCTGTTGCGGCGAGCCTGAACCAGGATATTGAACCGCTCCGGGTTTGCCGGAGGCTCCAACTTCTGAGAGAGTGGAGCCATCATGAGCAAGACAACGAACAAGTTTTCACCTGAAGTCCGTCAACGTGCCATTCGTATGGTGCTGGATCACGAAGCCGAGCACCCTTCGCGGTGGGCTGCCGTTTCATCTATCGCTGCCAAGATCGGCTGCTCGCCAGCCACGCTGCATGAATGGGTAAAGAAGACCGAGGTCGACAGCGGCAAACGAGCAGGCCTGCCGAGCGATGTCGCCGAGAAGATGAAGGCTCTCGAGCGGGAGAACCGCGAGCTTCGTCAGGCCAACGAGATTTTGCGCAAAGCTTCGGCCTATTTCGCCATGGCGGAGCTCGACCGCCCCTTCAAGCGATGATTTCGTTCATCGACGAACACCGTGGTGTGTTCGGGGTCGAGCCGATCTGCAGACTGCTGCCGATCGCCCCGTCAACCTACTACGAGAATGCCGCCAAACGTCTGGACGTGGATCGCCTGTCGATCCGCGCCCGCAGCGATATCGGCCTGAAGATTGAGATACGTCGTGTCTTCGAACAGAACTTCCGCGTCTATGGCGTTCGCAAGGTCTGGCGGCAATTGAAGCGTGAAGGCTTTGACGTCGCCCGCTGCAGTGTCGCCAGGCTTATGAGGTCGATGCGCCTGCAGGGTATCATTCGAGGTAAGCCGATCCGCACGACGTTCTCGGACAAGTCGGCCCCGAACCCGCTTGACCGGGTTAACCGCCACTTCAAAGCCCCAGCACCAAACAGGCTGTGGGTTTCGGACTTCACCTATGGTGCGCCTCGCCCCAAACGGGGAGGCATATGACTGGAATGCAAAGAGAAAGGAGG
>NZ_JCAHRB010000021.1:0-26361 GCF_059429395.1 Agrobacterium sp. K11 | reverse complement strand
CGTGCGCGATTACGCCTGAAGAGGCCGTCTAGGCGCATCGAAAATCGCGCTTACGTTTGTCTCCATTCGCTGCCGTAATTCCATCGGTGTCCACCCTTTCAGTCGGTGGACACCCTTTGCACCAATCCCTTCAGCCAGTGAAGGTGCGTGGAAATGAGCGCTTACTGTAAAAGCGTTGGCAAATCGAAATTTCCTTTCAGGAATTGCGAACCCCGCGTCCGCTTAGGGCCGGAAGCCGACCAACTGAGTTCAATGAAAGCTGTTGAAGGGATCAGAACCAGGGCCCCCTCGGGAAAGGCCGCCGCCGGGCGAACCCGGCGGCGGAAAAGAAGCTTACCAACGGGCTTGTCGCAAAATTGGGTTCGGCCCACAGTTTGCCCTTGAATGGAGTGCCGTTCACGCTTTGTTAACCTTTTGAAGTCCAAAGAGGCGCGCGAGCAGGTCGTTCTGATCGTTGACGGTCCAGTCGCCGGAAAAGCCGAAGCCCTTCTTCAGCCAAAGCATGGCTTCGAACCCCGAGATCGTTCGACGCGCCGTCCTGAAAGATCGGAAGCCGCCGATCTTCGGCATGTTCTTCTTCACGCGAAAATGGTCGCTCTCAATGCCCTGCTGGAGATGCTTGGTTACATAGTGAACCGGATTCGGACGAAGGTGCCCGTCATCGACGGCCGCCTTGATCGTTGAAGGGAAAGTATTGGCGCCGTCGGTGCCGATCTTTTCCGGCGAGAGAAGCGGCTCGTCCTTGAGCATCTTGCGGAAGAAGCGCTTGGCGGCATCAAGGTCGCGCTTCGCGGTGAGCAGGAAGTCGATGGGATTTCCGTGCTTGTCGATAGCGCGGTATAGATAGCGCCACTTGCCACGGATTTTGACGTAGGTCTCGTCGATACGGGCCGAACCACAATGCGGGCGCCGAAACTGCCGCAGCCGCTTCTCGATGACAGGCGCATAGGCAAGGACCCAACGGTTGATCGTGCTGTGGTCCACTTCGACCGCGCTCCCGAAACATCTCCTCAAGGTCACGGTAGCTCAGCGGATAGCGAAGATACCAGGCGACCGCCTGCACGATCAACCACGCCTCGAAATGTCGCCCTTTGAAATCATCCTTCGACTGGCGCTTCAGCTTCTCGGCAATGGCATTCAGAATCATCGGCAGCTCCTTCACATGGGAGCGGCAATTTCCCCGCCGATGGTCAACAGCTCGTTAACTGAGAAAATTTGCGACAGGCCCGTTTCAAGTCAAAGCAACATCTGCAACGTTTCGTTTCCATCCATGAGCCGATTGCCAACCTCTTCCACATCCCGCGCCACGATATCCCCTCCAAGCATCATCGCGAACTGCGCGCGGTGGCGATGAACCTGTGGGCGAAGATCGCTCGGGCATGAACGGTGTATGCGGCGGGCGTCACGCTCTTGATTCTCGGCAGTTAACTTTACGATGCCTCCCAGAGGCATTCATCAGCCTCTGGGAGCATAGATATTCGACTGATAATCAGTGTTCCTTCATGGCCTCCTCGAGCCACCATGAACTTTTGCCAATCACCTTGGCGTCGACGACAAGCGGCCGTACCAGACCTTGCGAGACAGCGTCGGCTACCAGTTCAAGATCCGCAGGTGTCCGAACGGTAATACCATCCGCACCATAGCCTTTTGCAATCGAGGCTATATCGACATCGGGGAACGTAACCGTATCCACAGGATAACCGTGCGGTCCGAAATGGTAGACCTCTGCGCCATAGGCATTGTCATTATAGACGACAATCAGCATGCCCAGTTTCAGACGCACGGCCGTTTCGAGCTCTGAAATCCCCATCAGGAACCCACCATCACCGCATCCCGCAATGGGAAAGTGATCGGGCTTGGCAAGTGCCGCGCCGATAGCAGTTGCCAACCCAAGTCCCACGCACTGGAATGCCTGAGTGAATGAGAAGCAGTTTTCATCGGGGACGCTCAAGTACATGCTTGGATAGCCGAGGAAGTTGCCTGAATCAACGCCAACCACGCGTTTTTTCGGCGCTATGTCATCCAGTCGGATAGACAAGGTACGCGGATCAACCTTGGTCGATGTGCTTTCATCCGAATAGGATACATCGCGCCAAAGAATAGAACTCTTGATGCGCTCACCAATCTCCGTCGAGCGGTATCCCTCTGACCTATAAGCATCTTTCTTCAGCAGATCTATCGAAGCATAGGCGGTGACAGCAACGTCTCCGACCACACCCAGCGAGACTGGCCGGTTTTTTGCGAGCTCACGAGCTTCAAGATCAACCTGAACAAGTGCTGCCTCTCTATTGATGATGCTGCCGTGTCTGGTTGTCCACTTATTGAGCGTTGTTCCCCAGCCCACAACGAGGTCCGCGTTCTGTATGAGTTCCACGGTCAATGGTGACGAGAACCCGCCGGATACGCCAATCGACCAGGGATAATCGCGGAAAAGTCCCTTCGCGACGGCCCCTTCGGCAACCAATGCTCCGACAAGATCAGCGAGTTGCTGAAGCGCATCACGCGCTGCAGCCCCGCGAGAGCCGCGGCCGGCAATGAAGACAGGACGACGCGCTTTTTTCAGCATTTCTACCAATTCAGCCACAGCTTCGGGAGCCGCGCCGGCATTTGCCAGACTTGGTACCGGCTTTACAGCCTGAAGCGCCCCCGCCGGGCAGATCTCGTCCTGTACGTCCAATGGGACATTGAAGAGAACCGTCCGACGATCTCGAAGCGCGAGAGCATAGGCATTTCGCAGATCCGTCAGCGCAGTCAGTCCAGAGCGTGCGCGCAGTGAAACCGCACCAACGGAACGAGCGAGGCTGTCCTGATCAATGTAGAAATTGGACGCGGGATCCAGCACTTCTCCGCTCAAAATCAGAAGCGGAGTGCGGCTTTTCGCCGCTTCACCAATACCGGTGATCGCGTTCGTGAGGCCGCAGCCCTGATGAACCGATACGATGCCAACTTCACCGCTCATCCTCGCGTAGGAATCGGCCATCGTTGCTGCACCGCCCTCATGCCGGGCCGCAACAAATTCGGCACCGCCGCCCACCAGTCCGTTCGTCAGGTGGAAATTGCCACTTCCAACGACCCCAAAGACCCGACGCACGCCAAGTTGTGTAAGTGCAATTCCAATTGCTTCACCAATTTTCATTGTGAGCGTCCTCTCGTTCGCTTCTGCTTTCAAGTCCGAGTTCTGATCATCGACAATCGTTGCAGTCGGGTTTGCGTCACTGATGCCCAAGCCCAACGCTGCACGGGAGCAATGACGGACACAACCAGGAAACGATCTCTAAAATCCTGTTCGCTTATAGTCTTTCGACCTTACCGGATTTTGATTTATATGAATAATCATATTACTGAATAAGTCCAGTTCACCTGACTATGAATGTTGACCCACATGCCAACATCGCCAAGATTAGAAGAAATAGTAGCTTCCCGACAGCGGAAGTGTTGGGAGCTTCAGGGTTGGGGTCCTGGTCGCGACTACCCAGCACCCCAACAATCAGATCAGGCGCCTGCAGGAGCAGCTACTCAACAAGATGAGACACGTTCTTCACAGTCATGTAGTGCAGAATCCCCTCAGCGCCGCCTTCACGACCCAGACCGCTGTCTTTTACACCGCCGAACGGCGTTTCTGCACGAGAAGCCTCTAGGGTATTGATGGAGACGTTGCCGGCTTCAATTCCGCTCATCAAACGCTCGACGTTCGCGGCAGAGCGAGTAAAGCCATATGCAGCAAGCCCAATCGGCAACGAGTTTGCCTTCGCGATTGCCTCATCGATCGATCGCACCGGATTGATAATGGCGAGCGGTCCGAAAGGTTCTTCATGCATTGCGTCTGCATCGTCCGGCACTTCTGCCAGCGCCGTAGGCGGGAAGAAATAGCCTTGGTTTTGAAGGCGAGAGCCCCCGCACAACAATCTGGCCCCCTTTGACGTCGCATTGCCAACGAGGTTCTGCAGTGCCTCAAGACGGCGATCATTCGCGACCGGCCCCATCTGTGTGGACTCATTCAGTCCATCACCGACGATGATCGATCTCGCCTTGTCGCAAAACGCTTCAACGAAGCGATGATAGAGATCCTCGTGAACAAAGAAGCGGGTCGGAGACGTGCAAACCTGTCCAGAATTGCGATATTTGCGGCTTGCGCACTTGACGCCAGCCGCGAAGGGATCCGCATCCTCGCAAACCACAACAGGAGCATGGCCACCCAGCTCCATCAGGGCAGGCTTCATATGACGCCCGGCGAGAGAGGTCAGGTGCTTTCCGACGCTGGTAGAGCCTGTGAAGGCCACCATTCGTACCTGTTCCGCAGGAATAAGGAAATCGGAGATGTGGGAGGGGTTACCGAATACGAGATTGAGCACGCCCGGTGGCAGCCCGGCCTCTTCGAATGCCTTTGCAATGTGGACGACGCCCGTAGGCGTTTCTTCCGATGCCTTCATGATAATTGAACAGCCCGCAGCAATGGCACCGGCAATCTTGCGCGCCGGCTGACTCATCGGAAAATTCCAGGGAGAGAATGCCGCCACGGTACCAATCGGCTCATGGAGAACGATGTAGCGGATTCCGGGCGCGCTCGGAATAACACGACCGTAGCATCGAACTGCTTCGCCAGCATCCCACTCAAAAAATTCCGCGCCCCGCCCAACCTCAAGCCGGGCCTCCTTGATTGGCTTCCCGTTCTCCAGCGCGATCGAACGCGCAATCTCTTCAGTCCGCGCACGAAGCAGCGCCGCTGCTTTCATGATGATCTCGCTGCGACGCCACGGAGAGGTCTTGCTCCAAACCCGAAAGCCTTCGGCGGCGGCCGCAACAGCCTCTTCAAGATCGTTTGTGCTGGCGACCGCCACGGAACCAATGACGGTTTCGTTCGCCGGATTCACGATAGGGAAGGTCGCTCCGGTTGCCTTCCACGCACCGCCAATAAACAGTTTAACATCGGAATTTGTTGTCATTGTCGCTGATTTCTCCGATTAGGGTTTAAAAGGTCTCCTAACCTCTTATGCATTGGATGCCCTTCTTCGTGAGCGATAACAATCTAGATTAATGCGATAAATATATAACCATATCTAATATATAGCCTTATACTAGGCGCGTAATACTTCCTAAGTTGACTGGGCGGAACAGTCCGCCCAACCGGTCTCTTTTCGCATGAGAACAGAACATGCCGACCCGTTAAGAGACCAGTCTTTCCGTTGCCGTGACCATGGTTTGCAAACGTCGGGAGGTATCTTGCGGCTATCTCTGAGCAAGTTTTGGACGATGTTTGCGTCCATTTGCCATGAGGTCGCGGAAATCCTCGACGGCCTGCGTTTCAGCCTTCGCGAAAGAGGCTCCACGACTTGGCTCAAGGCCGTTTAACCTTTTTAATCTGACATGCATTTCTGCACTCTTCAGCGCTACAGCTGCACAGTTCACGACTGGAGCCTTGCCGACATGAAGGCCGTATTCGCCTCCCAATAGCAGCCCCGGCAGAACGCCTGCAGGCACAACGACGTCAGCACCTGACTGGACCATCGGCTCTGCGATTGTACAAAAAGCATCAATCATTCGAGCCTTCGCTTCCAGATCGCCTGCGAAGGCCGAAGAAAAGTCTGACGGAACTGCGTTCAGCCCGCCAATATGAGTGACACGCTGGCGCAAGCCGTAAAGATCGCTTTGCTCCTGGAACCAGACCCGGTAGACTTCATCGATGGAGATGAGAGCAATATTTCGCCCAAGTTGGGCGGCGAAGTGCATTGTCACCTCGCCAGTGCCGATGACCGGCACAGAAACCGCGGACCGAAGTTCATAGAGGCCTGGATCTTGAAAATGACCCATAACGATAGCGTCATAGCCAGCCTCTTCCGCCGAGATACCGTTGTCAATCGCCAAGGCAGCGCAACGAAACTCGGATAGCCGACCAAACGCCCTGTCGGGGGGGCTCATACCGAACACCTCTACAGTCGTACCGGAATCGGCGATTCCGTTGAGATAGGAGTTCAGCCTCTCAAGATATTCTTTGCTCGAGGTCTCATCGATGAAGCTTTGCCAGAAGATGCGCATGGATTTGTTCCGGTTTGTTGTCGTTTGATCAATTGGCAGGAACGAGAGCAAGCACTCTCAGCGGACTGCCCGAACCGTTCTGGATTTTGAGGGGAGCCGAGATTATGACAGCTCCGGTCGGTGGAAGAAGATCGAGGTTGCAAAGGCACTGAAGGCCGTATCTCCCACCTCCATGCAAGAAATGGTGGGCCGGATAAGGTGGATCAAAATGCCCTGCCTGCCCCGCATCTGTCCCAATCGTCTCGGTACCGAAACCGAGCATGCCTCGTTCGCTCACAAGCCACTGAACCACATCAGCATCAGGGCCGGGCGTATGTGCGCCATCTTCTCTCAGATTGGCGTATTGCGCGCCCACGCGTTTGGACCAATCTGTGCGCATGAAGACCCAGCTGCCGGGCGTGATTTTCCCATATCTGTCTTCCCAATCCAGAACGGTCGACCGAGACATCAGGAAGTCACTATCCGCTGCAGCTTCGGTCGAGCAATCGATGACGCACACTGGCGCGATCATGTCCCGCACAGGCAGTGTATCGACAGAATTGAGAGGAAGATCCTTGCCCGTATACCAATGAATCGGTGCGTCGAAATGAGTTCCGGTATGTTCACTGAATGTTATGTTGTTCCAGTACCACGCCGGACCAGCCGCATCATATTTGGAAATACACTCAATGCGCACCGGAGATGCTTGTCCAAACTCCGAGGGCAGTATGATGGTTGGAAAGTCAGGCGATAGTGTCTGTGTAAGATCGATGATCTGGGTTTTGCCCGAAGCCAATTCCTCAGCGAGCAGTGAAAGAGCATTTTTCGTCATTCCTTGTTCCCTTATTTATGTGCAAAGAGCTCGCGTTCCACCGCCTTGGCGTTGCGCTCTATGCGCTGAGAAATATCCTTGGCGAATTCGCCTACGTGTACCTCTTCCAAACCTTGCTGAAGCGCTTGCACGACTGCGTTAGCCACAGCCTCAAAGCCAAGCTTCGGCTGTGGAACCGTCTGATACCAATCGTTCTCGGTAGGGCCGCCAATGATGTTGATCACGCGGATGCCACTCTGCATCAATTCGCCTCTGATGTGCTGCGCGAGCGCAAAGGCAGCCGCTTGGGCGACCGAGTAAGAGGGTAGATCAGGAACCGGTGCCTGCCCAAAGACCGAAAGGAGGTTGACCCAGGCGACCGCATTACCGGCACCATCGGCCCCACGCGACTTCATGGCAGGTACGACTGCTCTCGACAGACGCATCGGCCCGAAAACCATGGCCTCCATCGCTTCCCGCATATTGGTGAGTTCATTCGGGGCGAGCAGACCGCCCGGTCGAATATGTTCGGATGTGTTGACCACAATCTCGATCTTGCCACCGTAGTCACGTACCATATTCGCAACTGACTTCTCATCGCTCATATCGAGCGGTAGAAGAACAACTTTATCGGCCTCCGCCAGTTTCACCAGGTCGGGATGCGGCCTCCAAATATCGCTGACCCCCACAAAAACGGTTTCAGCCTGAGCCGCTATCAGTCTTCTCACCAGTGACGTCGTGACGGGATTACGGCCATCGGTAATCAAGATGCGACGCTTCTCGGGACTGGCTGTCATTTCCTTCCACTCTCTATCGCTTGCGAGATCGACCCTGCCGGCGGGTGCGGCGTACAACACGGCCTGACCAGCCTTATCCAGCTTGAGAAAGAGAGCGACGCCCATTTCCTCAACGCACAGTGAATGCAGGTGACAAAGCACTATCGGTCCGCAATCAAGCTTGACCAGACCGATTGGCCATGGAGCCCGTTCACGGAAGAAATTATCCGCAGGCTTGAGAATGCTGGTGTTGGAAAGCAAGGTGCCGGTCGGCACTACATCCACGAAATCGAAATCGCTGGATAAGCATTCGCGGCATGCTTCGGGTGCTGGATAAGCAAACGTACTGCATTTGCTGCAACGATGCAGTGCGAAGCGACCTTGCGCGGCCGCCCTGGTAAGGTCATGTGCCTTGCGGCTTCTCTGTGCAGGCGGGAGCAGCGCGACCGGCATCCGTTCCAGCGGATTGTTGCGCCTGTGTTTTGATCCAAAATCGCTCATCAATGGTCTCCAGCAATGATCGCGGCCGCCGACGATAGCCCGCGATCGTAGTTGATCATGCCAAATCCAGCCGCCAGTGCCAGACGGGCACCGCCGACCTGGCGCCCTGCTGCGACACCCATGACCTGCCTGATCGATTCCACGACTCCAAGATGACCTCCAGCAGCTCCGGCCTGACCAACTGACAGCTGCCCCCCTGATGTATTGTGCGGAAAAGAACCGTTGATTGTGAAATCATGGTGGTCGACGAAGGAAGGACCTTCGCCTTTGGCGCAAAAGCCCAGATCCTCGAACTGCATCATTGAGATCACAGGATAGTCGTCATAAGTCTGGACGAGATCTATCTGCGAAGGGACCATACCCGCCATAGAATACAGTTCCTTCACATCGACCACCCAACCGCCGCGCTCCTGAACAGTATCTCCGGTCGCTGCGTTATGTCGTTCGATTGCCGCCAGCAAGCGAGCAAAGGGCAGACCTTGGGCGCGAGCCGTCTCTTCGCGCATCACCAGGAAGGCCTCGGCCCCGGCGCAAGGCATCACACAATCGAAGAGGTGGATTGGCGGCGTGATCGCTGGCGCAGACATATAGGCATCCAGTGTCAGCGGCTTTTTCATCAGAGCATTTGGATTTTTTAACGCATTGTCCCGCTGAGAGACGGCTAGTTTCCCGAAATGCTCACGCGTTGCCCCATATTTTCGCATATAACTCGATGCAATGAGGGCGAAGCTCGCATTGGGGCCACCAGTTCCGTAGGGATACACGGCGTCCTGAGAAAACCGCGAAAAGTTTTCCAGAGATCGCCGAAACGAGTGAATGTGATTTGTATCGGCCCCAACGCAGGCAACGATATCTGCATCGCCGTACTGGACAGCGCGGGCGGCTTTTTTCAGCGAGACAATGGCGGAAGCGCCACCCATCGGAACAAATTCAATGTAGCGGGGGCTGAGGCCAAAGTGCTGCGTCAGCCCTATCGCTGTATCGGGTGCGGTTGAGAAACTGGAGAGAGAAAATCCGTCGAAATGGCGGTGTGAAATGCCTGAAGTTGCGACAAGTTCAGAAAGTGCTCTGCCAATCCACCAAGCTGTACTTTCGATCGAGTATCGCGCGTACGGAACTGTGACGGGTGCCGCGAGGACAACACCATCATATGCAGATCGCACTTCCTTGACCATTACGGGATTCCAATGCTCTAGATGATGGTGAACTGAACGTCGATGTTCCCGCGCGTTGCGTTCGAGTAAGGGCAGCGCTCATGTGCACCCGCGACAATCTCTTGCGCCGCGGAAGGCTCAATGCCAGGCAGTTCCACAATCAGTTCGACGGTCAGGATGTAGCCGGTATCAATCGGACCAATGCCAACCACCGCTGATACAGACGTGTCGTCCGAGAGCGGAATTTTGCGGGTGCGGGAGACCAGCTTTACCGCGCCGAGAAAGCAAGCTGCATAACCTGCGGCAAAAAGCTGTTCCGGGTTGCTTCCGGCTCCGCCTGGACCACCCAGACCCGTTGGCACGCTGAGAGGCATGCGGAATGAGCCATCCTCACTCTCCGCGCGACCGTCGCGACCGCCGATAGCCTTAACCTTTGCCTCATAAAGAATCTTCGAAGGTTTCATAATTACCCCTTGAACCTTGATCAAACGATGCCCGATCGGACCCCAAAATGGCAAGCATGACAATTCATATTTTCTGTATGAATTTATATCCGGAAACCCATCAATCCCGAAGGGGATGCGGTTTAGCTTAAAGGATAAAGCTAAATCAGCAGTCGTTAAGGGCTATGAAATGCGCAACGGTTTGAGCACAAACGGAATGATGACGGCCTTGCGCCTCCACAGCTTTGGGGATATCCCGACATTGGACCGGATACCGATCCCGGCCATTAAGAGCGGCGAAACCCTTGTCAAAGTGGAGGCCGCAGCAATCGGTCACCTAGATTTGACCATAATGAGTGGAAACTTCAATATTCGACCTTCGCTGCCTTATGTCGGAGGTACCGATGGTGCAGGGATTGTCATTAAGTCAGACCGCTTCCGTAAAGGTGATCGTGTTGCCTTGAGAGGCGGAGGGCTTGGGATGCTCAGGAGCGGCACCTGGGCAGAGTATGTAGCAGTGCCAGACGAGGCTGTTCGCGAGGTTCCAGCACAGCTTCCGGCTGAGCTTGCAGCGACGATCTACAGCCCGCTTACGACGTCCCAGATCACACTTCATGACATTGCACGTCTTGGCAACTGGCAGTTCGGGCCGCGAAGCCCAGCCGAAGAAATTGTGATTGTCACGGGCGCTTCCGGCGCAGTTGGTTCGGTTGTCGTTCAACTTGCGATGAGAGCCGGTGCCCATGTCATCGCGATCGTTTCGAAGGATGCGAATGTGGCGTTGGTTCCTCCGGCTACAGAGGTGATCTCTTTATCAAACACCAGGCGGATCGAGGAGTTGGCCAAAAGCTGTTCAGCGACACTGTTGGTCGATACAGTCGCAGGAGAGCGCTTGGCAGAGCGTATAAGCTGGATAAAGACCGGCGGCAGGGCAGCGCTTTTGGGCTATACCGCCGGGAAGCAACTGCTGCTTGATCTGCCTAACTGGTTCCTGAGCAGCGTGGCACTCTTGCCTGTATCAATGCTTTTTCACGAAACGAAAGCAAAGCAGGTGATCGATGCGCTGACAACTTTGGTGACAGATGGCGCAATCCGATTGCCTGTGGAACGATATTGTTTCGGGGACGCACACCTTGGCTTCGAACGTCTCGCAAACGGACTAAATCATGGTAAAGTTGTGATCGCGCCCTAAACTGTACGTTTTTGATGAAGCAGGTTTTTGCATCGAAGTTTGGCTACGGCGCATAAGTCCGTTGGCGGGTATGCTCGGAACGCCCAAAAAAGGTGGACCGTTTATAGCAGGAGTTTTCCGCGAAAACTTCGGGGCCGGGACAAGGAGCGCAAGCATGAAGGGCAAGTCCCTGACCCACTTGCGCAACACACTCTCCTGGACATCCAGATGGCGGGATGCCTGCGCAACGCCGACCCCACGCTCTCGAACCAATCTCACAGCCTCAAGCTTGTACTCACGGCTGAACTTCCTTCGGAGCATTCATACGCTCCCAGTTTCATTGGAAACACCTTAACTCGGTGTCCAAGAAACCGGCAGCAGGGCATTTCTCTGCGACAGCGGCCAAAGAGGCTAAATGTGTTTCGGATGGTTGTCGCCGAAGCCCGCAGCCTGATCCGCCAACGCAACGAGATCGAAGCACAGGCCGATGATTTGCTGCGAAACAGCCGTGATTATCAGATCCTGCGGCAGATTCCTGGGATCGGTCCGATCAATGCGCTAACGATCATTGCGGAGGCTGGGGACCTGCGCTGCTTTCATCATCACCGTCAGTTTCTCAAATTCTGCGGGCTGGATCTGTCGACACAGCAATCGGGCCAGTATCGCGGCCAGACCCGACTTTCCAAATTCGGCAACGCGCGGCTGCGACGAACCCTGTGGATTGCTGGGCAAGTTGCCATCCGCCAGCGTGAGAACGGCTTCCGACATAAATTCGAACGCTACATCGCGAGAGATCGTGACAATCCCGATCTCCGCCGCAAGGCAATAACCGCTATTACCGCCAAGATGGCGCGTGTCGTACACGCCGTCGTCAAAAGCGGTTCAGATTACCGGCCCTTCGTTGAAGGGCGGGGACCAGGTGGAAGAACTTCTGTCAGTTAGAGCCGTGAGGGCATCCTTCGAATGACCGTGTAGACAATGCTTGGGTCTTCCACCTGGAACAGAAGCTCGTGTTAAGGACGGTGAGGGCCAAAATGATGGACCCTGTGTTTGCTATGGACGATACCTTTGTCAGTACCGGAGCAATACTCCCCAATAGTGCCGTTTGAATCTTCCCCAGGTGCTGCGTCCGCTGGTTTTCCGGGGCGCGCCCCGGAAGACCAGCGGCGCGTCATCGTCAATACTCCTTCCGATGGTCGGAAGGGGGATATTGGTGATCAAGCTGAGGGAGACGATCATGATCCTGGATCTGCATCAGCAGGGCCTGACAGTGTCAGCTATTTCCAGAGAAACTGGCATCGATCGCAAGACGGTGCGCAAATACATAGAGCGGGGCCTCGAGGTCCCGGCTTATGGACCGAGAAAGCCTCGCGCGACGGTTATCGATCCGTTCGCTTCATACCTGCGGGAGCGGGTGAAGACCTATCCCGGCCTCACTGGCAGTCGATTACTCCGAGAACTCCGGGATCGAGGTTATGCCGGCGGTTACACCGCCGTCACGGACTTTCTTCGTGACGTGCGACCTCCTGTAAATCCAGGTTTCGAAGTTCGCTTCGAGACGCCGCCAGGCGAACAGGCCCAAGTTGATTTCGCCCAGTTCCATGTCGTTTTCACCGACGAACCAACGACACCAAGGATCGTCTGGTTGTTCTCGATGGTGTTGGGGCACAGCCGCCTCATCTGGGCACGCTTCGTCATGCATCAGAACCTGCCGACCGTACTACGTTGCCACATCGCCGCTTTCGAGGCGATTGGTGGTGCGCCGCGGGAGGTGCTCTACGACCGGATGAAGACTGCCGTTATCGGCGAAGGTCAGACGGAGGGCATCATCTACAACCGTGCTCTCATCGACCTGGCCCGCCATTATGGATTCCATCCTAAGGCGTGCAAAGCCTACCGAGCCAAGACAAAAGGCAAGGTCGAGCGGCCGTTTCGGTATATCCGCGAAGACTTCTTCCTTGCTCGTTCGTTCCGCAATCTCGACGACATGAACGCCCAGCTCCGGCACTGGCTCGACACCGTTGCCAATCCAAGGAAGCACGCGACGACCCAGCGTGTCGTCAACGAAGCCTTCTCCGAGGAGCGGCCGTATCTGCGGCCGCTACCCTTGGCACCGTTCAAATCCGTTCTGAAGCTGGAGCGCCGTGTATCGCGGGAAGGCATGGTCAGCGTCGGCGGCAACACCTACAGCGTTCCAGATGCCACACGCAGTCGCGTGGTTGAGGTCCACTCTCTCGCCGACGAAGTCCGCATCTTCGAGAACGGCACACTGATCGCCGCTCATCTTGTGCTGGAGGGCCGCAAACAGCGCCGAGTCCATCCCGACCATCGACGATCGACGATGTCGCAACACAGGCAAAGGACACGCGACGAATCCCTTGTAGTCAAGCCTGCCGGCGACACCGTGCTGCAGCGGTCGCTCGCCTTCTATGACGCCGTCGGTAAAGTCCTGGCACGGGAGAGCCGCCCATGAGCGCGGCCCTCGATTCCATTCCATCCATGATCGACCGTATTCGCCATGATCTCGTCGGTCTGAAGATGCCGCGCGCATTGGAAGCACTCGACCATGTCGTGCGCCGCCTCGAGCACGGTGAGCTATCTGCCCTCGAGGCTATCGATATCCTGCTGTCAGAGGAACTGACCCTGCGCGAGAACAGCCGGATCAAGACCGCCTTAAGAATGGGCAGGTTGGCGACGATCAAAACCCTTGCCGGTTTCGACTTCACTTTCCAACCTTCCCTCGACCGAGATCGCATATTCACCCTGGCGCAGCTTGGCTTCGTCGATCGACACGAGGCCGTTCATTTCCTCGGTCCACCTGGAACCGGCAAGAGTCATCTTGCCACGGCGCTCGGCGTCGAAGCCGTCAAAGCTGGAAAGAGCGTGTACTTCACGAACCTTGCTGACCTCATCGGTTCGCTGGCCCGTTCCGAACGGGAAGGTCGGCTTCAGGAGCGCATTCGCTTCTTCTGTAGGCCAAGCCTGCTCATCGTCGATGAGATTGGATATTTACCGGTCGTCCAGGGTGGCGGCAATCTGTTCTTCCAACTCGTGAACGCCCGATATGAGCGAGGTGCGATGATCCTGACATCAAACCGCGGCTTCGCTGAATGGGGCGACGTCTTCGGCGATCCAGTTGTCGCCACCGCACTTCTCGACAGACTGCTTCATCACGCCGTCGTCGTGCAAATAGAGGGATCCAGTTACCGATTGCGCCAGCATGCCGAACTGATGCCAGAGCATGTGCGCTCCAAAGCCCTCATTGCTCCGCCGGCATTCACTCCACCTCAAAAGCCGCGCGGACGGCCGCCGAAAAATCCTCAGTTCTCCCTGGCATCCACGTCGGCATAAGTGGGGAATTTTACTTCGGCACTTCTGGGGAAAATTCACGCGGTATTGACAACCTTTTCCCTTGCCAGTGGAAGCCGCCTGGTTCGACGATGTGACTTGACGAGCGTCATGCAGCGTGAGCATGCTGACGAACAAAGAAACTTTTCCTGCCAAGCCCATTTTCTTCCGCACTTAGGACGTTGTCCGAGACGATCATTCCGGGTTTGCCGCGCCGTTCGATCAGTTTCGTCAGTTCGCGAGCAACACGACGGCCGGAGATCGACGTGTCCGGGATGGCCGCCAGGCATTTGCGCGTGACGTCGTCGACAATGTTAAGCACGCGGAAGCGCCTGGCGCAGGCGAACTGATCATGGACGAAATCCACTGACCATCGCGCATTGGCCTTCGCCTCCACCCGGATCGGCGCACCACCGCACGTCGCCGCGCCGTCCGTTTACGAACGGAAAGACCCTCCTCGCGATACAGCCGATTGACGCGATTGACGCCTGGTGGCTCTCAATCACGCTGAAGCAAAATGAACAGCCGTCGGTAGCCGACGTCGCCACTCGTTGGCGAGATCGCGCAGCTTCGTCCGCAGTGCGACCTCCGGCGGTCGGCAAGATCGGTAGCGGACCATCTTGCGGTCAGCGAATATGATCTGGCAGGCCCGCTGTTCCGAAAGAGCCATGACGGCCTTCAGGTGCGCGACGGCATCACGCTTGGCGGCAGGCCCTACCATTTTTTGAAAGAGCTCGCGAAGCGCGGCAACATCCAGCATTTGCTCGGCCAGCAGCTTCTTCAGCTTGGCGTTCTCCTCCTCAAGCACCTTTAGCCGCTTCGCCTCGGAGACCTCCATGCCCCGTATGTGGCTTTCCAGTTATAAAAAGTCGCCTCGGAAATCCCATGCTTGGGCACAGGTCAGCCGCTTTCGCGCCAGCCTCCTGCTCACGCAGCACCCCCGATAATCTGCTCTTCCGTAAATCTCTGCTTCTTCATGCGTCCGTCCTCAATGGGCCGGACTCTAACCAATTCTGGAGGAAATTAACCGTGGCAGGTCAGAGGGCAAGGTCAATTCAATCATCCGAAACATACACCGCCATCTAAACTCACGCCGTAGGAGAGCTTCAGCGCCTAAGATATACCAACAGTGGGAAATTACCGCCCCATCAACATTTTTTTGGTCGCCGTATGTACATCAGGCTGTCTGACCAAGCTTTCACCTACCAAAAAAGCGTTTGCGCCCGACTTCATGAGCGTAATGCAATCGTCATGACTATGGATACCACTTTCGCTTACAAGCATTCGATCGGCGGGAACCGAGGGACCAAGGCGCACGGTTGTGTCGAGGGAAACTTCAAATGTTGCTAGATCACGGTTGTTGATGCCGATGATTGCCGGTTCAATTTTCAATGCTCGCGTAAGATCTCCCTCGTTATGTACTTCGATAAGCACGTCCATGCCGAGATACTGCGAGATTTCATGCATTTTTAACATCTCTTGATCAGTCAAAATGCAGGCGATAAGTAGAATGCAATCCGCATTCCAATCTCGCGCCTGATACACTTGGTACGGGTCAACAATAAAATCTTTGCATAACACTGGCAAAGAACACGATGAGCGGGCAGCTGCGAGATAATCTGGCGAGCCACAGAAGCTTGGTATGTCTGTCAGCACAGAGATGCAAGTTGCACCCCCAGCTTCATATGCCTTTGCTAACTCGGACGGATTGAAATCGTGACGGATAATTCCTTTAGACGGACTGGCCTTTTTAATCTCGGCAATCAATCCTATCTCGCCTATCTCTTTTTTTATTTGCAGAGCGCGACAAAAATCACGCGGATTCTCTCTATCCTTCGCGCGAGCTTTTAGCTCAGACAGGGAAACGTTCATCCTGGCCTTTTTGACTTCTGCTCGCTTGTAGTCAACAATGCGGTCCAACATATCAGTAATTTCTCGTACAGATCGTGTAAATGCTCCGAAAGCCAAATGAAAAGGCTTTAGTTTATGCCGTTATCTTAGCGCATTGCCATTAGCTCGATGAATTCTATCAGAGGTTGAAAGGCTTCTTCTGACCGCCAGCACGATGAAAACCAGTGGACGGTGTCAAGCTACCCCAGAATGGAAGGTATACAGCCCCGCTTCAATATTGAAGCAGGGCAGCACATCACATTGAAATATTGTATTTTTTCAACACTCTTCGCACGACGAACTGTAAGACGCGGTCAAAGAGGAAGCCGAGCAAGCCCAGCGTCAAAATGCCGGCGAACACCCATTCGGTTCTACCGAAGTTGCGCGCGTTCCATATGAGTGCACCAAGTCCTTCCTGTGCCGCTACAATTTCGGCAGAAACAATGGTCAGGAAGGAGTTACCCATCGCGATCCTTGCACCAGTCACCATATACGGGACGGTTGAAGGGACAATCACGGTCAACAAAGCTTGCAGGGGGTTGGCACCCAGTGACTGAGAGGCTTTGATACGCAGATCTGGAACTGCAAGCGTACCGGCAAGCGTGTTCAAGGTGACGATGAAGACTGTGGTATAAAAGATAAGCGCGACTTTCGATGCCTCACCGGGGCCGAGCCAGATGACAGCCAACGTCACGAACGCGATCGGAGGGACAAAGCGGAAAAATTCGATGTAGGGATCCAGAAGACGACGGATAAGTGGGAAATATCCCATACCCATCCCCAATGGTATTCCAATCGTAACGCCGGCCAGCCATCCCGTGAAAATTCTCAGACTCGAGGCTATGACGGACGTAACCAGCGTTCCGTCTTCATACAACTCGTAAAAGCCATGAAACGTTGTCATTGGCGAGGGAAGAAACAACGGTGATACCTGAGTACTGGCTAACTGCCAGATTGTCAGACCACCGAGGATGGAGCAAAGTGTCAGCATGATGCCGGAGATGCGCTTTTTGACGTACTGCCAGTTTTCAGTACCCAAGACTTCCTTGTTGGAACCTTGTTTGATTGAATTCGATGTCATACTGCTTGTCCCTCAGAGATGAGGCCCTGCGCAATCAAAGTCCGATTGACTTCAACCGCAATGTCGTTCCTGAGAACGCGCATGAGTTCGACCGCTCGCGGATGATCGAGATCGCGCGGCGTCGGCAAATCCACTTCCATAACTGTCTTTATTTTTGCGCTCGGTCCCGCTGTCATTGTCACGATTTTGTCAGCGAGAATAATGGCCTCGCTGATATCGTGTGTAACAAACACGATCGTAGCACCTGTCTTTCGAGATATCTTGGCAAGTTCTCCTTGAAGAACCTCACGGGTCTGGGCATCAAGAGCCCCGAACGGTTCGTCCATCAGAATAACCGACGGCTCATTGGCAAGCACACGCGCGATTTGTGTGCGCTGTCGCATTCCTCCTGAAAGCTCGCCGGGATATTTGTCCGCTGCGTGGCTCAGGCCCACCATCTTTATGTACTCGTCGGCGATTTCGCTGCGCTTGGCTTTATCGATCCCGCGAATACGCGCGCCATACTCCACATTTTCCCGAACGGTGAGCCAGGGAAACAGTGCCTCTGAGCTTTGGAAAACCACTCCTCTATCGGTCCCGGGGCGCGTGACGCTGGTTCTCCCAACCAGCACATCTCCCGCGACAGACGCAAATCCTGCGATAGCATTGAGGAGAGTAGACTTGCCGCAACCCGAAGGCCCCAACAAACATAGAAACTCACCAGGCTCGATAGACAAGTTGATATTGCTCGCGATTTCAAAGTCCCCAATTTGGATGGAGACATTGTTGAGTGTTACGGCGATTCCGGACTGCATAGCGATCCCTTCGTTCCCCTGTTGTTTACTTTTAGCAGGCACGGCTGCGCGCAGCGTTGCCGCCACTTGCCTAAAGACCCTAGTTAAGGCTGATGAAGGGCGAGCTGCTTTTTCAAATCCTTCTGCATCAGCAAACGGCGGTTTGAAAAAGAGCAAGTTTTCGTTTAAGTCACAAGAACGCTCATGATATAAATCTATAATAGTTACGCATATATCAGACGTAATGATCGCCCAAAGATTGAAATCTGCTCTGATCCCCAAAAACTGGACCGTTCATAACTGGAGTTTTCCGCGTTAACTTCTCGGCTGGGAAAAGGAGCGGAACTATGAAGGCAGCGAAGTTCTCGGACGCGCAGAAGGCGTTTATTTTGAAGCAAGGCGACGACGGCGTGCCTGTGGCGGAGATTTGCCGCAAGGCGGGGATCAGCCAGGCGACCTATTTCAATTGGCGCAAAAAGTATGCGGGTCTGCTGCCCGATGAGATGCGTCGATTAAAGGCTCTGGAAGATGAGAATTCCAGGCTCAAGAAGATCGTGGCAGACCTGACGCTGGACCGGGAGATGCTGCAGGACGTAATCCGCCGAAACGTATGGTCCGCCCTGTCATTGCAAGGATTTTAGGTTCCGGCGATAGCAGTTTGCGTAAATGTATCCGGCCTCTCGCGAGTGGACTGCTGTTGCAGCCAGGCCCTGATGAGATCCGCACATTCTGTTTCCAAATAGCTTCTTCGGGCACGAAGCCCGCTTTCGTCCAGGATTTACGGAGTGTCGATCCAGACGCCAAGACGATCCTTGCCGCGATCTAGATGCAGCATGCATGACCGTGCTCCATGAATGATCAAACGACGAAGATAATTGTTGCCGCGTTTGCTGATACCCAGGAGGTCCTGCTTCCCTCCGGTGGAATATTGTCGAGGCACCAGGCCCAGCCAGGCCGCAACGTCCCGGGCTTTGGAAAAGCGTGCGGGATCACCGATCGCGGAAAGAATGGCGGTTGCGCCAAGCGGCCCGATCCCCGGAATTGTCATAAGGCGTCTTGCACGCTCGTCGGTATCGGCGATCTTCTCAATGTCGTCGGAGACCTGTTTGATCCGGGCTTCGAGCCGGCGGAAATCATCATGCAGATCTCGTAGAACAGATCGCGCCATAGGTGTCAGATCATTGTCAAGGTCATCCATAACCCGGCAAATGTCGACCTTGAATACGCCAGCTCCCTGTCGCATCGCGACACCATGCTCGAGGCAATAGGCGCGCATTTGGCAAATCAGGTTCGTCCGGGCCGATACCAGTCGGCTACGAACCCGGTGCAGCATTTGAAGGTCAACCTGATCCGCTTGCTTGACACCAACAAAACGCATTGTCGGTCGCGTTGCAGCCTCGACGATTGCCGCGGCATCGATGATGTCATTCTTGTTCGACTTCACATAGGGCTTCACGAATTGCGCAGGGATAATGCGGACGGAATGACCCATCGTCTACAGTTTGCGCGCGAGCCATTGCGATCCCGGACAGGCTTCCATTCCAACAAGCGTCCGGTGAGCCCGTTCGAAAAACTGCAACAAAGTCTCACGTCGGAACTTGACGCGCTGAACGATCGCGCCCGAGCAATCAAGGCCCACGACATGGAAGAGGTTCTTTCCAATATCTACTCCAAAGACGGCGCACTCCTGTGGTTGGTTACGATTCATAATCAGGGCCCTCCTTTGCCCATCCCCACTATGCTCTCGGGAGACAGGGCGGACCATCCCATTAGCTCTGAGGCCTGTCCGGAAGCGCAAGCTGATCGACGGAATGTTGGTGGATTGGGGCATTTCGATCCGAAGGGCCTGCAAGGTTCTGAAGTTCGATACGTCGACCTACCACTACAAGTCCCGCCGTACCGGACAGGCCCCACTCGAACGGCGCATCAAGGAGATTTGCGAGACACGCGTGCGGTATGGCTACCGCCGCGTTCATGTGCATTTGCGCCGAGATGGCTGGAAGATCAATATGAAGAAGACACGCAGGATTTACAGCGAGTTAGGGCTTCAACTGCGTAACAAGCATCCCAAGCGCCGGGTGGAGGCAAAGCTCAGAGACGATCGCCAGGAGGCTGTCGGGCCGAACGACGTCTGGGCGATGGACTTTGTCCACGACCAGCTCGCGACCGGTAAGAAGCTGCGCATCCTGACCGTGGTCGACACGCACTCACACTACTGCCCGGCCGCCGACGCTCGCTTCACCTATAGCGGCGAAGATGTCGCCCAGACCTTGGAAAACATCTGCCGGAAGACCGGTTATCCGAAGACGATAAGGGTGGACAATGGCAGTGAGTTCATCTCCCGTGACCTCGACCTCTGGGCCTATGCCAACAACGTCACCCTGGACTTCTCGCGGCCCGGCAAACCAACTGACAACGGCTTCATCGAGGCCTTCAACAGTAAGCTGAGATCGGAGTGCCTGAACGCCCGTTGGTTCCTGACCCTTGCGGATTCGCGCGAAAAGTTGGACACGTGGCGTCGATACTTGTATGAAGTGGATTTTGTCAATCCATCGTCATTCCCCCCAATCTTGCTCTCCATCGATTGTTTGCAGTCGCTTGGTAATCTGGCACGCTGGTGCCTCTACTTGTATCCGGCTGAGGCGATCGCCCCCGACCATAATCCCGATTCATGGTGGCCAAGCGTCTGCTTCGAAGCGCGGTACCAAACTACAACTCGGCGTGTAATTTCCATCTCGACGCACGGTAGCCACGCTTCCCTCTCAACTGCCCGTCGGCGGTTGAACCTTTATTTGGCGGCGACAGATAGAGTAGCCCCTTCGGGCACCACACCGTCTTCGATGAACCGCCAGAATGCTATTGCAAGTTTGCGAGCCAATGCCACCACTCCGACCTTTCCGGACCGGCTTCCTTGCCCCGAGAAGCGGGAGCGGTACCATCGCGCCAGCTGGCTTTGTGGTTGATACTTGAGCCAACACCAGGCCAGTTCGATCAGCATCACGCGTGCTTGCTTGTTGCCCGCTTTGCTGATGCCTTGATCTCGATGCACCTCTCCACTCGCATAAGGGCTGGGGGCCAACCCGAGATAGGATGCTAGATGCTTCCGATTTTTGAAGGTTCGATGAAACACTTCGGCTACCAGGTGCGCAGCACCGACTTCACCAACGCCATCAAGTTGCTTTAAAACCCTGATCTTCGAACTGCTATTGATATCTTCTTCAGAAGCGCAAGCCTGAATACACTCTTTCTCCAGAGCCTTGAGTTGCGAATGCACGAGGTCCAGCCGTTCGAACTGGCGGCAAAGCTCATGGAAAATGAAACGGCCCAGCTCCCTGCCGTCACCAGTTCGGATATTCGAGAGTGCTTCCTTCCAGCGCCCTCCCCAAAGACCGGGAACTGAGCGAATACCGTGAAGTATCAACAAGGCGCGAATCCGATTGACGTGGCGTGTGCGCTCCTTCTTCAATTGGGTACGTTCTCGGGATAGGCGCTTGGCGTCCTCTTCATCGACACTGGGTAGCCGCACTGGGCGGCAAACCGACCTATCTCCGAGCAGATAAGCCTTCAGGGTAAAGACCATCGCTTCAACATCGATGCGGTCTGTCTTCACACGTCGGCCTCGGCGGGAAACCAAAAAACTCGACGGGTCCAAAACGGTAGTATCGATACCGCTGTTGAGAAGAAAGCGGGCAAGCCAAAAGCCATCATAGCCCGCCTCAAAACATACCCGCAGCGGCCCTGCCGAAAATCCTGACGGAGAGCGATTTCCTGTCATGCTTCGAATTCTTAAAAGAGCGGATAGAAGAGCCTCCGCGTTACCGCCGGCAACCGTAACCGTCTGCACCTTGTCCAAGCCAGGCAGAAGGTAGCCGATCAGCCAAGTTCGCTGGCTGAGTTCAAGGGCGAAATAGCAATCGGTGACACCTGCAGCGCTGATCATCCTCCTTGGAAAAGCGGAGGCAAATTAGCACGCTCCGCGGCGAGCTTGCATAGGATCTACAACGAGGAACGTCCTCACTCGGCGCGGATATAACGTCCCGATCGCCCTACATAATCCCGGCGGCGCAACCAGCTAGCCATCGGGATCAGAGCCGGAAAACTACAGCTTCCGGCGGTCCAAGGTTTGGTCCCAGAGCAAATCTTCCATAGGCCTGCGCCAAGGCGGGGGTACGTTGTGCCCAGGGCCATATCCGATTTATTCCGAGTTATAAATTTTTCATATCCATTAATAAGCTATGCGTAGTTGTCAAAACTCCTGAAGTTGTGCGCAGATACCGCGTCTGGCGCTGAGGCACTGGGTACCGGAGGCGCTAGATGAGGCGCACTGCGCTCCTCCAGCTCGTGATTGACGCGACGTTTAAGCTAATAAAAGAGGGGTGCAAAATGTCCATTATTACACTGCTACAGGGACTGAAACGCCAACTGGCGCTAACTGCAGTGGGCGCGGTCACCGTGGCTGCTCCAGTGCTTGCAGAGCCTATTAAAGTTGGCGTCGGGGTGGATCCCGGCTATGTCTCATTCTTTGTGGCTAATCAGGAAAAGCTATTCGAAAAGAACGGAGTGGAGGTCAAATTTACAACCTTCGCTTCCGGCCCGGAGGCTCTGGATGCTATCATAGCTGGGACTGTCGACGTGGCGGCGGCCGCGGAAGTTAGCACCATCATCAGAATGGGTCGCGGCGATATAAGTGCGGTTGGCGTCGTCAACCAATCCGGTCAGTTCCTCAAAATGGCCGGTAAGGGCGACATCAATGATCCCACAGCCATCAAATCATTGGGCGTCGTCCCCGGCGGCGCGATGGAATACCTTGCAAATCTGACAATTAAAAAATACGGCCTTGATACGTCGAAGTTGAAGATCGTGAAGGCCGGTCCACCGGAAATGTCTGCTCTTCTTCTAAGAGGCGACATTGACGCATTCTGGCTTTTCGAACCCTTTCCATCTGTTGCCGTAAAGCAAGGCGGCAAGATCTTGGCCAGAAGCGGAGACGTCGGTTATGTCTACAACTTCTGGGTTTCGGCAAACGGCGAATGGATAAATGCCAACCAGCCAAAACTCAAGGCGATCACAACCGCACTTGCCGAGGCATGCGAAATCGCCAGGAATGACCCGCAGCGCGCTGCTGAGTCAGTGCGAAAACAAGCAAAAATCCCTCTTGAGCAGACCCTCGAGTTCCTGAAGCAGATCGAATGCAAGATGCGGGACTTCACAGACGCAGACTTCCAGAGCTATGACTCGGTTGCCAATTTTCTTGTCGACGCCAAGATCACCCCTGCCTTGGTTGACTATAAGCCCAAGGTAATTCGCGGCTTCTACAAGCCATAATTTAATAACGCGGAGGGGTGGATATTATTGAATGTCCCCCCCTTTTCATCTTTCCCGATTATCAATTTTAAAGTTTATATCGAGTTCGACATATAGTCGCGATATGACTCAGGAATTCATTTGCACTAGTTTGCGGAGACCATGTCACGCGCGACCTTTCGGATAATAGGCTGAAATGCCAGAACCGATGGTGAGACTGATCGACCGGTCGCATGTATGAGCGAAATTTCCCGACCCAGGCACGGATCGGTCAATGGTCTGACAGAGATATCGCGATTACGGACATGCGTTGAGGCGCAGGCTGGCAGAACCGCCAAACCGAGGTTTGCTTCAACGAACGCGAGCGCGGTGGCGATCTGAGAAACCTCAAAGGTCGGCTCCATGGCTATCTGGCATTGCTCGAACCCATTCTCGACAAGGTGCCGGATTCCGCTTTGCCGGGTCAATGTGATCAGGGGTCGGCCCGCCAATTGAGCCCATGTATAACCGGCGCTTTCGGCGTCATCCCCCATGCGAGCGGAAAACACCATCAGATTGTCTTTCGCTAAGGTAACCCTTTCTATCCCCACTTCATCCGGGATAAATGTCCCCAGGCCACAGTCGGCTCGACCTGAAACGACCTGCTCGACGATTTCATGGGTCGGCACATCTATGATCGCTATCTTGATATTCGGGTAGCATACCTGAAATTCCGAAATCGCTTTTGGCAGGATAGCGGCCGCGAGCAAAGGTGGAGAGGCTATCATCAGCCTGCCTCTTTGCCTTTCGGAGGTGGCGTGAGCATTGCTGACTGCACGCTCCAGATCCTCCATGATAAGACGAGCGGAACTCTGGAATTCCTGCCCGCCCAATGTCAACTCAACCTTTCGGGTGGTGCGATCGAAGAGCCTGAGGCCAAGTTCATTTTCGAGCTCCCGAACATTTTGTGAAAGCGCAGGCTGGGCCAACTTCAGACGCTCCGCGGCTTTTGTAAAGCTGCCTAATTCAGCGACGGCCAGGAACACCTGGATTTGGCGCAATGTGACATTCATCGTGAGAACCACTTTTAGCGAGGATTTATAAATGCATATGCATAATATGAATTGTCATGTAAAAGTCACTAACTTAAACTCCTTCAATGCTATGAGCCCGTTCAACCGCATGGCGGCGCGGGCGGCGATTGAAAGGTGTGTCAATGCGTTTTGCGCTTCTGATCTTTGCAGGAAACGATACCGGTTCAAACGTATCAGGCACGCATTGCTTGAACGATCTGCGCCAATTGATCGCGCATTGCCCTGATACGACTTCGGCCAACATCTACATCCCTGGTCAGGCAAAAGATAAGTTCGGGCGGGATGAGCATCTGCCGGTTCTGGGAATCCAGATCTATTTCGAGGAGCTATCCCAGTTAGAGCAGGCAACAGCGCCAGGCGGTTATCTGCAGCAGTTGCAGGAAATAGAGATCCTGTCCGGGCATAAAGGGACGTGGATCACGCAGCAAGCCATGTATGTGCGTCACTATAAGGTGGACGCGCCGGATCTAAAGGCAGAAGAAAACGGACTCTACTGCTCATACGTCGTCCATTATCCTGGGCCAGCCGTCGATCAGGATCAGTGGATGCATCACTATATTAGCCATCATCCACCAATCATGCGGACTTTCCCAGGCATCAGAAGCATCGAAATCATGACCAGAGTCGACTGGATCAGTTTCCTTCCTTGGCAACGCGTCAACTACATGCAACGAAATCGCGTTATGTTTGACAACCAGCAGGCCCTGACTGAGGCACTACACTCGCCCACCAGAGATGCAATGAGAGCAGACTTTGAGAAGTTCCCGCAATTCCACGGTGGTAACCATCACTATCCGATGCTAACCACCATTGTAGGCGCCAAGTCATAGGATAGAGCAGCGCGGTCAGACCGTCATCTTTTACCATGGCTCTAATAAAATCTGAGTTACGAGGAGATCAAGACGGTCATCGACGACATGCCGACCTACGGATATCGCCGGGTTCACGCGATCCTGCGCCGTAAAGCCCGCAACGAAGACCGTCCATGGCCGAATGCCAAGCGCGTCTATCGAGTGATGAAGGTTCACGGGATGCTCCTTCAGCGCCACACCGGCGCAATTGACACCCGTCGCCATGACGGCCGCGTCGCCGTGAGCAATCCAATCTGCGTTGGTGTTCAGACGGGTTCGAAATCGGCTGTGAAAACAAAGAGAAGGTCCGCGTTGCCTTCGCTCTCGATTGCTGTGATCGTGAACTGCCCCCCATTTCGACCGGACAGTCGGCATAAGCAGAAAGGCTCTAGCACATGCTTGAGGACATGTGTGGACGCCTCCGGGTGCGTAAGAAGAATCTTTGGGTTTTGGCGTCGAAGTTTGGTGCGGACATGTGTTCGGCTTCTTTTGCGGCGAAGCACCGCCGCCCGCCAGATGGATTACGCGAGCTCGGTCCACTTCAGGCTTACGTGCTGCCAGCACTTATCCTCAATCTGGTTCTCCGAGCCCCGTTCAAACTCTTCGGCCATGCGATCCTTAGACCTTCATTGCTGCACAGGTATTCACTCGGCTGGCTGCATGTAGGACCCTCCGTGCTTTAGAATTGCCCAGGCGACGCGAGCCATCTTGTTCGCTAGCGCTACGATCGCCAGCATCGGTGGCTTTCTGTGCATAATGCTGGCGAGCCAAGCGCTTGGATTGATCTTCCCACGCCTCACCCAAGAGACGACGGCACTGGCCCCCATGATCAGCAGGCGTCTGATGGATCTGTCGCCTTTCGAAAAAAGCTATCACGCGCAAAACTTGCCTTTCATAGCCGAGCATCCGACTTGCCTTGTTGCAATGGAGGCCTGCGCCGGAGCCCATCACTGGGGTCGGGAAATTGGAAAGCTGGGCCACGATGTGCGCCTTATTGCCCCTCAGTACGTCAAGCCTTTTGTAAAGCGTCAGAAAAATGATGCCGCCGACGCTGAAGCCATCGCTGAGGCGGCTTCACGACCCACCATGCGATATGTTGGCGTGAAAACTCACCGCCATGTAGCGCGGCAATCAGGATGAGACGCTGGCGACAATCTGGATGAGATTCTTAGG
>NZ_JCAHRB010000020.1:0-30763 GCF_059429395.1 Agrobacterium sp. K11 | reverse complement strand
CGCCGACCGTCAACGCTCAAGCTGCCTGACCTGTGGCCTTCACCGGAGGCTTACGTTTCTCTCGTCTTGTCCCGAGCTTCAATCTGAGCGATCTTTTCGGGAGGAAGAAGTTCGTACACGGACGCTATGTGTTTGGGCTCTGATATCATCCGGTCGACGATAATATTGAACAACTTGAACAGACTCTCGACCGTTTTAGGGTCGTCATTGAGATCCATGGTTCCCGGGTGAACCGCTTCATTTCCTATAACACGAAGAGCGTCGAGCGCTTGTTGGATGCGCTGATCTAGTCCCTTTTTAACCAACGCAGATATATCCGTGTTGATGTTTTTTCCTCCTTCACCGAGGTAACCGCACAATTTCTGTATCGCCAACCGAAGCAGCGCAGCCGCTCCACGCGGAGAAGAATTCATGATGCTGGCTGCTTCTTGATAGTCGGCAGCTATGTGATTTGGAGTATCTGGATTAATCCGCGGTGCGGTGGATGTGAACGGGTAAACCTGCTTGTCGCCGACCCAAATCGTAACAAGTTCGCAGCTTTCACATCGGGATGTGAACATGTTTTGGAGGCCGACCTCGGAAGTCGTTTGCCCATTAGCGATTATGACGCCATTACTGTAGGATGGGACACTATCATCGAGCAATTGTGCGGGAGGGACGTTCTTAGAATTTCGCCACATACGGCGGCCGTATGTAAAACGCCATTCATGATCCGCAAACGCTCCGCAGTGCGGACAATTAAAACGTTTACTGTAAATTGATGCTTCGGTCACGCTACCCTCTTTTGCCGGCCGTAAAACAGGTCTTAATCTTATCTTTATTTTTTTGGCCTTCACCTACTCATTCTTGTGGAACCAATCCCGCCGGACAGAGTTATGTGGCCAGACAGCTCGCACTGACCACGGATGTACTGGCAGCAGCGACGAGCGACAGGAAGGTCGGGGCGGATAGCACCGGCCTTTTTTATTCATCGAAGCAAGAAGCCTCGTAACTAAAAATATATAGTCCTGCAGGAAGAAGTTGTCTTTTCTTTTGAGACTTCACGTGAACATTGAAGTCGAATTTTGTGCCTGTGTTAACGAAGCAATCCACGCCATCGACTCCATCCGGAGCTTCAGCGAGTTCAATATTAACACGAGGGGATGATCTGAAAATAGGAGACAGATGGCCAGTGACAGTGAAGTTCGGAGCCGGCCTTGACAGGTTTACTTCTATGACACCGTAATTCTCGCGATCGTCGGCGTGAACCACATGCTGTTCTTTTAAAACAAGCTGGAATCGTTTATTCGTGGACCGCTCTTCTGCAAGAGCCATGACCTCATTGATGGCGCTTTCGCTGCCATTAGGCTGGTTGGAAGATGACTTGTGGTGTCGTAGAAAATTCTCAAGTTGATATATAGCAACTGGATGACTTGCTTCGGTCGTTGCTTCTTTTAACAGTTCCTGCCTTGGGCCAAGGGTTTTGCCAGATTTTATTTCCCACCAATCCTCTTTCGCGTCTGAAGTGACGAAAATAACGGCTTTGGCTTTGGTCTTTGAGAACTCCAGAAGTTGCCGCCAGACAAAATAATCCCCTAAGGCGCCATCGTCATCCTTCTTTTTATCCATGTAGCCAGGCGGAATCTGCTTATCTATGCGCCTCAGGGCTTCTTTTTTGTCGCCTTCGAAGTCACTAGGGGGAGACCCGACGCGGCCATCAAAGATTTTTAGAATCCGTTTTAAAATCTCGTCATTATCGAGATGGTCTGGAGACGCAGACCGCTCATCCTCGATTTTTGCGCTTGCACCGGAGATTGCCCTCTCAACCTCCGAATAGAAGTCATCGATAATTGTTCTAGACAGAACTCTCTGGTTGATAAGATCCTGTTTTGCCTTTTCATTCGCCTTCCTTATGTCTGTGAGGTGGCTGGCGCTTTTGGCAATCGCATTTGATGCATCAACTATTACTGACTTTCGGTTTTTAATAAACTCCGATGCCGCTTGATGAGTAAGCCAGACCCTTTCCTTGAATGATTCCAAAGCTGTTAAAATGGTCTCGCTTGTATCTTTATGATATCTATAAAGATCCAAAAGGACATTTGCGTCTATCGATAAGACAGCTTCATCCCACAGTAATTTGTGATCGGTTTCGAGATGGTCGAAGTACCACGAAAACTTTTTTCTCATGTCTACGATATTCTTTCTACTTAAATATGCCTTACCCAATGATCTTCCGACACAATCCTGATTGGTCTGCCATCGGCTCTCATTTCAGCCGCTTTCAAGATCTTGTTGCCGAATGAAGAGTGTTTCCATGACTCAGTTGCATAGACGCCGATAACAAGGAAATTGGTCTTCTGCGTCAGCGATCCAGCAGAGGCCCCCTTTGCCGTCACGGCGCTTTCACACGCTTTTCGCTGGCCGTAGTTGAACGTGCCTGTGAAGCAGTAATTCATTCCATCGAAAGACAGAGTGGGAGCCGGCGAGCAGAGTGGCAATGTCGTGGATTTGAGCGTCTCGCCAAGCTCAAAATCTCGATTGGAAAACCTGTTGAGCGTGTCGAGAAGCTCGGATTTTTCCTCTTCGTCGACTACGCCGTCGTGGAGTATTTCATCCACCCGTCGGTAAAGAACAGAAAGTAGCGGGTGATCGCTGACGCTTCCATTCGCCACCAGCCATTTTTGAAGAAACTCCACCTCGGCTTGATTGATTTGCCCGTCAGCCACCAGACCCCGAGCGAGCCCGATGAGCTCATCAATCTGCCGGCTGTCGATCCTATCATTGGAATATTGGAAAAGAAGTTTGTCGTCCATGACTCCCCCAGGCGTTGGACATTTCGTAAAATCTCGTATCGCTAATACAACCTACTTCTCTGCCGATAACAACTTCTAATACCGCCCGGATAGTGGATTTTTATCCGTGCACTAACTGTGCACATACGGGCGGAGACACCCGCACAGCGCTGCCCGGTTGGTGCACGTTTAGTAGGGTATATATTTATATATACCCCTACACGTGCAACCGTGCAGGGCGGTGTGCCGCGCGCACGGTTCTCAAGATGATTTATTCGGGCAGCGTGCGGCGGGCAGATGGTGATATTCACTACAACCCGGAACCGACATCACCCCATCCGCATTTCGCAGATGAGGAGAATGCAGATGCCAGAGAACGAAATGCAGCCATACACCGTCGAGCAGCTACAGCAGAAATATGCCGTAAGCCTGCATGTGGCAGTGGAGGTGCTCGAACACTTTCGAGGCGACCGGTCAAAAATCGACAAGTTCATGAAGCGGTGCCCGAACCGGGACGACGACAAGCACTAAAAAACGACCGGCGTTCAGCCGGTCTTTTCTTTTGGCCAAAAAATATTTCACAAATCGACTATCCGTTTTCGCGCCTCTCTCGGAAAGTATGTGTGTCGCCACCACCACTGGCGAGCCACCACACGAGGAGACAGCCATGGGAAAAGCCGCCACCCAAACCACCCGCATCAACGGCAAGCGCGTCGTCATCCGCACAAGCGCGACCGGCAAGGTTAGTCTCAAGGATGCCCCCATCAAGGAAAGCGAAGGGCAGGCGGCCCAGGTGCGCGCTCTGCGGTCGCTGCCGGAGTACGGCCGCCAGTTCCTGCTGGCTGGCGACATGAACAGCGCCAAGCGCGGCCCACGCGCACAGGCAGACGCTATCGCGACCGGGCTGACACCAGGTGAAGCCGATCTGCGGATTTATCTCAAGGGCGGCGTACTGCGGATGATCGAGAACAAGGTCGGCAAGGGTCGGCTGTCTCCGGCGCAGGTCGAGCGCCACGCTTCGCTGGCGCGACTTGGTCATCCGGTCGAGGTCGTGCGGTTCACATCCACGGCAGAAGCGGCCAGCAAGGCGGTGGAGTTGGTCAAGGAATGGCTGGCTGATAACGACAACACCAAGCAGCAGTATCGGCGCCTACCAAGCGTTAGCACCACAGGGGAGATTGTATGAGAGAAGAAGATGTGAGCGAAATTCCGGTACGTATCGAGGCGTACCAATACGTAAACCGCCAGAAGACAATTGATAGCATTCGTAGCGCTTTCGACTGGCTGGAAAATTCGCGGCGCAAGGATCGATACGACGTCGCTAGGACCGCAATTCTAGAGCAGTTCTTGAATCTGGAAGGACGCGTTCTCGGTCATTTTCATGAGTATGTGGGTGGCAAAGATTTCATACACAAAGACCAAGCGTGGATACTAGCGTGCCGACAGCGTGAGTTCGTCAGAGAGTGCTGCGCGAGGATGGCCGAAGGGAAAGACGAAGAGCCAACAGCCCTCAGCGAGGCAATAAGAGAACTGCCGATCGGTCCAGAAGTGAAAGTAATTCCCGATTACAGCAAGAGGATCGTCTGATGAGCCAACAAGAAGACCAGATCATCGACGCCACTGGCAGGGTAGCATTCACCGGCGACCAGCGGCACCCATACCGAACGAACACACGCTTCCGAAAAGTAGATGGCAAGTGGGAGCCAATCGAGGAGAAGAAGACCAGAGACGCACCTAGGGCTCTACCAAGCGCAGAAGAGCGTGCCGCAGATAGGCATAGGGCAAAAACCAAGGCGGCGGATGAGGCGAGGAAAATGGCGAAGGTTCGGAGGGTGATTGTGAAGCGACAGTCGATTGGTGATCCCTCTTGTGTTCAGAGCCGCGGCGAGGACTTTCCGTTGCTTGAGGCACTTCGCCGCGATGAGCGGGAGGATCTTGTAGCTGTCGTCCTTCGATATCGCCGGCTTGTAGCGCTCTGTGAGGCTGAGCCGTTGAAAGGGTTGGACTACAGCAAGGCCGACGGCGGCGAGGTGGTCAGGGAAACTAAACGCCTCACACCAGAAGCGGACATTGACAGGGCAGCAGCGTCGGACTGGAAGGACGTGCCAGACGGAGAGATCAAGGTCTCGACCAAGGTCAAAAAAAGCAAAGGGTCGCACGCCATACCACCACGTAGGACGGTTGTTGCTGCCAATGACAACACCGCATCAGGCAGTGTCATTAAAACCGAAAGCCTGCACGTGAAGATCACCGATGAAATTCTGAACGAACACATCGATGCAAAACCGATCTTGGCAGAACTTCGATACGCAATGGGGCCTTTGGTCGAGCCGTTCGAAGATGCCGTTCTTGGAGGGCAAAGCTATTCTGAGATCGGTCGAGCGAAAGGAGAGGGAGCCAAGCCAGCTGTAGCTGGTCGCGCATTGGTGGGAATGGCAATCGGCACCATCAGCGTGAAATGGCAGGAGATCGATAAACGAGAGGAACGACTAGCAGAGTTAGCGCTAGCTCGTTTTCGTAACCGCGCAGCATAGGGACCGCCACGCGCATTGAAATCCCCGAGGGTTGAGAGGGTATCGAAAGATACCTTCGCCCCTTTGCGGTTACGACCGCCCCGCCGTCATGCTGCATTCGGTGCAGCCGCTGAACGCAGCGGGTAACTATCACGTGGAGTAGAGCAGCCCGGTAGCTCGCCAGCCTCATAAGCTGGAGGCCGTGAGTTCAAATCTCACCTCCGCAACCAATCAGCAGGACAGGCCGTGGACGCGTAAGCCCTGATAACCAAACCGCACAATGCGGCCTGCTTCCCAATCCCATGCGCGTTCTCCTCCGCAGCGTGGGTTCATGCGGCCCGTTCCCTTAAGTGGTTGAGCGGGCCGCTTTTGTTTTCTGCGATGGATAAGTCGGCAATCGACTAACGCCGTGGTTGTTTTTTTAATATTTTCTCGCCACTCTCACTCAATCACAAAGGGGTGGTTTGGTGGCGCGACAAGCAAATACTGTTTCCGTTCGAACTGAGGCAGCCGCTTGGAATACCCTTCAGGCGGTTCTTGAAAAAGGAATATCTCGTCGGCAGGGCGACCTAGAGGTCGGTGATTGGGCCAAATTCAGCGCTAAATTCTGGATAGGTGACAAAGAGGCGGTGCTGACGCCGCCGATGATGCGAGCGCTTCTCGATTTGCAAGATGCAATCTTGAGGACTAAGCTGCTTGCAATTGAGCAGAAAAGCAGTTTGCACAACATCTCTCAGGAAGAGAGAGATGCATACGAGATTCAAACGTACGTTTATCCTGGCTCGACCGGTCTCGAGATCGACTTAACAGAAATAGCAAAGCACTTTGTTGGAGAGATGGTGGGAATCTTGCCCCCCGAGTACATACTGATAATCGCGCTTTCTGCGTTGCTGCTTTGGGCGGGTACATCTGCTTGGAGAGCCTGGTTGGAGCATCGATCCAAAGCGGCGACGGAGGCGACGGAGGCAGGGAAGCAGCGCGACCTCTTGGAGGCACAGAAGTTCGCAAGCCAGGTCGACCTTGATCGATGGAAGCTTATTTCACAGGCTCAGCAAAAGGTACCAGTCATTGCGGAAATAAACGACGCGGTGGACAAGAGCCGCGTCAGCATGATGAAAGCTGCGGCTCGAAGCGACAAGGCTAAAATTGGCGGGCGGATCGTGCCGCCTGAAGTTGCTGACAGCATCGTAAAAGCTGCGAAAGCGGAAGATGATGAGGAGGAGTACGTCGGCACGTTCAAGGTACTAGGCGTAGATTCCACACCTAAGTACGGTTTCCGTTTTCGTCTGGAGGATGCTGAGAGCGGAGAGAAGTACTTTGCTTCTGTCAGAGATGCATTAGTCAAACAAGATGAGATGGCGATTTTGCAAGAAGCTGTCTTCGAGAAGGACGATAATAATCAGGTCACTGCGCACGTGAAGTTGACGCGCCGTGACTATACCGTCGTCAAGGCTGAGATCGTCTCAGTATCAAAGCAGTCCGGATTCCTATTCTAAGGAAATCAAGGCAACACCAATGCCCAAACCCTACGGCCGCTCAGCGGAAGCCGCGCTCTACCGTCGCATGTACAAGACGGCACGATGGCAGCGCTTACGTGAGGCGCAGCTTGCTGCCGAGCCGCTATGCCGGTTCTGCCTGGCTGTCGAGGATGTCACCGAGGCAACTACGTGCGACCACATCAAGCCACATAAGGGCGACGAAGCTTTGTTCTACGACCCGAACAACCTGCAATCGTTGTGCGCTCCATGCCATGACAAGCTGAAGGCTCGCATCGAGCGAGGGCAGCAGGCTGTGGTGATTGGTGTGGATGGATATCCGGTGGAGGTCGGTGGGTAGGGGGTGGTCGCAAAGTCGACCGACGCCCGCCCAAGGACCGCCGGGGTAACGCAATTCAAATGCAAACACAGATTTTTGCCTAGCGCGTGCGCAAGCGCGCGTGCGCGAGGGGATTCCGCATGTCTGAGAAGAAAAGCCGTGTCGACAGCGTTGATGAGGCCGTGAGGATTGCCTCTGCGGCTTCTGAGGATATCCAGTTTCCTGAAAACGTGCCGCTCGACGACGGCGACGTCCCATTTTTCAAGAATGTCATTGCCGAATATGCCCGCGCCGATTGGTCGGCGCACCAGCTTGAAATTGCCGCGATGCTTGCCCGCACGATGGCAGACCTAGTGAGGGAGCAAGACCTGCTTCGCACTGAGGGATCGGTCGCAGTCACTGAAAAAGGGACGCCCGTAGCCAACCCACGGAAATCCGTGGTCCAGATGCACGCTTCTTCCATCCTTTCGTTTCGCCGATCACTGGCGCTGCATGCGCGCGCCGTACAAGGCGAGGCGAGGGACGCGGCCAAGCGGCGAGACCAAGCCAAGGAGATCGAGGCAGGCGCGAGCGTGGATGACGAACTCCTAGCCTAATCGAGGTTGTGAATGCTTTCTGAGGCCGTGGTCGGCGCCATCAAGTGCGGCCCGATCCCGGTTCTGCGCGACTGGCGCGGACTGCCGACGTCGGAGCTCACCCGCGGCGAGAAGATGTGCCGCTTCATCGAAGAATATTTGGTCGTGCCAGAGGGCGCGCTCGTCGGGCAGCCGATAAGGCTGCTGGACTTCCAGGTGGCCTTCATCCTGTCAGTCTATGACAACCCGAACGGCACGTCGCGAGCATACCTCTCGATCGCACGTAAGAACTCCAAGACGGCCACCATCGCCTGCCTCTTGCTCGGTCACGTGATTGGCCCTGAGGCGTTTCCGAACAGCCGCATCATGTCGGGCGCTCGTTCTCGCGACCAGGCTGCGGAAGTCTTCAACTACGCCAGTAAGATGCTGATGATGTCGCCGCGCCTGAAAGGGCTGTATCGCATCGTCCCGTCCGGCAAGATGATTGTCGGCTTGCGCAAGAACGTCGTCTACCGCGCCAGTTCGGCGGAAGCCAAGAGCGCGCACGGTGGTTCGCCGCTGGTTGCCATCCTCGACGAGGTTGGCCAGATCAAAGGCCCGCACGACGACTTCGTCGAAGCGATCGTGACATCGCAAGGCGCCTACGGCGACAAAGCGATGATCTTCGCTATCTCGACGCAGGCAGCGACTGATGGCGACCTATTTTCGCGATGGCTGGATGATGCCGAGACATCAAAAGCACCTCGAACGGTTTCGCACCTTTACACGGCTCCGGCTGATTGCGACGTCCTCGACGAGGAAGCGTGGCAGGCCGCGAACCCTGCGCTTGGCAAGTTCAAGTCCGTTTCATCGGTTCGCGATGACGCTGAGCGCGCGGAACGTATGCCGACTGAGGAGGCCAGCTTCCGTTGGCTCCATCTCAACCAAAGGATTGATGCCAATGCACCGTTTGTGTCTCCGGCTATTTGGCGAGCGTGTAACGCTCGAGTTGTGGACTTCGCTGGTCTTCCTGTGTTTGGTGGGCTCGACCTTTCTGAGGTGAGCGACTTGACTGCTCTGGTGCTCATGGCGCCGAAAGAGCAGGAGGGTATGACCGTCTGGCATGTGAAGCCGACGTTCTGGTTGCCGGGAGACGGCATCCGAGCCAAAGCCAAGGCCGACCGGGTGCCGTATGACATCTGGCACAAGGACGGCCACCTCGAAGCTGCTCCGGGCAAAACCGTCGACTACGAGTTCGTTGCGCATCACTTGCGCGACCAGTTCGAAGAGATGGACATCCGCAAGATTGCGTTCGACCGGTGGAACTTCCGACATCTGAAGCCATGGCTGCAAAAGGCTGGCTTCACCGACGATCAGCTTGAGGGCGACGACGCAGTATTCCAGCCTTTCGGGCAGGGCTTCCAGTCGATGTCGCCGGCTCTCCGCGAGCTCGAAAGCATCATCCTCAACGGCAACCTTGCCCACGGCGATCATCCTGTGCTGACGATGTGCATGATGAATGCCACCATCAAAGCGGATCCTGCCGGCAATCGAAAGCTCGTCAAACACAACCGCGAACGCCGCATCGACGGCGCAGTCGCCTTGGCAATGGCAACGGCGATGGCCGGAACCTACGAGGTCGGCGATAGCGGCGACTTGGACGACTTCGTCAACAATATCATCTCTGTCACCTGGTGACGGGCAACCTAGTGGTGAGGCCTGATGGGCTTTTTTGAGAGATGGGTCGGAAGGCCTATCAAGCTCACCGATGGCGAGTTCTGGCGAGGCTTCTTTGGCCTTGGCACCACGTCCGGGGAGACAGTCACGATTGAGAGCGCTCTTTCGCTTGATGCCGTTTGGGCATGCGTCAACCTCGTGCAGAACGCGGCCGGTACCCTTCCTTGCATCGTTTACGGCGAGGACGGCGTGACTGTCGACAAGAACGCTCCGCTATACGAGCTTCTGCACGACATGCCGAACATGGACGACACTGCGCCAGAGTTCTGGTCGATGGCGGCGATGTGCCTGCTGCTCGACGGCAATTTCTTCGCCGAAAAGAAGATGAACGGCGAGCGCCTCGTTGCACTTAATCCGCTTCACCCTTTGAACGTGGATGTGTGTCGCTCCAAAGATGGGCGGAACACGCGCTACTACGAGGTGACGGAAGACGGCAAAAAGCGCCGAGTGCCAGAAGGCAAGATGTTTCACGTCCGCGGCGTCCGTTTGCCTGGCTGTGATCGCGGCATGTCGCCGATCGGCGTGGTGCGCAATACGGTCGGGAGTGCATTGGCAGGCGAGAAGGTCGCCGGTCGCATGTTCAAGAACGGCCTGCTTTCTTCGCTCATCGTTAGCTCGGATCAGATCCTGAAGCCTGAGCAGCGCAAGCAGATATCCGACACGCTGACGCAATTCGCCGGTGCCGAGAAGGCTGGTGGGGTGACGGTATTGGAGGCTGGCTTCAAGCCGTACCCGATGTCGATCAACCCAAAGGATGCTCAATTCCTTGAGGCGAGGCAGTACAGCGTCGAGCAGATCTGCCGCATTTTCGGCGTTCCTCCCGTGATGATTGGTCACGCGGCAAATGGCACCACGACCTGGGGCAGCGGCATCGAGCAGCTGATCCTCCAATTCACCAAAACTTGCATGCGGCCGATGCTCAAGCGCATCGAAGCGGCAATTTATCGTGACTTGCTGGACGCAAAGACCAGGAAGACCATGAAGGTGAAATTCAACATGGAAGAACTCTTGCGCGGCGACAGCACGGCGCGGGCAGAATTCCTGTCGAAGATGGTCACGAACGGCATCTACCTCGTCGATGAGGCTCGCTCTTACGAAGACAAGGCGCCAGTGGACGGCGGCAACAAGGCCATCGTGAATGGCACGATGACGCGCCTCGATACGCTTGGGAAGACCGAAACTCCGGCGCCAACGCCAGCAGCGCGCGCTGCATAAGGGAAAATCATGAAGTTTGAACACCTGATTTCGGCCTTTTTGGCCGAGCCTTGGGCTATTCAGCGCGAAAAACTGGGCGTTTTGGCTGATGTTTTGGTGGCGCGGGCCGAAGGTGAGAAGCTGTTTTCGTCCGAGTTCGCTGCCTCGATCGACGACGCGCGAGCCAAGGAAATTGCTGAAAATAGCGGCAGCGTCGCCATAATCCCGGTTTATGGGGTTCTGGCCGATAAAATGGACCTGTTTTCCGCGATGAGCGGCGGCACTTCATACGCCGGTATCAAGAAAGCGCTGCACAAAGCGCTTTCGAACGAGGATATCAAGGCTGTCGTGCTCGACATCGACAGCCCCGGCGGCACGGTGCCCGGCACTGACGAGCTCGCGACCGAAATCCGCAAGCTTCGCGGCGGCGAGAAGCCGATCATTGCTCAGGTCAACAGCCTGGCTGCAAGCGCGGCTTACTGGATCGCGGCGTCGACCGACGAAATTGTCGTCACTCCATCTGGCCGCGCCGGTTCGATCGGCGTTTATACCGCCCATGATGACCTGTCCGCAGCTCTTGAGCAGCGTGGCATCAAACGCACGTACATTTCAGCCGGCAAGCACAAGGTTGAGGGTAACGAGACCGAGCCGCTCGGCAAGGACACGCTGGCCCACGTGCAGGACGGTGTGAATCGCTCGTACAATCGGTTTGTTGCAGCCGTTGCTGAAGGGCGCGGTGTGACGGTCAGCAAGGTTGAGGACGGCTACGGTCAGGGGCGCGTGTTTTACGCAGAAGCCCTCATGGACCGCGGCATGGTCGACCGTGTTGCGACGCTTGACGAGACCTTGGCCCGCTACGGCGCGGACACGGAACCTGCGCCGGTAAAGCGCATCAAGGCCGCAAACGCTGCGAAGGCTGAGGCCGCACAGACGCTGGTCGCAAAGATGTCCGCCGGCGAGCAAATCACAAAACGCGAGTTCGAGAACGGCATCAGGGGACTGATGGGGTTATCGGGCTCTGAGGCAGAGCGGGCCGCTCGGCTCTACCTCAAAGATGGTCAGGGGGCTCCTGACGTCGAGACGGATGCTGCTGCTTTGGCAGCCATTGAACGGCTCATCGCCGAAGCAAAATCACCACTCATTCGATAAAAGGAGCCACTTATGGCTGATAATCAACTTGCCGATAAGATCGGCGAGCTCGGTACTTCGCTTGCGTCCATCAAGGAGCAGGTTGGCAATCTTGCAATCGACTTTACCACGAAGCTTGCCGCCAACGGCGAAGTTTCGGCGGAGCTGAAGGAAAAGACTGACAAGGCTCTGTCTGAACTTGGCGACGTTACGACCCGCCTCGGCGAGATGGAGAAGCGCGCCGCTCGAGAAAACGAGATCGGCGAAAACGAGCAGAAGTCGCTCGGTGACCTCGTCATCGATTCTGCCGAGTTCAAGGCCGGCATGCTCACTGGCGCATCCCGCGGCTCAATCCGCGTGAAGGCCGACCGCGCTGCCATCACTTCTGCCAATACCACCGTCGGCGCCGGCCGCTCTCAGGGTACGTCTCTGGTTCCCGGCGCGCGTGTTCCTGGCATCTTTGGTCTGCCTGAGCGCCAGCTGACGATCCGCGACCTGGTTTTGCCCGGCCAGACTGCTTCGAGCTCGATCGAATACGTCAAGGAAACCGGCTACACGAACAACGCTGCACCGGTCGCTGAAACGACTGCTAAGCCTTATTCGGATCTGACGTTCGACATGACGTCCGCGCCGGTTCGTACGATCGCGCACCTGTTTAAGGCCTCCCGCCAGATCCTGGACGACGCGCCAGCGCTTCGCTCCTACATCGACGGCCGCGCTCGCTACGGTCTCCGTTTCGCCGAAGAAAATCAGCTGCTGAATGGCTCTGGCACCGGCCAGAACATCCACGGTCTGGTTCCGCAGGCTACCGCGTTCAATCCGGCATTCGCTGCCGCAGACGAAACTGGCATCGACCGTCTTCGTCTGGCTGTTCTGCAGGTCGTTCTCGCTGAATATCCGGCAACCGCGTTCGTTCTGAACCCGATCGACTGGGCGAAGATTGAGCTGACCAAGGACGCCGGCGGCAACTACATCATCGGCAACCCGCAGGGCTCGCTCACTCCGACGCTCTGGAACCTGCCGGTTGTTTCGACGCAGGCGATGGCCGCAGGCGAGTTCCTCACCGGCGCGTTCAGCTTCGCAGCCCAGATCTTTGACCGCATGGAAATCGAAGTGCTGCTGTCCAGCGAGAACGTCGACGACTTCGAGAAGAACATGTTCACCATCCGCGCTGAAGAGCGTTTGGCGTTCGCAGTCTATCGCCCCGAGTCCTTCGTGACTGGCGATGTCGAAGGCGCCTGATTGATCTGAGGGGAGCTTCGGCTCCCCTTCCTTGAAAGGGAGTGAACATGACTAATTTTCTAGAAGTGAAAGCCAAGCGCACGTTCGCCGTTGGCAAAGAACTGAAGACCAAAAAGAGCGATCCATTCAAGGTCGAGGCGGGCGAGGCGAAGCAGCTCGATGAGCTGGGCCTGGTCGACATCATCGGCGAGGTTAAGGCTGACGCCTCTGTTGAAGACGACGCCGAGGATGAAGCCGCTGACAAGCCGGTGATCTCGTCTGCTCGATCGACGAAGAAGAAGGACAAACCCGATGCTGTCAACGAAGGTTCGTAAGCGCAGGGTCGCATCCTATATCGGCGCCGGTATCGTCAACGGTATCGGCTCGCCGGTGAATTCTATCGCGCCTGCAATTACGGGCACGGCGCAGGTTGGACAGACGCTAACGTCTACCGCCGGCACGTGGTCCGGCTCGCCGACCTATGCACGGCAGTGGTTCGCGGCGGGCGTCGCAATCGCTGGAGCGACGGCGGCGACCTATGTTCCGGTCGTGAGTGACGTCGGCAAGGCCATCACGGTTCGCGTAACCGCCACGAATGACAAGGGCAGCGTGCCTGTCACAAGCGCGCCGACTGCCGCAGTAGTGGCGGCCTGATATGGCCATCGTCGATCTCGAAACCGTCAAAAAGCATCTCCGTGTCTTTCATGAAGATGAAGATGTGGAGATCGGCCTCTATCGCGACGCCGCTGAGAGCATTGTTACGCAGCATCTTGATCGCGAAGTCGTAGCCGCAGGCGAAACACCCACGGCCGCCGACGGCATCGCTGCAACGCCCGCAATCGTGTCGGCGATCCTTCTCGTGACCGGCGATCTCTACGAGGTGCGCGAGCCTGACCCGAAGGCAGCGGGCGACGCGGTTCTTCCGCGAGCGGTACGGATGCTTCTGGCTCCGTGGCGTGTCTGGCGAACAGTGGCGGACGACTATGTGGCTCCGATTCCATGAACCGTTCGACTGGCGCCAGCCATGCTTCACCATCGCCTACAAGGCTGGCCTCTACAACGTCACACGCAAGTGCGCAGCGGCTGCAATAGCTGCTAAGGCTGCTGAACCCACCAAGGATCGACCGAATGCCAAAACGCAAGAGGGCGGGCGCAGGCTCGCTGAGTGAGCGCATCGGCTTTGAGGCCGAGGTCGAGGGTGGCGATGGGTATGGTGGCGTGGTCGTCGGATTCGCGGAGCAATTCGTAGAGCCAGCACGTCTTGAGCCGCGCGTCGGCAGCGAGCCTGTGATTGCAAGCCGCCTTCAGGGCTTGCAGCCCTACACCATGACCGTCCGCAGCAACGAACGCACGCGTACTATCACGCCAGCTTGGCGGGCGCGGAATAAGCGGTCAGGCGCGGTCTACGCCATCAAGGCTGCGGTCAACATCGACGAGCGCAACCAGTGGATCGAGCTGCTTGTGGTGCAAGGGGAGGCTTCGTGATTAAAGCAAAGGTTCTGGGCCGCGAGGCGCTGACGAAAAAGCTCAATCAGGTAGCTCCGCTCGCCAACAAGTACGCCGCCGAAGCGAAACTTCAGATCGCTACCGAAGCCGCCGACAAAATCTCCGACCGGGCGCCGATAAGTAACAGCGCAACGGCTGGCGACTATGCTGCCTCGATACAGGGCGGCAAGATTTCTGACAGGCCGAGCGCAAAGGCCCTCGTCGGAGCAACAGCCAGCAAGGATCCGGATGCCACTGGAGTTTTCGCCGCATGGATTTGGCACTTTTTGGAATTTGGCACGCGGCCGCACAATGTCGCCAAAGGCGGCGGCACTGTTGCGGGCAGGAAGCAGCGCGACGGCGCAAGGATGCATCCCGGCACAAGGGCGCAGCCACACGTCTTTCCGACATGGCGATCGATGAAAGCCAAGGCCAAAAAGAAGATTAGCGATGCCATATCGCGCGGAGTGAGGGAGGCCATGAAGAACTAATGGCTAGTCCCGATCTTGAGCTACAGGGCGCCATCGTCGCAAGGCTGAAGGCACGTTCATCGCTAACGGCCATTGTCGCACAGCGCATTTACGACCGCCCGCCGACCAATGCTGCGTTTCCATACGTCGAATACGGCGAAAGCCAAGTGATTAGAGATGACGTCGGCTGTCTGAAGTCGAACCTCATCTACGTGACGATCCACGTTTGGTCGCAATATTCCGGAGGCTTTAAGGAGCTGAAGGAAATCATTCACGAGGTCGTCGAGGCGTTGGATGAAGCACCCTTAGTGCTGCCCTCACATCGATTGATATCGATTACGCGGCAAGACACCCGTCATTTCAAAGACCCGGATGAAGTTACGACGCATGGCGTCGTCGAATTTGTCGCGCGCGTCGAGACACCGGCCTGATTGGCCATCAACCCCTAAATTTTGAGGTTTACTCATGGCCGACGGTCAACAGATTGGTCGTACGCTGCTCATCCAGATTGGTGACGGCGAAACTCCCGAAGTCTTTTCGAATCTGTGCGGTTTGACGACCCGCAGCTTCAATATGTCCGCAAACGAAGTCGACACGACCATTACGGATTGCGTCAATCCAGAGAACACGCCGCAGAAAACAGCAGAGCCGGGCATCAAGAACCGCACGTTCTCCGGCTCCGGCAAGTTCGTGAAGAGCGCCTCCAACACAGCGTTCATGACCCACGTCAACGACGCCACTAAGTTCAACGCCAAGGTAATAGTTCCCGGTCTTGGAACTTACACCGGCCCTTGGTTCGTTTCTGAATTCGAGTTCAGCGGCGAAATGGAAGGCAATATGGAATTCACCGCGACGTTCGTTGCTGCTGGTGTTCTTGCATTCGTCGCGGAGGTGTAATTTGGCTGATGCTGAAAAACCTTTTCCGTTGGAAGTAAACGGAGCTCGGGGGGAGGTCGGCCTGTGGGTCGGCAAGGAGCCGCTAGTCATTGTCGCTGAGATGGGTGGCCTTGCTGCCGTGTCATCGCGCCTGTCGTGCAAAAGTATGTCCGATTTGTTCCTTCGCCTGTCGGGCGTCGAGCCGGCTGCTACCGTGGCCGCTCTCGATCTGCTTACCGTGCGGGGCGACAAGGTGAAAGCCATCAGTGCATTGAAGCTGAAGCACTTTGGCGCTGTTGCCAAAGCGATCTCTGAGGCGTTGTCCCATCATTTTGATGAGGAAGACGAGGGAAACGGGGAAGCCGCTCTAAAGGCGGCGTAGAAGAACCATTCCCTTGGCGCGACTGGCAAAAGATCGCATTCGGCGGCCTTGGTTGGCCACCAGGAATATTCTGGAAGTCCAGCTTGACCGAGTTCACCCTCGCGGTGAAAGGCAAGGCCGAAGCAAACGGCTCCAAAAAGTCCGTGGCGCCGCCGTCTGACGAAGAAATGGATGAATTGATCAAGAAGTATGGTGGTTAGGCTAAGCCGGGTTCGGCTTAGCTGAGCAGTCTACCGCGGCGAAGGTCGTGTTCTCATGATTCTTCACGCTTTCGCGGTAGACGCTGCATCCGGTAGCCTTTTCGATCGCTTTAGTGTTCCGAACCCAAACCATCGGATCGAGCATCAGGAATGACTGGTCTTTCGGATTGTTCGGCATCGCCTTGTAGGAGCCAGCCTTGTTGCCCATAGGAGAGACTGAGAATTCGATGCCGTCAATCTCGACGACTTGCCCGTTTGGATAGTACTGCTCCATTTTGGTGCAGCCCGTAAGGACTGCGGCCATTGAGGCCGCCATTGCCATCGCTATTTTCATGGTACCCCCAAAGATATTATGCTGGCTTTAGCTTAACAGCCGTACCCGTCGCCGCGACAAAGAGTATGCCTCCGGTGCCGCCGGTCGTCAGTTGATTGTAATCCAGGTCAACAGAGATTACGGCGTCCGCTCCGACATCAAAGGCTTCTGACCTAAGGCCATCCAAACATGCGAGACGTGCCTCCTTTAGTGAGGCTTGGGAAGCGTTTGCCCGACCACCCACAAAGTCCCGCCAATTATTGGCCACGTCTTTGAAAATGCTCATGCCCAAGGCGGCTTCCGACGCGACTATCGATATGACGCTCTCAACCTCACGGTTAGGCACGTCAATCGAAGTCGTCATGATGATCGACTGCTTTTTGGCGTCGCCGTCGCTCTTCGCGACCGCTTCCTCGCAATCAACGCAGTGGCCGTCCTTACCGCCCAGATAATAGTCCGACCCGCACCGTTTGCACTTGGGCATATCCATCCTCTTTGGCTCGCTAATGGCGGGCCTTTTCACGTTAGGACACCGACTTGGCCGGTAATAATAATGATGATCTGATTATCTCAATCAGCACCGACCTTGCAACCGTAAAGCGTGCGCTAAACAGGCTGGTGTCGGACGTGGGCGCGGCATCCAGTGGCATTGAGAAACGTTTTGCCGCGACTGGGAAGTCGATCAACAATTCGCTCACCACGTCGATGCAGGATCGCATCAACAGTATGGTGGGTATTGGGACGACGGCAGCAAAAGAATGGAACGGGGTTCTCGCTGATCAGCAGAAAGAGCTTGATCGCCTCCGCGCCAAATACAGCCCGTTGTTCGCTACCATTTCGAATTATAAGAGCGCCGTCGCCGAGATCCGGCAGGCACATGCTGCCGGCGCCATTTCTGCTAATGAGATGGCGTCGGCAATTCAGCGAGAGCGACAGGCCGCCCTTGCGTCGACTGCAGCCATCAAGGGCCGTAACGCCGCACTGAAGGCAACAGTTACAACGAGTAGCGGCAACAGCTTCAACACGGCGAACATCGCAGCCCAGTTTCAGGACATCGGCGTGACGGCAGCGATGGGCATGTCGCCTATCCAGATCGCTTTGCAGCAAGGCACGCAGCTTTCGGCCGTCCTACAGCAGATTAAAGACAGCGGGCAGGGTGTCGGACAAGGTCTTGCAGCCGCATTCTCTTCCGTTATCTCTCCGCTGTCTCTGGTGACAATCGGTGTCATTGCCGCGGGCACGGCGGCATTTCAGTACTTCTCCACCATAATGAATGAAGGCGATAAGTCCGCCGAGGTGCTCAAGGAGCAGGCTGCGCTGATTGCTGCCGTAGCCGAGCGGTGGGGCGATGCGGTTCCTGCCTTGCGCGATTACGCTGATCAGTTGAAGCGTGCGCAGGACAACGCCGACCTCACCAAGGGCGCTGACATTGTAAATACCAACACGCTCGCTGACGTCCGCAAAGAGGTCGAGAGTACACGCGCCACCATTGCTGATCTGGTCTCGCAACTTCAGTCTGCAGGTGAAGAAGCTGACGTTATCAAGAACCTCCAGTCAGCATTCAATGACTTTGCGAAGGCTGCCGAAGAAGGCAAGGCGCAGACTGAAGATGTGGACCGTGTGCAGTCGGCCCTCAGTGCGGCCATAAACAGCACCGGCATTCCTGCACTCACTGAGTTCGCCAAATACTTTTCCACGCTATCGGCAGCTGCGCTGTCGGCCGCTGACAGCGTCCAGAAAGTCAACGACGCAACGTCTGTAGCAACCTCCAGGATCAATGATCCGAGGACGTGGCGCGGAGCAGGCCAGCAGGATTCACAATTCGGCGCAGATGCCACAATCCAAGGAACTCAGTTTCCCCTACCGGATAACGGCCCGACACCAGATCGACGCCCATCTGACCTGGATACGGACAAAAATAGAGGGTTCGGTACACCAAAGCGGGCGAGGGCGCCGACAAAGACTGCATCCGATCGCTTCGCGGAAGACCTTCAGGCAGTTCGCGATCGAACCGAAGCGCTTCGCCAGGAGATGAGCCTAATAGGCCTGTCTAACGAGGCTCAGACCAAGCGCCGCACTGCTCTTGACCTAGAGCAGAAGGCACTCGCCGACCTTCGAGAAGAGGCCCGCAAGAAGGGCGAGAAGGATCTGGAAAGCATCACGCTTTCGCCCGACAAGATTGCCGCAATCGAGCAGGAATCTGCGGCATATGCTCGTCAGTCTGAGGCGCTAAGGCAGGCTCAGGAGCAACAGCAAAAACTCAGCGAATGGAACAACGTTGCTAAGGGCGCGACGCGCGGCTTCATTGATGACCTCATTCAGGGTGAGAGCGCAGCTGATGCTTTCGCGGGCGCACTCAGTCGGATCGGCGACGCACTACTCGACGACGTGCTCGCCAGCTTGTTCAAGGTAAACAGTGCAGCTGGCGGCAGTGGCGGCCTCCTGAGTAGCTTCCTCGGCCTGTTTGGTGGCGGCGGGTTTGCTTCTCTTCCGATGACGGGGCCGGTTCCTACCGCAAGACCCGGCTTCTCCGATGGCGGCTATACCGGCGACGGTGGCAAATACCAGCCGGCGGGCGTCGTTCATAAAGGCGAGTACGTCTTTGACAAGGCTGCGGTTCAAGCTGCCGGCGGCCCCGCCGCGATGGAGGCAATGCGGCGCAATCTCAAAGGCTACGCCAACGGTGGCCCTGTCGGGATTTCGGTTCCGTCAATCCCGTCGCTGCGCCCGGCAAACGACAATGCCGTAAAGGTCAACTACGCTCCTGTCATTGACGCGCGCGGGGCTGATGCTGAGGCTGTGGCCCGACTTGAGAGGGTAGTCGCAAAGCAGGGCGCCGAAATGCAGGGCCGCGTCGAGGCGGCTGTGCGATCGGCTCAAAAACGAAACGTGAAGTTGGGGTAGGGCGACGCAGCGGAAGGCGGGCGGTAGAATGGTCTAACTAAAGAATTTTAGTGCTTTGGCGGATCTCTTGACCTCGCCACAATGGACTGCCTTAGCGCCTGCATTCATTTTAGTTTGCTGTTCTCCCGTGCGAAGTACACTCGATCGGAATGCTGATCCGAATCTCAAGGTGCCCCGTTCATCGGGTGGTGCGATACTGAAGAGATAACCCGAGAGCTTGTTGTGGTTGTATTTGAAACCGCAGAAGCTTTCAGCGGCCACGATCACTCCAAGTTGCTCGGCGGCTTGTCTGTAATCTTTTTCGGGTGCGGCTGTTAGCGCCGTTGGCAGCATTGCCGCGGCGATCATGATCGTTGTGCTCTTCATTTCCTCCCCCATTATCGCTAGCCGAGCATACTACCCCACCGCAAAAAAACACGGACGCAATCGGGAGTCGAGTCCCCGCAAGAGGCGGAATTCACAATGACAATCACATACCCGCTCCCAACTTCCTTCTTCGATGAGTTCCCAGGCTGGACGACTGAATTTCAGTTGCTTTGGCGGCAGGAGCAGTCCCGAACAGCCGGCGGCCAGACGGTCGTCAAAGACCTTGGCTCTCCGCTCTGGCAGATGACGGCGCAATCGCGCACGATGAAGCCGAATGAGTTGGACTACTGGCGTGCCAGGCTCACCAGCTTGGAAAACGGGCTCAAAACCTTCCGCGCATTCCCGAAATCGCGTTGCTTCCCGGTTGCCTATCCGAACGCCAGTTGGCCCACCGGCGGTGCTTTCAACGGCGTTGCCCAGGTGGCAACCATTGCATCGAACCGCAAGGCTATTTCACTCTCGGGCTTGCCCGCTGGCTACAAAGTCACGGTCGGCGATTACATCCAGATAGGCGACAAAGACCTGCATATGGTCATGGAGTCAGTGACTGCTAGCGGCGGTGGCGTGACGACGCAGTTTGAAGTGCGCCCTCATCTGTGGCCCGGTGTGGTGGCGCCTGTTGCCGCAACGTTGGCAAAGCCATCCTGCATCATGGCAATCGTGCCTGGTTCGATCTCGACGACTGCCGACATGGCGACGGGTCGCGGCACGGTTACGTTTCAGGCTATTGAGGCCAGGTAGTCATTGAATTTTCACCCCGAAATGCGCGGCGATCATCTTCGATTCACGAGTGCCCTTGGCAACTTCACGATCAAAGCATTTCGCGTAGAGATCGGAACCCTTCTTGTCGCGGCAGTCGCGCTCGGCATTCCTGTGGACCGCTTTCTTCCAGTCAAACGGCTCTGATTTTACGATTGGGCCTTGTTGGCAGGCGGTCAGGAACGCGGCCGATAGCGTGACGATTAAGGACTTCATGAAATCTCCGGAGCAAAATCTCAACGCGGTTGCACGTGTGCGTAACGAGCCATGATGCCGTCATAGAATTTTTTACGGCCACGAACTTCTCGCTCGTAACACGTAGCAAACTGCTCCTTCCCTTTCGTGGTGCGGCAGTAGCGATCGGCGCCGTCTTCAATGGCCCTCTGCGCTTTCCATTCCGTAGGCGTTTGGGTCTGGCATGCGGTGAGCGTCAAAGCCGCAATGGCTAGAAAAAAGTACTTCATGAAATCCCCCAATGACGGCGTGATTAATGCTCAACTTTAAGTCTGTGTCTAGGCCACCTGAGGTGGCTTTTTGGTGTCAGATCCCAACGGGAAATCAATGAGAAACATCTCAGCAGAAAACCTTGCTGCGCTTGGGGCGCGGCAACTGGTAGCGCGTGACTTCCTCTGGTTTGTTGCGCGCGATCGAGCGACTGGTGCGCCCGTTACAGACGGCATGTGGTCGGACGTCGGCAACGTGTCGGCGGCTGTAGTCCACCCGGACACAGGTCTGCCTGTCACTCGTGACTGGTATGGCTCCGGCACGCTGGTGCAGATCGATGACATTCCGCTCGTCGCCAACCTGTCGGTGCAGAACGTCAACATCCGCCTGTCGCAGGTGAGCGAGCACGTTCAGACGCTTGTCCGCCTCTATGACTGTAAGCAGGCTCGCGTCGAGATCTACCGCGGCTTGTTCGATCCGGATAGCCGCCAGATGGTGGCGCCTGCCGAGTGTCGTTTCGTCGGTTTCGTCGACACCATCACGATCAACACGCCCTCTGAAAATGAAGAGGGTAGTGTGACGATGGTGTGCGCCAGCCATACTCAGGAGATGACGCGCTCCAATCCGGCGACGCGCAGCCATGCTACGCAGGTTCTGCGGCAGGCCGGTGATGCATTCTACACCGATGCAGACACCTCGTCCGAGTGGGAGTTCTTCTGGGGTTCCGAGAAAGGCAAGGTCGCGACGCAGCCGAAGCGCAAGAAATTTCTCGGGATATTCTGATGGATGTTCGATTTGCTACCGTCGAGGACCGCGACCGTGTTGTTGCGCTCCTCCGCGAAAGCCATGAGGCCGCAGGCTTCACCTTTCCGTTTCAGGCGGCTTACGCAGACCAGCTGTTTCAGCAGCACATGCGTTCTCCAATGGCTTGCGTGCTGGTCACAGGCGAGCGTGCGCACGGCGTTCTGATGGCCGCTGCTTTTGATCATCCGTTCGGTGCTGGCCGCATTGCCAAGGAAACGGTCTGGTTCGTATCGCCAGAGGCGCGCGGGCGCGGCTCAATCAAGATGCTTGACGCCTACGAGGCATGGGCGCGCTCAGTCGGCTGCGTCTCCGTCGGCATGGCATCGTTGGCAACCAATGACGTTTCCAGCCTCTACGAGCGGCGCGGGTACGGCGCTGTCGAAACACACTTCATGAAGCCGCTCTAGCGGCTAAGCGCGCGGTTAGCGCAGCGCATCGCAAGGAAAATCGATGGCTATTTTTTCTGGTATCGCGACCGCGATATCCGGCGCGATCTCGGCTGTCTCCAGTTTTATTGGTGGCCTCGGCGTCGTTGGCTCTTTCCTGCTGAAAACTGCAGTAGGCGTCGGCGTCAGCCTGCTCGCCCAGTCGCTCACCGGCAAGCCCAAAGATCCGACATTCTCGATCAACGGCACACTGCAAGGCGGCGGCGATATCTCGCGCTCCTTTATCCTCGGTCGTACTGCGACTGCTGGATCTCTCGTGTTCGTCAATACGTGGGGTCAGGACGGTGACACGCCTAACGCCTACCTCACGCAGGTGATTGCGCTCTCCGACATGCCGATCCGTGGCCTTGTCGAGTTGTGGGTGAACGGTGAGCGCGTTACGCTTGGCGCCGCTTCCGAGCGCGGCCAGATCGTGAACGAGTACCCTGACAGCCTTTGGGTCAAGTTCTACGATGGCACGCAGACGACGGCGGACAGCTTTCTGTTCTCGTCGGTATCGAACGGTAACAGGTGGTGGAACCCTGACCGCATCGGGCGTGGTGTCTCGTACGCGATTGTCACTGCGCGCGTGTCGAAGAACATGTTCTCCGGAGTGCCTTCGTTCAAGTTCGTGCTAGATGGCATGCGCTTGTACGACCCATCCCGCGACAGCACTGTTGGTGGTGTTGGAACTCATCGTTATGCCGATCCGGCGACATGGGGCGGCGACGGCGACTTCCTGCCGGCGGTGCAGATCTACAATCTGCTGCGAGGCATCAGCTACAACGGCCAGTGGTTTTACGGCCTGCAGAATATGGCGGCGGCCCGCCTCCCTGCTTTGGCGTGGATTGCGCAGATCGAGAAGCACCGCGCTGGTACGCTAGAATCCACTGGCTGGGTCAACACGTACCGAAGCGGCGGCGAAGTCCAGGTCGAGGCTCCGCTGACGTCGGCCGTCGAGGCACTGCTAACCGCATGCCAAGGCAAGATTTCGGAAGTTGGTGGCGTCTACTACCTGCATTCTGGTGCTCCGGATGGTCCGGTTATCGCATTCACCGACGCCGATATCTTGTCGACTGAAGAGCAGGAGTTCACGCCGTTCCTTGGATTGGCAGACACTATTAACGGTGTTTCTGCGAACTATCCTTCTCCGCAAGACGGCTGGGTATCAAAGACTGCACCGCCGATCTATCGGACTGACCTTGAAGCGATCGACGGCAATCGCCGTCTGATGGCTGATGTCGATCTGAACTTTGTTCCGTATGCGGAGCAGGTACAGCGGCTGATGAGGTCGGCGCTCGAAGAGGCCCGACGCTTCCGCAGGCACACGATTGTTCTGCCTCCGCGCTTCTGGGCCTACGCGACACCGGGGACGGTGTTCTCGTGGACTTCCGAACGTAACGGCTACATCGCGAAACTGATGCGCCTCGATGGCGTTGCAGATCGCGCCAACCTCGATGTGATGGTCGACATCACTGAGGTTGATCCAGCCGACTACGACTGGAGTACCGATACAGACTTCAAGCCTCCTGTTGATGGGCAGCTCGGGGTAATTCGCCCATCGCCACAGCCGATCATTGAATGGTTCGCAGAACCAGCCACGGTTAAGGACAGCACTGGTCAGGATCGCCGGCCTGCCATCCGACTGACTTGGGACAACAGCGATGGTCGCCTCGATGACGTTATAGGCATTGAGTACGAAGTCCGCCTTCAGGCATCGCTTGAAAAGGTCACGGAAGGTCGCACAGACCAGCCGCAGGTAGGCTCAATGCTCATCTCGCAAGGGTTGCTGCCTAACGAGAGTTACGTAGCTCGTGGCCGCTACATACCGGGTGGCGACAGGCCGGTTTTGTGGTCGGGATTTATCCCTGTCATTACACCGAACGTCCTGCTTTCCGACCTCGATGTTTATGTTGATATCGATCTAAGCGGTATCGGTGATGCTCTCGGTTGGCTTCGCGACAGCGCCAGAACGGCACAGGACGCAATCGACGGGCTTATTGCCGCACAGATGGAAATGGCGACGATTGCCTACAAAGACACCCGAAATCTCGCCAGAGAACTGTCCGTGGAGCTGGGCGCGGCGCGCGCTGAATATCGCGAGGATATCCAGCTTGCCGTCAACGAAACCATGGCCGTCGCTGGCAAGGTGGAGACGTTGACGGCGGCACTAGGCGGCAGCTCCGCGTTCGTTAATATTGCCTGGGCGGCTTTAGCCACACCGGCAGGATACGCGGCTCGGTATGGCGTGACGGCGGCTGTCAACGACGGTCAGTATCGTTCTGCGGCGCTATTGTTGGATGTACCAGCAAACCCGCTGAGCCCGACGCGCCTGGTCGGCTTCGCTGACCAATTTGTCATAGCCAGCGGCGATATGTCGGTGATCAAGCAGCCGTTCGTAGTTCAGGGCGGTGTGCTCTACGCCAACGACATCAGGGTCAACAAGCTATCGGCATTTACCTCCGTGCTCGGGAACGTCAACATTGAGGAAGCCTACATTGGCAACCTTCAGGTTGGCACCTCTAACATCGAGCCAGGCGCAATCACGCGGGTCGATGCCAACGCGAGAACTGACACTGGTACGTTTGATGTCACCGTGAGCCACGGCCAAGGATCTCCGACTGTGCGCCTTGATATCGTAAGCAAGTTGATATCTGGCGGAACGGTCAACGGGAAGTCTCAGATTGTTACCCAAAATATCACCAACGGTGGCGAAGTGAGCAACTTCTGCATCTTCAACTCGACGGATGACGCCAGCGGATTCCGCTACGTTGGCAGCGACATTGTTCTCTACACCCCCTTGTCCAATCAGTCTCAGACAACGTTTCGAGTAACCGTATCCGGCGGTCCGTTCCTTGGATCGGTCGATAGAACCATTTTGATCGCATCCACCTTTAAGCGCTGAGGAAATCCTATGACTACCGGCAACACAATGCAGGTCGACGCTCTCGTCGCTTTGCATGAAGCAGAAGTGCGCGAAGGCTTTTTGAAGCAGCGCACTCTGCTGCTATCCCAGCATCTTTCGATGCAGAAACAAGAGAACCAAATCCTTCTCGACAAGATCAACGGCCTTGAAGCCGATCTGCGCCTCGCTCGCGGTGAAGGCGAAGGAGACCCCGCCAATGGCTAACACCACATGGTACGGCGACGGTACGGCTACCGTCGCTGTCGGCTCTCGCACTGTGACCGGCACGGATACCGGTTGGATGACGGAGGTCGCCGGACTGACGCCGATCAAGGTCGGTGACAAGTTTGGTATCCACGTCGGCCGCCCGATCGTCATCGAGCAAATCATCAGCGACACAGAGCTGTTGCTTGCCGACGACTGGCCCGGTCCTGCCCAGACAGACGCGCCCTACAAGGTCGAACTGACCTCGCCAACGATTGCAGCAGTCGAGGCAATGCGTCGGCTGCTGGCTTCGCTGTCGAATGGCAACCTTGACAGCCTGTCTGAAATCTCGGTTGGCACCGATGATATTCCGATCGGCATTGGCCCGGGAGTATTCGGGACGATCAATAAGGCGGCGCTGGTCAACGGTGTGGAATTCGACGTTCAGGTCGACACGCTGGCTGATCGAGCCGCATACAATTCAGAAGCGCAGGGCTTTAAGGTTCTGGTCTCTGACGTCGGAGACGGACGGGCGGCTCTCTACAGCAAGAACTCAGCGGCGTCTGGAGACTGGAGCGACCCAAGTTACATCACTGGTGGTAAAGGTGATGAAGGCGATCCTGGCCCCGCGGGCCTTAACCCTGTTGGTAACTACAGTTCAGGCTCGACATATGCAGCGCGTGATGCCGTTCTGAATAACGGCTCCACATGGATTGCAAAGTCCTCAGTTCCGGCAGGACAGGCGCCACCCACGTTACCAACGACGGAAAACACCTATTGGCGTCTCTTAGCTCAGAAGGGGACAGACGGATCGGGCACCGGTGACGTCACTGGTGCGGCATCATCCGTCGATGGTCAGTTCGCTGCTGCCAACGGCACCACTGGCAAGACGATCAAATTTCTGACTGCTGCTCAGGCTCGGCAGACACTTGGTGGTTGGGAACTCATTGCGCAAGAACCTCTTGGTGGTGTTGTCTCGTGGTCGCGCACCGACCTTGGGGTTTTTCGTATGCTTCGCTTAACCGCAGCTATCGAAAACGCGAGCGAAAGCGGTGTGTTGTTTAGATTGAGTAACGACAATGGCGGATCTTACGCCTCTGGAGCGGCAGCATATAGCTTTGCAACATCTCAGCGATCTTCTGGCCCAACAACGACATGGAACTCCACGACTGCTAATGGCGCTTCAATTCAAGGAGGCACTTCCTTTTTCAGTGTTTTTGAATCGGAGGTTTTTGAGTTCAACGTTTCATCGAGATTCACCCACTTTCTATCAAAAGGGCACAGGACGGCATCAGGGGTCGGTCAAGCAATTTTTGAGACTAAATCCAGTTTTGATATGGCTCGCGCGGAGAACGCGATCCAACTGGTCAACACGAATGGCGTAGCGATGTCGGGGTTTATTCAGCTTGAAGGGGTGAGGGGATGAAGATAGTCGAAAACGGCGTGGAGCGCGACCTAACGCCAGTCGAGATCGCCGATGCAGGTTTTGAACCTCTGCCCGATTTTTCTGAGCCCGCAAAAGTTATTTATCCGACCGACCTATGGAGGAGGATGACGGATGCAGAGGTTGCTGCGGTTGAAGGTGTCATGGGCGCGCAGCCCTCTCGTATTCAGCGCATCTTCAATGCTGCCACTGAGTATCGCAGCGACGATGAGTTGTGGTCGTTACTGGCTGGCATTGCTAACTCTCTCTTTGGGTCTGAGCGCGCCGAAGAGATTCTTGCTGCCTCGTGATAGGTGTCGCCCAATTTGCGTGAAAGGCTTTTCGACAATTACACTCAACAGCCAACATGCTGCGAAAAGCAGAAATAGGGTGGCGGCGCTGCGGACGGGCTCACCAACAGCAATCCTCGCATAGAAGTAATCGAACCCCCACGTGTGGAACAGATAGACCGAGTAAGTCAGCCCAGCGGTCCACACAATCAAACTCGATTGCGGCAGTTTTTCTCTAAGCATCCAAGCCAGACAGAAAAGACACCCTGCGGCAACGCTTCCCCACATGTTGTAGATTTCGAGTAGAGACAGACGGTAGGACAGGTTGGCGTAGGTCAACGCAGTGACCACCGCCAAAAAGTAGAGCGGCACTCTTTTTGTTTCGTACAAATAAACGATCGATCCAAGCAGGAGAAAAGGTGCTGATTGGTTCAGAAAATCGTATGTGAGCTCTGACCAGTTCGGAAAGCCTGGCAGCAAAGCACACAAGAGGATCGCTGGGATCACAGAACTCGCCAAAACGACCATTCTAGTCCTGACAGGAAAAAAGCAAAGTAAGGTCATCGCAGCGTAGAACAGAATTTCTATGCGCAGCGTCCAATCTACGCCGTTAAGAACCCTATCCGTGTGAGTGAAATCGCCAAGGAGTGAAAGTCTGGGCCAAAGCGCTTGCCAAGGCGGAATACTGCCATCCATAAAGTAGAACTGCATGAGCACCGCAGCGATGTACAACGGATATATACGGAACACGCGCCTGACGAAGAATGACACCGGATTATCGGTTTCTGCTGCAGCAGTGATTACGTATCCAGAAACTAAGAAGAATACGATGACGCCAGTTCCTCCATTCCAGAACATCGGCATTAAGAAATTGTAGGCATCAGTAAAGGCGTTGGGTGCCCCCGTCTGGATCCTTGCTCCACCCGGAAACTTGTGTCCCAAAAGCACGCTGATAAACGCAAAGCACCGCAGGTACTCAAGGAATATGATTTTCTGGTGCCGTTCCAAAGCTGCCCCCGCCGCACGTTTTGCACTCAATACCATTCAAGGTTGGCCCCGCCAACAGATATCGCCGGTAGCGTAAACCGGCACCCATAAGGATTCCCAAATGCCAATCACTAAAATCTCCACACAGGGGAGGGCTTTCGTGCGCCTGCACGAGGGCAATCCACTTACCTGCTACCTCGACCCTGTCGGTATTCCGACGATCGGTACGGGCTTCACGATGCGCAGCGATTCAGTTCGCCGCGAACTGGCCAAGATCGGCATCACGAAGCTTGTCCCAGGTAAGACCAAGATCACCGCATCGCAGAGCGATGTCATCCTCGACGCTGTTCTCGCTGCCGAGTACGTACCTGCCGTCGTTGCCGGTTCGCCCAAGAATCGCAAACAGCATGAGCTGGACGCTGCTGCATCCGTGACGTTCAATCTCGGCGTCGGCGCGATGAATTGGACGTGGGCTGATCTCTGGCGCAAAGGCCAGATCCAGAAGGCCGCCGCTCATCTCGCAAGCAACTACAACACTGCGAAAGGCAAGAAACTGCCTGGCCTCGTGCGCCGTCGCAAGGAAGAGGCGCTTCTATTCGAAAAGGGCATCTATACCGGCGTTGGCGTGACGAAAGAAGTGACGGCGGAACCGCCGGTGCTACCGGATCCAGTTGTGAAGGAAGCGCAGGAGCTGCTCACGACTGCTGGCCTCAATCCCGGCGCTATCGACGGTTGGATGGGCGAAAAGACCAAGTCTGCTGTTATTGCCTATCAGAAGGCACACCCGCACCTTATCGCTGATGGCATCGTCGGTCCTGCCACCATCGCGCAGCTTCGTCGGGACGCAGGCGCGGCCAAGGACGTGGTTACAAAAGGTGCAAGCTCTGCGGCTGGTTCTGGATTGCTTGCCTTCACCGCAGGCCTCCCATGGGGCTGGATCGCCGCAGGCGTGCTTGTCGCCGTGGTCGTCTACGTGGCCTACCGCAACCGCGATGTGATCGCGCGCCGCTGGAATAGCTGGCGCGGGAAGGAGGTGGTGGTTTGATGATCATCGCCAAGCTTAAAGGCTACCTAGCCGCAATCGGCACGGCGCTCGCGATCCTTGCGGGCGTCTTTTTGTATGGCCAGCGGGCAGGGCGCACCGCGGCGAAGGACGAGCAGGCTGCGGCGAATGCCAAGGCTATCAAGAAGGCTGGGGACGTCGAACATGAAATCAAAAATCTTGGCGACGATGATGTTGATCGTCGTCTTACTCAGTGGATGCGCGACAAGCGGTAATTACTGCGACATCGCGCGACCGGTGCGGCCCTCCTTCGAGGATAGCCTCACGCCGGAAACAAAACGGCAAATCCTCATCGAGAATGAGAAGCTGCAGAAGCTCTGCGGGGTGAAGCCATGACCGGCCCTGAAATCATGGCTGTCGCTGCCTTCTTCATCACGGTTTTTGGTTTTCTGTTCGGCCTCTGGAAGTACGTCGACGCGAAGATCAGTGCCGCAAAGATGGAGGCGTCTGGCGCCGCCTCTGCGGCTTCGGCAATGGCGTGCCTTGCGAGGGAAGAGCTCGCGGCTCACCGTCTGCATGTGGCGGAAACCTACGTCTCAAAGTCCGGCCTTCGCGAACAGACTGAGCAGATTATGGGCGCTATCGGCGCCGTGAAGGATGCCGTCGACAAGATGACGTTACGCGTGGATCGCATCGTCGAAAATCAATCAAAGCCGCGCGCGACGCGGGCTTCCTAATTTGGCCCGCTTGCCGAGAGGTAGGCGGGCTTTTTGTTTGGTCTGGCACGACTCGAGAACATCAAAACACCGCGATAGCGCTATTAAGAACCGTTATGGTTTGCTGAGCGCGGCTTCGGCCCCTCTAGCTACCGATGTAACTCGTCTGTCTCATCTCGCCTAAGTTTGTTGGTCGCTTCGACAACAGCATTCGTATACCTTCTGCTGCATCAAGCAGTACGTGCACCTTCTCATCTTCGGAGAGCCGGCCAGTCTCCATAGATGCGGTGCGGAGATAGCTCATCAAATCACGATTGATCGCTTCGCCCGGTACTTCCGCATGAAGTCGTTGGACCATATTAATCGTTCTATTCAGCAGCGTTCTCACTTGATGTGGAGTGAGGCTAGATACTTCGGACGCCGCTTGCTCCAACTCTGAAATAAGCCCCCTAGGCATACGTTCATCCCTCCCGCTTGGTCTATATTCTCTCCTCTTCAAATGAGAACACGCGATAAGCGAAGAGTCTATGTGTGAAATCTATATGGTCGAGTGTGATGACGCGCAGAATTTACTTAAAGCGCATAACAGATTTAAGGGGGATTCTCGCGATCAAATGGCCGTCGCCGCGAATAACTTCAAATGAGCTGCCATCTACGACTTCGTCCTTGAGGATTTTTTCTGAGAGCATTTCTCTCGCGGCTTGCACGGCCTCGTGTCTTGCCTGCTCATCAGTAGAGAGAATTGCTCCCTCCATATCCACGGAAAGCCCTTCAGCGTCTCGGACGTGGAAAAAGTAACGCGGCATAGCGAAATTCCCGGTGGAGTGCACCCCATTTCACCGGACAAGTCGGCTAGATTGATTTAGCCCTGATG
>NZ_JCAHRB010000019.1:0-35374 GCF_059429395.1 Agrobacterium sp. K11 | reverse complement strand
CTAAAGAAGCACATGCATTGTTACATCGTTCCAGCTGGCATGAGATAATCCGCGCGGGCGATGGCCCCCAACCTATTGGTGACAATCCGGCTGAGGTTGAAAACCGTGATGCAGCCTATCAAATGTCCTGAAGAAGCCCACGCCTAATCCACCTTGAGCCCGCCCGATGCGTTCGCGACGTTAAGCTAAAATCACTCTTTGTCCACTTTCAGCCGAAGCGAAAGATAGTTTTAAGTCGAAACTTCCGAAGAGGTCGTGATAACGCAACGGTCTGTCAGGGTAGATTCCTACTTCCGCGGTGTGGGGGTCAGCGGTTCACCTCTCATCAAGAGCAAAAAATGAACCTGTTACCCGTCTCAACGGCAGCGAATCTCCTAAGTCAAGCGTACTTTCGCCCGTCTCGAACGCTGAACCGGCGAGCCGCCTTAGCTCGACTGGGCGGCCGTGCTGAGCTTGCGACTTCCTTCAAGCAAATGACGCTGCAAAATTGCACTTGCAGCGTCGATATTCCGATCTCTGCAAGCCTTTAGCAGAGCACGGTGCTCCTCCTGCGATTGCTGCTCATAGTCCAAGCTGGATAGCAATACACGTACGTAGCGGTCGGCTGCATCATGGTGGGTAGCGATAAGGCCGATGAGCCGCTCATTTTGGCAGGCGCCGTAAAGTGTCATGTGGAACTGCTTATTCAGCGTCCCCCAACGTCCCACATCCTTCTCAGCGTCGATCTGGGCGAGAAATGTTGCCGCCCTGTCCAAATCGGCTGTCGTCAGCCCTACATATGATAGGCGCAAGGCTTCCGTCTCCAGTAGCGAGCGAATGGAATAGATCTCCGCAATCTCCTTGGCATCTATTCTTGCCACGAAGGCCCCCTTTGTCGGGTGAATGGTTACGAGGCCCTCGCTTTCCAGAAGCCTCAAGGCATCACGCACAGGCATGCGGCTGAACCCAAATCGTGCGGCCAGCTCGTCTTGTCGGAGCGCGACGCCACTGCGAAGCTCTCCACCGGAAATCGCTTCCCTGAGAACCCTTGCGATACGATCCGCCACGGTCTCCGGCCGGATGGTTTCAACATTTATTGCGACGAAATCGTTCATGGCCAACCTTCTCCGAGACAGCAATCATCTTGATCATGCCAAGCAACCTCGTATACGAGTATACCGCTCAGGAGATTTTTGCCATGCCCTTATCAACAGGCGTCGTTCCTTATTTCAGTCAGTGGGAAACACCGGAGATGACATTGCCCGTGCTTGCCGAAGGATCTGCGGCGCTGCTGCGCGATCCGCTCTGGCGGCAATCGGGTGCCGAGACGATCGAGGAATACGCGCGCTGGGCGGTCAATGTCTGCGGCATGGCCTGCCTGAAGATGATCCTGGCAGCGCGCGGCGACCTGCTTCCGACGCTTGCTCTCGCCCGTGCCTGCACCGCCTATGGCGGCTATGTCGTCAACGAGCTGGATGCTTCGATCAAGGGACTGATCTATGCGCCCTTCGTGACCTATGTGGGCGAGCGCTTCGGGCTCTCGGCAGAAACGATGACGGGTGTCGCAACAGAGAGCATCCCCGGTCTGCTCGCTGAACGCCCGTTCTTCATCGCCTCGGTCAATAGCGGCATATGCTGGCCGGAACGCATGCCGCCCTCAAAAGGCGGGCATCTCATTCTGGTGACGGCAGCCTCGGCTGATACGGTCCGTTTCCACAATCCATCCGGTCATGATGCTGCGAGCCAGGCGGATGTGCTGCTACCGCTTGCCATATTCGACCGCTTCTTTGCCAATCGCGGCATCGCGATCGGCTTCTGACATCTATTTAGACTATTTAGACACCAGATTATTTTGGGGGTTTTCATGACATCTTCCCGCGGCAAGCTGCGCATCGCCGTTCTCTTCGGCGGCCGCTCGGCCGAACACGACGTCTCCGTCATGTCGGCGACGAATGCCGTGGGGGCACTGGAGCCCTCGAAATATGAGGCGGTGCCGATCTTCGTGACGCGGGAAGGCGAGTGGCTGCTCAGCCATTTCGAAAATGGCGTGCTCGCCAGGCCGGCAAACGGCACCGAAATCGCATTGGTGCCCGGCGGACGTGGGCGGATGATCGCCATCGACGGCGGCAGGATGAGCGATGCCGGGAAGATCGATATTCTGTTCCCGGTTCTGCATGGTATTTTCGGTGAGGATGGTTCCGTGCAGGGACTGGCGGAGGTGGCCCGCGTGCCACTGGTTGGCTGCGGCATCCTGGGTTCAGCGACAGCGCTTGACAAGGATATCGCCAAGCAGCTGCTGCGGGCGGCGGGGTTACCGGTGGCGCGTGCTGTTACCGTGCATGCGGATCGGGTGCCGTCCTTCGACACGCTTGAGATCGCGTTGGGTTTGCCGCTGTTCGTTAAGCCGGCGCGTCAGGGGTCTTCGGTCGGCGTGCGCAAGGTTTCCGGCAACCAGGAATTTGCGCCAGCGCTCGCGGAGGGCTTCAAGCATGACCGCAAGCTGCTTGCCGAGGAATTCATCCGCGGCCGCGAGATCGAGTGCAGCGTGCTCGAGGACGCCAAGGGTGGCCTGTTCGTCTCTCGCCCGGGTGAGATCATCCCGGCCGAAAGCCATGGCTTCTATAGCTACGATGCGAAATATATCGATGACGATGGCGCGGCGCTGACGGTTCCGGCAGAGCTTCCGCCAGAGGTTGAGACGAAGATCCGCGAGACGGCAGCACTCGCCTTCCGCGCGCTCGGTTGCGACGGTATGGCGCGCGTCGATTTCTTCCTGACCGAGGACATGGCTTTTTTGGTCAACGAGGTGAACACCATTCCGGGGTTCACCGATATCAGCATGTATGCGAAGGCGATGGCGGCAAGCGGCGTCAGCTATCCTGAGGTAATCGACCGGCTCGTTGAACACGGTTTTGCGCGCGCCGGCCTCTGAGCCGCAAAATGCCTCTTCCCGGTGTAGTAGACATGCACCGGGAAGAAAAACGCCGCAGCTTCGTCTGCTCTTGTGACAAGAACTGGAATAAGCCGGATTAATTGCCGTTGCATGCCTGCGTCTGCTGTGTTTCTTGCGTTTTTGGCGGGTATGTATTACATAACTAATTGAAAATTGGTGGTGATAACGATGTCTAGCGTTGCGATTAAGGTACTGTCGACGGTGAACGCCCCTTACGGGACGAACCTTTCGGCTGAGCAACTCGCTTCGAAGATTTCGGATTTTGCGAGCGTTGAGAATTTCGATGCTTCGGCATTCTCATTCTATTCCGAAGTGAAAGCCGAGCTCCAGCACCAGTTTCTGGATGAGATGGAAATCGACCACGGTACAGCATCCGAGATTGCCCAGAAATTCTCGCAGCTAGCTGGATATCCCCTCGCCCTAGCCGCCTGAGGGTTGTCCTGATGAGCCAATGGGAAAGCCTTTTCGACCAGGCTGCGTCAATTATCAATCAGGCGAACTCTTCTTTTAAACTCCTCGATAGCTGGACTTTCGGGGGTGGCACCGCCCTTATGCTCCAGATAAACCATCGTGAAAGCTTCGATATCGACATTTTCGTCGATGATCCGCAGGTCCTCCCATATCTGAACCCGACAACACAGGGCTATACCCTGCAGGTGAACCCAGATGAATATGTTTCGGACGGGACGCATGCGTTGAAAATCGTGTTCGCGGGCATCGGTGAAATTGACTTCATTTGTGCTCCAAGTCTGACCAACGATCCAACATCCCGCGTCGCAGTACGTGGAATCCAAGTTGACCTTGAGACCCCGGGCGAAATCATCGCGAAGAAGGTTCACTATCGAGGATCCTCTCTTCAGCCACGTGACATGTTCGATATCGCGTGCATCGCCAAGGCATGCGGCGATGGATACGTTCTCGAAGCTCTCTTGCCATTCAAAAACAGGGCCGCCGCTGCATTGGCAGTCGCCGAGAGAATGGATGCAGGCCTCGCTAGCACAGTTATGGGGAAGCTTCAGTATAGAGAAGGATATGCGGGTATTTCGAAAACTGCTCAAGCGACGACAATCTCGCTTTTGAAAGCGGTGTGCGATCACAAGCCATCGGTATCCGCAGCGCCTTCCTCTACATCTCCGCGCTGATTTCTACGCAACTCGGCGACCTTAGCTATACCGCCGTTCGGTCGATCATTCTTTCGGTGCGCATCATTCCGATTAGCCAGCAAAACCAAGTTAGGGCGGCGCCAGCGAGTGTGAGTGAATTGCGTCGCAAATGCTTAGCCAATCCACGACGCGTGGACGACGGTTCGAATCCGTTCAAGAGCTGTAATTGCGACCTCATCGTTAGTTTGACAAACTTTGCCATCAGCGAGTATGTTGAGGCATTAAGGAGACTCGAATGGCGACGATGAATGTGTCCCTGCCAGACCCCATGAAAGATTGGGTTGAAGCACAGGCCAAGACTGGTCGATACTCGAACGCGAGCGATTATGTCCGGGACCTGATCCGCAGAGACCAAGCGCGTCCGGATAAGATTGCCGAGATGCAGCGATTTGTCGACGACGGGATCAGAAGCGGAGTTGGGAGCCGTTCAACGGAAGAGTTGTTTGCTTTAGCCACGTCTCGAGCTGACATCAGCCGCGGACGCGCTTAATGCCATTTAGCCTATCTGTCCAAGCGGAAGAGGATATTATTTCCATTGCAGAAGAAGGCATCCGCATCTTCGGAGCACTAGTCGCCAGACAATATCACGATGAGCTTTTTGCCTTGCTCGAACTCATCGCCACCAACCCAAGAATGGCACGCGAACGCCATGAGATTTCTCCTCCTGTCAGGATCCATCCTTTCAAGGCTCACCTTGTCGTGTACCGCGTCATTGAAGACGGGAGCGTATTCGTCATCCGCATACGTCACGGCCATGAAGATTGGGCGGGAGATTCTTTCTAACCAACCACTTCGCCGAATTTATAACATAGTGGTCGTAAGTGCGAATCTCATCAAGAGCTAGACTAAGCAAGACGTTATCGCATGAGTTGCCGTAGCAGCATTTGAAGCCGACATTTCTTTTCGACCGCGTCGCGTTGTTAAGCGGTTATAGAGCTGTCGTTCCCACGGTCGAAACGTACGCGCATCAACGCCAAAGGTCGACAGTCTTGACCGTTCAGGAAGACTTCATACCCTGACGGCAGCTTCTTGAAGTTGATTTCCATCCATTCTCCCGGCTCTACATTACCCAGATAAACTACATTCCGCGAGGCGATCATCCCGGTATGCATCTCTCCTGCTTGGAACAATCCCCGGTCAGCTAAAGCGCTGTAGCTCGGGAAATAGAGAAGTCTGGCGGCATTGAAGTCCGTCGCCGGGCACGGCAGGACCATCTGTGTTTGTGACATCCCGGAGAGTTTAAAATTGTTGTTGCGAATGTCTCGCGTGGCGGCCGAGGCCATCTCGGCAACGCGACGAACCGCGAGGGGCGCCTCGGGCGGCATCGCTAGCGCTCGCGGGCTCCGCCGGACGACAGATCGGTTGATCCCCGGTTCGGAACGTCCCACAAAGGTCGAGACCAAAATCATGCGGCCTACAATATCGCCGCCAGCGGTGACGCGGATAAGTGACGCCAGACGCCCGTGGCCGACGCGGTAGAGATCCGCAGCCAGTGTCATCTCCCCGCCCAGATGGGGAAGATGAGGTCTTACGAGCTGCAAGCTGGTCGCACAAAAAGCCGCATAAAGTGGTGCGCCCTCTGAGCAAGTGAAAACAGCATCCCGCTGTCCCATGGCGCGCGCGATGAGCCGCCAGTGCAAATCACCGGCGCGTCGCTTGAGCCATTGCTCCGAAATGCCGCTGTAGCCCATTTCCGCCATTCCTAGCACGTGGCGTTCGATTAGCTCCGACCCCTCGTGCCTGGCGAGCTGAACAGTGCTCATGCAGCCAGCCTGTTCTTTTGGAGTGCTACTATTTGTTCGGCGAGATACCGGCTGTCCTCGTCGATGCCAAGAAATCGGCCCGAGCCCCATGTGTTCAGCCAGCCAAGACCAATAAAATACAGACCAGGTGCATCGGTTACACCGCGACGGAACACCGGCTTGCCTCGCTGATCCAGGCAGTCGACCTTCAGCCACGAATAATCCGGGCGGAAACCGATCGCCCAAATGATCGACGTTATGCCTGCCTCCGCCAGATCAACTTCGGTGATTTCTTGAGCGGGACGCCAAACCTTTTCAAATGGGGGCTCCTCTGGAGCATTAATTGCGTGCGTGGCGATCCAGGCATCGATCTGCTTGCGAATACCCATATAGCTCCGATCAGCGTCATCAAGGTTCTTCTCGAGGTCGGGCAGGAACATCATCGTTGTGCCGGAGCCACCCGCGACCGATCCGTATAGCCGAACGCCCTCCAGGGCGTATTTGCGCAGATCGATCTCCTTCCCACCGTCTCGGCCAGACATGTAATGGTTCGTCTGGGTGAGCGCTTTTACAGGATCTGGATGGCTATCGATCGTGACGGCATACGTTCCTGCATCGTAAAGCCAGTCGGTTGCGTCGCGCCCGCGGTATTTGCGCGGGCTGCGCGGAGCGGGCCCTACCGCCAGGTGCACTGGACGACCTTCCAGATGAAAGTCGTCCATGATCTGCACGCCAGATTGCCCTGTGCCGACAATCAAGGTTCCGCCATCTGGTAGTTGCGAGGGACGCCTGTAATCGCGCGAGTGCATCTGTAGGATAGTGGCGTCCAGATCTGCCGCGTAGGACGGCACGATAGGGTTGTCGTAGCCACCCGTGGCAACCACAACCTGGTCTGCAGTCAAGTTGCCAGAGCTGGTCTCGATCCAGTATCCACCACTGTCGCGAGGCGAGACATGCATGACGTCCACCCCCTCGCGCAGCGGCGGATTGAAGCTTTCGGCAAAACCGTCCAGGTAATCGACGATTTCCTCTTTCAGCATGAAGCCGTCCGGATCCGTGCCTTTGTAGGGCCAGCCTGGCAACCGGCACTGCCAGTTTGGCGTGACCAGACAGAAGCTGTCCCAGCGATTGTTGCGCCAACTCTCGAACCGTTGACGGCGCTCAAGAACGGCATGCTCGACCCCTTCCTGCATGAGATACCAACTGACAGAAAGACCAGCCTGGCCGCCTCCGATGATGAGAACTGGAACGTGCGGTACAGTATCGTCGATCATAACAAACCCTTTCATGACATCGAGAGGCAGGTGACCTTGGCGTCAGCCGGCTGAGCGGCAGCTGTCGTTTCGATCTTTGCCAGTTGGTCGAGTGCGGATGAGCAGGCGAAGCCGAATTTCGCCGCGACGCGGTCTGATGCCTCGTTCAGCCCGGTGCGGGCACGTTCGACAAATTCAGTCAGCGGATAGGTGCATCCGGCTTCGAGATGGTGCGTTATGGCGGTCGAGGGCGAGTAGCAGCTCTCCTCCGTCCCATCAGGCCATCGGATTGTAAAGCGTACTTCAGGCATGGGATATCTCCTTTGCAAGCGCGATATAGGGGGCTGCCGCGTAGTCCCAGAACGTTGCCCTGGCGCCACCGCTCGTCAGATCGATCCGGGAGCTGTCCGTTGCGTGACCGATGGCAGCTGCGCTGATGTCCCGAGCACCAAATACTGAGCAGACCTCGTTTGCACGTTCCCGCCGAACTGAAAGGAGGAAGCCAAAACTCGGAAATGTGCGCAGCCAGCGGTCGACTGCAACACCCCGCGGAAGCGAAATGTCAGCAAGCTCGATGTCAAACCCGCAGCGGGAGGATTCAGCTAACATAAGCGCGGTGCCGACAATGCCGCCCTGGCTGATGTCTTTTCCGGCATCCACCAGACCAGCCTCGGCGAGCTCCGGCAGGATCTCGTAGTCGCTACGCAGTCGTTCATGAGGTGCATCAAGGGCCGCGCACCAGTTGTCGAAGCTCGGCCGGTAATGCCCGCGATGATCGACAGCTGCGATAAGCACATCTCCAGGGGCGGCCGCAAAGCTGGAAATCAGCCTCTTTGCACGTCCCGTGACGGAAACGGCAAGATTGAGATCTTTGCTGCGGAGGTTGGTATGCCCGCCGACGATCGGCACGCCGTAGGCCATCGCTGCGTCGCGAAGGCCGGCAAGCAGGGGCTCGGCGGATGCTGTATCCGGAGCCCACACGGTGTCGAGCAGTGCGGTCGGGCGTCCTCCCATCGCTGCGATGTCCGAAAGGTTCACCATTACACCGCACCAGCCGGCAAACCACGGATCGTCTTGCACGAACTGCGGCATAAAACCTTCGCCCGCCAGCAGATCCCAGGTGCCGTCCATGGCTCGGATTGCTGCGGCATCGTCGCCGGGCATTCCTGGTGCTCCAGCAGACAATGAGAGCGCCCGCGTCGTGCCTGCTATGTCAAGTTTGCTGCGAATAGACGGGTGAGCTGCGAGTGCTGCCGCCAATGCATGGACATCCATCACGACCTCCGTGCTCTAGTCGACCAGCCGGTGGCCGGGTCACATGTCGGGGGATAATGGTCGAGTGAAGCCAGCATGTGCATGTGCCGCACGCCATGCAGGTCGATCTCTCCTTGCGGCTCCCAATGCAGCCGGCGAAAAAGAGGTACGTTCTGAAGCTGGACATGGGCGTGAAATTCTAGGCATCCGATGCCGTTGGCGGTGCTTACCGCAAGCCTGATCAGCTCCGCACCCAGCCGACCAACTCTACGGTATGCAGGGGCGACCGCGAGCCGCGATCCCCACCAGATGCCGGGCGCGGGTTTGTGGATGCGGACCGTTCCCACGACCTCCGCAGGCTCGGCCGCCAACGTGGCGATTGCCGCAAGGGGGATGGCACGAGCGTCGATTTCGTCGTGGTCGCTGCCGACGAAGATGCGCTGTTCCTCTACAAACACCTGGTGTCGGAGACGAGATACCCCTTGAAGTTCCCAGGTTTCGGTTGCTGCCCGGATGATGAATTCAGGGCAGATGAAGGTGGAGTGATCCATGAGGCTCATGCCGGGATCCTCAGTTTCTCGTAAGTTGAGAGCGCCGAGCACGCACCGCATTTTCCGCAACCGGCCTTGATATCCGAGGCCTTAAGTCCGCCGTCGATGATGATCTGCGACAGGGGAGCCAGGATGGAGGCCATGAAATCGGATTTCGGTGCGGGGTGACTTTCTAGCGGTGTGCCTGAGATAGGCACGAACGGGACGACAAATGGGTAGACGCCCATTGCGACCAATCGCGTGGACATATCCAGGATGGCTTCGCGCGTATCGCCCAGACCGGCGAGGATGTAGGTCGAGACCTGACCCCGCCCAAACACTCTGACTGCGGCCTCAAAGCTGGAAAAGTATTTTTCAAGCGGAACGCTTGCCTTGCCCGGCATGATCCGATCGCGGACTTCAGGTGTCACCGCTTCAAGGTGCATCCCCAATGCGTCTGCACCCGCGTTCTTCATTCGCTCATGCCAGACATCGTCTTCCGGAGGCTCGCATTGCACCTGAATCGGCAGGTCGACGACGGCCTTAACCGCGCGCGCACTCTCTGCCAAAACGGCAGCACCGCGGTCCTTGCCCGCAGGTGTGCCAGTCGTCATCACCATGTGCTTGACGCCGTCGAGTTCGACGGCAGCCTTTGCGACCTCTGCCAGTTGCGCGGGAGTTTTGTGCGCGACAGTCCGGCCGGCGGCAAGGCTTTGGCCGATCGAACAGAACTGACAGGTCTTCTTGCGGCTTTCATAACGAATGCAGGTCTGCAGAATGGTCGTGGCAAGTACGTCGCGCGAATGAAGAACTGCGATCTTGTTGTACGGAATGCCGTCTGCCGTGATCAGATCGTAAAAACGCGGCCGATTGGGAAATCGAATTCGGGCGACTTCTGATCCTTCCCTGGTGATGCGCGCGCGGCCCTCGGCATCGGGCGCTTCCACGAGATAGGGACTGTCGAATGCGGGTGCGGTATGTACCGGCACCATCACGGTTGTGTCTCCGAAATTGACCGCCTTATGGTCGGAAGGACCTGCGCCACCGCGCCTGCTCTCGTGGCCGGCACGCGGATCGACGAGACGCATTCCTCGTGTCTGGAGGTCGTTGATGAGTTCCGGATCTATCGATGGCAGCTCACGCATCCTGAACCTCCTCAAATAGCTTGTCTTGCTCCGCATCGGGAAAATCGCCTGAAAGGCCGACCTGCTCGCGTGCGCGTGCGGGCGTCGTGTCATGGACAAGGTGCAGCAGTTCAGGCCGAGCATAGTGTCCGACCGAATCCATCATTCGCTTGCGCTTGGTAATGAGCCGCATGTCCAGATCGCCGATCAGGATGCCTTCGCCCGAGATCAGCGGCGGTACGACATGGCGTCCTTCCGGCGTGATGATGCAGGTCATGCAGCCATCGCGCAGCCCCTTTTGCAAGGCGGGGTCCGGATGAATAGATGCGATCTGCTCCTCGCTCAGCCAGCCGGTGGCATTGACCACGAAACAGCCCGATTCCAACGCGTGGTGGCGCATGGTGACTTCGATTTGCTCGCCGAATATCGGGCCGACCAGTGAGCCCGGGAAATGAGAGGCGTGAATTTCCTCATGCTGGGCCATCAAAGTATAGCGGGCCAGAGGATTGTAATGCTCCCAGCATGCAAGGGCACCCACGCGACCGACGGCAGTGTCGACAACCTTCAGGCCGGCGCCATCGCCTTGGCCCCAGATCATCCGTTCGTGATAGGTCGGCGTGATCTTGCGACGCTTGAGTTTCAGGCTGCCATCCGCGTCGAAGATCAGCTGAGTGTTATAGAGCGAGCCGTGGTCGCGCTCATTGACGCCAAGGACGATAACCGCACTGCGTTTGCGCGCGGCGTCCGCGACGGCCCGTGTTTCTGCTGATGGTACCGTGACTGCTTCCTCATAAAGCCGAAGATGCTCAGGGCCTTGCTGGACAGGTGGCAGAACGAAGCTGAAATAGGGATACCAGGGCACGAAGGTCTCGGGAAATACGATCAGCTCGGCGCCTTTGTCAGCAGCTTCGGCGATTGCATTGAGGACCCGCTCGACGGTGCCGGCGCGTGACGTCAGGTCGGGCGCGATCTGGACTGCTGCGGCACGTACTGTTTTGGGCATGACTGGCTCCTTTGAATAACCTGGAACGGCGCACCCCGTTCGCTGCCGAACGGGGTGTTGAGGTCAAATCAGACGGTCCATGTGTCGATGATCAGGGCGTTGGCCTTTTTGTGCAGAAGCACGCAGTCCAGGACGTCCTGAGGCAGGATCGGGATGATGCCTGGGATCAGAGCCGGTTCGCCGTGCCCATAAAGGGCCTGCAGAGCGAAACGACACGCATAGACCTTTCCGCCTTCCTTCATGAAGCGCTCAAGGTTCTTGTTGAAGTTCAGATGGCCCGGGAACGCTTCATCCCCGAGCTTGGGGAAACCTCGCTGGATCCCCAGTGTGACGCCCGGCCCGTAAAGAAGGATCGAAGTCTCATAGCCTTTCCGCTGCAGGCGGATGGCATTGAGAATGTTCACAAGCCCGATGGAGCCTTCGAACGCCATCGTGTGGAAGGTTACGAGCGCCTTCTCACCAGGGTCGGCCTTAACGTCCTCGAAAACCTTGGACTCGTAGTCGACAAAGAAGTCACCATCCTTGTGCGGCGGCTGCGTTACTTCAGGCATGTCTGCATCTCCTTATGCGGGGTTGATGCAGAAACGATACGAACGAAATTGTATGAATCAATAGTCAGTTCATTATGCATACAATAATTCTTTGATGAAACGTAATTCTGCACATTGGACATACATTATGCTCAAATAATAGCTGGAAAATCAGCCTTTATGCTCAATTAATCGTCAAGGATTTGTCGTCAAATCAACACTTGAATCCGCGTCGTGTTATCCATACAATATGAAACAATCGATATTTGAGGTATGGTGAAATGTTGAAGTGGCTCCCTGAACTTCGTCCTGACGGCAAGCCTCGTTATCTTCAGATTGCGGACGCGATCGAACTGGCGATAAAACGAGGCGATATCGCCGCTGGTGATCGATTGCCGCCACAACGCAGGCTCGCCGAGCGTCTCAAGATTGACTTTACGACAGTCAGCCGCGCCTACGCCGAGGCGCATTCCAGACGTCTCGTGGAGAGCCACGTCGGAAGAGGTACCTTTGCACTCGGCCGCCCGAAAGAGGAGCATCGTATCGATCCGCGCCGCGCAGGCGATGAGGATCTGTCGATGAACATGCCTCCCGAGCCGCAGGACCCGGATCTCGTGGCAAGAATGCAGGAAGGGCTGCAGACTGTTTCAGCAAACCTTATTTCCCTTCTCCGCTACCAGTCGACGACCGGCGGAGAGCAGGATAAGGCCGCGGCATCTTCATGGCTGTCAAAAAGGGGAATGGTGCCAAGTCTCGAGCGGATCGCGATCACCCCGGGAGCGCACGCGACGATGACAGCGCTTCTTTCGACGATGACCAGACCGGGCGATGTCATCCTGTGCGAGGCGGTGACGTATCCCGGTTTGCGGGCGATCGCAGCCCGTATGGGATTGCAACTCGTCGGAATTGCGATGGACGCTTCCGGCGTTCTGCCCGATGCGCTTGACGCGGCTATCCATTTACATCAACCGAAAGCGTTGTATCTCAATCCTACGGTCCATAATCCAACGACGCTGACCATCCCGCGCGAGCGGCGCATGGAGATCGCCGAGGTTATCCTTCGGCATAGACTGCCTTTGATAGAGGATGATGCATACGGCTTCATTCCCGCAACGGCGCCCGTACCTTTTGCTACGCTTGCTCCCGACCTCACCTGGCATATCGGGGGGCTGGCCAAATGCCTGGGCGCAGGCCTGCGCCTCGCTTATACAGTTTCCCCTAACTCCAGAGCCGCCTATTCCCTTGCCCAGGCAATGCGAGCCAGCGCCGTCATGCCTTCGCCAATTTGCATGGCGCTGGCGACACGGTGGATCGAGGATGGGACAGCCGACGCGATCCGCCGGTTTGTCCGGGCGGAAAGCGCTGTTCGTCACGAGATAGCGGTTGATACTCTTTCGGGCTTGGACATCAAAGGTGAGCCGGAGGCCTTCAACATTTGGCTGAAGCTGCCAACGGGGGCGAGCAGGGCGGAACTGATGGGGCGCATGGCAGGGCGCCATATTGGCTTGATGCCGTCGGACGCATTTACCGTTCTCGGCACACCTGACGAGCATGTCCGGGTATGCCTCGGCGGCGTCATCAATCGCGAACAACTGCGCGCAGGGCTGCTTTTTATGGCGAATTCGCTTTCCGGCTCCGGCTGGATGGGCTGACGGTGCACGTCAGCCTCCTTCAATATGAAACAATTGGTGGAAAATGTTCGTTTCGGTCTCAATTGTCATATGGTCACGTCCCAAAACTGTAGCGATGGCGTTCGGCCGCCGAACGTGTGATGCCGGGAGTCTTGCAACGTCTTCCGCTTCCAAGCCGTTCGACCACGCACGGCACCGGCTTGCCCGCGTGGCTGTTGCGAGGTGCCAGATGCGTGGCCTGGTTGACAACCGAGATTAGGTCGCCAGGTTTCTCGGATCGGCCGAGACCCGATCATAGAAATTTCTGGATCACCGCGGATCCCAAGAAAACTCCATCCGACATCCTCCCGGTTCGTAGATCATGAAGTGGATTTTTGGCCCGGTGCCTGAAGCTTCTGGACTAAATTCAATACGAACATCGGGCCACTCTCTGGTCTTGTCGTAGAGCAGATGAAGGTCCTCGAGGGTCCGCACTTTCAGTGCAAGATGATGAAGCCCGACATTTTGGTGACGGTCGAAACCTTGGCTGTGAGATTGATCTTTGATCTGCCAAAGTGTCAACTTGAGGTGGCCGTCTGTAACGAATGCCGCTGGATAGTCGGGCTTTTCGCCGAATAACCTCCAGCCGAGGCAGTTCGTGAAGAAAGCGAGGGAAGCGCTCAAGTTCATAACGGTTAGCCCGATGTGATCTACGCCGGTTGTTATGCTTACCGTTGGACTGACATCGCCCATCTAAAATCTCCTTTTGCTGGCAGCGTTATCATGAGTACTTAGAACCTGGGCTTCGGACCGGGTGGGTTTAGCTTCCCAGTGTGGTGGTCTGGACGCTTCGGCACGGCCTCGGGTCATCGTTTGGGCCCTCGGCCCATTGATCAGTAATCCGGATAGCATCTGGATTTATAGAAGCTTTCTCTCCTAATTTAGCTGTTCGAAGAGCACCATGACCATATCGGCGACTATCGAAGCGCTTAAGCGCGATGCGGTTCGTCAGATCATGGAGCGATGCTATCCGGTTGGATACAATCCGCAGCGACGCGGGGTCAGTCGCCATTTACCTTCCCATGTCTACTCTTTGCCACCAAAACCATCGCCCACCGCGCCTGGTGGTCTCTGAGTGGCGGATGCCCAGGCGCTGATGAGGTCTGCCGAAATATACCAGCGCGCGGCCGCACGCTTTGCCAGCACTAGTCTGGCCACTTCAACGCCGCCGCCGTCGGTTCGCGACCAGAAACGTCCGTCGGAAAAAATTCGCAACGCCTCAAAAAAATCGTTGACACCCAAAATCGCGTAGCTACTGTACCAATCAGTAAAGAGTTGACCAATAAGTACACAAAGACGATTTGCAAAGGAAAATCAACATGTCACGTCCTCCTCTCCCCCCTTTCACCCGCGAAACTGCTATCGAAAAGGTCCGTTTGGCTGAAGACGGCTGGAACAGCCGTGACGCCGCCAAGGTTGCTTTGGCCTACACGCTGGACACACGCTGGCGGAACCGCGTTGAATTCGCCACCAACCGCGAAGAAGCCCAGGCATTTCTGACACGCAAGTGGAACAAGGAGCATGAATACCGCCTTATCAAGGAGCTCTGGGCTTTCACCGGCAACCGCATCGCTGTACGCTACGCCTACGAATATCGCGATGATAATAGTCAATGGTTCCGTGCCTATGGTAACGAGAACTGGGAATTCGCAGAGGACGGCTTGATGGCGCACCGGCACGCATGCATCAACGAAATGCCGATTGCTGAAGGCGATCGCTTGTTCCATTGGCCGCTCGGCCGTCGTCCGGACGACCACGCCAGCCTCAGTGATCTGGGCCTCTGATCATGGCCCGCATGGTCGCTGAAAGATCCGACGCCGTCGCCTCCCTGGCCGAAGTTTTTCGCGAGCATGGATACGAAGGAGCGAGCCTTGCCTTGATCGGCAAGGCCACCGGTCTTGGCAAGGGCAGCCTCTACCACTTCTTCCCGAATGGGAAGGAGGAAATGGTCCAGGCTGTGCTCGTCGAAATCGAGCAATGGTTTGAAAATTCCGTCTATTCTCCCCTGCGAGACGGAGACGATGCCGATGCCGCGATCACGGCGATGCTCGATGAAACCGCGAAGTACTTCAGGTCGGGCAGGCGCGTCTGTCTCGTCGGCGCTTTGGCTGTTACCAACACCCGAGACCTATTCGCCCAAGCCATCCGAGGTTACTTCGTCGCCTGGGTGGACGCTCTGCAGGCAGCGCTCGTCCGGCAGGGCCGCGACGCTGAGCGGGCGCGCATCCTCTCGGAAGACGCCGTTCTCTCTATCCAGGGCGCGATCGTCCTCTCCCGGGCGCTCGACGATCCCGCCGTCTTCCAGCGCGCAATCGATCAACTCCATGCTCGATTGGCAGCCGATGGAAAGACGCTCGTCGATAATGCCTCGGATAGCGGGTCGCTTTGATCTCTCGCTGCTTCCTGACCTGAGGCATTGCATCTGCGGGCTCGCCGCCTTGGCGAGCCGGCGGGCTGCGTAGGTAGTGCATTTCGCGAATTCATCGTCGTCGCGATAACCCAGTTGGTTTTTCCGGCGACGTAATTTGCCGCAACGGGGCCGCTCGGCGGCCGATATCTGAAGAGATCTCACATGAAGACTTTCATACTGGCCGCCGCCATAGGCGCGCTTGCCGCCAGTTCTGTGCTTGCCCACGACACCGAACAGGAGACCGGCCTCAGAGCGAGGCTTGCGGTCAAAATCGCTGAGATGGCCGTCGCGGCGTGTGCGGTAGACGGTTACAATGTGTCGGCGGCGGTGACAGATCGATCTGGAGCCCTGCTCGCCCTGATACGCTATGAGAAAGCCGATCCACGCACGATCAACGCGTCTGCGCAGAAGGCACTCATCTCGGCATCGTTGCACAGCCCCACAAGCGCGATGGTCGAGAACCTCATCGGCAGCGCGCATGAGGCAGCGTTCACAGATATTTCAGGCTACTTTGTCTCCGGGGGCGTTCCTATCAAAGCCGGCGAGGAGACGATTGGCGCACTTGGCGTTGCGGGCGCGCCGAATGGCGGCTTGGACGAAGATTGCGCCTACGTCGCAATCGAGGAAGTCAAAAGCGTCCTCAAGTGAGCCCCCCACAAAAATGTGTTTCTTGAAGCCGCGTCTAAGGCTCGGTGGTTTTGGAGATTGGCCATGACTGGCGCTGAACTGCTCGTTAGGGCCCTTGAGAATGAGGGCGTAGAAAAAATTTTTGGCATCCCCGGGGAGGAAAATCTTTTCGTGGTCGAAGCCCTGCGGAAATCCTCGATCCAGTTGGTCGTCACTCGTCATGAGCAAGCGGCGGCCTTTATGGCGGCAACCTATGGCCGGCTGACAGGGAAGCCGGGTGTCTGTATTACGACGCTCGGGCCAGGCGCGTTGAACTTATCCACCGGCGCGGCGTACGCCCTTCTTGGTGGGATGACGTTGATCCTCATTACGGGGCAAAAAGGCGTCATGTCTTCCCGGCAGGCACGTTTTCAGGTCATCGACGTCGTCGCTAGTATGAAGCCGCTGACAAAGCTCACGCGTCAGATCATCTCGCCCAGGATGGTTCCAACCCTGGTTCGTGAGGCCTTTCGGGTGGCGCAGGAAGAGCGCCCCGGTCCAGTTCATCTCGAATTGCCCGAGGATATCGCCGCGGCAGATGGCGGAGAGATCATCATGGTTCCTCCACACGCTCTCGATCTTCCAGTTGCGAGCGGCGAGGCGATAGATCGGGCCGCGGCAATGATCGGCGCTGCAGAACGGCCCTTGATCATGCTCGGTGCGGCAGCCTCGCGTCCGCGATCGACGGCTGATCTTGCAAATTTTGTGATCCGCACAGGGATACCATATTTTACGACACAGATGGGCAAGGGAACCGTTCCCGGCGGTATGGAGCTTTATCTGGGCACCGCCGCTCTTTCCGAACGGGACTACGTCCACGAGGCCATCGAACGGGCTGATCTCATCATCACGATCGGGCACGACACGATCGAGAAGCCTTCCTTCATCATGAACGTCCACGGAGCCAAGGTCGTTCATGTCGGCTACCAGCCTGCCACTGTCGAGCAGGTCTATTTCCCGCAGGCTGAGGTGATCGGGGATATCGGCCCCACCCTCAAGCTCCTGGCGGACCGCCTCGAAGGCAAGCTTCCGAACGCAAAAGCGCTGATCTATCTCAGGCAAGGGATCCTCGCACGCATTGCCGATCGAGAGCTTGAAGCTCGCTTCACTCCGCAACGGATAGTCCACGATGTTCGCGCCGTTATGCCAGCCGATGGGATCCTTGCGCTCGACAACGGCATGTACAAGATCTGGTTCGCTCGCAATTACCGGACCCATGTCGCGAATACGCTGCTTCTCGACAATGCCCTGGCGACGATGGGGGCAGGTTTACCTTCCGCAATGATGGCCTCCATGCTTTACCCGACCCGGCGCGTCATGGCTATCTGTGGGGATGGCGGCTTCATGATGAACAGTCAAGAGCTCGAGACTGCGGTGCGTCTGCGGCTCAACCTTGTCATCCTCCTGATCAAGGACAATGCATACGGTATGATCCGCTGGAAGCAGGCGATCGACAGGCTCACCGACTTCGGGATGAGCTTCGGCAACCCCGATTTTGTGAAATACGCCGAGGCCTATGGTGCAAAGGGCACACGCGTCGAGCGCATCGAAGATCTGGAAACGACCTTGGATAATGCGTTCAGGGGCGGCGGCGTACATCTTGTCGAAGTCCCAATCGACTACTCCGAGAACGAGCGCGTGCTGATCCGAGAGTTAGCGCAGAGGCTGCCGGTGGTATGAGATGGTCTGTGATCCTATCGATCCCGCTCGGTAACGACGCGAGCATTGCTGCAAACTGGTAGCAAGATCGTCGCAGTGTTTCTGGTTGCGATAGCCGCGGTCGGCCCTCATCGCGTTCTTCGTGATGACGGGTGCTCTGTTTGGACCTGGGCCTGCCGCATCATCGATATACCCACGACTGTAAGCGTCGAAAGGGTGCCGTATGTTGCACCTGAAGTTGGCCCCTTCATTTGGAACGTCTCTGGTCTCTCGCTTCTGTGAGCTGTATGAGGAACTCTGGATGAACCGGAGGAGGCATGATCTCCTGCCGACTAAATGACTATCTCCTATATTTGTTAGCAAAAAGGCGCATCGGCCGTGGCAAAGCAATTCGAGAGCATCGACGCTCGTCTCCAGGACTTTATCGGTCGGCAGCACATCTTCTTTACCGCCTCGGCCACCGGCCATTCCCGGGTGAATGTGTCGCCGCGAGAGACCGGCTGCCTGCGGGTAGTCGATGCAAATACGGTGGTCTATCTGGACAGGACCGGGAGTGGAAACGAAACCGCCGCGCATTTGCGCGCGGATGGTCGGCTGACGATCATGTTTTGTGCCGTCGAAGGGCCGCCAATGATCTTGCGCCTTTACGGTCGCGGACGCTCCATCCGCCGCGACAGCCCCGAATACGAAAATATCTTGACCACTCACTACAACGGTTCGGAGCCCTCAGGAGCCCGGCAGGTCATTCTGCTGGACATCGACCTGGTCCAAACCTCTTGCGGCTTCGGCGTCCCTCTTTTCGACTACAAGGCCGAGCGGCCAAGCCTTGACCAATGGACCGATGCAAAAGGCCGTGATGGTATCGAAATCTATCGTCGGGAAAAGAACACATACAGCATGGATGGCCTACCGACGGGGATGTTCGACTACGCCTAGTCGGGCCGCGAACAATTTCCGCTCCGGCTGGGTAGGGTCGGTATTGCCGCCAAGGTTGCCCTGACGACCTGGGTCTGGCTTCAATCGGCCATCCGCCGTTTCCCTTGACGCTCGATCGACCTGCCCGCGTTGGGTTCGCATCAAATCCTGATGGCAGTTGGCGCCCTTGCCATTAGCAATTCGCCATTAGCCAGATGCGGGTTTGCTCCGCCGCCGCCGCGATCCCAAGGGGCGGGGAGCGGAATTCAGGGCACCCTCGGTCAAATCATTGGCCGTTAGTGTCGCGCAGAATCTCGAACGGAAACCAGACACGCTTTTCGGTTTCGTCGATCCAGTTCTCGATCAGACTGGCGGTCGCGCCGTCGCCATACTCATCGCAGACGTCATTCAGCGAGCGCATGCTTGCGACAAGGCTGCCATTGTCGTCGCGCAGTTCGGCGAGCATTCCATGTGGATGCACGCAGTCGGCATCATTGTCCGCGATCTGTTGCTTGCGCGAGATGTCGCCGATCGACCGCAACGTGTCGCCGCCAACCTTGCGGACCCATTCGGCGAGCGGATCGGTCATCGCAAACAGTTCGTCGCCGTGCTCGTCGAGCAGCAGATGGTAATCGCGGAAATCCGATCCGGACATATGCCAGTGAAAATTCTTGGTCTTGATATAGAGCGCGAACACATCTGCCAGCACGGTGGGCGCGCTGGCGGAGATGTCCCTGACCGCGTCGCTGTCCAGTCCTGTCGGACCTCTCAGCGCAGCGGCAGCGCGCGATTTGACCGATTTTCCTGAAAATGAATTGACTATGACGGAGCTGGCGAATCGCTTGAGCGTGCGGCGCGATTCGCCAGTTTGCGGTCGCCGAAGAGGGGCGAAAGCGCCGCCCTTCGGTTTCATTGGCCGAGACAGCCGCGGCGCGGATCATTCGCGCCGTATCGGGGTCAGCCCTTGACAAAGGCCAGCAGATCGGCGTTCAGGACGTCGGCGTTGACGGTGAGCATACCGTGAGAGAAGCCGGGATAGGTCTTGATCTGGCCGTTCTTCAGAAGCTTAATCGACTTCCTGGCGGCATCAGCAATCGGCACGATCTGGTCGTCCTCGCCGTGCAGGACGAGCGTCGGGACGGTGATCGCCTTCAGGTCTTCCGTCTGATCGGTTTCGGAGAAGGCCTTGATGCCGTCATAATGAGCCTTTGCGCCGCCCATCATGCCCTGGCGCCACCAGTTCTGGATCACGCCTTCCTGCACCTTGGCGCCATCCCGGTTGAAGCCGTAGAACGGGCCAGCTGGAACGTCACGGAAGAACTGTGCGCGGTTGGCGGCAAGCGCTGAACGGAAGCCGTCGAAAACCTCGATCGGCAGGCCTTCCGGGTTGGCGGCGGTCTTGACCATCAGCGGTGGGACGGCCGAGACGAGAACCGCCTTCGCGACGCGGCCGGCCTTCTGGCCGAACTTTGCGACATAACGGGCAACTTCGCCGCCACCGGTGGAATGGCCGATATGGACGGCGTTCTTCAGGTCGAGTGCCTGGACGACGGCGAATGCGTCGGCTGCGTAGTGATCCATGTCGTGACCGTCTGCGACCTGGGCAGACCGGCCGTGGCCACGCCGGTCGTGAGCGACGACACGATAGCCTTTGGAGAGGAAGAACAGCATCTGCGCGTCCCAATCGTCCGACGACAGGGGCCAGCCGTGATGGAAGACGATCGGCTCGGCATCCTTCGGGCCCAAGTCCTTGTAAAAGATTTCAGTGCCGTCTTTAGTTGTTACGAAGCCCATGTCGATATCTCCTTGTGATGAACTGTTTGTTGAAGAGGTTTGTGAGAAGGCGAGCGCCGGGATGCTCACGCTGGCAAGTGCGATGCTTCCGATTAGTACGCTGCGTCTCGACACGAAAAACCGATCTGTGTCGGATGCCATTGTATTTCTCCTGTCGCGCTGTGTTTGCGAATTCCGTATTTGACAAAGAGAACTTAGCGCCATTATCTGGCGGAAACACGTGGCGGAAATGACTTTATCCGAGGCAAAAGTGGCAAATACCAAAGCGCCTGATTTCATTGAGGTGGGCTTACTGGTTTACCCGGATTGTCAGCTGGCTGCCGTCTATGGACTGACCGATCTGTTTCGCGTGGCCAACGACTGGTCTACAAATCTGCAGGCGCCGACAACTTATCGCAACATTCGGGTCAGTCACTGGAAGATGGAGGGTGGTGACGTATCCTGCATATGGGATTCAAGCCCTGGCATCCCACACGCGTTGAGCTACGTCATCGCGCCGCCTAGCATCATCATGCCTGAGAAGATGCAAAGCATGAGCCCGGCTTCGCGATGGCTCGCGTCCCAGCATGCGCGCGGTGTTACGGTCTGTTCGATTTGTGCCGGGGCGTTTGTCCTTGCTGAGACCGGGCTCATCGACGGCCGACGTGCCACGACCCACTGGGCTTTTGCAGACAGGCTTGCTGAACAGTTTCCCAATATCGACGTCTCGCCCGATAATATGATCATCGATGATGGCGATATCATCACCGCTGGCGGAATTCTGGCCTGGGCTGATCTTGGTCTGCTCCTTGTCGAGAAGCTGCTCGGGCAGGCCGTGATGCTTGAGACGGCACGCTTTATTGTCGTTGATCCGCCGCGTCGCAGTCAGAGCCAGTACAAGGCTTTTCTTCCCCGTTTCGATCATGGCGATAAGGAGGTCCTGCAGGTTCAGCACCAGTTTCATGCGACGCCTGAGCTGCAAAAATCGATCGGTGAGTTGGCGGAGAACGTGCGTCTTTCAGAACGGACACTTCAACGCCGCTTTTTCCGAGCGACACGGCTGAAACTGACCGAATATCTGCAGAACGTTCGCATCATGAAAGCGCGACAGCTACTGGAAACGACAAATGGTTCCATCGAGAGCATTGCCTGGGCGGTCGGATACTCCGATCCCGCAGCATTCCGAAAAATATTCGGCCGATTGACCGGTGCAACTCCAAATGTTTACCGTGGCGATGCGCGACATTGATGCAGCACCAGACCTGGGGCTATTTCGAACTGTAGTGTTACGACAAGCGCAACCCGGCTGGAATGACGCCCGATCTTAAAAATGAACGCGCCAGCGCTGAGGACTGCGCCGGCGGGGTCAAACGTCATTGATAGAGCGATTTAGAGGCCGAGATCGCTCAGCGATGGATGGGCGTCTGGACGGCGGCCCAGCTCCCAACGGAACTTACGATCCGCCTCGGCGATCGGCATCTCGTTGATGCTAGAGTGGCGGTGCGACATCAGACCGTCTGCGGCAAAAAGCCAGTTCTCGTTGCCATAGGCCCGGAACCACTGACCGCTGTCGTCGCAATATTCATAGGCATAACGAACGGCGACGCGGTTGCCGGTGAAGGCCCAAAGCTCCTTGATGAGCCGGTATTCGTGTTCCTTATTCCATTTGCGGGCCAGGAAAGCCTGGGCTTCCTGCCGGTTGGAAGCGAATTCGACGCGGTTACGCCAGCGGGTGTCGACCGAGTAAGCCAAGGCGACCTTCGCTGCATCCCGCGAGTTCCAGCCGTCCTCGGCCAGGCGGACCTTTTCGATGGCGGTTTCGTGGGTGAAGGGCGGTACCGGAGGGCGTGTCACTGTCGCAGCTTTCGTGATTTGACTGGTTTCGGCAAGTGCCGAACCTACGAGGGTAACGGCGGGCAGGGCTGTGATGAAAGTGCGGCGTTTCATGCGAATGTACCTATCAATCTATTGGGCTGCACCGATTGATACAGACAGGGTGCGCTTATGCGTGCCTTAGGCAATCAAGCGGGTTGATACCGCAAGCCCCCAGAGGATCCGAGCTGTCTGCACATCAACTCGGGTCACAACCCGGGGGCAATTCACGGCGGCGCCCGTGGTTGCGGCCGTGTCAGGTGCGAGGCGTGGCCCCGCGACCGGAAAGAGGTAGCCCGAGCGCGCAAGGCGTTGCGGTGGCTATCAGCATCGTCAAAACGGCTTTGTAGGAAGGTATTTGCCGTCGAGCGTAATGACTGCTCGGGAGCCGCCTTCTGGATCTTCAACCTTCTCGATGCTCAGCTTGAAGTTGATGGCGCTGATAATGCCGTCGCCGAATTTCTCATGGACCAGAGCCTTCAGCGTGGTCCCATAGACCTGCACGATCTCGTAGAAGCGGTAGATGGTCGGATCGGTCGGCAAACCATTACCGATGCTGCCGCGGATCGGAACCGTCTGAAGCAGGGCAACGGCGGCGTCGTCGAGATCGAGCGTCTTGCCCACGGCCTTGGCGGCGTCCGCTGGGAGAGGATGCTGGCCGAGCAGGGCTGCGGTGACGAAGGCCTCCGACAGACCGGTGCCTTCAGTGATCTGGGCGTAGCTCAGGTCCTTCTTGAGTTTCGATGCGAGGATGACGTCCGTCAGGGCTTGGCGAGCGGCCTGCGTGGCTTGAGACTGCAACATTGGTATTATCTCCTTGGTTGGGATTGGGGCTCAGGCAGCGCGCCTGGCCTGATATTTGATGGCCTGGACTTCGGGATTGTCCGCAAGGGAAACGAAGGCGCCCTTGCTGCCATCGAAAGCTTCGATAAGGCCGCTCGCGATGTCGTAAATCCAGCCATGCAAGGCTATGCGCCCCTCTTCGAGAGCCAGGCGCACCGACGGGTGGGTCTGGATATTGGCGAGCTGGGCGATGACATTTTCACGCACCATGGATGCGACCTTGGCAGGCTCGTCCTTGTGCTGCCGGGCCTCGTTCACCACACGGGCTGAGTCCGCGTAGCGCAACCAGCTGCCCACAGCAGGCATGTGGTCCAGGCATTTGCATGTCGCGATGGCCGTCATTGCACCGCAATCGGAGTGACCGCAGATCACAATGTCAGAGACCTTTAGTGCCGCGACCGCATATTCGACGGAGGCAGAAACGCCGCCCGGCTCGGGGCCGTAAGACGGAACGATGTTACCGGCGTTTCGGATGACGAAGAGGTCGCCCGGCTCGCGCTGTGTAACCAGTTCAGGCACCAGGCGGCTGTCCGAGCAGGAAATGAACAGAGCCCGCGGATTCTGCTGATTTGCCAAGTCCTTGAACAGCTTGACCCGCTCAGGGAAGGCTTCCCGCTGAAATTTCAGAAAGCCGTCAATAATGTCCTTCATCGCTGCAATCTCCGTTTCGCGATCTGTCGAGGATGAAACTACGGAGACCGTGGCATAATGTAAAAGTCTCGTTTATTATGCGCTGGATTAGATAATCTTATAGGTCTTAATATGCTCTCTCGACAGGTTCGTTACTTTCTCGCAGTGGCGGAGCAAGAGAGCTTCACGCGGGCTGCGGAGGCCTTGCATGTCTCCCAGCCGGCGCTTTCGCAGCAGGTCAGGTTGTTGGAGGAGAGCCTGGGTGTGCAGCTGTTCGACCGAACGGGTCGTACGACACGATTGACGGACTCCGGGGAGGTCTATCTGCAATACGTGCGCCGCGCTTCGCAGGAGTTCCTTGAAGCCAAGCGCGCCCTCCACGACGTCGACGACCTCAGCCGTGGTTCGCTGAGGGTGGCGGTGACGCCGACCTTCACGACCTATCTGGTAGGGCCCTTGGTCGAGGCGTTTCACAGCCGCTACCCGAGTATCTCCCTCAATCTGCGAGAGATTTCCCAGGAGCACATGGAGAATCTACTGCTGTTAGACGAGATCGATGTGGGGATCGCGTTTTCCGGCACGCCGACAGCAGATCTCGACCTCGACTCCCTCCTGGTGGAAACCCTCGCCCTAGTCGTCAGAGCCGGGCACCCTCTGGCAAGTGAAAGATCCGTTGGACTTGATGCGCTGAGCGCAGAGTCACTGGTGCTGTTGAGTCCTGAGTTTGCGACGCGAGATCAGATCGACCGATTCTGCCGTCAGCACAGCATTCAGCCGCGTGTTCAGATAGAGGTCAACTCCATAAGCGCAGTGGTCGAAATTGTACGCCGGACAAGTCTCTCTACACTCCTTCCCGCAACAATCGCCTTCGCGCATCAGGATCTGAAGGCTATTGCCCTCGATCCGGTGCGCCTCCAGCGTACCGCCGTACTGATGCAGCGCCGGCACGGCTACCGAAGTACCGCGGCCAAGACCTTTGTCGCACTGGCAAAAGAGGTCGCGGCCGGGTTGGAGGGTATTCAGGAAGCGTGACGCGACCGCGCAGTTGTTCAGCCACAGAAAGCGACGTCCACGCTCACCTTGCGGATCATCTGGGCCACTTGGGGCAACGCCCTGACCACCGCGCCCTTGTTGGTCCCGATAAACACGTCTTGCATCGGTAGGCGGGAGTGGGTCCGCAGCGAATGCACCGTGCCCGCTTTCAGCTGCGTATGAAGTAGTCTGCCTGGGAGTATGCTGATACCCGTGCCCGCTTCGACCAGATTGAGGATGGCTCCAAGACTGTTGCATACATTGAGGCGGAGACCGAGCTCGCGGTTACCGCTGAGAGCAGTCGTTGTCAGGGTGTGGAGATTGGATGGCGCGGGTGTCGAGAATATCCGTTGTCGCAGGAGCATCGCGTCCGAAACGAATTCGCGTGGCATTTCAAGTTTGGGGCTGGCAAACCATTCCACCGTCTGACGGCCGAGGAGTTCCAGCGCAACGTTGTCGTGCTCAGGTGGCGTCGACAGAACGGCGATATCGAGAAGTCCTTCGGAAAGCTGTCGGGCGAGGCTATGGCTCGTGTCGACGGTAGCTGCAATGCGGCTTTCAGCAAAGCGTCCATCCAGTTCGTCCAGCAGTGCTGGGAGGCAGACTGCGGCGAAACTATCCATCACACCCACTCTGAGCGTCGGCAGGCGCGTATTGCGTGTCTTGATGTTAGATTCGATATCTCTGGCAATGCCGATCATCGCCTCGGCGTAGTGCTTGAGTGCTTCACCCTCGCTGGTCAGCTGCAGCTGCCGTTTTTGCCGAATGAAAAGCGGAACACCGAGTTGTTCCTCCAACTCCTTGATCCGATACGAAACAGTCGGCTGCGTGATGCTCAGCTTCTCTGCCGCGGCGTTGAAGCTGCGCAACTGAGAGGCCCAATAAAAGGCTTCGACTGCCGAGAAACTGAGAGCCATTTTCTTCCATAGAAAAATTCGATCGATACCTGCCAATATCCTAATTGGATTTTGAATTCATTCAACCTTAAGCTCGCTCAATAAGCAGTTTATTCAGGTGATCAAAAAATGTACAAAACGATTTCGCGTGAGCATATTCTCGAAGATCTGCCTGAGATAGCGGATATCCAGTCGGACGAACTTCGAGAGAAGGTTATCGACGCCTGGGTTTTTGCTCTCGAGCGCTCATCTTTTAATCGCGTCACCGACATCCAGGGCGAGGGAAGCCCGAACATCTTTTCGCTCAAGCGTGGTACGCAGGACGCGCATCTGCGCGGCGTGACCCGGCTTGCACTGTCGATCTACGAGGAGTTCAAGGCCACATATCCCGAAGCCAAGGTTGATCGCGACATTCTCCTGGCCGGCGGGCTTTGCCACGACATCGGCAAGACCTGGGAATTCGATCCCGTCATGCTGAAGCGCTCCGAAGAACGTGGCGACCGCTATGGCGATCCCACGTTCCGCCACTCGGCCTACGGCGCGCATGTCTGCCTTTCCGTCGGTCTGCCCGATGAGGTCGGCCATATCTGCATGGGTCACGCAATGGAGTTCGGTCAGATCGGCCACAGTACAGAGTGCTTCATCATCCGTCAGGCCGACCACACCTGGTGGCTCGTCGCGGCAGCCCTCGATCTATGCCATCCCGATACGATCGCACAGGCGGGCAAGAACATTCGCGTCCGTCCCTTGGGCGCCGAATAAAACCGGGCACGGACTGTCACCATACGCGAGGGCAAAATGGCATATACATTCCAGTTCGCATCGTTGGTCCCATATCTGTCGCAGTTTCTCAGCGGTCTCTGGCTGACCATGCTGCTTTCATTCGTGGGCATATTCGGCGGCTTCGCCCTTGGCGTTTTCTGCGCGGTCGTTTCCACGCTTCCCGGACTTGTGCCGCGCCTGCTTGTACGCTGTTACGTGGAACTGATGCGCAATACGCCGCTGCTGGTGCAGATCTTCGTGATCTTCTTCGCACTGCCAAGCCTTGGGCTACGGCTTTCTCCCCTGACATCGGTGCTGGTCGCGCTCATCCTGAACAATGGCGGCTATATTGCCGAGATCGTTAGAGGCGGCATTCAGGCCACTCACCGGAGCCAGTTCGAAGCCGCGGAAAGCCTCGGGCTGACGTACCTCCAGACACTTCGTTTCGTGATCCTGCCGCCCGCACTGGAGAAGGTATTCACGCCGGTCGTTTCGCAATGCGTCCTGCTGATGCTCTCGACCAGCCTTGTATCGGCGATCGGCGTCGAGGACCTGACAGGGGCTGCGATGATCGCAAGTTCCGAGACGTTCCGGACGATGGAAGTCTATCTGGTAATCGCCGCGATCTACGTAACCCTCAACTTTGTCTTCCGAGCCATCCTTAACGCCGCAGGTCTGCTGATATTCACACGTTCGCGCCGTAAACTCCTCGGGAGGGCATGATATGCGCACATTCGGTACCAACGAATTCCTCTTCATCGTCTATGCCCTTCAATGGACCCTGACCCTGACCGCAATCGCCTTCGTAGGCGGGGGGATACTTGGGGCGGCACTTGCCCTGCTGCGGATATCGACCAGCCGGACACTGAGAACTTTGACATCGGCTTACATGCAATTCATCCAGGGATTGCCGCTGCTGATCCTGATGTTCATCTGCTACTACGCGCCGTCGCTTTTCGGCTTCGAGCTTAGCGCGATCACGGCGGCCGCAATCGCCTTGACCATAAATTCGGCGGCGTTCCTTGGGGCCATCTGGGAAAGCGCCTTGCGCGCCATTCCCAAAGCACAGTGGGAAAGTGCCGAGGCACTCGCCATGCACCCGCTGAAGGTCCTCCGCTTCGTCATTGTGCCGCAAGCGGTCCGGCTGGCAATGCCTTCGACTGTCGGCTTCCTGGTGCAGATCATCAAACAAACGTCGATTGCGTCGATCATCGGCTTCATCGAGATCACACGTGCCGGACAACTCGTCAGCAATGCCACGTTCGAGCCGCTGAAATCCTTCCTGGCGGTTGCCGCACTCTATTTCATCGTCTGCTTCCCGCTGACACAAATCAGCCTCTGGCTGGAGCATCGAGCCGCCAAACGCGGATCGCGCGCCTAAATTCTTAACGACACGCAGAAGGTCGTTTTCACTAAACCCGGAACTCAAAAACTGTGAGGATTAAAATGCGCTTAAAGTCTCTACTCATGCCCCTTGTCGGATTGGCAATCGCGTTTGGAACAACCGCTGCTTCCGCCTCATCGCTCGACGACATCATCGCCCGCAAAAAGGTCATGATTGGCGTGGATCTGTCCGTTCCTCCCTTCGGAGTGACCAATGAGCAGATGCAACCCGATGGCCTTGACGTCGATGTTGCGAAGCTGCTCGCGAAGGATCTCGGTGTCCAGCTCGAACTTGTGCCCGTTACCGGCCAGAGCCGCATCCCGTCGCTTCAGACCGGCAAGGTCGACTTCGTTGTTGCCAGCTTCGGCATCTATACCGAACGCGCCCTGTCTGTTGCTTTTTCCAATCCGTACGGCGGGCACAAGTCGGTCATCATCGCCCCCCAGGGTACCGAGATCAAAAGCCTCGAAGACTTGAAAGGCAAGCGCGTCGGCGTGCCTCGCGGAACCGCGCATGAGAAGATCCTTTCTGCGGCGAAGATCGACGGTATGGAACTGGTTCGCTTTGACGACGACAGCACGACGCTAAACGCACTCGTTGCCGGGCAGGTCGATGCAATCGGGACCGTCAATTACATCGCAGCTCAGCTCCAGCAGCGCTATCCCGATAGCAAGTTCGAGGAAAAGGTGACCTATCTTCAGAGCTTCTACGGCGTCGGCATGCGTCGCGGCGATCCGGATCTTCTGCACTGGTTGAATACCGTCCTGTTCGTTCACAATCAGAGTGGAGAGCTTGGCGCGATCTACGAAAAGTGGATGAAAACCCCAATGCCAACTCTACCGTCCTTTTAAGCGCGGCCCATCGCGAGGTGTCTCGTCGCACCTCGCGTTCCCACCAGGAGATTTGAGATGACCGTAGTAGTCGCAAACAAAATCCGGAAAAGCTTCGGGCCGCTGGAGGTGCTGAAGGGCGTTTCCCTGACAGTTGCGGGCGGTGAGGTCGTCGCACTGATCGGCCGAAGCGGGTCTGGGAAAAGCACCTTCCTGAGATGCCTCAACGGTTTGGAAACGATCAACAGCGGCGAGATTCAGATCGCCGGTCATGGGATGTCGCGAAAGCCTGCCGCGCTGCGCGAGTTGCGGCGCGACGTCGGCATCGTTTTTCAGAGCTACAATCTGTTCCCTCACCTAACGGCAGGCGAAAACATCATGCTGGCGCCCATTCAGGTGAAAGGTGAGGCCAAGGCTGCGGCCCGTGAAGAAGCCAAGCGGTGTCTCGCACTGGTCGGCCTGGAAGATCGCTTCGATGCCTATCCCGATATGCTTTCGGGTGGACAGCAGCAACGTATCGCCATCGCACGATCACTGGCCATGCATCCCAAGGTCCTTCTGTTCGATGAAGTCACATCCGCACTCGACCCGGAACTGACCGGCGAAGTGCTTGCTGTAATCGAAAGCCTCGGCCGTCAGGGCATGACGATGCTGTTGGTCACCCATGAAATGGGTTTCGCTCGTCGGGTCGCCAACAGGACGATCTTCATGAAGGACGGAGTGATCCACGAGGAAGGCCCGTCTTCCGAATTCTTTTCATCGCCGAAGACACCTGAGCTCCAGGCCTTCCTACGGTCCGAAGTCGGCTGATCGAGCCGTCCATTCTATCGCGAAACATTGGCTGCCTTTGGCAGAAGAGGAATTGCTATGTCCACCAAACGGAAAATCGCGCTCATCGGCTGTGGTGTGATGGGAAATGCGATTGGTTCGCGCCTTCTGTCAGCAGGGCATGATTTGATCGCATTCGACCTGGATCAGGCCAAGCTCGCGCAGCTTGAGGCCAAGGGCGCATCCCCGGCGACGTCGGCATCGGGTGCGGCCGCTCGCGCCGACGCCGTTGTTCTCAGCCTGAACTCGGCGCGGATCGTTCGAGAGGCCGTCTTCGGCGAAAGAGGGGTCGCAGAAGGAGCCCGTCAGGGGACCGTGGTCATCGACATGTCGTCGATCGATCCGATCGCAACACGACAGCTCTGCGCGGATGCCCTTGAGTCCGGTATGAAGTGGCTGGATTGCCCGCTTTCGGGCGGCGCACCGAAGGCGCTGGAGGGTAAGCTCACCGTCATGGTCGGGGGCGACCCGGTTGATTTTGCCGAGGCGAAGCCGATCCTTGATGACCTGTGCCAGAATCTGACCCTGATGGGCCCGAGCGGCGCGGGGCAGACGACCAAGCTTATCAATCAAGTCCTGTGCGCGCTCAATTTCGTCGCCGTGGCCGAGGCGACCAAGCTGGCAATCGATTCCGGTGTGGATGCGCAGCGGATTCCCGCGGCGCTGAGTGGCGGCCGCGCCGACAGTGCGATCCTGCAGGAGTTCATGGGTAAGATGGCGCGCAACGACTACTCGCCGACCGGCCGCATCGACAACATGGTCAAGGATCTCTCAGCCGCGCAGTCACTAGCCATCCACACCGGCACGGCAATGCCCATGACATCGCTTTGCATGGAGATCCATCGGCTGATGGTCTCCGCAGGTCTCGGTGCGGCGGACAATGCCGCCCTGATGAAGTTTTACGATGGCCCGAAGGCCTAACGAGGAGGAATGACATGCTGATCCGCTACGCAGAATTCGTTGGAACGATCAAGGCCGGCAAGGAGGACGAATTCTACAGTTTCGTAGAGAAAACGCTGACGCCGCTATGGGCTAAATTTGACGGCGCGGTAAGCGTTGCCGTCTGCCGCGAGCTCGAACGCGACGAGGGTGCGCCGTCCATGCCCCTGCTTCTGGCCATCACCTATCCGGATCAGGCCGCGCTCGAGCGCGCCATGGCCTGCGACGCACGCTTCCAGTCGCGCGAACAGACACAGCAACTGCTGACCATGTTCGACGGCAAGGTCTATCACCGCGTCACCAGTGCCGCGATCCACGATCTCTCGGCACAGGCGTAAGCGCAACGACGTTCCCGCTTTTCGGCCTTGCCGGTCTGCGAGCGCTCGTCACAGGTTCGTCGCAGGGGATCGGGCTCGCTGAGCACGGCGCCGAGGTTGTGCTCAACGGCCGCGATCGCGCCAAGCTGGACGCCGCGGTCCGCGAACTGGTTGACACCGGCGCTCGGGTTTCGGCCGGCGATTTCGACGTGACGGATGCCGACGCGGTCAAGCGCGGCGTCGATGCGATCGAAGGCACCACCGGCCCAATCGATATCCTGAGCAACAATGCTGGCATGCAGTTTCGCAGCCCGCTGGAAGAGTTTCCGGTGGAGCGCTAGGAGCAGCTGCTGAAGACCAACATCTCCAGTGCTTTTTATGTCGGACAGGCGGTCGCCAACCACATGATCGCACGTGGTCGCGGCAAGATCGTCAACATCGCCTCGGTGCAGAGCGAACTCGCTCGCCCCGGGATCGCGCCCTATACGGCGACCAAGGGCGCGGTGAAAAACCTGACGCGCGGTATGGCCACCGACTGGGCAAAACACGGCCTGCAGATCAACGCGCTGGCGCCCGGCTATTTCAAGCCGCCGTTCAACCATGCGCTGGTCGACAATCCCGAGTTCACGGCCTGGTTGGAGAAACGCACGCCAGTCGGTCGCTGGGGCGATGTCGAAGAGCTCGTCGGCGCGGCAGTCTTTCTGTCGTCCAAAGCCTCACCTTTCGTGAATGGACACACGCTCTATGTCGATGGCGGCATCACAATCAGCCTCTGAGATGGGGACGGGCGTCGGACCCGTGGTCGTCATGGGCGTCTCCGGCTGCGGTAAATCCGCGGTGGGAGAAGGCCTCGCCCGGCGCATCGGCGCCGATTTCATTGAAGGTGACAGCCTCCATACCGCGGCGAATGTCGAAGAGATGCGGGCAGGCATGCCATTGGACGATGCCGACCGCTGGCCCTGGCTCGATGCGCTCGGCCGGACGCTGGGTGGCCCAATGTCGTCGTGTCCTGTTCGGTTGCTGAAGCGGACATATCGCGATCGGCTCCGGGGGCGTCGTCAACTTAACGGAATGTGGACCTTGATGTGCGAACGACGGTTCATAACAGACCGTGACCCGCTCTACCGCCGCCATCGCTTTCCCGCCGAGATCATCGCCTATGCGGTTTGGCTCTATTTCCGTTTCCCTCTGAGCCTGCGAATGGTTGAGGACTTGCTGGCTGCCCGTGGGATCACTGTCTCGCACCAAACCGTCAGGCTGTGGGCGGAGAAATTCGGTCGCGCCTTCGCCAACGAGATCCGACGCCGATCATCCGGTCGGCTCGGGGATAAATGGCACCTCGATGAGGCCGTTGTTTCAGTTTGCGGCAAGGAGCATTGGCTGTGGCGTGCTGTCGATCAGGACGGTTTCGTCCTGGAGGTTCTCGTTCAAAGCCGCCGAAATGCAAAGGCGGCGAAACGCCTGATGCGTAAGCTGTTGAAAGGACAAGGCCGGTCACCGCGTTTGATGATCACTGATAAACTGCGATCCTACGGCGCAGCAAAGCGAGAGATCATACCCGGTGTCGAGCACCGTTCGCATAAAGGCTTGAACAATCGGGCAGAGAATTCTCACCAACCAATCCGGCGGCGAGAGCGGATCATGAAGCGCTTCAAGTCACAGCGACATCTACAGCGCTTCGTCTCTATCCATGATCCAATTGCCAACCTGTTCCACATCCCCCGACATGACATCTCCTCCAGCCATCATCGCGAATTGCGTTCGCAGGCAATGGACCTGTGGGCGCAAATCGCTCGGATATAAGCGGTACAACGCGGCCGGCGTCATCCTATTGCTTCTCGGCCGTTAACTTTACGATGCTGGTGGGCCAGTTGCGTTTCATTCATGCCGGGCCGGGGCAATTCTCGACTTTCGCTAGCGCTGAATGGATCGAAAAGACATTCCGGCAGATAATCTGAGCTCGCTGGAGGCTGCCGTCTATTATTCGCTAATGCAGGGATGACGCGTGACAAAACCTCTGATAAGATCGCAAACCATTAGAGGATTTGTAACATGCCATCGTCGCAAAAAGCAAAGCTCAGAAGCCTGCTCGCTGCGCGCAGCATGATGCATGCGCATGAACTACGCGAGGCTGGCATCAGCGCACAAACGATCGCGCGCGCCGTCGAGGGCGGTGAAATCGAGCGTATCTCGCGCGGCGTTTATCAGAAGCGTGACGCGGAAGTCGAAGAGAACCAGATCTTTGCTGAAGCCATCATGCGTGCGCCCAAAGGCGTGATCGCTCTGGTGTCGGCGCTCGCCTTCCACGGACTGACCGACCAGATGCCGCGGCGCGTCTGGATAGCGATCGGGACGAGAGATTGGGCGCCCGTACAGTCCTATCCCCCGCTGCGTATAGTCCGCTTCACGGAACCCTATCTGCGACAGGGCATCGAAAATCAAATAATCGCCGGCATTGACGTTCCGGTCTATTCGATCCCGAAAACCCTTGCTGACCTGTTCCGAAACCCCAAACTGGTGGACCGATCGGTTGCTGTCGAAGGACTGCGTGCTGCTCTCCAGCAACGCAAGGCAACTCCAAGCGCAATCGCCCAGGCCGCGAAGGCCGGCGGCGCCTGGAAGGTCATGCAACCCTATCTTGAGGCGCTCACCTCCAATGGCTAAAGCACCAGCGAACATGGCGAAGTCGGTCAAGGATCGGCTGCTCAATATCGCCCGCAAAGAAAGTCGCGCCTTCGACGTCTTGCTGGTGCGGTTCGCGCTCGAACGGCTGCTGTATCGCCTGTCAATCTCAGCGCATAGGGACCGCTTCGTCCTGAAAGGCGGTATGTTGGTCACGGTCTGGGTGGCCGACGACAATCGGGTGACGCGGGATGCGGACTTTCTCGGACATGGGGACGCAGATCCTGCCCGCCTGATCACCGACTTCGGGGAGATCATGGCGATTGAGAGCGACGACGGGCTCGTCTTCGACATCAATGCGCTCGCTGCAACAGTCATTCGAGAAGAAATGGAATATGGCGGCGTTCGTCTCAAGACTGCAGCCTATCTCGAAAGAACCCGCATCCCCATTACAATCGACATCGGCTTCGGAGACGCTATGGCCGATGCGACGCAGCGGCTCGACTATCCAGCCCTGCTAGATTTTCCCGCTCCGCAGGTTCGTTCCTATCCGCCTGCAACGGTGATCGCCGAGAAATTCCAGGCGATGGTGGCGCTTGGTGTTCTCAACGGGCGCATGAAAGACTATTACGACCTGTGGGCGATACCGCGCGCAATCGACATTCCCGCCGACGATCTGGATGCGGCCATCCGCGCGACGTTCGAACGCCGTAGGACGCCAATCCCTAAAGAACGCCCACCGGGCCTCTCGGTCGAGATGTTTGGCGACGAAGGGAAGCAGCGGCAATGGCGTGCTTACGCCGCATCGCTCGAACTAGACGCTGTTTCGCTGGAATCGATCATTGAACGGGTTTGGGAGTTGGTCGGCCAGTCATGCGCGCGGATCGTAGCAAGAAACGAGAATGAGGCATGACCGAGGGTATCGCCATCATTGACGTCTGGGACGTCGAAACCTTCGACAGCGAGCTGCGCGGCGACCTCCACGCCCACGCCGATGTCATCCGCGATTACATGCTCACCTCGCGCCACTCTCGCCGTCGCACTACAAGATGAGAGTTCTCACCTCGGTTGTTCAATTCCTTATGCGAGCGATGTTCGACGCGCGGCATCAACTGGGATTTTGCGGCCGAATAAGAATGCAGCTTGTCGGTCACCATCACGCGCGGGGCGGCCCCCTGGTGCTTGAGCAGCTTTCTCATCAGCTTTAAGGCGGCCGCCTTGTTCCGTCGGCTTTGCAGCAGGGCGTCGAGCACGTAACCGTTCCCGTCGACGGCGCGCCACAACCAATATTTCTTTCCCTTGATCGTCACCACCATCTCGTCGAGCTGCCACTTGTCGGAGAAGTGGCCTCGTGAACGGTGCCGCAGCAGATGAGCAAATTTCAAGCCGAATTTCGCCGCCCATTCCGGTCTGGAATGAGACGTTGATGCCGCGCTCAGCGAGCAGATCTTCGATGTCAAGGAAGCTGAGCGGGAACCGATAATAGAGCCATACGGCATGGGCGATGATCTCAGCGGAAAATCGCTGGCGTCTGAAGTGGGCGAGAGGGGTTTCGGTCATGAAAACCCGATATCAAGTCATTTCGAACAGGCAGTTAAGGCGAGGCCACCTTGCCGTGAGACTAGCTTGGGGGGGCAAACGCCGGGATAGGCAATGCGTTCCGATCAGTCGAGCACAGTTTCGATGTGATTATCCGTTGTGACGTTGACCTGAACTGACATGCCTTCGTAGTCAGCGGCCGTTCCGTCGTAACTTCCCCACAAAGGAACTGCCTGCTTCGGATCCCGCGCCACCC
>NZ_JCAHRB010000018.1:0-36745 GCF_059429395.1 Agrobacterium sp. K11 | reverse complement strand
CCTAACACTTAACAAGTGGGAGATCGTGTCCGGGGATTTAGGGGGCCACTACAGACTACTACTGCATCGCGCCCGACGGCAGAATACATTTCTGGGACCACAACGGTCCAACGACCGAGACTTCGCCCAACCTCGCAACGTGGGCAAACGATGTCTGGTTGGGTGGAGCGTAAGAATTTCGGCTATGCAATACGAGCCACCGTTGAGACAATTTGAGCCGCCCCGGCATTGCTGAAAAGCTCGGGCAGACCAGGCCCGGAAGCGCTGGGTCGAACGGCACTGCTGGACAAACTACTGAAGGCGCGGCAAATACTATAGCAACCGAAACCGCGCCAAAGATTGAGCGGCAAATCGGCCGGCGAGGCTTGGATAATTGTCGTCTCTCTTCTCTTAGGCGGATGCACCGTGTTGAATACAAAATCTTCGGCGATCCAGGGAGTGAATGACAGTTTCGTTACCACCATGTTGTCACTCTATGGGACGCGCTGCTGGAGGCGCTTGTCGAACTTAGGCTGGCCGATGACTGGCAGCATATGATCGACGGGTTCGCGGCCATTCTCAGGCTGCGGCGGCAAAAGGGGGACTTATAAGGAAGCTCTTGGTCAATCCCGCGGCGGCTTTTCGACGAAAATCCACGCCCGTGCAGACGGTCAGGGACGTTCTCTTCGCTTCATCCTAACAGGTAGCTTCGGATTACAATGCCGTTCCCGATCTTCTGGCAATGCCGGTTGGCAAGCTGAGACTGTTTCTTGCAGGGGCTATGACAGCGACGCTCTGCGCGAAGAGTTGTTGGTCCACGGGATCAAACTCGTCATCCCTCCGAGGGCCAACCGCAAAGACCCGCCCGCCTGTGACTTCAGAGCCTAGAGGGACCGAAACCGCATTGAGCGGCTGTTCAACAGGCTCAAGCAATTTCGTCGCGTCGCTACCCGATACGCCAAAACCCAAAAATCCTTCGCCACCTTTCTCGTGTTGGCCGCCGCAAAAATATGGTTGCCACACTTGCGCCGGTTCGTGAGTTGTGCAGCTTAGCTGAAGCTGCCACACGCTGTAAAAAACAGGAGATAAATCTTGTATAACTTCAATTATTTAGAGCGCCAAGCAAAAGACCTGATCGCAAGTGGGAAGAGAGCGGACGCGATTAAGATTTATCTTTTCATGGCAGATGGCGACCAGTCGTTGGATGCCGGATATCTCGGTGAGCGTTTGGGAGAGTGTTATGAGAAGATCGGCGACCTTCATGCCGCAAAATATTGGTATGGAAGGGCGGTGGAGGAAAATCCCGACGTCAGGCTGACGTCCGCGGCAGCGCGTCAAAGGCTTCACGGAGTTAGCATCGAAGCCTTTTTGGGAGACGCAGACAAGTAGTTTTCAACGCGCGGCTGAAGCTACTTTGTCAACAGGGCCTAGCACCGATCGCTGAGGAAGGCGTGAAGCGCCTCGGCAAGTCCTGGGCGGTTGGATATAGCAATTCATAAGAAATTAAGTGCACGAACTTGGTCTCAGTGAGCGATTGGTGCGAGGTCTTTTCTTTAATTAGGACATGGAACGATTAATGGCGCTTATTGGTATCGATCTTGGAACCTCAAACTCTTTAGTAGCACACTGGACTGATCAGGGCGTGAAACTGATCGAGAATGCGCTGGGCGACTTTCTGACACCATCGGTGGTCAGTATTGCGGATAACGGCGACGCAATTGTCGGACGTCCAGCTCTCGACAGGCTGGTTACTCACCCGGACAAAACGGTGGCATCCTTCAAACGGTGGATGGGGACAAATCACGAGGTGAAACTTGCGAAGAAGGCATGGCGCGCCGAGGAGTTGTCTGCGCTTGTCCTGAGAAGCCTGAAAAGAGACGCAGAGGCTGCGCTCGATATCGAAGTATCTGATGTGGTTATTTCTATCCCGGCCTATTTCAGCGATCCGCAGCGTAAGGCCACCATCAATGCCGCGCATCTGGCAGGGCTGAATGTAACGAGACTTATTAACGAACCGACTGCCGCTGCACTGGCCCATGGAATCGCAAGCTCCGAGGATGGGCAATTTCTGATTCTTGATCTCGGAGGAGGCACGTTTGACGTTTCCCTATTACGCAAGTTCGACGGGGTTATGGAGATAGGGGCGTCCGCCGGGGACTCTATGCTAGGTGGCAATGATTTCAGGGACAGCTTGGCTTCACACCTCATGAACCTCCACGATATCGATTTCGGAAGCCAGCGGCCTCTGGATCGGGCCAGGTTTTTGAACGAGGCCGAGCGGATTAAGGCAGCTCTGAGCGAGACCCAGGACGCGGTTTATCATATCAACATCTTTGGAAAAGACGTTGAGGGCAAAATTACGCGACTGGAGGCAGAGGAGCTGTGGAAGCCGCTGATCACTCGGTTGCGGAGACCGATTGAAAGGGTCATTCGCGATTCCGAAACAGATCCGTCGTCGCTTAGTCAGATTGTTCTGGTGGGTGGCGCATCGCGAATGCCGCTGCTCAAGACCATGACGACCCGTTTGTTCGGGCGGTTTCCCCTGTTGCATCCTAATCCCGATCACGCCATTGCCATCGGAACGGCGCTTCAATCTGCGCTCCATGCACGGCACGAAGCGCTTGACGAGATCATCATGACTGATGTGTGCCCCTATACATTGGGTATTGCGTCGGTTGAGCAAGCCTACGGCCTAAACGAGTTGCTGATGTCGCCCATTATCGAACGCAACGCGATCATTCCGCAAAGTCGCGAGCAGTTTTACTCCACCACCGTCGATGGGCAGACCAAGATTGATGTACAGGTCTATCAAGGCGAGAACATGCGGCCTTCACAGAACATTCTGATCGGAAATCTGGAGGTGCCGGTACCGCTTGGCAAGGCCGGATCTCAATGCATTGGGGTCCGCTTTACTTATGATGTCAGCGGCGCGCTCGAGGTCGAGGTCAAGATTCTCTCGACAGGAGAACTTAAGCGTAAAGTGTTCCAAAACCAATCCAGCCTGACCGAATCCGAAATCGCTCTGCGCTTCAAGGAACTATCGAAAATCAAGTTGGCCCCGCGCGAGCAGCAAGAAAACCTCGCCTTGGTCGCAAGGGCGGAGCGCCTCTACGCCGAGGCAATCGGCGAGCAGCGCCAACAGATATCAGCATTAATGGCGCAGTTTATCGCGGCTCTGGATAATCAGAGACTGCGGGATGCGAGGCCACTGCGGGAAAAGTTTGCCAAACAGCTGGACGCGCTTGATCAAATGTGGGGCCAGCCGCAATGAGTGGCGATTGTTGGGCGTTGCTCGGCATCAAGCCCCTGAGCAACGAGGAGGCGATCCGCAAAGCCTATTCGCGACGTCTCAGGGATTTTCGCCCGGATGAGGACCCAACAGGGTTCCAGCTTCTGGTCGAAGCTCGCAAGCAGGCGCTTGCGACGGTAAAGTGCCGGATGGTAGACGTGCTAATCGCCAACCCATCTTCGCCTGACGGCATAAGCACAGACGGAGTTGCAGAGGGTTCCGGCAGCTTCGGCAATTCTGAAAATCCCGACAATCCGGCTGAGCCTGAAAATGACTCACAACGCGCCGTAGCGCCGTTTTTTTTGGAGCCCACGCAGAAGGAGAAAGCCGGAAAAGAAAATCTACCTCGGCTGCTAGATGAATTGGGTGAACTTATCAGCTTTGGAAGAGAACGGACACGTGGAGTTGCGCAGAAAGGCAACTGGCGCGTCGACAAGTGGACAGAACTATTAAACCGCGCATCTAGTGAGCTAAGTTTTGCCGAACATGCAAACTTCATCCAAGCGCTCGCAAGAGGTATCGAGGGACTGTTGCCGCCGAAGGGTGATACAATCCCGTTGTCAGACTATACGGAGGGAAAAGGCGTCGCTGCAATGGTCAACGCCATTGAGGAGGGAGCGAATTTTTCGGAAAATCCGGGCCTTCTCACCACGGTCTGCGGCTGGCAATCGGCAAAACATTATTTCGACTGGCTCGCCGAAGCGCAGCGCGGCAATGCTATTTTGCGCAGAAGTAGTCAGGGCAAACCGGCTTACTTCAATGGAAAAATCCCGCTCTTCCCCTTGGAAGATCAACCACCACGCCTAGGGACAATTGATCTCAACTCATATTATCACGAGGCTTTGGAGAAGGGGCGCTGGCCTTTCTCGTTCGATTGCACCAAGACGCTGATGCCGTCGTATTACATCATGCGGTCGATAAATCTCTGGTTTGGTCTTACCATTTTCGGACTCACTCTTGTTACCGCCTATCTGGCATGGGGAATTGGTAAAGGCACAGACATTCGATTTGCCGCTGTCTCGCTTTTGTCCTTGCTAGCATTACGTCTGACTTTTGGGATCCTTTTCCGGAGGCTCACACTCCGATCCTGGATCAAACGTATTATCAAGACGGATAAAAAACACATTTGGGACTTGGTCCGGCGGCGCAACCACCTGCAGCCTTACTCGCCTGCCAGCCAAGACTGGCCATTAATTTTTGTCACCGGTATAGAAATAATTCCTATTGTTGTCGGACTTATAATCTTGGCGGCGAGTAGCAGCAACATATGGAGCAACAGGCACCTTTACCCCTTGCCCGCCGAAAAGCTCGTGACGGACATGGTTTTACCAGCGTTTGATGCGGCAATCAGAGCCGAGGCGTTTAGCTACGATTCATTTTTCGATTTCTTTCAAAGCATTAGATCGAGCAAACCGGACGGCTTTTCGACCCGCCTGATCACGCCCGATATTCCTGCTGGAAAGTTGTCCAACTTGCTATGGCTCCCCACCCTGACCCGGAACCAAGAGCGTTTTCTTAGCGCGAGCAGCGGTCCAACGCATACCGCCTTATTTGCGTCGCTCACTATTGACCCGTCCGCCAACAGGTTGCACGAGGTCCGAAACGCCAAACTGCGCGTTTGGTCGTTTCTCTATCGTATCGGTACACCACGGATGCGTGTGGATATTGAGAAGGCTCTGAACGAGTGGGGTCCTCTTATTAGGGATGCGAAATTCCGCAATGGTTGGCCGACCGAGCAGGCAATCTGGAGTTTCATGGCTCCAGAGCTTCAAGGACTCGTTTCCGCCGATGACAAAAAGTTTCTTAGAAAGGCCGTTTTATCTGAGTTTGCGCGTCAGGCGAGGCGCTATGACTCAAAATCGAAACCGGACATTCTCTATTCACAGTTCCATTGGCTGCTGTTTGCGCCTGATACCGCATTGTTTCAGCCGCAATCTCTTCTTGCCGACACACCGCTCCCAGAAATCAAGCTTGATAATGAGTCCATCAGACGTGAGGCTTTGCCCAGCAACCCTATCCTGAGTAACTTCCTGCGGGGATGGGCAAAAGGGACGCAGCCCGACCGCCCGTCCACGATTTCATCAACCGATAAGCTCCAAGTGCAGCCTGGAATGTTCTATATTGCACGCGTGCCTGACATATCGGCATTGGCTGGGAGGCGTGCATTTTTCTTCCTTCTCGGCACTATCCTGGAGACCGACAATACGCTGCTCAGCTTGAAGATTTCGCGCCGCGGTCTAGCAAAACTTCCGGAGTCGCTTCCGGAGGACACTCCCGGTTTCTGGACCACTGCGACAGCGTATCTGCTACGGGCCCAACAACAGGAAACCGGTAAAAATCTGTCCCGGTTTTATATCGAGCACAACAGTGATGACGACGTCAGGACAATCTTGAGCAGGCTTTTGGACGAGTTACATGGCACTCCCGAAGGACAGAAGGTATGCAATTCTCGTGTTCATTTGCCAGGAGGTTCTTGTTTTGACCTGTGAAAAAAATGCCAATAGCGCGTAAGCTGATAGCAATTTTCCTGAAACTACTTTTTTCGGCTGTGTGGACATCGTTGTGATGGCAAGCTGGAAGGTAACCGGTGGTGTGCCCCCACGTTACTCGCTGCCGCCTAATCTGAGATCGGCGTTCCATGGATGAAGAACTGGCCTGCTGCCGGTTTCGTGGACACCGAGCTATATCAGCCCTTTGGAATTTGAAAACAAGCTGGGATTAGCTTAACCCCGTGTCCCATAAACCGGCAGCAGGCCATGTCGATATTTCCTTATTTAGTCGACATGTGGGATTTAATATGTCGATGCAATCGACATATATCTTCTACTGCAAGGTGTTGTGCTTCCTGGGTTTATGCGTAGGTTGTGGCCCTATCGGCCCCGGGTATTTTGTTCCCTAAACTATGAACCGATCCATCAGGAAATTGGGACGAATATCATATCCAGCGGCAATTCCATCCGGTTCAGCATGGGGTGCGCTGGGAGGATGCCGGTCCTGACAAGGCATGAGGCAAGACCCGCGCCGGAAGCGCCCGCAATATCACGTTCCATGAGGCATTTCTACTACTAAAAGTAGTAGTCGCCAAGTGGCAATTGCTCGTGTTTGAATAGGGACACAAGCGCGTCAATCAGGGGAGGGCGATATGCGTAAACCGATCGCACGATTGATCAGTGGCGGGGGACAAGGGGTGGACGATACGAGGATTGGGTTTGCTGGCGCGACTGGACAAACAGGTGAGGGCGCAGACAACGCGCCGGAAGATTGCGCTAGCGGGAGACAAGCATCCGATTGGCGGCGACCAAAAATCGGAGTTTCAAAGAAGTTTACAATGGCCCATAGAGGATACCGTCCAGAAACGGAGCAGACATGAAGACCAGCGTTGAACATTTGCCGGAACGAAAGCAGCGCGAGCTCGCGCGCGTCGTCGGAATTATTCAGGAAGAGTTTGCTGATCTGGTGGAGCGCTCGAAGTCGGACGCCAAGAAGGATGGACGGATTTTCAAAATCATTCTGTTTGGTTCTTACGCGCGTGGCACCTGGGTGGATGAACCACATACGTCGAAAGGCTATCGCTCGGATTTCGACATTCTCGTCATCGTCAGCAACAAGGAACTTGCCGATCCTAAATACTGGGACAAGACAACAGACCGGCTGATGTGGGACAAGGAAATTGAGACACCTGTCGGTCTCATCGTGCATGGCGCTCGCGAGATCAGCAATTTTCTAAATGACGGCCAACCCTTCTTTGTTGATCTCGCCCGTGAAGGCATCGTGCTTTACGAATTCGACGACAGGCCGCTGGCTGAACCGAAACCGCTCAAACCTGCTGATGCACTCAGGGTGGCAGAGGAGCATTTTGAAAAGCAGTTCAAAAATGCAGTGGGATTCCTCGAAGGCGTCGGATTTTACCTGAAGTCAGGATACCTTAATCTAGCAGCCTTTACACTCCATCAGGCAGTGGAGACCGCCTATAACTGCTACCTCCTGACACTGACAAACTATTCCCCTGCGTCGCACAATCTCAAATTCCTGCGTGGACTTTCCGAAGGTCGTGATCACCGTTTGATCGACATCTGGCCACGCGATCGTCAGCGATTTACCACGTGGTACAACATCCTGAATGAGGCCTACGTCAAGGCACGCTATTCGAAGCGTTTCGAGGTTTCCGAAGAGGCGCTCACCTGGCTTCAGGAGCGGACTGCGGAACTTCACAAGCTGGTTGAGACGCTTTGCCGCGAGCACATCGAAAAGCTCGAACAGGCCGCGAACGCCAGCGACTGAGCTTCACCCGTAGCACAAATTCGTTTGAGCTCAGGTCGCAGCCACCGCAGCGTGATGAACCACAGGGTACAACCTATTCTTTCAATCCTGTTCATCGTCTCGTTTTGGTCGGCATGGGTGGCCGTCATTTCCTCGAGCAAACGGGATTCGGTCGCGGCTCGCTTGTCTACATCACCCAGGTTTCTTAACGCTGCTGGCGCTTGCCGCGATAAGCGTCCGCAGACGCGCTGTAGACTGGTAACCCAGTGGTGCCGACGCCACTCGTATAGTGAAGATGAACCGAAATGAAGTCCACGGGATGCGGCTTATGGACCTGCCTCGGTTCGAAACAAGACCTTTGGCGTCGATGACATAGGCCGTCATGATCCTTATGCGCCCAGGCGCGCTTTTTCGGGGAGGCGGATCGAAGTCGCTGATAAGATTAGCATTCCCGTAAGCAAGGCCAAATGAAAATTCGAGTCGCGCTAGATATGGTTGCGTCCCGATGAGTTTTGCAGCCAATCTGGCTTCATATTTGGTGGGGCAGATGTTGCGGTGAATGTTGGCTAGATTTGGCCAACTGAGCTTGTTGACCTAGAGGTATTCGATCTTCCGGGATTTGCGACGTATCGTTTTTGACCGCGAGGTTGTAGCAACGGCGTAATGACCTTGACAGAGCACCCTAGGAGTCTAGAGGGGGTTTCATGTTCATTTTGGGAGTGTAGACATGAAATCGCTGGCAGCCGTTTCGGCTTTTGTGGGCAAAACCTTTGCGGTCTGGGTCATCTTGTTTGCCGTGCTCGGCTTTTATTTTCCAGAAACCTTCAAGCAGATTGCGCCGTGGATCGTTACGCTTCTGTCGATCATCATGTTCGGCATGGGGCTCACGCTTTCGGTCGACGATTTTCGTGAAGTCGTGAGGCGCCCTGTTGATGTCACCATCGGTGTGCTCGGCCAATTCCTCATCATGCCGTTACTTGCGGTGCTGCTGACTCTGCTAATCCCGATGCCACCGGAAGTGGCAGCAGGTGTCATCCTGGTTGGCTGCTGCCCGGGCGGCACATCGTCCAATGTCATGACATATCTTTCGAAGGGCGATGTCGCCCTTTCCGTCGCCTGCACGTCAGTGACGACGCTTGCTGCTCCCTTGGTGACGCCATTCCTCGTGTGGTTGTTTGCCAGCCAGTTCCTGCCGGTTGATGGCTGGGCAATGTTCCTGAGCATCGTCAAGGTCGTGCTGGTCCCGCTGGCGCTTGGAGCCGCCTTGCAGAAGCTGTTGCCGAACGTCGTCAAGGCGGCTGTGCCTGCGCTGCCGCTTGTCAGCGTCATCGGTATCGTTCTGATTGTTTCGGCGGTTGTCGGCGCATCGAAAGGTGCGATAGCCCAGTCCGGACTGATGATATTTGCCGTCGTGGTTCTCCATAATGGTCTTGGATATCTGCTTGGCTATTTTGCGGCAAAGGCGACGGGTCTCTCCCTCGCCAAGCGCAAGGCAATCGCCATCGAGGTGGGAATGCAGAACTCCGGTCTCGGTGCCGCTCTCGCGACAGCATATTTCTCGCCTCTCGCAGCTGTGCCCAGCGCCATCTTCAGCGTCTGGCACAATATCTCCGGCGCGTTGCTGGCCAACTGGTTTTCGGGGCGGGTGGACACGACGGCGACGACGGAAGCCGGATAGGATCGCCGGACGAAGATTGGCCGACGTGATGTGAAGCAGCCCGAAAGGGGTGCTTCGAAACATGACGCCTTAGATCCGTAACGTCTCGACCAAAATCGCCATCGACGCGGAAGCACTATCCGCGTCGATGGCCTAAGGCGACGATCAAGAGCATGAAAGTGTGAAAGCCCCGACCGGTTTCATATCGATATAGGTTTCGGCGGCAAGGTCGCTTGTTATCGCCCCACAAAGGCTGCCGGTGGTGACGATCTGTCCGCGTTTCAGCGTTCCATTTCTGTTGAGCTTGGAATTGGCGAAAGCGATGAGCGGGGCGAGTGGATCGGTATTAGGATGTTTCACCACCGCATCGAAACGGATATCTGTGCCTTCGGTCACCGTCAGATGCGGTAGATCGCCGGTATTGTCGGCAAAGGTATCAACGATTGCCGCGTTGATTTCCGGCCCGAGAACAAATCCGCGATTGGCAAGGCGATCCGCCAGAAAAAGCGGGAAGGGAACCTGGTTCTTTTCCACCAGCCGGTAGCCGAGGAGCTCGACGCCGAGGTGAACGGCGTCGATATGCGTCAATATATCGGCCCTGCTTAGCGGGGTTGCGGTTGCCGCGGGTATGTCGGAGGCGAGGGTGAAACAGATTTCCACCTCGATGCCTTCAACGTCTCTTCCAGTAAAAGACGCGACGTTATCCTCATCGACGCCATAACAATCGACCATCGGCGCAGCAACCGCGTTCCCGTCCGGCCGGATCGCCAGCTTCCAGCCCCCCACCGTTTTGCCTGAAGCTTCAACGAAAGCGCGTTGAACGGCCATGGCTTCCTCAAGGCCGTCTGGAACGAGGCCATCCACCTCGATTGACGCTAGCGGAATTTTGCTGCTGTTCAGGCCTGCTTTCAGAAGGCGTTGGGCCAGTTTTTCGATCGCCGTCATCCAGTCATCATCCCTCATTCTGTCTATTGGCCGAATGCTGTCACGATTTGGCGCTGCTTGCCAAGGCCATCAATGCCAAGTTCGACGACATCTCCGGCTTTCAGGAAGACCGGCGGCTTCATTCCAAGGCCGACGCCCGGTGGTGTGCCGGTCGTAACCACGTCACCTGGCAAGAGGCGCATGAAGCGGCTGATATAGGAGACGAGAGTGGCGATAGGAAAGATCATCTTCGCGGTCGATCCGGTCTGCATGCGCTGGCCGTTGACATCGAGCCAGAGTCCGAGGTTTTGCACATCGTCGACTTCGTCCGGGGTGACGAGCCATGGGCCGAGCGGGCCGAAGCCAGGCCCGCTTTTTCCCTTTGTCCATTGGCCGCCGCGCTCGATCTGGAAGGCGCGCTCCGAAACGTCGTGACAGACGCAATAACCGGCGACAACGGAAAGCGCGTCCTCTTCGCTGACATTGTAGGCGGGCTCGCCGATGACGAAGGCGATTTCCACTTCCCAGTCAGTTTTTTCCGAATCCTTCAGCAGCACGATCGGATCATTCGGCCCGGAAATGCAGGAGGTGTGTTTGTTGAACAGCACCGGCTCCTCCGGGATCGGCGTGTTGGTTTCGAGTGCGTGGTCGCTGTAATTCAGGCCGACTGCCACGAAATTTCCGACTGCGCCGACACAGGCGCCGATTCTGACATCTGGTGACACGATGGGAAGTGACGAGAGGTCGATTTTGCCAAGGTCAGCCAGGGAACGGCGCGAAAGCGTCTGACCGGTGATGTCGGTGATAACGGAAGAGAGATCGCGGATATTTCCATCGGCATCGATTGCTGCCGGCCTTTCATGACCGGATGGGCCACAACGGAGAAGTTTCATGCTGTTTTCCTTATGCTGCCGATTGCTGAAGGGCGTTTTCGCCCAGCGAAAATTCGAGCCGGTAAAGCCCGCTTTCCACCGACCCCGTCAACTCCTGTTTCGACAGTTTATGTGCCAACGCGTCGCTGGCGTTCGTTACGGAAAGGGCGGAGCCGCCTTCGATGAGTATGATCCAGTTGGGCACGCCCACCTGCCGACCCTTTCGCTCTGCTGTCGCAAGGCTGCTTGCGCCATTGTCCGCAATGCACAGGTGCACGCCGCTGACGCCGTTCAGTTTGCCGATCTCGGTCAGCGCTTCTAATAGCGCATATTGCAACGCTGCCTTCCGCTCATCGGCGGCATCAAACCGGAAGGTGGCGATAAAGCCGCCGTCACCACATGCATGGGAGTATTCGGTGTTGCACACGCCGCGCGTCGTGTTGCGAAAGTCGGCGGTCGATTTTTTAGTCCAGGGCGTGGGGCTGTTCAGCCGCTCCAGGTAGGGCTGGCCAACCAGCACCTGTGCGTCCGCCGCTTCGTAGAGCGTGAAATATTCCGGGGTGCCCTGTTCGGCGACATAGCGGCGTCCGCGCAGGAAGCCGGGGATCGCCACGCGTTCCGGAATATGCTCGCGATTATGCCATTCGATGAAGTTTTCGCGGCCTTCCGGCAAGATGTCGTTCCAGATGGCGACGACGGCTTTTCCCAAAAGAGACATAGGTTACCTCAATATGTTGCACGACCGCCGGACAGGTCAAAAACCGCGCCGGTCGAAAAACTGCATTCGGAAGAAGAGAGCCAAGCCACCATATTGGCGACCTCGGCGGGTTCGAGAAAACGGCGCATCGGGATGCGCGAGAGAATATCGTCCAGCCGTTCCTTCGGCGCGTCGATGCTCATCGCCGTCAAGGAAGCGGCGGGTGTGATGGCGTTGACGAGGATGTCCGATGTCGCCAGTTCCTTGCCGAGGCTTTTCGTCAGCGCCACCAACCCCGCCTTGGCGGCGCTGTAGGCGGCGGCCTGATGCATGCCCTCTTTTGCCTGGATCGAAGCGACATTGACGATGCGGCCGGCGCGGCTCCTCTTCGCCGTCTCGATCATCAGCGGTACGAGGGCACGGCAGACAAGAAACGAACCGATGAGATTGACGTCGATGATCCGACGGAATTCCTCCACCGGGATTTTCCAAAGCGGCGCGACATTGCCGACAATGCCGGCATTGTTGACAAGAATATCGAGCCTGCCGATTTGGCTGCGCAATTCGGCGGCAGCCACGTCGATGCTTTTAGGTTCGGTAATGTCGACACCGGATGACGTAAGGCCGGCAAACTGGTGTTGTTTTACGCAGGCTGGCAGGTCCCAATGGACGACCGTCGCTCCGCAGTCGCGAAGGCGCTGGCTGATGGCGGTGCCAAAGCCGCCCGCAGCGCCGGTAACAACCGCCACCTTGCCCTCTAAATCATAATATGTGGACATGTTTTAAACCATTGTTCCGCGTGCCAGCCCGGCGGCATCCGCCGGACTGGGAGCATCCGTGCTTATTTGGCGATCAGGCCGTTGGTGAAGAAGGCGTTTGCCGGCATATCGGTCTTGATGTCCTGATATTCCTTCATCAGGTCGAGTGTCTGCTGCCAGTCGGCAACAGCCATTTCTCCGAGCGGTGCGGAGGGTGCCGTGGGCGACGGCAGAAGCTTGAGCGAGATTTCAAGCTGCTCTTTGAGGAGTTTCGGATCGCCGGTAGGCTTTTCCTTGACCGCTGCCGCAACCGCCGCATCAGGATCGGCCTTGGCCGCTTCGATGGATTTCAGCGATGCCGCGACGAAACGTTTGACGAGGTCCTCGTTGTTGTCGATGAGCTTCGTGTTGGTGACGATGGTCAGGCCCTGCGTGTTCACACCGAGTTCCGCAAAGGAAAACACCTTCTGTTGCAGGCCTTTGGAATTCAGAACCACCACCTGGTTTTCAAGCCCGCCGAGGATGCCTGCTGCGCGATCCTGCATGATGGCGATGATCTTGCCGGGGCCATCCACATTCAGAATGTTGACCTTGGAGGAGTCGACGCCGTTTTTTTTCCAGATGGCTGGCAAGAGGGCGAGAGATGCTTCGCCGGCACTGGCGGCGACCGTCTTTCCTTCCACGTCCTTTATGGAGTTCACGCCGGAATCAGCCCGGAACGTCATCGCATAAGGCGAGGTATTGAGCAGGCCAAGCACGGATTTGACAGGCGCGCCTTTCGAAGCGCCGGCAATCACGCTGCCGCCATCGGCAATGCCGAACATATCGCCGCCGGTTGCGACGGATTGCACGGTGCGTGCCGAACCCTGACCTTCGCCGATTTGCAGATCAATGCCGGTGTCCTTGTAGAAGCCCTTTTCCGCGCCGTAATAAAAGATGGTGTGGACGCCACTCAAAAGGAAATTGAGGCGGAGCGTCACCTTGTCTTCGGCTGCGGCCGATTGCACACCCGCCAGGCCGACGGTAAGGGCAAGCACGCCGCCCGCCAGTGTTTTCTTCATTGTATTAAACATTTTATCCTCCCTTTTTAATTAAAGTCCTGGTTCAGGTCGTGCTCTTGCCCACGGTGAAATCATCTCGGCGCTGGGAAACATGCCAGGGGATGGCAAAGCGCTCGATCAATTCCACAATCCCGTAGAGAAGCAGGCCAAGCAGGCTTAGCACGATGATGACGGCGAAGGTCATGCTGGTGTTCATGTTGCCGTTGTAATTCAGAAGCAGATATCCGAGCCCGTTATCGGAGGCGACGAACTCCGCCACCACGGCTGCAGTGGCCGAAAGTGCGGCAGCGACCTTAAATCCCGCAAAAAGGGAGGGCAGGGCGCCCGGCAGTTCCACTTTCCAGAAAATCTTCAGGCGTCCGGCCCGATAGCTTTTGGCGAGATCGTAGACCTCCGGCTCGATGGACTTGAAGGCCACGATGGAGTTGACGACGATCGGGAAAAAGGAAAGCAGGAAGACCAGCAGAATTTTGGACGGCAGGCCGAAGCCGACCCAGATGATGAAAAGCGGTGCGATGGCGATCTTCGGGATGATTTGCAGGATCACCAGCAGCGGGTAAAATATCGCCTCGAAGGCACGCGAATAGACCACCAGAAGCGCAAGAAGCGTTCCCATGACCACCGCCACCAGAAAGCCCAGCACCATCGGTTGTAGCGTATAAAGCGATGCCGTGAACACGATCGGTATATTGTTAAAAAGGTCCGCAAACACTCTGCTCGGGGCCGGCAGAATGTATTCCGGCACCTTTAGCGCTCTCACCGCAATCTCCCACACGACCCCTGCGCCCACGAGACTGGCCATCGTGTGGGCTTGGCCTTTGACGGCCCCCATGACTTTCGAAAACATGTTTCCTCCCGAAATTGCCCGGCCGTTCACCGCGCAATTTTTGATATTGGAACAATGTTCCATATAGACTGATGTTTCGTCAAGTGGTAATTCAGGCAGGACAAGAGGATTGGAATGCAGCGGGAGGAGTGCATGTTGCAGAAGAAAACCGAAAGGAAGACCTATGAGCAGGGCGTCTTGCTGGAGGGTGTCAGTAAATATTTCGGGCACCCGGATGCGCCGGTCGTGGCGCTGGAAAAGCTCGATCTGACGATTGGCGACGGGGAGTTCGTGGCAATTGTCGGCCCTTCCGGCTGCGGCAAATCAACGATGATGCGGCTGATCTCACGGCTTTCGCACGCCAGCACCGGCCAGATTTCCGTTTTTGGCGATGTTTCAAATAACCCGCCGCCCGGCATGAGCATCGTTTTCCAGAATCACGTGCTTCTGGCTTGGAGAACGATTATCGACAATGTGCTGTTCCCGGCCGAAATGACCGGCAGAAACCGTGAGGAACTGAGACCCCACGCATTGGCGCTTCTTCAATCCGTTGGCCTGAAAGACTTTGCCAATCGATATCCGCACGAACTATCCGGCGGCATGAAACAGCGCGCATCCATTGCGCGTGCGCTTCTGCTTCAGCCCAGGCTTTTGCTGATGGATGAGCCTTTCGGTGCGTTGGATGCGCTGACGCGCGAACAGATGCGTATCGACCTTGAAGCGCTCTGGCTGAAAAATCGTATGACGGTGGTGTTCATCACCCATTCCATCGACGAGGCGGTTCTTCTGGCGGACCGCGTCATAGTCATGACGCCGCGGCCGGGCCGAATTGAAAAAGTGCTGGAGATCGACATGCCGCGTCCGCGTGGACTGGCGGCACGGCGCGAGCCGGAATTTATCGAAAAATCCGAGGAGATCACCGAGATATTCCTATCGCGCGGCATTCTGCAGCGCCATGCCTGAACCGGCGGCGTCTCCTGGTTTTCGTTGAAGCCAAAGACGCCGCAACAGCCGATTTTCGCATCGCCTTGGGGTTCCCTCCCGATAGTGGCCGTGCACCTGCGACCGGAGAGTGAGATGGAAAAGACGATCAATGTACCAAGCGGCGGTGTCGAGCGGACGATCGCCATGCTGGAGCTTCTTGCCTTGGCCGAAGAGCCGCTGAAGCTTTCCGATGTCGCACACCAGCTCGATATTCCCAAAAGCGCTTGTCACCGTATCCTGACATCGCTCATCGACAACGGCTGGGCGTGGCAGAGCCCGGAAAGCGATTGTTACGCGTTGACCATGCGCATGGCGCTGGTGGGCCAGAAACAGCTGGCGCGCCTGCAGGTATCCGATCTGCGCCAGCCGATCCTCGACGATCTTGCGGAGCGCACCCGTGAACTCGTTCGCCTGACCGCCGTTCAGAACAACACTCTCGTGTGGGTCGGCTCGGCGCGCGGCCGCCGTTCCGGTCTGGTATTCGAGCCCGATATGAGCGCCGGCATCGTTCCCTACGCTACGGCGAACGGCAAGATATGGCTGGCCAGCCTCGAAAGGGAGCGGGCGCTCAGGATTGCGCTCGAGGCCGGACTTGGCCAACCCGGCCAGCAGGCTGCCAACGCCATCAACACGATTGAAGCGCTCAACAAGGAACTGGACGCTGTTTCTCGCCTCGGTTACGGCCGTGCGGTTGGCGAAGCCGAGGAAGGGGTAGGGGCAATCGCAGTTGCCATCCGTCAGGATAAGGAAGTTGTCGGCACCATGAGCGTTGCCGCGCCGCTCACGCGGTTGACCGATGAGCGTGTGGCGGAAATTCTGCCGCTTCTGGTGAGGGCAGCGAGCGATATGGAAATCGCCTGGTAATCGGCGTCAACCGGCCGAAAGCACTTAATATCACGGGGATGTTGAATAAGGATCGGGCGGCAATGCCGCCCGATAAATGTTTGACTTAGGCTACGTCCGCATCGAACTGGATGCTGTGCAGGCGCTTATAGAGACCATCGGTTGCGAGCAGCTCGCGACGGCTTCCCTGCTCGACAACCTGACCATTGTCCATCACAACAATCTTGTCGGCGCGGTTGATCGTGGAGAGCCGATGGGCAATCACAATCGACGTCTTGTTGAACGTCAACCGCTCAAGCGCGTCTCGAACAAGTGCTTCGGATTCCGAATCGAGCGCGCTCGTTGCTTCATCGAGGATCAATATATCCGCATCCCTCAGCATGGCGCGGGCGATGGCAATACGCTGACGCTGGCCACCGGACAGACCGGAACCGTTTTCCCCAAGCTTGCTGTCATAACCATTAGGCATGTTCATGATGAAATCATGCGCATTGGCCGCTTTTGCCGCAGCGATGATTTCCTCATCGGTGGCGTTGTCGCGACCGACGGAAATGTTGTGCTTCACCGTCCCCGAGAAGAGGAAGGTTTCCTGGCCGACGTAGGAAACATGCTCACGCAGGCTGGCAAAAGACACGTCACGCAAATCCATTCCGTTGATCTCGACGGAACCGCTCTGCGGATCATAAAGACGCATCATGAGGTTGATGATCGTCGACTTGCCGCTGCCGGAAGGCCCGACCAGCGCAGTCATCTTGCCACCCTCGAAGAGAACGCTGACGTCCTTCAGAACCGGCTGGTGAGCAACATACTCGAAGCTGACGTTCTTGAGTTCCACATTGCCGCTCGCTTTGGGGAGCGGCTGGGCATCCTTCTTTTCGGCGAGGGTCAATGGCGCGTCTAGAACCTCGAACATCATGCGCACGCCGATCATGCCGCCCTCGATCTGAACTCGCATGCGGGCCAGACGCTTGGCTGGCTCATAGGCGAGAAGCAGGGCAGTAATGAAGGCCATCAGGTCGCCCGGTGAACCACCTTTTTCAAGAACGGTGTAACCGGATACGGCGATGACGACAGCAATGGCGAGGCCAGATAAGGTCTCCATGATCGGGCTGGTCGCCGCTTCTAGCTTCGCAATGCCATTAGCGCGTTGCTCAACTTCAGAGACTGCCTTGTTCATGCGCTGGCGCATCAGCTTTTCAAGCGAGAACGCCTTTATGACGCGCACGCCGATGCTGGTTTCCTGCACGACATTGACGATTTCCCCGAGCGACGCGAGTTCGGCCTCCATGATTTTGCGAACTCGACGCAAAACAAGGCGAACACTAAAAATCGCGATCGGCCCAATAATCATGGAAATTGCACTTAGAAGGAAATTCTGGGCGAACATCACGATGACGAGGCCAAGGAGAGAAAAAAGATCACGAACGAAGGTCGTAACGATCGTGTCGATTACGCTTCGCGCGGACTGGGCATTATAAGTCACGCGAATGAGGAGTTCGGAAGACGGCAGATTTTGAAAAAAGGAAACTCCCTGCTTCAGAAGCCGATCATAGATTTTGCGTTGTTGCTCGGCAACGATACTGTTACCTGCCTTGCTCAGATAATAGCTCTGTACGAAGGTAGCGAGGCCCTTAACGATAAAGATTGCTGCAACCGCGAAGGCAATCTCCAGAACAACGTTAAAACCCTGCTTCAGATAAACACTGTTGACGATGTCGCGCATGATCCATGCGCTGAGAGAGGTTGTGCCGGCGACAACAACCATTGCCGCAATTGCTGCAGTGTACCAACCAACGTGTTTTTTGAAGTTCTCTTTGAAAAGTCGCACCAGCAACTTCTTGTCGTTTGGCGACAAAAACGATCTGATCACCGAAACATCCTTATTTAGTGTATACGCCGTCACGCGTTGCAGTGGCTATTTGATCACGTACAGAGCAAAATGTTCCACATGATCCTCGGTTGAAAATGGCACTGTTCACGAGTGCGAAATTTTCTTGGAGTTGCAGGGTATGATCAAGTTGATTGCCATCTATCTTCAAGCCCATGCAAATAAGCTTGCCGCGAACAAGTGTCAACTGACCATGCGACCCAAGGGCGCGGTTGGTCCTCCCAATCAAGCTGATCTATAACACTCTATTTGCAAAGGTGGATCTGCGGCCGTGGATACACCCAACGAACATTGACGCGCGAACCGAGGTGTGCGGCGACTCAAATGAATAAAGGGGTGAAAGGAAAACGATTGGGAGGCGGGTTGCCTGACCTGATCGATTGGATGTATCTTCAAGCCCCGTTCATATTTCGCGTTGGCAAACCGGTAGCGGCTCGCCATGGCGGCAAAACGAGTACAATTTGACTTGACTCCCTTTTCTCTGTCCGATGTGACCATAATTTCGGTTTGCTACCGTAGTGACGAAGTCATTGCTGGCATGGTGGCTTCAGTTCCGGCTGGCGTCCCCATTGTGCTTGTTGACAATGGAGGCACCAATGGTTTCGACACATTGCCCGATGAGCGTGTAGTTGAAATTGTGAAGCTCTCGAATAATGAGGGTTTTGGCAGGGGGTGTAATGCCGGCGCCATACTTGCCGATACGCCTTACTTACTGTTTTTAAATCCGGATGCTCGCCTACAGGAAGGAGCTCTTGAAGCATTGCTTGAGGCAGCAGAACGTTACCCCGCTGCTTCAGCGTTCAATCCTCGTATAGCAAACAAAAGCGGTGGCGCTTATTTTAAGCGGAGGTCTTATCTCTTGCCTCGAAGGGAATATATGAAGCGTGGCTGGCCCAAAGAGGATTGTGAAGTTCCTGTTCTAAGTGGTGCGGCGTTATTTGTTTCAAAATCTAATTTTGAGGCAGTCCAAGGGTTTGACGCAAGAATATTCCTTTACCACGAAGACGACGATATTTCCCTACGGCTGCGGGAATTGGGTCCACTCTTCTATGTTAAAGATGCCGTCGTCGAGCACGCTGGGGGTCGTTCATCAGCACGGTCATCGGAGGTTGCGTACTTCAAAGCTTTTCATATGGCGCAATCCAGAATTTATGCTGGGCGGAAATATCGGAGACCTGTACCGGAATTGACAACTTTTCTGGCGGGTTTTTTGCTTTTGCTTTCACCATTTAGCCTTGTATCGCGACGGAGGCGCGCAAAGGCTTGTGGTTTGATAAAAGGTGCTAGAGAAATGTCCCCTAAACCGAAGGATTAGGGCTTATGAGTTCGGCCTATGTGATTGATGATACGACAAAGTCAATGTTGCAGCACGACAAATTATTCACGGCTCTTTATTCGTTGAAGAGTGAGTGTGTTCTTGATCGATACCTAACTGATAGCGATGGATAGAGTTTCTTTGTGGAAAGTACGCCGGGAGATTAACCGACTCGGCCAACAATTGTTCGGGCTCCCCATGGAGCTCGTTCGGCGTCTGTATTTTCGTCGTTGGTACGACCTGCGAACATCAAGGGCAATTAGGCGTACGGTCGGCCGAGTGCCGATCGGAGACGAGGTTGGAATATATCTCATTTTTCCAAAAGACGGCCTTCTTGAATCCCATCTAGCGATGATTGAGGAAATGAGGCGTGCCGGTATTGCGCCCGTTGTCGTAGCAAATTTGCCGTTATCCGACGATGACCGTGGGGTACTAATTCCCCGGGTCGCTCGGATTATTGAAAGACCCAATGTGGGCTATGATTTTGGTGGATATCGCGACGCATTCTTGGATTTCGCAGCTGAGTTGGGCAGACTTCAGAGGGTATGGCTATTGAACGATTCCGTGTGGCTCGTTCCCCAGCCAACGAGTTGGTTCGATGACGCCCGTGCTCTCGGCACTGACTTAGTCGCCGCTACATCAAATTTCGCCATGCCAAGGGTGGATCCGCATCGCTATGATGAGATAACTTGGCATCACAGCACAGGACATAAAAATTTCCATTATGCGTCATATGCGATGGGATTTGGCGCGCGCATTCTTGGCGAGCCAGCTTTCTTGCGTTATTGGCGCAGACTCCAAATCAGCGATGATAAAGCACGAACAGTACGGCGTGGCGAGATTGGATTGACGCAATGGGCATTGCGCCGCGGGTTCTCTCATGCAGCTACATATGAAGTCAGTCAATTGGACCAGGAGCTTGCTGGTTGTGATAACCAAGAGATTGATCGTATCGCACGTGAACTTGTAATTCCTGACGATGCCGCACTCGAGATGGTCAAAGTAAAAGTGTTAAGCATCGATCCTGATACGGTTGAGGGCCGCACCAAGCGAATAGCGCTAATCCTGACTACGGTTTCGAGGCGCGCCAGCGCATATGCTCTTCCTGGATATTCTCTGAGACGTGGTTTCCAGTTTTTGAAAAAATCGCCGCTTTGGTTATCTCCGGGCGGAGCAGAGACAATGGCGAGACTGATTGCGAAGATTGAAGGGCCGATCGGAAACCAAATTCGCAGAGAGGCCGTAAGGGCATTAGGCAACGATTCTCAGGATCTTGGTATTATAATGCGTGATCCAACCAGGGAACATTAAAATGAAGTTCTTTAATGTTCAGCCGGCTGAGACTAACTTCTCAGCCCGAAGCGATACGTGGCTCCAATTCGGTCCATTTGAGAAGTGGTTGGTTGGCGCTCAGCGTCCCAAACGGATCGTTCAGCTTGGATCTGACTATGGTTTCCCATATTTTTGTTTCTGCCAGGCCGTTTTGGAGGCAAATATTGAGGCGGAGTGTTATGCCGTTGATAGATGGCAAGGCGGTAAGAACAACGACGTAACTTCAGACGACGTTTTTGAACAGATGTTGGAGCGAAATAGGCCTTACGTAGGGTTCAGTAAACTATTGAGAAAAAGCTCTATTGAGGCCCTGGATGATATTGCCGATGGTTCAGTCGATCTGCTCCATTTTGGCTGCTGTCAATTTAATCAGGATGTGAAAGCAACTTTCGAAAGTTGGACTGCAAAATTATCTTCCCGCGCTGTAGTTCTATTTCAAGGGATGGGCGTTGATGAACAAGAGGAGGTGACTTCGAGATGCTGCGAGGAGATTTCGGCTAAGCGCCCCTCATTCAATTTAACACAACAGAACACTTTGGGGGTGATGTTTTGGGGCGAGGAAATCGCAGGCGAGCTAGCGCCGTTGTTGCGGTCGCTCAATGAAATAGGGGGGCGTGACAAGGCGGTTAATTCATCTGCATTGGCAGATGAAAGTCACGCGAAGCATGCTTGTCGTCGTATTGCTCTTAGTGGGTGTGAATACATCCTGCGAGAAACGTGTGGTCTTCAAAATGAACCCTGCCAAGAGTTAAAACGATTTCAAATTGAGCGTGAGCTTTTGCAGTACGAGACAGCGAATAAACTTTCGATAGTCACTAAAGCCAAGGAGTTCGATGTAGAAATTTTGGAGTCATTTCTACGAGATGCTCGGAATAAACCTCTGAAGCAATTAAGAAATAAAATGGCTTTTGGTTTGCTAAATCTCCTTGCGGGTGTTAGTGCGCCATTGTCTCGGCGGAGATCAGCGCGTTTTAAGCGGTCAGCCGCCAAGCGTGATCCGATGCGTACGGAACTTCGACCGTGGCGCAAAGCTGAAACTCCTTATGAACAAGTATTGTCAGAATGGAGAACCCAGCGATTAAAGTTGTCTTCCGATCTTGATAAGCTTGCCCTTTGCCTAAAAGACGGACCTCTAATTTCGGTGGCTGTGTCTATCTGCGACCCCGAATTGTCCCGGCTGGTGGAGTTTATCGAGTCTATTCTCAAACAAAGCTATTCGAATTGGGAACTCTGTCTTGCCGTCGATCGATCCGTAGATACAAAAATAACGCGGATTATCCAGGATTATTCTGACCGCGATGAACGTGTACGTATTCTCCTCTGCAAAGAAGAATGCTGTATTTCGGAGCTCCTCAATAGCGCTGTTGATTGCGCCGACGGAAAATATATATCATTTTTAGGTCAAAATGACTTACTTGACCCGGACGCATTGTTATTTTCTGCTCAGGTCATCGACTGCAACCCAGAAGTGAAGATCATCTACGCTGACGAAGATCTTATTGGTGAGGATGGCAAGAGGTTTTCGCCAAATTTCAAGCCTGATTGGAATGCAGAACTACTTTACGGAATGAATTACATTGGAAATTTTGGCGTTTACGATGTGGACCTAGTACGGAAGGTCGGCGCTTTCCATTCCAGATTCAAATATGCGCAGCAGTATGATTTACTTCTTCGCTGTATCGAGCATGTTGAAGATAATCAAATCCGTCACATAGCGAAAGTGCTGTATTCTTGCCGCGATACATCTCAAATCAGTGTTGTGTCTGGTCGATCTAGTCCGCTCGCAAGTGAGGATGGCCGACGCGCGTTGGAAGAGCATGTCAAGCGCATCTCGGGGAAATATATGCTGGTTGTCAACGGCGTTTTTCCGTTCAGCTATCGTGTATTGTGGCCGATTGAGGGGAATCCCCATGTTTCAATCATCATCCCAACACGAGACCATCTCGATGTGCTTCATGTTGCCGTGGAGTCCATTCTTGAGAAGACCACGTATCGAAATTTTGAGTTAATTATAGTCGACAACCAGTCGGTCGAAAGCGAAACTTTGGTGTGGCTGGAGCGGATTCAGCAGCTTGATAGCCGCGTGCGGGTAGTGCGAGACGAGAGACCGTTCAATTACTCAGCTTTGAACAATAGCGCCGTCGCCCAAAGTCGGGGAGAAATTGTTGCGCTGGTAAACAACGATATTGAAGTAATATCTCCTGACTGGTTATCGGAAATGGTATCGTTGGTTCAGCGGCCAAAGACTGGGTGCGTAGGCGCCAAGCTGCTTTACCCCAGCGGGCGCCTTCAGCATGCAGGCGTTGTAATTGGTATGGGCGGAATTGCGGGGCACGGCCATCAGTTTTTCCCTTTTGATCACCCGGGTTACTTTGGACGTTTGGCCGTCAGGCAAAGTTATAGTGCCGTAACTGCAGCTTGCTTGGTAGTGCGACGCGAAACATATGAAAGGGTCGGAGGGCTGAATGAAACGGATCTGGCTGTTGCGTTTAACGATGTCGATTTTTGTCTGAAAGTGCGCGAGGCCGGTTACAATAATATTTGGACTCCATATGCAGAACTCTACCATCACGAGTCGATCAGCCGTGGCTTGGAAAGCACACCAGAAAAAAGAGAACGGTTTCAGCGCGAGGTGGAGTATATGAAAAAGAGATGGCGGGCGGAAAGATTTTTGGACCCCGCCTACAACCCTAACCTCACGCTGGAATCGACAGGCTTCGTCATGGGCGATCCAAGTTGGTCAATTGGAGAAATGGTTGGAACAGGGTGACCGGCTCGTGTCGCCGGCCTGCCACTTCTATTGGGTGAATCGTTCGACGAGGCTTATGTCGCCTGGCGATGATGAGAAGTGCTCGACCATGAACCGTTGTTTTGTAAAAGATGCGGGTAACAGTTGGATGTAGGTTTGTTCCGGTAGACGTTGACCCGATTTGTCGTGCAGCCTATTAGCGAGAAATGTGTTTGTCGAAGTCCAGTTTTCTTATGAGAACTTCTGGGCGCTGGCTCTGTGTGGTCGAGGTTTGTAGGCTGATGAAGTTTTTTTTAAAGTTGATTTTGAGCAATCTTCATGAGCTACTTGAGCGCATGCGGGGGAATATCCCCAGTGATTTTAGCTCCAAAGCTTATCTGGACGCCAATCCGGACGTTGCTATTGCCGGGAGTTCCGCGGTCAGACACTATCTGAAGCACGGAAAACTTGAAGGGCGCCCATATAAAATGGGTAGCTATACGCTGAAAAATGTAAAGGCGCTTGATCCGCTAAAGAAAAATATACTTTTTGTTAGTCATGAGGCCTCACGTACGGGTGCGCCTATTGTGTGCTTGAAGCTTATGCAGGCTTTGAATAAAAAATACAATATTATTTGCCTGCTGCTTGGGCCGGGCGTTCTCGAAAAAGACTTCAAAAAGAGCGCTAATAAACTTTATAAAACCACCCACAATCAACCGAGTCTGTGCCAGCGCACTGTGAATGAAATCGTGGGGGCAGACGATATCTATTGCGCCATAGTTAACAGCGTCGTTTCGATCTACGCACTCGAAGCGCTTAGCGACCATCGCATTCCGACAGTATCACTTGTTCACGAATTTACTGCATACTTTAAGCCCCATTACTTTATGGAGGCCGTTATTCGGAGCTCCTCCGAAATAGTATATTCGTCAGATATAATCAAATCTGATGCCGCTCGCCACGTTCCTCAATGGCGACCAAATAACCACGTACATATCATTCCGCAAGGGCGTTGCATCCTAAGCGGAGATCCTGAGAGGGAAAAAGTGGATGCGGCGTTTCAACCTGCTGGATGGCCTGAAGATGTAAAAGTAATTCTTGGTGCGGGATCTTTTAATTTTCGGAAAGGTGTCGAGTTTTTTCTTCAGACGTGCTCATATATATTAAAGAAATCCAAAGATAAGAATCTTCGTTTCGTCTGGTTCGGAGGTGGATACGACCCAGAAAATGATTTTGAGTTCTCGCTTTACTTTAAGGAGCAGATAGACAGATCTGGATTGGCGGACCATATCCAAATCGTCGGAAATATCGGGAGCTTGGAATATGCCTACAGCAGGGCGACAGCTTTCTTGTTGACCTCAAGATTGGATCCACTTCCCAATGTTGGGCTAGATTCTATCTGTCATGGACTTCCGATTTTCTGTTTCGCGAACGCCTCTGGCGTGGCGGATGTATTGGTTGCTGAGGGGTTGGGCGATCAATTAGTTTCACCATATGTCGATAGTTATGACATGGCGTGTAAGGTTAACCGCATGCTGGAGAACCCCGAAATGCTGCAATCTGTTTCCGAGCAGTTGAAGGAGATTGGAGATCGGCGGTTCAGCATGGAACGTTACGCTTCGGACGTAGACCATCTGATTGGACGGGCCGTTGCGACAAATCAGGTCGACAAAAATCTTGCAGAAAAGATTGGAATTGGCAGTTTGATCGATCTAAAATTCTGGAGCAAGCAAGTGGAAATCAGGCAATATTCAAAATCTGAGAGTAGGAGACTTGCTGCGTGGCACTATGTTAGGGAAGTTAGATCGGGCATCGCGCGCCGTCGTCCGAGTGCAGGCTTCGATGTTTTTAGTGCCGCAGAACTACAGGGAGTGTCTGTCGATGAAGCTCTACAAAGATTTTCTGAGGCAAAAAGTGGCGCGTAGTTCAGGAGAAAAGAGTCGCTGCGAGTTTTGGCGTGGTGCACTTCCCAACGGTGGTCCTTTGCGATAGTAGGCGACAAAGCCTTTTAATTCCGCTTTGGAAGCGACTCGACATGAATATGATGCAAGCGACTTTACCCATGCCACTTCAGCTTTCTGTAGTGGTCCCGACTTTTAACGAGAGCAAAAATATTCGCGAGTTGGTCAAAAGATTGAATGTTGCTCTCAATGGAATCGCGTGGGAGCTAATTGTTGTGGACGACGATAGTCCCGACGGCACCTCAAAGCTCGTGAAATCGATGTCGATGACGGATCTGCGCATAAGATGCATCAGACGAATTGGGCGTCGGGGTTTAGCGGGTGCTTGCATTGAGGGGATTTTGTCCAGTTCGGCGCCGTATGTGCTGGTTATGGATGGCGATCTTCAACATGATGAATCCATCATTCCTGAGATGTTCCATATCCTGGAAAGCGGAAGGGATTTGGCGGTAGGCAGCCGCAATGTGGCTGGTGGGTCGTCCAATGAAGGCTTTTCGCGCTTGCGTAAGTGGGGATCGGATACAGCTACTAAGTTGGCGCAGAGGGCACTCAAGGTTAACATTTCAGATCCAATGAGCGGCTTCTTTATGTTGCGGAGAGAGACGTTTGAAAAAGTTGCGCCCTCCCTGTCGAAAGAAGGCTTCAAGATACTGCTTGATTTTATATCATCAGCACCACCAACTTTAAAAACTGCAGAGGTGCCATTCAAATTTCGGGAGCGTTTTGAAGGAAGCTCTAAACTTGGATCTCTGGTGACCGTCGACTATCTTGGACTATTGTTGTCAAAGCTATCGGGCGGAATTCTGCCAGTACGTTTTTTGATGTTCGCTTCTGTGGGCGCGTTTGGTGTTCTCGTTCATCTGTTGACACTCCGAATTATGCTCGATGCATTTCAGCTTTCGTTTTCCATGGCCCAGTTCGTTGCAACTATGGTGGCGATGACGGGGAATTTCATTCTCAATAACGAGTTGACTTATCGGGATATGAAACTTCGAGGGTTCCGTTTCTTTACCGGATTGTTGACGTTTTATGCTGCGTGCAGCGTAGGCACCATTGCCAATGTGGGTGTCGCGAGCTGGATTAATGAGGCGTGGCACTCGGACGTGCTTCTATCTGGATTGGCCGGGGCGCTTTTGGGCGCTGTCTACAACTATGCCGCGGCGTCAATGTTCACCTGGAAAAATTGAACATTCGCAACTGCGCGGAATTTTCCGGAGATTGTGAGTGAGGCCATTCGCAAAGAATGAGGTTTTTGGATTGATTACTAAAGAAGGTAATGGCCGCGACTACACAGGGCTTTGTGCTTTTATCATTTGTCTTTTATTTGCCGCTGTCAGTGCTCGTTGGGTATTGTTGTACAGGACTGGTGGCGCTCTTGACATAGATGAGGCTGGTTACATTGGATACGCCGTTGCGCTTGAGCGCGCTCTTATTGGCGGCGGCATTGCGGGATGGATCAAAGCATTCCTTACTCCTATAGGCCAAGCTCCGCTTACGATGGTGTTTGCATCTTTGATCATGGCGGTAGTAGGCACTCACTCTGAGTGGGTAGCACTTTTGACCAACAGCGTTGTACTGTTTTTTCTGCTTTTTATGGTCTATTTTCTTGCAAATAGAGAATACGGATCACGGGTAGCGCTGCTTTCCGTTATGGTTGTTGGCACGACTCCTTACATTATAGACTACGCTCGTTTGTTTAATTTCAGTACGCCAACGGCGTTATTTTTTATCGCAACGATTTATTGTTACCGACACACGGAAGGGATGTCAAAAATACCTTGGGTAGTGGCTGTCGGATGTTGCGCTGCGTTGATGGTCTTATCTCGGACAATGGCTTTAGCCTTTTTACCGGCTTTTGCTGCCGTGTTCCTTGTCGAGAGCATTTTTTGGCGGACACCGTGGAAACGATTGTTGCTATCGATATTCGTCGGATCCCTTGCGTTTGTTGTGGTCTGCGGTCCATGGTTCGCGGCAAATTTTCATATCGTATTTGAGTATCTTTTGTCGTTTGGATATGGCCGGAAAGCAGCGGAATACGGCGCGGGTGAAGGTGTATTCACCTATGATGATATAATGTTTCGACTATATCTGTTCTCTAAGTATACAAAGATCCTCCACATTGCATTATTTTTAGTGGGTATTTGTGCAATTCTTGCGAATGTATTTTTGTCTAATAATAAGTCACGTGCGGGTCTTTCGTTTGCTGCGCATGTATTATTATTGTCTTTTTTGTGCCTCTTAATATTAATGTCATCAAGAAATATAGGAACCGCTTTCGATCTACCTCTCTTGCCTCCGTTAATTATCGCGATGGTGGGGTCGTTGGCGCACCTGATCAGGTCTGTATGGCTACAACGATTCGGGGCGATGATCGTCTTACTCAGTGTTTTTCCAGTATATCTCCTCTACGCAGATCAAGCTGTGTGTGAAAAATCTGAAGCTCATTCGATGAGATGGGGTTTCAATTTGACGCCCGTCGCCTTCTGCGGCGGTATTATGGAAAACTATATCGGAGATCGATACGGTCACGTTTATAACGGTGAGGAAATCAGAAAAGTTGGTGGAGCTTGGATGGATACAAGTTCCCAACTTTCTCAAATTCTCACGGATCTTACGGGATCTGAACGCGGGGTTGTGTTCGCCTCGCGTCATATTCTGGCGAACGTTAACGCCGTGAATTTGAAAAGAATTCAGACAATCGGTTCCTTCTTTCCCTTGCAGCAGATAGATCCTGCGAGCATTGGGAGTACAGTTGCCGACTATGCCGGGTGGCTATCGAATCCGCCCGTTTCAAACGCATGCTATGTGGTCGCGCTGAACAAAGTGCAGGGTGAGTTTCCTTTTGCAGCAGATCCAGACAGTTTACGATCCGCGTTGTCCGAACTTCATTATTCCTTGGTGGGAACTGTTCAAGCTCCTGCTGAGGGACAATGGTTTGACATATTTCGCAGTCCTGCGCCGGAATGCGGCAAGGCGTCAGGAAGTCTTTGATGGATCTGCAGCGAATGGTGGCGGCATTTCCCAATATGGAGATGCCGCTTTTGTCTGATAGACTGAGTGTGACGTAGCGACGGAAGTGGGTTCTGCGAGCAAGGAAGCTGTTGCTGTAGTCAGGGGTCCTCTGACGCTAATGCCTTCGTATATGAGATTATTAAACAGGATATATGTGGAACAATGCGGTGTTTAGTGCTTGGCGGTAGAGGTTTTTTGGGAACTCATTTGGTTCGTTCCCTATCGGGTGAAGGGTATTTCGTACGAAGTTTTGATCGTGCGGGAAATATCAAGCCTGTAGTGCCTCTAGCAAAAAGCAGTGAAAGCGGATCTGAAGTCGAATATTTCTCAGGTGACTTTTTATCGGCTCAGGACGTAGACGCGGCGTTGGATGGTATAGATGTTTGTTTCCATCTGATTTCGACAACGATTGCAAGTACATCCAACGCAAATCCTGTTTACGATGTCGAAACAAATTTACTCGGGACACTTCAGTTGCTCCAAGCGGCAGTGAAGAACAGAGTTAGACGCATTGTTTTTGTTTCTTCGGGCGGAACGATTTATGGTGTACCAAATTCGATTCCAATTACTGAGGAACACGGCACTAATCCGACCTCGTCATACGGCATTACAAAGCTTGCGATAGAGAAATATCTCCATCTTTATCGCATACTTCACGGTCTTGAATACGTCGCATTACGCCTTGCCAATCCTTACGGCGTTGGCCAGAAGACTGATGCGCAGCAAGGCGCGATTGCAGTGTTTTTAGGGCGCGCATTGCGCGGAGAGGAGATAAGTATCTGGGGTGACGGTAGTGTTATCAGAGATTACATCTACGTCGATGATGCGATAGATGCGATGGTGCGTGCTGGCAATGTCAATATTGATGGAGGATGTGTCGTTAATATTGGCGCAGGCATCGGTTACAGTCTCAATGAGATTCTTGCTGTGATTGAGAAAGTTACCGGTTGTAGGACGAACAGGAGCTATGTGGAGGGGCGGACATATGATGTCCCCGCTAATGTCCTTGATATTTCTTCGGCCAACGCCTTGATGGAGTGGACACCAAAAATTTCATTGGAAGAGGGCGTTCGTCGGTTTTCGGATTGGATTGCGGTCAATGAAGAGAAGCGCTGTCAATAAACGCTGCTGCGTCCTTTGAAATCATGTGAGGTTTGATTTGGCTGGTAAAAATCGAGATGGTGGCTTTGAGGATTTTCGGCAGATGGCCGCAGATCCGACGTTGTCCAAATATGAAAAAATAGGTTTTCCGGACGCCTATCGCGACGGTTTCGAACCTGGGATTTTTGCCGACATTGAAAAAAAACTTCCTGCCCTCTCGCAAAATGGTTCCAAGGTGTTGGATATCGGTGCGGGTTGCAGCGATTTGCCTCTCATGATCATCGACAGAGGCGGGAAGCTTTCACAAGAAACCCATCTGATTGATAGCGTGGAAATGCTGGCGCTTTTGCCCACTCCCGCACATGTCCGTAAATTGCCAGGCGCATTTCCGAATTTACCTGGTTTTGTCAGTCAACACGTCGATTATTTCGACGCGATCCTATGCTATAGCGTTTTTCAATATGTATATGTTGAGTTCCCCCTATATAGATTTCTCGATTCCGCGTTGTCCCTGCTGGCGCCGGGAGGACAGATGCTGATCGGCGATATTCCGAATAGTTCAAAGAGAAGGCGTTTTTTCTCCAGCGCTGCTGGTCGTCAGCATCATCGCGAATTTACTGGGACCGATTCGGATCCCGAAGTTGAGTTTAATCGCATTGAGTTCGACAAAATAGATGATGCAGTTATACTCTCCATTGTCGCAAGAGCGAGAGCGCAAGGTTTCGACGCCTTCATCGTCCCGCAAGATTCACGCTTGCCGATGGCGAACCGCCGTGAAGACGTATTAATTGTCAGGCCCTGAGCGAAGATGTTCAAAGAAAAATTGATAATAATTGGGGATAGTGCGTTTGCAGAGGTTGCATACGAATATTTCTCTCATGACTCTCAGTACGAGGTTGTCGGCTTTGCTGTAGAGCGGGATTATATCACGAAGACTGAGCTTTTAGGGTTACCTGTTTTCGCATTCGAGGAGTTGCCGGATCGATACGGCAAAGACGACGTTAAATTTTACGTTGCAATTGTTTATTCCCAGCTCAACCGATTGCGTACCCGTCTTTACATGGTCGCTAAAGCGATGGGGTACAGGCCTGCCAGCTATATAAGCAGCCGCGCCTTCGTATGGAAGAACGCTCGAATTGGTGAACACTGTTTCATTATGGAGCATAACACGGTGCAGCCGTTCGTTTCAATTGGTAACAATGTCGTATTGTGGAGCGGAAATCATATAGGCCATCACTCAACGGTGCGTGATAACGCTTTTGTTTCTTCACAGGTGGTTGTATCGGGCTTTTGCGACATCGGAGAGAACTGCTTTTTGGGCGTAAACTCGACCATCGCCAATAATGTCACCATTGCCGACGACAACTGGCTTGGCCCATCGGTCAGTATTTCATCGGATACAGAAAGCGGTCAGCTTTTTCGTGTTGATCCGTATCAGCCCGCGAAGGTTTCAGCATTGCGATTTTTTAAGGTTGCAAAATGAAATGGCTAAAACACGGCCTGGTGTGGGGGCCTGATCAGACGAAACCTTGGGCGCGAAGTCACGCGATGTGTCCGACGCCAATTCAAATCAGTGATGAGACAATTCGCGTCTATGTCTCGACGCTGGATAACAATGGGCGAGGTTGTGCAACATTTGTTGATGTCTGCACACGAAATCCGACCGTAGTCACATACGTGCCCGACTTTGTATCTCTTGGACCAGGGGATCCAGGTACATTCGATGACAACGGAGTGGTGCCCCTTGGGATCGTGAAATCGGATAATCGTTATCTCATGTACTATGCAGGCTTTGAGCTGTGCACGCAGATAAGATACAGGATATTTACTGGGCTTGCTGTTAGCGATGACGAGGGCCGAACGTTTCATCGTTATTCTAGGGTGCCAGTCCTTGATCGCACGGACGAGGAGATGTTCTTCCGTTGCGGGCCTTTTGCTATGCGTGAAGACGACGATATCAGGTTATGGTATGTAGGTGGAGATAGCTGGACAGAGATTGATGGTAAGTCGATGCCTATATACGATCTTCGCCACGCTCGCTCCAGAGATGGCGTTCTCTGGCCCGAGAAAGGTCAGGTTGTCATGGCTGTCACTGGCGACGATGAACACGGGTTTGGTCGCCCGTGGATCGTAAAACGGGGAAAACACGATTATCAAATGTTTTATTCGATCAGGCGTCGTTCTTTGAAGGCATATCGGCTCGGTTATGCTGAATCGTCGGATGGACTGAATTGGCTTCGTAAAGACGAGGAGATGGGACTTGATGTTACGCCTAGCAGCTTCGACAGTGACGCCATCATGTACTCTTCCGTAATAACGGTGAAGGGTAGAACTTATTGTTTTTATAACGGCAACGAGTTCGGAAAAGAGGGCTTCGCGTTGGCGGAGCTGGCGTCGTGAGCTTCGAGATAGTGCCTTTCTCTAATGGTTCGGCAGATCGTTGGGACGATATTGTTGCAAAGAGTGCGAACGGCACATTCCTCCATTCTCGGCGCTTTTTGAGCTATCATGGCAGCCGCTTTGAGGATTTGTCAGTAATGGTCTCCTTGAAAGGAGAGTTCGTTGCAGCTTTCCCTGCAGCTCGTTCGCCGGCAGATAATGGAACGGTTGTAAGTCACCCTGGGTTGACCTACGGCGGAATAGTACACAACGGCGGTATTTCAGGTGACCGGATGCTGGATGTTCTCGACTGTCTATCGAGACATTATCGAGACTTAGGCATGAAACGGCTGTTATATAAAGTCGTGCCCTATATTTATTCTATAGCGCCGTCCCAGGACGATATTTATGCCTTGTGGCGCTTTGGCGCGACGCGGGTGCGGTGTGATCTCGCCGTGGCCATCGATCTTGGACATCGGTTAAGGCTTAGTCAAAGACGGGAGCGCGGGCTGAGAAAGGCGATGCGTTCCGTTGTCGTTAGGCGAAATGTCGGGGCGTTCGATGATTTTTGGTTTCTTCTGACAGAGAATCTTACACGAAAGCATGAGGCTACACCGGTTCACAATCTGGAGGACGTGTTTCTACTTGTTCAGCGGTTTCCTGAAAATATCGAACTTTATGGAGCCTTCGTTGACGACGTTTTGGTTGCGGGGGTTCTGCTTTTTAAGATGCCGCGTGTTTGGCACGCTCAATATATTGCATCAAGTGAACAGGGCTACGATCTTTCTGCGCTTGATGTTGTTTTCGACGAGATCATTCGCGATACCAAGGCTGCGGGTGTCCGGTATTTTGATTTTGGCACCTGCAATGAGAATGGTGGTCTAATCCTGAATGCGGGATTATATCGCTTCAAGGCAGAATTTGGCGGCGCTGGTGTTGCTTATGAGCAATATGAACTTGGGTTGGGGGATCGGTGAAGGTTTTGGATTGCAAGGTCTTGGATTTGCCAAGACGGCTGGATGTGCGCGGAAGTCTCACCTTCGTCGAGGGCGGGCAACACATACCCTTTGATATAAAGCGGGTGTTCTACCTTTATGACGTTCCGACTGCGGAGGGTAGAGGAGCGCATGCCCATCGGCAGTTACATCAGTTTCTGATTTGTCTTTCGGGCAGTTTCGATGTGCGTCTAGATGACGGATCGGAGATTGCGACTGTGCATCTAAATCGACCTTGGCAGGGTTTGCATGTACAGCCGATGATCTGGGCGTCCGAGATTAATTTTGACCCCGGTTCGGTGTGTCTGGTTTTGGCGTCCATGAATTATGACGAGAACGACTATATCCGCGACTACAGTCAGTTTTTGAAAGAAAAGGGGACCTCTGGATGACGGTACCTTTTCTAGATCTGAAGGCTGGGTATCAGGAACTTCGCGAGGAGATTGATGACGCGATCCATCGGGTGCTGGACTCAGGATGGTATATTCTCGGCGATGAAATGGAGGCTTTCGAGGCTGAATTCTCGGCTTATTGCGAAGCGAAACACACGATCGCGGTAGGCAATGGTCTTGAAGCGCTCCATCTTGGCTTGTTGGCTTTGGGCGTTGAACCGGGTGACGAGGTGATTGTACCTTCCAATACCTATATCGCCACTTGGCTTGCCATTAGTCAGTGCAATGCGAAGATCGTTCCTGTCGAACCCGATCCCCTGACACACAACATAGATCCCGCCCGTATCGAAGATGCCATAACCGACAGGACAAAAGTTATCTTGCCGGTTCATCTATACGGATTGCCGGCAGATATGCGTCCGATCCTCGAAATAGCGGCGAAGCATGGATTGAAAGTCCTTGAGGATGCCGCACAAGCGCACGGTGCAACTTATGACGCGAAGCGTGTAGGTGGGCACGGAGATGCCGTCGCCTGGAGCTTTTATCCTAGCAAAAACTTGGGTGCGCTTGGTGATGCTGGTGCAATAACAACCAATGATGACGAGATCGCCGAAAAATTGCGCATGCTCCGGAATTATGGTTCGCGAACCCGTTACGTAAATGAGATCCGTGGTTTTAACAGTCGTCTCGATCCTTTGCAGGCGGCAGTTTTGCGCGTGAAATTGAGACATTTAGACAATTGGAACGCGCGGCGAGCGGCAATCGCATCGCATTATAGAACTGCAATATCGGACATTCCCGAGATAATCGCACCTTGTGAGCCAAATGGATGCCAGCATGCGTGGCATTTGTTCGTCATCCGTCATCCACAACGAGACATTTTGATGTCGAAGTTGAAAGAGAAGGCCATAGGGACGATCATTCACTACCCTATTCCACCCCATATGCAAACTGCGTATTTGATCGAAAACTGGCGTCCGGAGAGCTTTCCCTTAGCTAGAGAGCTAGCCCAAGAGGTTCTCAGTTTGCCGATTGGTCCCCACATGAATAATGATGCCATTGAATACGTCATCCAGACTCTTCAAGAAGAGGCTGCGTCTCTATGATATTTTACGATATTGGAGCGTTGAAACAGCGTGTCCACACCGTGTTGTTGTCAGGGGATACGTCCCTCGCGCTTGATCTTGTAAGGGATGCTGTCGACACAGTCATCAACAATAAGCGGTCTGTCGCTAAAATTTTGGCTAGCAGGGATCTTGACTGTCTCTGCGCCGACATTGCGAAGCATTGGCGCGAGAACAAGGCAGAGACCGTTTCCTGCAAAAATGTTGAGGGAACGGTAATCCTTGCGACAGAACTGGCTTTGGCTGGCGGCCACGTGGAGCTGATTAAAGACTACATCCGGTGCGGAGAGTTTCCCAAACCGGTAACCTTGGTGCTGAGTGATTGTTTCGACAGAGCTAACAGCAATTTATCGGTTGAATTCTCACAAGCGCTCGATACCAAGGTTGTGACAATTCGCGGGCAAAACAGTGGTCAGAGGCTTGACGAGCTAGACCGAACGTTGCGCGAACTCAGTCCCGACAAATTGCTCTTGGTGAACCACAATCAAGATTCCGTTGCGATTGTGGCGGCACTCGTCCAGAATGTGCCGGAGATATTTTTCATCCACCACGCGGATCATCATCTGTGCTTGGGAGTCACCCGTGACGAATTCCTACATGTTGATGTAGCCCAATATGCATACTGCAATTGTCGGGACAGGTTGAAAAACAGGAAAAATCGGTATTGGCCGATCATTCTTCAGGGGAAATTTTTGGCAAGATCACCCGTATTCGACCTGTCTAAGGGACTTACAACCTGTGCGGTTGGGCGCTCTGAGAAATTTGAGTCGGGGGAATATAGTTACGACTATTTCAAAATTATTCCGGAGGTTCTTGCCGCTACTGGTGGTTCCCATGTCCACATTGGGCCGCTAGATGACAATCGGCTTGAAGGAATCCGAACTCACCTCGCTGAGCTCGGCGTCGATCCTGCGAGTTTTCGTCATGTGCCTTGGGTGTCTTCTGTTGCGGACGCAATGATCGACTATTCGGTGGATGTCTATATGGTTTCGTTTCCTTACGGTGGTGCCAAATCCGCTATAGAAGCGATGGCAACCGGCATTCCTGTTCTGGTGCACAAGAATTATCGCTCCATTTTAACTAGTAGCTATTTTGTTGTTTATGACGATGCCTATGCTTGGGGTGATACGGACGAGCTGATATCGCTATTGAAGGCGGTTAGTGCAGACGATCTATCCAGGCACTCGCGCCAATCGCGCGATTTTTATGAGAAGAATTATACCCTCGAGATTTTGAACTCTGCGATAAGGAAGCGGGAAGGGTGGGAGATTGAATCCCCTAATTTCAAGTCTTATTATGTAGACGGGTTACAAGCATATCTCGATGAAGAGCGTCTAATCGAAGAGCAGTCAGGCGCAAGCGCAGTCAAAGTCGAGCTTGCCAGAATGTACGAGGAGTATTCTAAGATACACACGGAATATCTTCGTATTCTTGATGCTTACAATCGATTGTTGACAAATTGACTATCTTGGACTCTTTTGATGCTGACCTTCGATTCTGATTTCCACCAACTTTTGGTGGAGTCAGTTACTCTGTGACGTGCCCTGACGTGCCCCCCAATAAATTAGGCCATTTAGAACTGGAATTTTCCACTTATGATCCCTGGTGGGAAGAAGGGGAGAATTCGATGAAGGCCTCGAAGTTTTCGGAAGCGCAGATCGCATTCGTGTTGAAGCAGGCAGAGGATGGCACGCCGATCGGCGAGGTCTGCCGCAAGGCAGGAATTTCGGACGCGACGTTTTACAATTGGCGCAAAAAATACGCGGGCTTGATGCCCTCGGAGATGAAGCGGCTGCGACAGCTTGAGGAAGAGAATGCCAAGCTGAAGCGGATTGTTGCCGACCTGTCGCTGGACAAGGCCATGCTGCAGGATGTGCTTTCAAAAAAGCTTTGAGGCCTGCCCGCAAGCGCAAGCTTGTCGACACGATCAAGGCGGACTGGAAGGTTTCGATCCGGCGTGCATGCTCGGTGTTGAAAGTCGACCGGTCGCTTTATGTCTACAAGTTCAGGCGTGGCGAGCAGGCCGAGTTGAAGCTGTAGATCAAGGACATCTGCCAGACGCGGGTACGCTACGGCTACAGGCGTGTGCATATCCTTATCAAGCGCGGAGGCTGGCCCGTGAACCCGAAGCGAATCTATCGTCTTTATAAGGAGATGGACCTCCAGCTCCGCAACAAGGTTCCCAAGCGCCGGGTCAAGCCGAAGCTGCGGGCTGAACGCACGGAGCCGACCCATTCCAACCATGTTTGGGCGATGGATTTCGTTCATGACCAACTGGCCACTGGTCGCAAGATCAGGGTTCTGACGGTCGTCGACTGAACTGCCCCCCATTTCGACCGGACAGTCGGCATAAGCAGAAAGGCTCAAG
>NZ_JCAHRB010000017.1:0-46923 GCF_059429395.1 Agrobacterium sp. K11 | reverse complement strand
CTAAGAATCTCATCCAGATTGTCGCCAGCGTCTCATCCTGATTGCCGCGCTACAAACTTGGCCACGATGTTCGCTTGATCCCGCCAGCTTACGTGAAGCCGTTTGTCAAAAGGCAGAAGAATGATGCGGCCGACGCAGAAGCGATCGTTGAAGCAACGACCCGGCCGTCGATGCGGTTTGTCGTTCCGAAGACTGAGTCCAAGCAGGCCTGCTCCATGCTCTTCCGGACGCGGGACCTCTTCGTTCGTCAGCGAACGCAGCTTATCAATTCCCTTCGAACATATTTGGCCGAGCATGGTGTCATTGCACCTCAACTGCCAGTCACAGTCTTGCAAGAGAGGCCGCTTCACTGACCGCCCAGCTTTCGCAATTCAACCTGACCGGGATGGCCTCGGTGCAGTCCACAGCACTCCGCACTTCAGCCCCGTGCGATGGCCGCAGCGCCGCCGCTGCCATCTAACGACATTGTGGGCGTACCAAGAGCACGCCGAGTTGCTGGATCCGGCGGTAGTAAGCAAGGCAACTGGGAAGAGTTCTGAAAATCCTGCTCCGGAGCATTTCGTGCTCCGGAGCAGCCCAGCGTTTTTGTAATAAGCACCTATAGCCCCATATAACGGGCCCGGGGTCGGATCAGCTTGTCATCCAGCTTCTGCTCCATTGGATGACCGACAGCAGGAGTTCGTCCTCATCGGCGCAGATTCCATGAACCAGGGCGGCTATTCGGACAGAGCCGGATGCATGCCTGATCGAGAACACCGGATACGTGCCTAAGCGCTGGCAGGATATGCCTGATTCGTTCCCGGCGTGGCAAAAGCTGGCGGATGGCGGCTGCAAATGCGGATCGGGCCATCCGCTAGTTTTGTGGGCCCGCCTCTCACCATGGTCTTCTCGATCCTTGCACACCCTGCCATTGTTAAGGCAACTCAAAATGCGCGGACTTACTCGGCAAGCGAATGCAGCGGGTTTCCCGTATCGGGCGATGGTCCAAGCACCGATAATACTTTCGCGAGACAAGTCCCCTTGTATTGTCGAATTCGATCAGCCGGCAAGCCCTTTGCGGAACGCACCCCTAGCTTTAGCGCCGGCATCAACAGCACGTTTAACGCTACGCCAACCATGTCGGCAATATGAGTGGCGATGTAAAGAATCTTAAAGGGGCGATCCTGTAGGCTTTGACGTAAGGCAGGCAGAGCGATGCAGATCGATTTACAAACTCTTTGGTACTTAACAGTCGGAACGCTCCTGGTGTCAGCGTCGCTTCTCCTTTGGGAAAGGCAGGCTTATCCAGGTCGCGCGCACGTGCTCGATGTTCTGGCCGCGGCACTCTTCGCGTTCGTTCTCGGCTGCATGCTTGCAATGAACCGCAGCCACTTTCCGGTCGCACTCGGCATGGGGGCGATCAACATCCTAATGATGTTGGGCTACCTTTTGGTGCTTAATGCCATCGCTGGCCTCGACGGTCACCGGTATCTCTGGTCGTCCGTCGCAGCGCTAAGCTTCCTAGCCATCGCCTGGGCGATCGCTGGCACGCACTTCCCGGCCGCCTTCTGGAACCATGTCTCGTCTATCCCCATCGCGCTGACCTGCGGCCTGACAGCATGGATACTTCTGCGCAGCCGCACGGTCCAGCGGTTGCGCTCACGTCCTATCGCAGTATCGATCTCGGCCGTCCATGCTGTGTTCTACCTCGGCCGAGCGTTCATTGCGCCTGTTCTCCTTGAGCGGTACGGGCAAGATATTATCTCCATCGTCGCGAACGCGACGATGTACGAGGCCGTCTTGTACTCGGTAGCGATGCCGATGTCCTTTCTGATGATTATTCGAGAGGAGGAAAAGCTCCACCTGCTCCGCATGTCACAAACCGATCAGTTGACCGGGCTTGCAAATCGTCACGCCTTTTTTGAGCAGGCATCTCGGATGCTCCGGGAGCGGCATTCTGACCCCGTCTCACTGCTCGCCTTCGACCTCGACCACTTCAAGGCGATCAACGATCGTCATGGACATCAAACCGGAGATAAGGTTTTGCAGCAGTTCGCCGAAACCGCCCGCGAAGAAGCCGGGCCCGACGCGCTTATTGTCCGGCTGGGCGGTGAGGAATTCGCTGCGCTTCTGCCACGGTGCGACCATTCCCAAGCTCTCAGTCGCGGCTTGGCCATCGCAAGCCACTTCGCCAAAGCAGCCACTCGGGCAGAGGGCTTGGAAATCCATGCCACCGTCAGTATCGGCCTTGCGGCACCAGACTGCCACGACCTCGCCGGGATGCTTGCAAGCGCCGATGGCGCGCTGTACCGCGCGAAAGCCCTTGGGCGGAACCGCGTTGAGGCAGCACGGTCAAACGTATCGAGGCAACAACCCTCAGCCAATCCCGTGCCTCATCATTTGCGAATAGTGGCGACGGGGGCGTCCTGATTCGATGTATCGCTTTTTGGCGAGGACGCTCTTGAACGGATTCGAACCAGCGACCCTATCGGCATTGGTGGATTATGTAACTGCTAACGAGTTACGCAAAAACACCAATTGCTAATTCGCGCACGTGCCGAGGATCGGCGACATCAGCTTGATGTGGGCATCAATCCGTTCCAATACTCTATCGGGTAGAACAGCTCGTTCAGGCAGAGACCACCAAGACTGGTTGACGCGCTCGACGGTCTCCGTAACAGCCTTCAGCACAGCAGCTTCAGGCAGTCGCGCGCGATGCGCGAAGACTTTCCATCGCTGGGCGTTCATTGCCTTGAACGGCCTTTCACCGGCCAGCGACAGTGCCATGGCGTCCGACGGAATGTAAGGGACTGTCGAGAGCACATCATAGACTGGGGCGAGTGCCGGCTTGTCACCCTTCCCATGATAAATCAGCGACCAATTCTTGAGGTGCATGTCGCCATTGCCTGTCAGGACTGCCAAAGCCAGTCGTCGGACGAACTCGAGGGCTGCCGCTGAAGAAACGGCGATCCCAATAGCCACAGCGATATCATGATATGCGGCCCCCTCATATTTTTGAGACGGATAGACGCCGAATACCTGAGCGAAATCTTCGATATGGATGCGTTCACCACCGGCAACGCGATCGAAACGTTTGACGAGGAGGACTTTACCGTCGGACAATGTCTCAAACTCCTCCGGGATACCCTCGAACTGCGATTGTTCCACGAGCTCGCGTTCCGGCACGTCCATACCAATCGCTTCGGCCAATGCGAGATTTGCAAATTCGTTTTCCGAGACACCGGGAAATGATGTCGATGGAAACTTGGCGATATATGAACCCTGCTCGTCGCCTAAGGGGATCGTCAGACCGCCGCCCTTGCCTGTGTTTTTGATGACGGAGAGTTTCATCTGCACGCCGGCGAGCGAAAACCGGGCCTTCGGTCTCGAGGGTGTCAAACCCTCATTACGAACAACGCTGCCTTCGCTCGGCACAATTCGGACAGCCCCCGGCAGATCCGATCCGAGTGCTGCAAGCAAATCGAAATCATTTCCTGCTCGCACGCTGCCCGAATGGTGCCTCTCCATCGCCTCGCGCAGTTTATCCTCTGGAAGAAGGTTCGCAAAGAACGATGGCAAAGCCCTTGCGACAGGCTTCGGGTCCTTCCGCAAACCCCCATGTGCCGCGCGAAATGACAAACTGAGCACTGGGAAACCACCCGTCTGACGATAGCTCTGCTCAAAGCTGAACGCGTTGAAGTCTCCCGGCGTCCTCACGATCATGCCGACCTTCAGGTCATTCAGCAGCACGTCCATTGAGGTCATAGATCTTGGATCAAGAGGCGCATCAGACATTGCCATCACCATCAGGACTGGCGACGAAAGCAGCAAGGTCATCTTCGGCGCCATCTGGCTGCAGTAAAGCTTCAACCGCCGGGACCATCGCTTGAGGGATGAGCATCAGTTCCAGACCAAGCGCACGACCAATGTTGATCAGAGTGGTCGTACGGGCAGCGCTGGCTCCAGCCTCAATCTCGCGGTACCGCGGTCGCGATATACCCGCCATATCCGCAACCTGCTCCTGGGTGAGGCCCAAAGTCTTGCGCGACGTCTTGAGCAGCCGCCCTGTGTCCTGAAGAGCCTCCGAACCCGACTTCATATGATACCTTAACGATTCATCTTTCCCATTATGATATGTTTACGTATCTCACAGCATCTGCTCATGTCAAACGAAATGCCGCCAATAGGGATCATATCAGACTAAAAGATCTTCTTACAGATCAATTTTATTTCCTCCACTGAGACGATCTGGGCAACGAAACTGGAAGCACCCCGCAATACACCCTTCTTTAAAAGTCCGCTCCTATCCGCCTGGCAACATGCCTGCCGAGCAGGAAGACAAGGCATGAGGATTGGCTTCATCGGGGCCGAGCACATCAGTAAGGCACTGGCCCGGCTTGCAGTCGCCAACGGACATACCGCGACGCTCAGCAATTCGCGCGGACCAGAACCCCTGCGCGAGGCAGCGGCCGAAATTGGTTGTCAGGCCGCTGTTGTATCCGACGTGCCCTCGTCCAGCGATGTGATGGTTCTCACAGTGCCGTTCGCAGCTTGCACCGCAGTTCCTTGATGGCAAGATTGTCATCGATGCGAACAACTACTACCGGGATAGGGATGGATGTATCGATGCGCTCGACCAGCGCGAGACGAAAACGTCGCAACCGATCGCAAACCAATTCCAAGGGTCGACGATCATCAAGGCGTTCAAGGCCATTCTGGAGAACGACCTCCTCGATCCTGTTGCACTTCCAAACAGAGCTAAGTGTGCCTTGCCGATTGGGGGTGACGATGCCCCCAACAAGGTGATTGTGACCACCCTACAAGCGGAGTTCGGGTTCGATACTGTAGACGTCGGCCCCCTCGCTGATAGCTGGCGTTTTGAGCGGGCCAAGCCCGCTTACTGCATCCCGCTCGATAAGGACGGTGTCATTGCGGCACTCGCTGCGGAGGAACGGGATAAGGAACTCCCAGAGGGGTCGTGGAGGCGTTAGCCCAACAAGGGGCGGCTCAACGAAGGGGCCGCCACTTGAATTCGCGACCTTCGGAGTGAAAATGTTAGGTGCACTCATTGTCCGCTATGGGCGAAATTGGACTTTGCTCGAACTCGTTTCGCTTTAAGTAAGCGCGAAAGCGCTTGACCTCAACCCGCCGATTAGAGAAGCGCCGCATCGCGGAAGGCGGGACCGACTACCCCGGCGAAAACGCTCCGTCAACTTCTGCTTATGCGGCTTCGCTCATAGCAACCCGGCCCAGTTCCGCCGATAGCCATGGATCAACCGACAGATCTCGCTGCCCACAACGCCCTCGGATATCCACTATCGTCGCTGAGTTGAAGACGTTTCCATCGTGAGGAGGCGTCTTCCCGAGTGCCACCGTCGTCAGGCAGGCAGCTTCATCTGCTTGCGCAGGCTCTTGTCGAACGCGCTTGCGGGTACGAAGCGTCGCAGGAAATGCAGTTGCCGCGCCGCCTTGGTGGCGGGGTAGCGCAACTTCGGCGACTTTACTGTCGCCGCCTTCACGACGGCTTCCGCGACAAGCTCCGGCGCATCGCCTGCCTTGATGGCACTGTTCCACACGGCTTCCGTTGTCTTGCGGCCCGCATCGTAGACGCTCGTCATGCGGTCGGGCTGTTTCGCGTTGTGGTCAAGCGCCGTGTTCGTAAAGGCAGGCTCGACCAGGAGGACCCTGATACCGAGCGATCTGACTTCGTGATCGAGAGACTCCGAGTAACCCTCGACGGCATGTTTCGTGGCGGTGTAAAGCGCGCTGAACGGACTGGGAATGAAGCCAACCACCGAACTGATGTTTATGATGCGCCCGCTACGCTGCCTGCGCATGATCGGTAGGACCTCGTTAGTCGTCCGGACGATCCCGAAGACGTTGAGATCGAAAATAGCCTGCGCCTGTTCAACGGATGATTCCTCGGCGCCACCGATGAGGGCCCCGCCCGCGTTGTTAACGAAGATGTCGATACGGCCAGTGCGGCTGACGACTTCGGCGACCATTGCAGCCACCGAAGCGCTGTCGGTCACGTCGCATTCAAGCATCGTGATCCCCGCGACCGTCCCCGTCCTCGCCTTCCGACTTGTTCCAAAGACCTGGTAGCCGGCCGACACCAGAGCCTTGGCCGCGGCAAGACCGATCCCGGATGCCGCGCCAGTGACGACGGCGACGCTACGATTGTTCGTGTTCATTTCAATTCCTTTCGTTCGCCCGATACAGGGCGGTGTTGATGGCGCGGGAGTTGCAAGGGGTCCCCGCGAGGTCGAAGTGTCATGAGTTGGAGCGGTATCGCGCGGCGGGTTCGGAGTTGCTAAAGCCTGCGGCCAAGACGCCACGCGCCTGCTCGAAGGCATCCCATGCGGCGACGTCGGGCACGGGCGGGATCGTCACCAGCTCCTTCCGGTCAAACCCGATCAGCGCCGCGTCGACGAGGTCTTCCACTTCCATCAGGTTCTGGACACGGTTGATGTCACCTCCTGCCCGCTCGAAGATTTCCGTACGTGTCGCGGCGGGCAGGACAGCCTGGACGTATACGCCCTTGGAAGAGACTTCTGCGGCTAGGCTCTGCGACATGGTCAGCACATAGGACTTGGTGGCGGCATAGATGCCGTGGGAATATTCGGGTAAAAGCGCCATCACCGAGGCGATGTTGACGATCGACCCGCTGCCCCGCTCCACCATGCCCGCGATTACCGCGGAAGCCAGTAGCGTCGGAGCGACGACGTTTAGACGAAGCAGTGTTTCCATCGCCGCAGGATCGGCCGACGTGAATCCGCCGAGCAATCCTGCCCCGGCGTTGTTGACGAGAATGTCGATAGACGGCTCTGCCTTCAAGCGTTCGGCGACCGTGCCGAGTTGCGTCGGGTCTGTAAGGTCGGCCGTGATGTTCTCGACGGCGATGCCATATGCCAGGCTAAGTTCGGCGGCCAGCGTTTCGAGGCGATCGGTCGCCCGGGCGACGAGAACGAGGTCATGTCCCCGAGCGGCTAGCCGTCGTGCGTAGACGGCGCCGATACCGCTGGACGCTCCGGTAATGAGTGCGATGGTCATAGAGGTTCCTTCCGTCGGTCGCGTGACGGCCGATAATTCGTGGCATGAGGAGACATGGGGTTTGCGGGCTCAGCCGCGATGCTTGATGTGAAGCATGGGATAATGCTCGTAGTGGCCAGCGCCGTTTTGCACGATCGGGTCAAGCGAGGTCAGCGCCTCGATATTTTCGTCGTCTTCAATCTGATAAAGCGAGACGCCGTAACCGCCAGCGGGGTCTATGACAGGCCCGTGCGCCACGATTTTACCTTCCCCGAGAAGCCTGTCGAGATAAGTGCCGTGCTGGCCCATCCAGGTCTTTTCGTCGGTCGTCATCGTGGCGAGGAAATCCGGGCGCGGGGGTATGTATTTGCAGAGATAGAACTTCATCGTCGTCTTCCTGATGGGGACTGGGCACTGGCTGTTTTCGACGGCCAACAGAAATTTACGCTGGAATGTCGATGGATAAAGGGTTACTATCATTTTAGGAGTAAGTCACTATCAAAATGAGATCCACATGAAAAATCTTTCGAACCAGCCATGCCTCATTGCCCGGAGCCTTGCTCTCGTAGGCGATGCATGGAGCATGCTGATCATGCGCGACGCCCACGCCGGGTCCACGCGGTTCGACGAGTTTCGCAAAAACCTCGGAATTGCGCCGACACCGCTGGCGACACGTTTGGCTGCCATGACGGAAGAAGGACTTCTCGAAAAGCGCCGCTACTCGGAACGCCCACCTCGCGACGAGTATGTCCTCACCGATGCAGGGCGGGACTTTCTCCCGGTCCTTTTCGCGCTAGCGGCCTGGGGCGGAAAGCATCGCGGCGGTGGCGAGTTCACCCGCTTCTTCGATGAAGGCTTGGGCACGGAAATCGAGCCGGTGATGATCGATAGAACCACGGGCGAACTCATCGGGACGCGTCCCATCAAGATCGTGATGCCTGGCTGACGTCGATCTATGGCGATCTTTTCACTTGGTGTTTCCGCATGTCACCGCTTGGTTGAGCGCACGGCGGCCCTCACAAGCACGTCGGTCGAGAGCAGTATCGTGGACACGAGGGCTGCGACCGACAGAAGCCCTGCCATTCTCTCCGAATAGCGCACCGTCTCGGTGTCGACCGACTTCGCTGTTGAGTAATAATGATGGTCGTCCGGTAAACTGTCGTGCGACAGGATGTGAACCCGTGCACCCGCCGGAAACGGAAATTATTTCCGCGTAGTGGCCATTTCCAGTTCCGAACGCCTTGATGAGATACCGGCGACCCCGTCGCTTGGGTCACTTGTATTTGCATCAATTTGCGCTCGGAGTGCTCGGTCTTAGGCCACGCAAAGCGGGCAAAACGCTATGGACAGCCGCAACAGGAAAAACAGGCCATTCGGATTTGATGAAGATTGGACCCGCGGCAATCATATGGCTGACATTTGTAATAAAAAGATCAAAACATCCAGCCCCCCAGAGCGCCACCGCCTTGAGTTTATGTCCCCTATGGGTTACATAAACTCATGTTCACGATTAGGCGCACCCGTGATTATGCGGACTGGATCAAAACGCTAAAAGACTTTCGTGCTCAAGCTCGAATTGCCGACCGCATTGACCGTCTCGCTGCGGGAAATCCTGGGGATGTGAAGCCAGTCGGCGAAGGCGTGAGCGAACTCCGCATTAATTATGGGCCTGGTTATCGTGTCTATTTTGTCCGGGACGGGTCGGTCGTTTATGTTCTTCTTTGCGGTGGCGACAAGGGTACCCAGGACAAAGACATTCGATTAGCTAAAAAACTAGCACAGCAATTGAAGGAGTAATCGCATGCCACTTGAGACATTTGAGTACGACTCCGCCGAATTCCTTGAGAGTGAGGAAGCGATCGCTGAATATCTTTTAGCTGCTAGCGAAGATGGAGACGCAAACCATATCGCTCGCGCTCTTGGTGTTGTCGCGCGCGCGCGCGGCATGTCGGATCTCTCTCGGAATACCGGACTTACACGACCTGCTCTCTACCGAGCATTAAGTGGCGATGGCAACCCAGAGTTTGGGACGATTGCGAAGGTAGCTGACGCCCTTGGTTACAGGCTAAATCTTGTTTTGAAATCCAGCAGCGGTTCGAACGCCGCGGCGAAGTGAACGGCACATTCGAACGTTTTCTAAACGCTTTTTGGGCTCGAGACAGACCGAGGTAGCCGATTTCTCATGGTTTAAGCTCTTGAAAAGAACCGAACCGGCGACTGGGTTGGTCATACGGCTTAATTGTATGAAAATACGTCAGTGGCGCCGCAACACTGAAATGTCGGGATTTTGCAAAGTCAAAATGACCAACCTCTTCTACTTGCCTCTTCAACACGCGACCCTTGCTCCAGCAATTTAGCCCCCGGCTGGAGCGGCTGGGCCGAATTGTGAGGGTAGGAAGGGGCGGCGGGTCATTTGCCCCTTTGGCTTTAACTTCCTCGATTCACGGCAGGGCAGTCTGCTTTGCTCCGATACTGTTAAAAACTCCAGCAGGCAGCATTTCGTTCGGGCTCACTGAAACAATATTGCGCATATCGAGCTCCGCCAACACGTCAAACGCAAAGTGGTTTCACCTCTCCCGCACCGTCGGAAAACTATACCTGACGATCCGGGCAAGGCGCGCCCTTTCCGATGCTCAGGGGAGTTTCTCAACAGTATCCTCCCTCAGCAGACATCATCGAAACAGGGCCATCCAATTTTCTTCAGTGCTTTTGGAATAAAAGCGCCTTGAGTTCCGTATACTAAATCATGGACCCGAAGAACCGACCGTTTGACGTTATTGGACAGCGATCGAGCTTGCAGCGTTTTGCTCGTTCACTCGTGCGGAACTCCAACGATGCAGACGACCTCGTACAGGACGCGCTTGTCAAAGCATACGAACGGCAACGCTCTTTCAAAAGCGATGGAAACCTGCGTCACTGGCTCCTGTCCATCCTGCACAACACGCATGTCGACCGCTACCGATCAGCCTTGGCACGACAGCGCTCTATTCCAACGGGTGCGAAGGTATAGCTGCCACGCCCTTGATTTCCACAAGAAGACCGGGATGGGCAAGTTCAGAGACGCCGATGCAAGTCCAAGCGCATGTTCCGCGGGGGAAAATCCGGTCCTTTACCTTGCGAAACGTATGCATGTGCTGCTGTAACCCGACATGGTATGTAGTCAATTCGACAACATCTTCGAAACTGCCACCTGCCGCCGACAAAACGGTAGCTAAGTTTTCCCAACACGCTTCGAATTGCTTCTCTGGGTCGTTGATGACATTCATGTTGGCATCGCGTCCAACCTGGCCCGCGCAGAAAAGGAGGTTTTCGACGCGTACTGCAGGGACATAGCCTGCCCGCTCCAGAATGGCCTTCATTGCCAGCGGCACGATAATTTCGCGATTCACTAATGATCCTTTCTTCGTCTGCATAGGCTAAACCAAATTAGCGAAGTGAGCGCACTGATGCGGGGCGGTCATTGTGTTGACCGCCTTACCCGGAATTAGATTGAGACGATCAGGCAGGGCTCTTTGCCAATAACAAGCGACCGCCTAGCAAAATCAAAGCCGTTCCGGAGATGGTTTTGATCCTTTTGGCGATGTGCGGGCGATTGAGAAAACCGGTGACGCTGCCGATAAGGAGGACAACTACGCCGTAGAAACCTAGAGCGATCAAGGCATGTGTGAGTGCAAGCGCGGCGCCATTTACAAGCACGTCCTGTTGGTGGCCCTCCAAGAATTGGGGGAAGACCGCAACGTAAAAGATCGCCGGTTTCGGATTGAGGAAGTTGCTGAGATATCCGCGAACGAAGGCTTTCGGAGCTGTCAGGCTCATTGGAACCCGGCTTGGAATTATGACAGATGCATCCAGACCGCGCAGCGACAAGAGAGATTTAATCCCCAGCCAGATGAGATAGGCTGCGCCCAACAGTTTCATCAATGTGAACAAGATTGCCGAAGCTGCGATCACCGCCCCCACTCCAACAAGTGCCAACGTGGCATGAGAAACGATGGCTGCGGCGAACCCGAATACCATCCCGAAGCCGGTCAGCTTCGTGTTACTCGGCGAATTGGCTAGGAGCAAAGCAAGGTTGGGTCCCGGTGTCACCACGATCATGGTAACGATAGAGATGAATATGAAGTACTGATGCAGAGGGATGGACATGGCAACGACCTTGCGGTTTGGGCACAATTAGAGCGTACTGCATCCGGCCGTTTTCCGGCCTTGATCATACGAAGGAATTCGGGTCGAGACAAAGTTATCGGGCACGGTGCTCCCGGGCAACAGATATGCAGACCACCGTTTCAACGAGGCTGAAAAGTTGAGACATTCTACAATCATCGGAGTGCGCTCCTGCTGTACCTTCCATGGCGATCTGCATTGAAGGCCCGCGACGACATCAGGCTTTAAAGCGCGATGTTGGATCGCGGGAACCCCTCTGATGACAACGTTTGTCCTTGGTGCAGCGATCACGTCACTGCCAAGGCACGAGTTCAAACTCGCAAACGCTGCAGCTAGTGAATTTGCAGAGTTACCGCGGTCCTTTTCTGTCAGTCGACAGCTTCCGCGGCCTCCTCGATCACCTTCGCAACTGCAGGCGCCTGCGAGATATAAATAGCGTGACTACCGTCGATCTCCGTCACCGTTGAACCGGCACGCTTGTACATCCAGCGCTCAAGGTCCGGATTGATCGTCATGTCGTCTTTCGCAACAATCCCGTAGCTGGGCTTGTCGTGCCAGGCGGCAACAGGCACCAGCGCACCAGTGGCAGCAACGGCAACAGGCATCTGAGACCGGGCCATGAACTCACCCAGATCCTTGGGCAGATCCGCCCCGAAATCCGCAGCGAACTTTGCCGGGTCGATGAGCAGGAAGCCGTCCTTTGTCGGCTTGATATCGTTGGTGGGTGACGGCATCGATTGGAGCAGTTGTGCGGTGCTTTCGCCCTTTTCTGGCTGCAGTGCCGCAACATAGACAAGTGCCTTGACCTTGGCATCATCACCTGCCGCCGTGATGATCGTGCCCCCATAGCTGTGGCCGACGAGAACGACGTCCCCGTCCTGCTGATCAATCACGCTCTTCGTGGCTGCAACGTCCTCATCCAGGCTTGTCAGTGGCTGCTGGACAATGCTGACATTGTAGCCGTCGCGGGCCAGGATGTCATAGACGCTGCGCCAGCCCGAACCATCCACGAGCGCGCCATGAACAAGCACGATGTTGCGCGCATCCGCTAAGGCTGGGGGTGTTACGGCAACGGAAGACAAAAGCGCGGCAATGAGGCCAACGGCCACTTTACTGAAGTTCGACATGGTCGGTAGTTCCTTGAGTTTTGTGCTTGGATTAACTGAGGCTTTGAAATCGCCTGAAGGACATGTCTCTCCTCTATCCAAGGAGAGACGGTCGTGATCGCTTGCGCTTACTGCTTGACGACAATTGGCGCCTTGATCGGCACCCGTTCATAGAGGTCGATAATGTCCTGGTTGAGCAGGCGCACACAGCCGGACGAAACGGCCTTGCCAATCGAACGCCATTGCGGATTGCCGTGCAGACGATAGAGCGTGTCCCGGCCGCCGGCGAAGATGTAGAGCGCTCGCGCACCGAGCGGATTTTTCAGGCCCTGCTCCATGCCGCCGTTCTCGATCGAGTATTTGGCGAGCTCCGGCTGACGCGCGACCATCTCGTTCGGCGGTTTCCAACGCGGCCATTTCTGACGCCACTGAATGACGCCGTTGCCCTGCCAGGCAAAGCCGTCGCGCCCAATGCCGACCCCATAGCGCATTGCGGTTCCTCCCGGCTGAATCAGATAGAGGAAGCGCGAGGGGGTATCGACAACGATCGTTCCGGGCGCCTCGCCAGTTGGGTCGAGGACTTGCTGGCGATAGTAGCGCGGATCAATCTGTTTGTAGGGAACCGCCGGGATCAGAAAGCCGCCATCCTCGATAGGACCGTACATGACAGCCAATTCGGCATCTGTCGGTACAGGTGCGATGTGGACAGGGCCGATCGGATCCGGGAGCGGCGTCGACTGTCGCCCCACCATCCAACCGGTGCCAGCGGTGGAGGCGCACCCTGCCAGGGCCGAGCCCGCAGCGATCGCCGAAAGCGACAGGAGGCTGCGGCGGGATAACGAGGTATCAAAGCTCACGCTCAATCCTCGTCCTGCCACCTGCGCAGATCCGTCTGGTCATGATAGGCCATGCGATCAGGCGTAGTGATAAACTCAATCATCGTGCCCCACGGCGTGCGGCAATAGCAGACCTTGTTTCCAGGACCTTGTTCGGTTGCGTAGGGAATAGCGCGTGGCGCCGTAAGGGCTGTTCCGCCGGCTTTCTCAAAGCGCTCAACCGATGCGTCGATGTCGTGGGTATAGACACCAAAATGCGTAATGCCGAAGTCGCTCGGTGTAACCGCCTGCGCTTGTTTGGGGCCGTACATTTCGAAGAGCTCAATATCTGGCCCGGTACCGATCTTGACCATCGCCTGCGCGCGCACGACCGTTCCGGGGTAAGCACCAGTGGCCCGCTCGAACTCGGGTCCCTGCCTGGCCGGATCCTGCGGCCCGAACGATTGGTAGATCACCTGGCCGCCAAAAGCTCCCACCAGGAACGATTTTGCTGCCTCGATATCGGGCACTGTGATGCCGATGTGATTGACGCCGCGAATTTGAGGTGCAGTCATGACAGTTTTCCTTTCTCGTTGAATCGATGAACGCGATCGGGCTCAATGTGCCCGGATCGCAGAGTTCACTTGGCCTTGAGGAAATCGATGAGAGCAGCGGCCACTTCACCCGGGCGCTCGTCCGCCACATAGTGACTACAGCGGGCAATCGAGCCGCCCGTAACATCTGTGGCGAACTCATTGAGCATCGGGACCATATGAGCACCGAAACGCTGCTCCCCGCCGAGACATAAAACCGGAATCCGGAGCGGTCGCTTCTTGTATTCCAGCGCGGCCGCATGGTCGGCGGTCAGTGTGCGATACCATTCCAATCCACCGCGCGTGCGACCCGGAAGTGCCATCGCTTTCGCGTAGATCTCGATGTCTTCTGGATTGAAGGTGCTGTGATCGTAAAACCGCTCCGCCATGAAGGCCGAAACATAATCATATTCGCGGCCATAAATCAGGCGTTCCGGCAGATCCCGATTAGCATGGAACGCGAAGTGCCAGATCTTTGCCGTCGTCGCCTCCCACTGGCTCCAGCCAGGAAGCGGAACATCGAGGACAGCAAGGTGAGTAACCGAATCTCGATAGATAGCGGCCAGCGGCAATGCGACCATTCCGCCAATGTCATGGCCACACACGGCATAGCGATTATGCCCAAGGGCGAGCATTACTTCGTGCGCGTCGCGCGCCATCGTCGCCTTGTCATAGCCGTCAAGCGGGCAGTCGGAAAAGCCCGCACCGCGCAGATCAATCGCCACCACGCTAAAATGTTCGGCCAGCAGCGGCATGACGTGGTGCCATTCCCACCAGGTTTCCGGCCAACCATGAAGCAGAAGGATCGGCGGGCCGGAGCCCCCCGTGGCGGCATTGATCTTGATGCCATTGACCGGCACCAGCTGCTGGGCAAACCCTTCCAATGTTGGGATCATAACTCTTTCCCGTCGATGTTGATGTTAAAGAGAGCTAACGATCAGCTCAGGGCTGATCGAAATCGGTCGCGATCGAGATGTCGCGCCAGGTGTCGATATCACGGCGAAACGAAACCAACTTCCGCTCAGCGATCGAATGCGCGACCGGGCCGAGCGGCAGATGAAGCGGTGCGTCATCCGCATCGACCGCCTTCAGGATCGCTGCAACCGCCTTGTCGGGATCGCCTGCCTGCTTGCCGTTATTGGTTTCGCGATAATGCCTGCGCGAACTTGCGGCATATTCCGGCATCTCCTTGGCCGCCATCGTGATCGAACGTCCAAGGAAGTCGGTGCGAAATGGCCCAGGCTCGACGATCAGCACTCGGATGCCGAACGGCTTCAGCTCGCCGGAGAGTGCTTCGGAAACCCCTTCAACCGCAAACTTGGCTGCATTGTAATATGCTGCGCCGCCACTGCCCGCGATCCCTGCGCCAGAAGACATGTTGACGATCACTCCGCCCGAACGTCGCAGTGCAGGCAAGGCTGCCCTGGTGGTTTCGATAAGACCGAAAACGTTCACCTCGAACATCGGTCGATATTCTTCGGGCGTGCCCTCCTCGAGCGCCCCAAACAGTCCGTAGCCGGCATTGTTCACCAGCACGTCAAAACCCCCAAATGTCTCGACGGCCTTTGCGACCGCGGTATTGGCCTCCGCCGCATCTGTCACGTCGAGCGGTAAGGTGATCATACGGCCGTCGAATGGCCGAGCCATTTCTTCGATCGAGTTGACGTTTCGGGCAGTAGCGACAACCTGATCGCCCCGTTGTGCTGCAGCGATCGCGAGCCGTTGTCCAAAGCCGCTCGAGCAGCCTGTGATGAACCAAGTTCTCATGACGTTTCTCCGCTTGTTTTCGAAATTTGACTTGAATCTATATGTTTAGATTTGTACTTGAAGTGACAGTTTTGTATTTTCAATGTTCATTTTTGTAAGGGCTTGGCCGTGGAATGGAGCGACGTAAAAATTTTCCTTGCGATTGCGCGATCCGGAACGCTCGGCGGCGCTGCACGTGCTCTTCATACAAGCCATCCCACCGTCGGCAGACGGCTGCGTGCCCTTGAGGAGGCGATCGGCCACACGCTCTTCCAGCGGACCGCAGACGGTCTTGTGCTGACCGAGGAGGGCCATGGGATTATCGCCCTGGCCGAGCAGATGGAAGAAGGCGCGCTTGCCATGGAGCGCCGGCTCGCCGGGCAGGAGCAAAATCTCAAAGGCAATCTGCGCATCTCATCAGCAGACTGGTTCGGTGCTTATGTCCTACCTCCCATTTTGGCAGATTTCTCGAAAGCCTACCCCAATGTAGACGTCGAAATCCTGACCGGCACTCGCCTGTTCAACCTCGCCCAAAGGGAGGCCGACGTCGCCTTTCGCATCGTTCCGTTCGACACTGCAGATGTCATTCAACGGCGGCTGTTCAGGCTCGAATACGACGTCTACATCGCCGAGGAGTCGCCTGACCCTAAATATGGCGACGGGACAGGTTTCCGGCTGATCACCCACGATACTTCGACAGGGCAATTCCCCGACATAGCCTGGCTCACCGAGAGTTTCCCGAACGCGAGACCCGTGCTGCGATCAAACAACCGAAACGTCCAGGCACGAATGTGCAAGCAGGGCATTGGGATCGCCGTCCTTCCCCGCGTCGTGGGCAATCAGATCCCGGGTATCCGCAGACTGGAACTACCTAAGCCCCCGCCGGCGCGAGACATCTGGATGGGATATCACCGGGACCTGCGACGTCTTCAGCGTCTTCGGGCGTTTATCGCGACCGTCTCGGACCACCTCACAAATACCGCTGCATGGTAAGCCGCCCAAAGAAGATCGATTTTCCCCGCCGATCCACGGCTGCGGTAGCACAGGCGCGACAGACAACTTACTTCTTGGCCGCAATCTCCCTATGACGCTCCACCACAGCACCCACGATCATTGTCATCAGCCCTTCGACAAAGTGCCCACTGAGGCCAACATCACTAGCGATGCTCATCAGTCGATCCAATTGGCGTCGCTCTCGCTCATTATCGATTGCCGGCAACGCCTGCTTAGCCTTCAAGTGGCCGACTTGCTCGGTACAGCGAAAGCGTTCGGCCAGGATATAGAGGAGAGCTGAATCCAGGTTGTCGATGGTACTCCGATAGGAAGCAAGTTGCCCTGCCGCATCATCTGTCATCATTTGAATATCTTCCAAGCGGTTTCATTGGCGCGGGGTAGCGCTTACGAGATGGGTTGCGTACTGCGACGCGACAGGGCGATCGACAGCCAAATTGCCGAAACCAGAAAGTAGAATGCCCCGACGCCAGCGTAGCCCGCAACCGTTGAGATAGAAGGTTCCTGCGGCATTTGCGCTTGAAAGATGAAGAGTGCGCCGACCAAAGAGGATTGGCCACCGCTCAAAATCATCGCCCACTGACCTCCACTCGTTTTCCAACGCCGTACGGCAGTTCCAAGCTGCAACAGCCCCGAAAAAATCGCCCATAGACCGAAAGCGCCGAGAACCCAGTTCATGTTCATTGTCAACGCCAGGATCACGGCTATCGTCATAACCGAGCTCGCTGCGACGTTGATCGCTTGGCTCCGGTTGGCGGCAAGACCACCGCTCCTTGCGGCATCGATAACGTTCGCGATTGCATCCCAAGCGGGATAGATGATCAGCAGTGCGGCAGCCACCGCAAAGGAATGCCGTCCGGCAGTCAACGCAGCCGCGACCCACAGCACTGAGAAGGCCGCCCTGGTAAAGTAATACTGCTTGAGCCACTGGTCGTTGCCGCGCGGGGCACGGGAGGTCTGGTTGTTCGACATTGTTTTCTTTCACTTTCTGAACTGGTTGATTGATGGTTCGCGCTAGCGTCGTCAGATGAAGACGACGTGCTTGCCGAAGAGGGTGTTCTCGTCCCATTCAGCACGGCCGATCCGATCGCTTTCGCCGGAGAGTTTCCCGGCTGACCTCTCGGAACTATCGAGGTCATGCGAGCCGCCTTGGGAGGAAACCTTTGCCCCGCCGCCGTGGGAACCCTTGATGTGCATACTTTTCTCGAAGGCATCGCTGATCGCCTCTTGGTGCCTCGCCGCCGATCGGCCGTCAGGATCCGAGAGGATCGAACTGGTTTGGTTGATTTCGACCTGTCGTGAAGGGTGCAATTGATGAAATCGGCATCGCATTCTGGACTTTGCGTCGGCTCATGGATTGGTTTCCTGTGGTTCGCCATTTGTTGGCTTTAGATGCCGGCGTACCATTCGTAGCCGCGATCTTCCCAATAGCCGCCGTTCCCGCCCCACAGGCCGGCGAAGCTGTCGACCAGTTCGATGCGCATGATGTACTTGGCCTGTTTGTACCCCAGTTGCCGCTCGACCCTGAGACGCAAGGGCGCGCCGTGACCAACGCTAAGGTCCTCGCCGTTCATCTCGTAGGCGAGGATGGTTTGCGGATGAACCGCGTCGATGAGATCAATGCTCTCGTAATAGCGGCCGCTTCCGTCGAGCGTCTTTTCGAGTTCGTCGGCACAATGCAGGACGACATATCGCGCCGTCGGCTTGACGCCAGTAAGGCGCAACAGATGGGCGAGCGGAACGCCTCTCCACTTGGCGATGGCGCTCCAGCCTTCGACGCAGTCATGGCGGGTGATCTGGGTGCGGGAAGGAAGCGCCTTCAGATCTATGAGCGAAATCTCTCGAGGCCGATCAACAAGACCGTCGATCTTCAGTCGCCAGTTTGTGAAGTGACCTTCCAACAGTTCCGCATATTCATCGCTGTCGGGAGCACTCGTTCCATTGACACGGAAGGAGGGGGAAATGTCCTTTTCGTCAAACTCGCGCGCCAGTGAATCGCGCCCCTGAAGCAGTCTCTGGGCTTTCATGGTCAGATGCTCAGCTGAGCGAAGGACGTTTGCGACGTCTGCGTTCTGGTCCAAGAGGTCGCAACCCGAGAGAGTAAGGGCGCTGGCCCCGAGCGTGCCGCCGATGAGAAAGCGGCGTCGGGTGAAAAGCTTGCTCATGATTTCTGGCCTTTCTCCTGGATCGCATAGCGTCCGGTGATCATCGAGCGGATGTTGTTCCAGGTCCCGGAAAGGACCACCATTGCCACGTGCACGATGACGAAGATGACAAGCGCCGACGCTGTGATGAAATGGATCGTGCGCGCGGACTGGCGTCCGCCGAAAATATCGACAAGGGACGGCAGAGCGGCATCGACGCCCGGCGACATTGTCAAACCTGTCAGCACCATCAGCGGCAGCAGAACGACAATGACCCCCAGATAGGTGAGCTTTTGAAGCGCGTTGTAGTGTTTGGCCTCCTCCCCTTCCGGAAAGCGGAGCCGAGCGTGGTCGAGGATTTCGCGGCCGAGGTGGCGCGGCGAGATCTCATGGGGCTTTGGCGCGAGGTCTTTGCGGAAATGTCCGCTCAGCACGCTGAAGCCGAGATAGACAATGCCGTTGATCACAAACAGCCAGGCGAAGAAGAAATGCCAGCGACGTCCGGCCGCAAGATCCTGGAATGAAGGGATGGTTGCCCAGGAGGGAAAAGCGCGTGAGACTTGTTCGCCATCAGCCTGAGAAACGCCAAGCAGGCCCGTCGTGGGGATCTCCAGCCCGGCAATACGAACGAAACCGCGCGGCTGACCACCGCCATCATCTGAGCCGATTGTCAGGATGGCAGGGTCGCCGTTCGCGCCATAATGACCCCAATAAAGCTCCGGGTGGGCATTGAAGATCTGAAGCCCGCTCAAAAGAAGGAAGCCCAGGCAAAGCACGTTCAGCCAGTGCGTAAGCCGAGTCACAACTGAGTGGCGGCGGATAAAGATCGTCCGAGGGTATTGAACATTGTCATTGGAAGCGTCTGCGCTCATCTCAGCGTCTTTCATCTGTGCATCAGCGGCTGCACACCAAGCAGCGTCGATCTGTAGTCACTGGCCGAAGCAGTAAGGCGGCTGCTCCGGCCAGTGACGGCGTGGTCTTCACATGGGTGGAACCACGCCATTCTTGCCGACGACCACCTGATGGGCGATAGGGCCTGTTGCAGTCTTTTCGGCGGTGATGAAGACAACGGCGCCAGGAACGAGATCATCCTTGGTGGCCGCGGCGATGGTCACGACCGGTGTCCCATCCGGAATGGCGATCTTCTTTTCCTTGCCATGATAGGTCACGGTGACAGTCCGGCCATCGACGCCTTTAACGGCATCCGCGACTGTCGCATTGGTCATGCTGCTGTCGGGCTTCAGATCCCAACCGTAGCTCCCCTCGCCTGTGCCTTTCATTGCCGGCGGGAAAATAAGGACCTCAAGCGCACCATCGCCGCCGTCGGCCTTTGGCAATGATGCGATACCCACAAAATCGCCCGGCTTGATGTCGGTGACCTTTGCGTTGGCAACGCTGGCGACTTTCCACTCGTCGGCAAGGGCGACGTCGACGGTCTCACCTTCGCGGGTCTTCACTTTGAGCGTTGACGCCTGGTAGTCGACGATGCTGCCGCGGACATGGATCGGCGCGGCTTTCTTATCTTCGGCAGATGCGGGTGCCGAAAGGACAGTTACAGCAAGGATGCTGGTCAGCCCGAGGGCCAAGGCTGGGAAAGTATTTCTCATTTTTATCTTCCTACTAGTTGGTAGTTTCGATTGACGCGATTGACGCGATTGACCCGAGTAGCCTTGCCACGCAGGATTAGTGAGAAACCGTCGGCGTGAGACGATTGAGGGCAGGTTCGAGTATCATTGAGAACACTTCCGGCTTCCCATTGGCTCTCGCCGAAAGCATTGCCCCGTAGACGGTTGCCAGAAATGTTTCGGCTTCGACATGCGGCGCACTGGTAAGACTCAGTTCGCCCTGCTTGGAACCTCGCTCCATGACCGAAGCCAGCCACGAGGAGATGAAGCGAAAAAAGTTCGTAACCTCGGTTGCGACTTCCGTGGGGAGGGATGGCAGTTCACTGGCAAGCATAGCACAGACACAGTAGGGTCTGCTGGCATCCTCAATGCATGCAGCCCAGTGGTTTGCATAAGCCTTGAGGATGTCCAGAGCATTCGGAACCTTCTGCTCAAGGACTGCCACGCTTGCCTGGCCATCCTCCCGATAACGCTTGACCAGCTCACGCACCAGATCGACCTTGCTGGGAAAATGATGATGAATGCTTGCTTTGCGGATACCGACAATCTCCGAGATATCGGCGTAGCTGAAGCCATTGTAGCCGCCGCTTATCAGAAGGTGTCGGGTGGACGCCAGAATGTCGTCCGAGGTGGTCGAAAGATTGCTCATGCAGCTTGTCTACCTTCTAGTAGGCAGATCGTCAACAGCAAATTTTTGGGTTGCGTTAGCCGTCCGTGGAGACAGTCACGCCCTTCCAAGCTTCGATTTCCTGGGTCAGGCGTTCGATCCGCGCCGTTACATGTTTGAGCGCATCGCTGCCAAGGAGAAGTTGCGGCGGGGGATTGTCAGATTCGATGAGGGTAAGCACCGCGTCGGCGAGCTTTTGCGGATTTCCGAGCTGCTTGCCGTTCACTGCCTGACGCGCCTCGCGGATCGGATCAAACAGGGTATCATAGTCAGCAATGGAACGCTCTGTGCGGACCATGGAACGGCCTGCCCAGTCCGTCCGAAACGAGCCGGGGCAAAGGGTTGTTACGTGCACACCGAACGGCGCCATTTCCAAACGCATGACTTCTGAAATACCCTGCAACGCGAACTTGCTGCCGCAGTAATAGGCGATGCCGGGCATGGTGATCATGCCGCCCATCGACGTGACGTTGACGATAAAGCCGCTTCGGCGCTCACGGAACCTCGGGAGAAACGCCTTGGCGACTGCAACGGCGCCAAACACGTTCACGTCGAACTGGCGGCGCATCTCCTCGATCGGCGATTCCTCAAGCACACCCTCGTGACCGTATCCGGCATTGTTGATCAGCACATCGACTGGCCCGTGTTCGCCCTCCGCTTGCTGAACGACGTCAGGGATGCGGTCGAAATCGGTTACGTCGCAGAGGACCGGGCGCAGTTCCGGGAGGGCCTTTGCCAGCGCTTCACGCGAAGCTTCGGATCGGAGAGTCCCGATGACCCTGTGACCGGCTTCGATTGCGGCAGTGGCGATGGCCAGCCCAAAGCCCGAGTTCGCCCCTGTTATGAAAAACGTTTTGCTCGACATTTCTGAAACTCCTTGATTACCCGTTGATGTGACAGATAGTCTGGAGACAACGCGGGTTCGATTGCGGATCCTTTTAGAGTTTTGCCAATTCCTATGAACTGTAAAACGCCGCCCTCTACAGATAACCAGTGTGCCGCCTTGGCCGGACAACTCGCTCCTCGTCTTGGCTACAACCAGACCGGGCTCGGTTGTATCCGTATCCTACGCACGGAAGCAGTGCTGAATGACATTCCGGTTCTTTATAAGCCGGGTGCCGTGTTCGTATTGCAGGGGAGCAAACACGGCATTCTGGACGGGGAAATCTACCTCTACGACGAAGACCACTATCTTGCCGTTTCGGTGCCCGTTCCCTTCCGGATGACATCTACAGCCAGTCCACGGCGGCCACTGCTCGCGGTCTATTTAGAGTTCGACATGCAGATGGCGGCCGAGATCTCCACGCAGCTCGAAAAACTCGCCGGTCCTGCAAGCGTCAAGCCAAAAGGGCTCTTCTCGAGCAGGATGGATAGCAGTATCGAAGACGTCCTGCTCCGCTTGCTCACGGCGCTTGGCAGTCCGGTTGAGGTCGCTGTCCTTGGACACTCCATCCTGCGTGAGCTGCATTACCGGGTCATGTCAGGGCCGCAAGGCGGCGCAGTGATCGCGGCCCTGCAGCGGAAAGGGACGTCGGGAAAACTGGTCGAGAGCCTGGCATGGCTGCGCAAAAACTACGGCTCTGAAATCACCGTCGCGGACCTTGCCAGAGCGGTGGGCATGAGCGTTCCTTCCTACCATGTCCATTTCAAGGAGCTGACAGGCTCAAGTCCCATGCAATATGTGAAGGCGATGCGGCTCCATGAAGCGAGACTGATGATCGCCCGCCAGACTGGAACAATTGCAGAGGTGGCGGCGTCAGTGGGCTATGTCAGCCCGGCGCAATTCAGCCGCGACTTCAGACGGCATTTCGGGCGTACCGCATCGGAAGAAGCGAAGTGGGTCCGGCATCACCTGGGCGAACAGGTTTGACCATTGCCCCTCACCGTTCTCACGATCGATCGACCGTCAGAACACAACATGTCATTGTAAAGCAGCTTGAAGGGCGGCTTTGCAATGAATGAGGGTCGTGTCGAAGACGGGAACGCCTACGTTATCCTGGTTTAACAGCATACCCACCTCGGTACAGCCAAGGATAAGACAATCGCAGCCTTTGTCGACCAGACGCTGTGCAATCCGTTCATAGGTCAAGCGGCTCTCCTCGCGAACGATGTCGCGGCACAGCTCTTCATAGATAATACGATGGGTTTCTGTTCGATCATCAGCTTCAGGGATCGTTGGCGACAGCCCCTGAGCGATGAGACGGTCGGTGTAGAAGGTCTGCTCCATGGTGAAGGCGGTTGCCATCAAACCCGGCCTCCGGAAACCGCGGTCGAGGATAGCGGTTGCAGTTGCGTCCGCGATGTGCACAAACGGGATCGACACCCCGCCCACGATCTTGTCCGCCACCTTGTGCATGGTATTTGTCGCCAGGATGAGGAGGTCGGCGCCGCCGCGCTCCAGCGCGATAGCATGTTCATTGAGGATTCGGCCCGCCGCTTCCCAATCGGAGGAGGCCTGCAACTTTTCGATTTCGTCGAAGTCGACAGACCGTATGAGAAGCTCGGGAGAATGAAGTCCTCCCAGGCTCTCGCGGGTAAGCCTGCAGAGTTCTCGGTAATAAATCTGGGTTGACGTCGCGGACATTCCGCCAAGTATGCCGATGGTCTTCAAATGTTTCTCCATGTTCATACGTTAGGTCTGTTACCGCTCAACGGGCGCTTGAGCAGAAACCAGGCCACCCATATTTGCTACCTTGGTACGATTTCAACTCAGGAAAACCACCAACGGAGTGGAGAAATTCCTGGATGATGGCCGCCGCCCGCTTCACCAAATTTACGCGCGCAGTGCAGCGAAGGGAACTCTGCAGCCCATGCGCGCCCAAATTCCGCGTTACACCTACAGGACAGAGCGGCGAGGCACCACCTCGTATCAATGCTCAGGCACTGATGCCGCCATCGACGAGAATGCCTGAGCCGGTGATGTAGGCTGCACCGGGCCCCGCAAGAAAGGCGACCGCCTCAGCGACTTCTCTGGTTTTACCATATCGAGCAATCGACAGGTTTGGCAGAATAGCGGCTGCAAGCGCGCCATCGGCAGGGTTCATGTCAGTATCAATCGGACCTGGTCGAACCAGATTGACGGTAATTTCCCGAGAGCCCAGCTCACGTGCGAGACCGCGCGTGAAGCTTTCCAGGGCAGACTTGGTCGCGGCATAGACCGCGATCCCCGCGAACGGCACAGCCAGACCCGCATTGCTGCCGGTACTGATGATGCGACCTCCGTTGGGGATGTATTTCAGCGCTGCCTGGGTGATCAGAAAGACGCCGCGAACATTGACGTTCAGCTGAAGATCAATCTCCTCAAGTGGCTGCGTGGAGAAATCACTTGCGAAAAGGACACCGGCATTATTGACCAGAATATCAAGGCCGCCGAGCTCAGCGACAGTTTGTTCGACGGTAGCCATCGCGGCTGCTATGCTCGCGGCATCGGCATGGATGGCGATCGCATTTCGACCCATGGCGCGGATCTTGGCAACGAGAGCTTCCGCTTTCTCGACCGACTTCTCATAGGTGATCGCAACGTCGGCACCATCCTCGGCCAGTTTTAGCGCAATTGCCGCACCGATACCGCGTGCCGCACCGGTGACCAGCGCGCGCTTGCCGGAAAGAGGTAGTGTGGAGATGTTGTTCATGGAGAGTACCTCTGAATGTCTCTGTTTTGCTCGGGAGTTTCACGCCGTTTCAGCGCGATCGGCTGGTAATGCGCTGCTATGGGGCCGCTCATCGACGCAACGGTTGGGGCGATGTCAGGCTGACGGAAAGCCATCCCGCGATGAGAAGACAAATGGCAATTGCAACCGCTGCAACGCTGTATGCTCGGCCAATGGATTGAACGTCTGTGGCCGACCCCAAGATCGAGAAGAACAATCCGCCAACGATTGCGGCTGCCAACGCACCGCCAATCTGAAACATCGAATTGACCAGACCAGAGGCCAATCCTGACTGCGTTCGGTCCACCCTTTGCACGATGCTCTTCACCAGGTTTGGAAGGGCGATCCCCTGCCCCGCTCCGATAAGAAAAAGCGCAGCAAAGAGGAATTGCGGAAGGCCATTCGAAATCAAGGCCGCCGTTCCAAACAACCCTGCCGCTTGCAGCACCATGCCGGCGCCGGCGGAAAATCTTCCGAAGACGCGGAGGATGCGCTCACTTGCAAAAGGACCAAGGACGAAACCGACGGCCGCAGGAAGGATCGCCAGCCCGGCCTCGAAAGGCGTCAGACCAAGGCCACCCTGCTGATAGACCGAGAATATCAGCCAGAAGGCCGCAAGGGCGTAGAAGAACAAGGCAGCCAGCAGCCCGCGCAGTAGTCCACGGTTTTGCAGCAGGCTAGGTGCAAGAATCGGATCTTTCCCCGTCGACTCCAGGTGTTTCTCATGTCGCCAGAACAGGAGGAAAAACGGGAGGGACGTGGCAAGCATCAGGATTAGCCAGATCGGCCACCCCTGCTCCCGCCCCTCGATCAGCGGCGCAATCAGCGCAGATAGCGCAATCGCGATCAACAATGCTCCGCCAAGATCCAGTTTGCTTGGGCGCTCAGATCGGGTTTCCCGCAACATGATGAAGGCGGACGGCGCAGCGACCGCGATAACCGGCAGGTTGATGAGGAAGATGGCTCTCCATCCAAGACCAAGGATATCAAGCGCAATCAACGCACCACCGAGAAACAGACCAACCATCGACGCCACCCCGAATGTCAGGGCATAAAAGCTGAGGGCTTTTGATTTTTCGTGGTCTGGGAAAATCGCATTGATGGAAGCCAAGGCTTGCGGTGCCATAATTGCCGCTGCAAACCCCTGAAGGATACGGCCGGCGACCAACGCGGCTGGAGACCAGGCAAACCCGCATAAGGCAGATGCGGCTGCAAACCCGACCATTCCAGCCAGAAAGACATTTCGTCGACCATAGAGATCTCCAAGCCTGCCCCCAGTGATCAGCATCACAGCATAGGTGGTGGCGTAACCGGAGATAATCAGCTGCATCGTTGACGCAGAGGCCCTGAAATCCTCCCGGATCGAGGGCAGCGCCACATTGACGATGAAGAAGTCGAGCGGTGGCAAAAAGGCGCCGGTCAAAAGGATGACCAGTGCCATCCATCGACGTGGATCGAGTTTGTCATCGGGATTGCTGGTGTCTCTCATAAGTGTCTCCACATCGACCAAAAAATCGATCGACGGTTTGCAATGTTAAGCATTTGGAACTATTTGGTTCCAAATTTGGTTCAGCCAAGTGCCTTCAGTGCCAGTTGGACCATGGCCCTCGTCTCAGCGCGATCCGCTCCTGCCTTGGCCAGGACCCGCATGCCCTGAATCTGACACACGAGGAACCTGGCGAGCGTTCGTTCATCCAGCCCTGGATCGATTTCGCCCAAGGCCTGGGCCCTTATGATCGCCGCCGCATAAAGATCTTGCAACCGTCTGAACAGCCGGGAAATACGTGGTGCGACCTCTTTATCCTCTGGCAGCATTTCGACAGCTGCAAAGACGACAAAGCATCCACGCAGACCTTCCGTTCCCGATGCTTGATCCACTTGTTGAGAAAAAGCTTCTAAAATTGCAGCTTTAGGCGACGGATTGGAATGCAGCGTTTCACCGACCGAGAGAACGGCGTCCTCGATGTAAGCGTCGAGGGCACGCAGATAGACGCCTCGCTTGTCGACGAAAGCCTTATAAAAGCTGCCCCTGGAAAGCTCCATACCCTCAAGCAGGTCGGGAAGTGATGCATCGTGATATCCACGATCCCAAAATACCTGCATTGCTTTTCGAACTGCTTCATCGAGTTCAAATTCTCGAGGGCGACCAACGGACGCGGATATTTGAGTGCGCTTGACCATGGAGTCAATATGGAACCATTCAGTCCATAATACAATCGATATTTTCGGAATGTTGCGCCAAGCGTTCGGCACCCAAGTTAGTTATAGACGCCGATCGACAGGATAATCCCGAGAGAATTCCCTGACCGCCATCAAAATCGGCATAAGCCCGTGGCCTGCTGAACTCAGCGAGTATTCGACTCGAGGAGGCTGCTCTTGAAAGTCGTGTCGGCTTATGAGGCCGTCATTTTCCAGTTCCCTGAGATGTTGCGTTAGCATCTTCTGGGATATCCCAGGTATGTCTCTCATGAACTGCGATGCCCGCAATGATGGTTCGGCGAACAATCGGAAAAGGATCGGCAGTTTCCAACGTCCTGTGATCATCCGAAGCACCCTACTGACATGAGAGACAGATCCGTCGGCTCCGAGGCATGTCGCCCTGTCCTCGACAGGCACTTTAAAGTGCGTAATTGCCTGTTTCATCAACGAACCTCATATCTGCAGGAGACGATAACACGGATGGAATATCATGGACTTACAACTCCAAAACAAGGTTGCACTGGTCACGGGAAGCAGTAAGGGGATTGGCGAGGGCGTGGCCAGAGGCCTTGCAAAGGAAGGGGCAACGATCCTTGTCCACGGTCGCGACAGAATGAAAACAGAGGAGGTCGCGCATGATATCATATCCTCTGGAGGTCATGCTTTCGCGGTATTCGGCGATCTGACAGTGCCGGATCAGGTCGATCGTCTGGTTCGTGATTCAAAGGCTGCAGCAGGCTCGATCGACATCCTGGTCAACAATGCCGGCGGATCTGCCCCGGCGGAGGATTGGACCTCGACAAGCTCTGAAACGTGGGCCGCTGTCTATGACAGGAACGTGCTCGCATCTGTGAGGATCATCTCGCTCGTTCTGCCCGCAATGAAAGCGTCGCGGTGGGGTCGGATCATAAACATCTCAAGCCTGACGGCCCTGATGCCGCCTGCAAGTCGACCGGACTACTCTGCCGCCAAAGCAGCCATGATCGCGATGACGGCGTCGCTCGCAAAAGACGTTGCTGCACACGGCATCACCGCAAACACCGTTTCGCCTGGAACGGTGCATAGCATCAGTTTGGATACCGCATTCCGTAAGAAAGCCATTGAGAGGGGGATGGCCATTGACGCCCCCTAGAATGACATAGAGAGAGAAATCCTGCCAATGTTTGCTCACGTGCCCCTTGGAAGGGTCGGAACCCTCGAGGAGATTGCGGATGCGATTGCGTTTCTCTCGAGCCCCCTTGCCGGCTATATCACAGGAGCAAACCTCCGACTTGACGGAGGAATGTGGCCAGGGATGTAGCAGGACAACAGAGGGGCTGCGCCAAACCTGTGTGGGTTCCCCGCCTCAGTTCCAGTTTGCCATGACGAACCGGTGGATCTCCGCTTCGAGTTCCTGGTCTTCCGGTGTCCCACCCATGAAGCCACCATGGGGCATGGCTTCAAAGACGTGCAATTCTGTTTCCACGCCAGCTTTTCGCAAGGCTCGATGCATCCTCACCGTGTTCGATAGGAACAGGTCACGCGTGCCGGTCTGCAAAAATGTCGGCGGAAGGCCCGCCAAATCGCCGAAGAGCGGCGATAAATAGGGATTGGAAAGATCAGCACCACCGGCGTAGAGCAGGTTGTTTGATCTGAGCGGGCGCGGCAGAACGAGATCAATCATCTGGTTTGTTTGGAAACTGTCCCCCGATTCGGTGAGGTCAACCTGTGGCGAGAGCAAGACTAATCTGCCGGGCATTGGCATGCCTTCATCTCTCGCCCGCAGCAGCATGGCGGTCGCCAGATTGCCGCCTGCCGATCGACCCAAGATGACCACCTTGTCGGGGGAATGACCAATCAAGACATGGCGATACGTCGCCAAGCAGTCATCAAGAGCGGCCGGATATGGATGCTCAGGCGGCATCCGGTAATCGACGCCGTAGCATCGAACGACATGCTGGTGCGCCTGGCGACGCGCACTGACGCGGCAGGCCTCACCGCCTCCGAACACCAATGCGCCGCCATGCAGGTCGATCAGTGCGCTACGAGCATCAAATTGCCCGTGCGGCGTCGCGACATGGATCGTTGCTTGTTCGACTACAATTGTCTCGACTGTGGACTGCAAACTCCCGGCAAGATCTTTTGCCGCGGCGGCGTAATGCGCATCTACTGCGGCTTTTATATTAATCCAGCCGGAAAAGTCCTCCGGAGAGGGCATTTCATACTGCGCATTGATGGGACTGCCGTCCTTGTCGACCAGACGCGACAGTGACGCTTGCGCTTCGACGCTGATGGACTGTGGGGGGTGAATTGTCCGTGAATGGATGGCTGCGCTGCCTTTGAAATCGCTCATTTCTTGCTCTGTCATTGGTCGAATATCGACATGTCTGTGTTTCGGCATGGAATATTGACGGTTCTGGCGGGGTGGGATGCGGACGAAACTTGGACCACCAGGAGGTAGTTCATGTATTCTTATTCCGACAGACCTCGATCCTAAACCGAAAAATGGCGTCCTAGCCCCTCAACCCCTACAACAATGTGGAGTAGCAATCGCCACCCGATCACGGCTAGAATATCCGTTCAGAAGAATCGATGGTTAGGCTATGAAAACGGATATCGGACATCTTCCGCAGACGAAGCAGCGCGAACTGGAAAGGGTCGTCCGGATCATCCACGAAGAGTTCGCCGGCATTGTCGAGCGCTCGAAGTCCGAAGCCAAGAAAGATGGGCGGATTTATAAAATCATCCTGTTCGGTTCATATGCCCGTGGCACCTGGGTGGACGAGCCGCACACGTCTAAAGGCTATCGATCAGATTTCGACATCCTCGTCATCGTCAGCAACAAGGAACTGGCCGATCCCAAATACTGGGACAAAGCCATTGACCGGCTGATGTGGGACAAGGAGATCGAAACACCCGTTGGTCTTATCATGCATGGTGCCCGCGAGATCAGCAACTTCTTGCATGATGGCCAAGCCTTCTTCGTTGATCTCGCCCGGGAAGGCATAGTTCTCTACGAATTCGATGACCGACCGCTCGCCGAGCCCAAGCCTCTCAGCCCTGCCGATGCCCTAAGAGTGGCGGAGGAGCATTTTGGAAAGCAATTCAGCAGTGCGAGCTACTTCCTTCAGTTAGCACGGTACGCAATAGCGGATGATCAACCAAATCACGCAGCTTTCATACTTCACCAAGCGGTGGAAACTGCCTACTCCTGTTATCTGTTGACGCTCACCAACTACACCCCCGCATCGCACAATCTCAAATTTCTGCGCGGACTTTCGGAGGATCGCGACCGCCGTTTGGTCGACATATGGCCGAGGGACCATCAGCGGTTTACCGCATGGTACAACATTCTCAATGAGGCCTACGTCAAAGCCCGCTATTCGAAGCGTTTCGAAATTTCCGAAGAGGCACTCGCCTGGCTTCAGGACCGAACGGCAGAACGTCACGCCCTGATCGAGGCGCTCTGCCGCGAGCACATAAACAAACTGCAGCAGGTAGCGAAGTCATGACGGCGGTGATGCAACGGGTGCCGGGTAGCACAACCGCCTGGTTTTGTTTCGCTCTTGATGGGATTATAATCCGCGACCCGTTATTGATGGGGCCCAGTTTGCGCACCCCACATGCATTTGGAAGGCAGAGGGTAACCGATTGTGAGCGGCAACCATTCCGCCCCCTCTTTATTATTCTCTTGGGTAGAAATATCGTGGCGGCCAGCTTTTTGAGATTTACGCAAATGTCGGGCAACGCGCCACATCGTCATCACTACGTTCCACGCATGGTGCAACGAAACTTCAAAAATGAGAGTGGAGGCCTGTACTTTTGGCGCCGGGGTATGAACAATGGCTACGTTCGGATCACAAAGCCATCAAACCTCTTCGTTGAGGATCACCTATATACGATTATCGACAAAAACGGTGCGCGCGACCATTCAATTGAGCATTGGTTCGGTCGACTGGAGACCCTCGCGGCGCCCTTTATCCAGGAGTTCCTAAACATAGTTCGCCATGGCTTGACGCCGATCATGAATCGGACCCACTGGGACCTATGGCACACCTACGTCTACCATGCTCAGAAACGCACCGTGGCTTGGCACAAGCGCTTTCTTAAACCAGAGGACTTGCTGGCCGTAATAAAAGAGATCGCTTCAGAACAGCAGTGGCTTGAGCACATCAAAGCCTGGGAAACTGACCCAAAGAATACTCTGCGTGAGATGAACAACGCCCGCATCGCTGCGCAGGCTGATCCGATGCCTGACGAGATGATGGAAGAGTTCAGAAACCTGGGATTGGTCATCTACGTAGCACCACCTAAAACATCGTTCATTCTCGGTGACGATATGAGCGGTGATGCATTGATTAGTTCACGTGGCGAGATGACGGGCGCACGTAGGGTGCAGTTCATGCCAATCGCGCCTGACGTGGCAGTCGGCTACTGCGATACTCGGGGTGTGCACACAGACCACCTAACGGCCATGGATGTTAGGCGCATGAACGAAGCCATGGCCAAGCAGGCATATCTTATCGCTGGACGCTCGAAGGCGCAGATCGATTCATTATCACGGATTCCCTGTGATCCGCCCGACATAATAAAGGACTGGCTCGAGAGTAGAAATTGCCCCTCGCCAGCGTCTTCGCTTTAATGGGATATTGTGCGACGACCCGGTAGTTGAATGCTTATGGGATCCGTCAGGTGATCCATTTTTGAAACTAGGAAGTCCAGTCTTCCACTCGTAATCCGGGTACGCGATCAAATTCACGACGATTATTGGTAACCATAACCAATCCGCGCGAGCGCGCGTGCCCCGCAATCAACTGATCATATGGACCGATCGGAGTGCCACTGCGCGCCAGTTCGGCCCGCAATTGACCCGTATGGCTTGCTGCTAATTCATCGTATGGCAGCACCTCGAGGCGCGCCGCGAAGCCCTCCACAACAGAAAGGTTCTTTTCTGGACTGGCTGACTTTTCCGCTCCGTAAATCAATTCCATTAGGCTGACCGAGCTGATGCAAAGCTGATCATGTGAGCGATTGAACGCGTCGCGCACTTCCTGAGGTCGATTCTTGATCGTAAAAATACAGATGTTGGTATCCAGCATATACTTTAGCATTAGAATGCCTCGCGCTCCTGCGGAGCTGCCTGGTCACGCTCAATCATAAAGTCGGATGTCACCTCCGCCCCTTCAAACCAACTGTCCCAGATCTCACCGGCTGGTGCGATGATGCGAGTGCGTCCCACCGCAACGATATCGACACGCTTTACGTCATCGGGCAATGCGACCGCCTTTGGCAAACGTATTGCCTGGCTCCGATTGCTCTGGAATACTGCACCTTGCTCCATCTACATCCCTCCGGATTGCATCAATAACTGCGTAGCCTATATAGTTCTTTGCTTGGGATATGTCAATGGGATATACATTATGGGCCTGCTTAGGCACATGCGATCAGCATTGCAACCAGTCGTCTTCGCCATGAACGGATCAGAACTGGCGACCCCGTTTTTCGACCGTGCGATAACAGCGATTCGTCGGTCTTGCGCTCGCATAATCTCGCCTCCGTCCAAACTTCATTCGTTCAGACGATCTACTAAACGCTGCAACAGATCCATTCGTTCGTGAAGAATCGCTACGATGAGGGCTGGCGCATGCTCTCGAGGTAGACAAAAGACGTAGTGGTGCTGGCATCGCGCCATTCTTAACGCCGGATAAAGCGCAGTCATGTCCTTGAAAGAACCTCTGCCCTCGGCGAGGGTTGAGATACCTCGCTCCAAACCCCAGACGTAGCGGCGCACATGTGCAGCGCCCCATTGCGCACGCGTGTAGCGGATTACCGAACGTAGATCTGATTCAGCCTCCGCGGTAAGGATATAGGCAGTCAAGCACGACCCTCGGAAATCTCCTCATCGAGGATATCACCTACGGTTTTAGTCGACAGTCTTCCGGCAAGCCCCTCATTGACGCGCGTGTTCATCAACGTCTTCAACTCCTCCCAGGCTCGTTCTGCGTCTGTGTCACCGGGGAAGAGGCGCTCAAGTGCATACTGCTTGATTGTCTTGCCCTGCAAAGCTGCCAGCGCCTTCAGGCTTTGGTGTTGTTGGTCCGTTATGTCGATCGTCAATCGGCTCATCTGACGCATCTCCTAAACTTAAAAACCCACATTAACACATATGTTGGGATATGGCCACCTCCGCTGATATTTAACCCGATGACCCTTGGAGGGCTTTGCCGCCGATCCCCCCACCTTGCTCCGCTCGAGCACACGCCCAATCGCCGGACGTTTTCGTTTTGCTCATGAATACATTCAAACCTCCATCGCACATTTATCAGAGGTCTCGTTACCCAAGGAAATGTCGAGAGACCGCACATCTTTAACCAGCTTGAACGCGAGACCAAAAAGAATGTCCACGTCGTGCCGACGAGTTTGGGTTGAATGCTCCGCCTCTGACCGCAGATGTGCGGACACATCGCTGCTGTATTAGAGCTCCTCTACCCTCTTATTTTCAGACCCGTCCAATGGGCGGCAAACGCCAGCATATCGGCTGCTTCCTCTATCAACTTCGTCGTCGGCTTGCCCACGCCGTGGCCCGCACGGGTGTCGACCCGCAGCAGCCGTGGGCGCGGCCCGGGATCAAGGGCCTGCAGCGCGGCGATATATTTGAAGCTATGGGCCGGCACCACGCGATTATCCGCTTCACCCGTCGTTACCAGGATCGCCGGATAGTGCCTGGCCGGCTTGACGTTATGATACGGCGAGTACGACAGCAGATTGCGGAAATCCTCCTCGCGGGCGGGATTGCCGTATTCGCCAAGCCATAATGCTCCGCCAGTGAATTTGTCGAAACGTAGCATATCCATGACGCCGACGCTCGTTAGCGCCGCTGCAAACAGGTCCGGACGCTGGTTCACGACCGCACCGACCATCAAGCCGCCAGCAGAATCGCCGTAAATCGCAATGCCATTTGGCGGCGCCATCTTGCTCACGTGCAGATATTCGGCCGCGGCGATCATGTCATCAAAGCTGTTTTGCTTCTTCAGGCCGCGCCCTGCCTCGTGCCAGGCCGCGCCGTACTCGCCGCCGCCACGTATGTTGGCGAAAGCGACTGCGCCGCCCTGCAATATCCATGGCGTCAGCATCGCGGAATAGGCCGGTGGCATGCTGAGCCCAAATGCGCCGTACCCGGTCAGAAGGGTCGGGACCGGTCCGACCGTGTCCTTCCGGCGCGCAATGAACATCGGCACGCGCATGCCATCATTTGAACGGAAGAAGCGCTGTTCGACAGTGATCGACGCCAGATCCGCGCCGATCGCGGGCTCTACCCAGGCAACCAGCTGTCCGGTCTCAACGTCGTACTTGTAGACCGTCTCGGCCTGGTTAAAGCTGCCATAGAGGATGAAGGCTTCTCGATTGCCCGGTTCGCCAAAAACAGCGTGCACGCTACCCATGCCGGGGAGTTTCACAACACCGTCGGGACTTCCATCGAACCGGAGCCGGCGCATCTCAAATTTTACATCGACGAAGTATATTGCCAGGATCCGATCGCCAGCGATGTATGCACCGGTCAGGTGGGCATCCTGCTCGGGCACGACGTCGATGAAGACGGGCTCCGAACGGGCGAGATCCACGCTGACGATCTTCGATCTTTCCGGCCCCTTGGTGGCAGTCAGCAGAAGTTTTGTACCGACATTGCCGATGACAGACCACCGATCAGTCGAATTTTCAATCAGAGTTCGAGATGATTGATCACCCTGCTCCATATCGACCACCGAGACATCCGCATGAATCAGATCATCGGTCGAGTAGATGATCATGTAACGGCCGTCGGAGGTTAGCCCAGCGGAATTGACTCGCCCCGGCTTCGACGGCGTTGCGAAGAGCAATGTATCGTCCGCTTGGGGCGTACCGATCCGATGGAAGTAGATCGCGTGGTTGATAAGGCCCGTGGCGTCGGAAACGCCGGGCATTGGTTTCGGGTATCGCGAGTAATAAAATCCCGATCCGTCATTTGCCCATGCGATCTGCGTCATGCGAGCCCCCGACACAACGTCGCTCGTCACCTTGCCGGTTGCCACATCGAGAACGCGGATGGTGCGCCAGTCGCTGCCACCGTCCTGAACGGCATAGGCCACATATGCCCCGTCTCGTGAAGCTCTCCATTCCGCGAACGTGATGGTGCCATCCGCCGACCATGTCGCGGGATCAAGCAGAATGCGCTCTCGGCCGGCATCACCATGCATGACCAGCAGGGGTTGGTTCTGGCCTCCGACTTTCCGGGTAAAGAAATAGCGGCCCCCGCTCCTCTGTGGGATGCCGATGCGCTCATAGTCGAAGGTCGAGTCGAGCGATCGGCGGAAGGCGGCGCGCCCTGGAAGGTAGGAGAGATACTTTGCGGTGAGGCGCCGCTGCGCGTCGATCCAGGAAGCGACATCCGTGTCGATGCGAGGATCGCCCTCGAGCCACCGATAAGGATCGGGCACCGACACACCGAACTGCGTCTCGACGACCGCATCGCGCTTTGTCTGAGGATAAACGATCGGTTTGGTATCAGGATTCGGCAACGAAACGTTCGCCGTGTTTTCTCCCGCCAATCCAGTTCTCTGCGTGCCCGCCACAACGGCGAACGCGCAGATTGCTTTGCCGAAGCGTCGCCGGGACATCAACGGCACCATTGTGGCCGCTCCCCGCGTTGGCGCGCACGCTCTGCTTCACGGTTGCAGCGCATCCTGCGGACGGTCTCCACATTATTGCGCGCAGCTTCGGCATTGTTTCGCTGCTGCTCGGACGCGTTGAGCAACGCATCGTCGCGGCGGCGCTGCTGGTCCATCATGCATCTCGTATAATCCCTCCCGTGAACCGCGCCGAAACTTTCGCAGGTTCTGCTGTCCTCCCGGTGCGCTTCGCGGCCCCAATCGATAGCGGATGCGGTGTCCGTGATACCAGCACTCAGAAGCGCGGCGAGCGCGATCAAAATAGCTCTATGCCGACTGGTAGGGTTGTGTCTTATCATGTCCTTGGTCTCCTTTCGGCGCCCTCATTGGCGATGGCGCTAGAAAAACAGGACAAGATTGCGAGAACATGGGATCGGGAAATAAAATGCTGGCAGGAAATGCTTCGCATCGTACGATCCTGCAGCCGTCAGTCACGCTGGCGGCCGAGCGTGGCTATCGCGCCCTCAACGATCCAACTCCGAAACCTCAAAATCCAGGATCGATTGGCTCGCCAGGAGGAACTCGACGCCCCAGAGACGGTCCTTTCAGCAGAAACATGCGAATCTGCCGGTATTCGAGCGTTCGCAACCGGCTGAAACTCAAGGAGGATTCTAATCTCTGCCGCTTCGCCAGTAGTGGTCGATGATGTGCTGGCCATTGTTGACAATCCGTTGACCCAGCTCCGGATCGCCGCCTTGCATGGTATGCGGATCGCCGCCGCAGAGGCTGATGAAGGCAACTTGCTGAACCGTGAACAGGAAATAGTCTTTGCTGGTTGGCTCGAACTGAAGACCCGCCTTTCCGAGTCTTCCCGCGACTTCGGCTGCCGCCTCATCGATCGCTTTGAACACCGTCTCCAGCATCGAGTGCTCTGCAGCTTCGCGGATTTCCAGAAATTTCTGTTGCTCGGGCGTCGGCAAGGCGCAGGACTTCTCGTTCATAGGTTCTCCATAGCGTCTGGTTGGCGGTCCTGTCACTGTAAGCTGAATTCGGCACGCACGATGGTTCCCCCGCCGGGCCCGCTGAAGATCGAAACCCTGCCATCGTGCCGCTCAATGATCTGTTGCACCAGGTTCAGGCCGACGCCGCTGCCCGTCGAACGTGGTCGCAGGCGATGGAAGGGTTCGAAGACGCGATCGCGTTCTTCAAGGGGTATGCCCGGACCATCGTCTTCAACCTCGAAGCCTGAACCTGTCACGCGCAGAACGACATGGCGCCCACCGTGCTCGATCGCGTTCTGGACGAGGTTTGTCATAACGCGTTCGATTGCACCCGCATCACCGCGAAGCGATGACGCGTCTTCGATCTGCACCTCTATCGCGTGCGCTGATGCAATCAACAGCGGCGCCAGATCCGCCGCAACGCGACGGGCGAGAACTCCAAGATCGACGCGTTCCTTGGTCTGATCGGCATCCAGCCGCTGAATATCGAGCATCTGCTCGGCGAGATTGCTCAGACGTGCCACGTCGGCGCCTAGCTTGCGTGTCGCTGGTTCGGTCGCTGTGTCAATTTTCAAGCGCAGGATGGCGATGGGCGTGCGTAACTCGTGTGCGGCGGAGGCGATGAAACGACGCTGCTGTTCATAGCCCTCGTCAAGCCGACGAAGGGCGTCGTTCACGGCGCGCACCAATGGCGCGATCTCACTTGGCACGTGCTCCTCGCTCAGGCGCCGCCCACGCCGGTTCGCGTCGATCTGCTCAGCTTCCCTGGCGATTCTGGACACGCCGGCAAGTGCTCGCCGCACGATCCACGGCGTCACGAGCAGAGAGATCAGCGCCAGCGCGAGGAAGATGGGAATGACAATGACATTGGACGCGAGCAGAACGACGAGACTGACGCCTGTCAGCTTACCATGTCCCAGGATCGTCAGCGCTCCGGTCGGAGCGATCTCGCGCCGGATCACCGCCGACAACCGATAGGGGGGATTACGGTCGCGCAGATGCGCATAGGATAGATCCTTCAACCGCCCCACAAGCGATGCATATTGCGACGGGATGTCGCCCAACGTCACGTTTCGGCCGGTGTCGTCCTCAGCGACGAACCAAAGGTCGGGAGATTGATCACGAAGCTCGGCGAGCTCGGCTGTTTCGCGGATCGAAAGCCCACCATCCTGATCCCGGACGATCGCGCGCGCGATCACCGGAGTTATCGCCTCGTCGGTATAGAGCCCGCCGCTGTCCATGCGAAGCGCCAGAGCCATGAAGAATGTGCAGGCGATCAGCAATGTCGCCAGCTGGAAGATCAGCGGCTTGACGATCAGCGGACGCTTCAGCGACGGCGGACCTCGCTTCATGTCAGATCCTTCAACAGGTAGCCAACACCCTTGATCGCATGGATTTCGACCGCGGCATTCGCTTCAGCGAGCTTGCGGCGAAGACGCGAAATGTGAGAGTCCAGCGTATTCGATTGCACTTCGTCATCGAAACAGAAAACGGCCTGTTCCAAGGCCTCTCTCACCACCGTTCTACCACGACGTTTTACGAGCGCCGCTAGAGCGCGCAACTCCCGGCGGGTAAGTTCGAGCCTCGCGCCACTGACGCTGGCCTCGTCGTTCGTGACGTCGAAGACAAGCGCCCCGACATGGATTTCCTCACTTATAAGATCTGCGGGTCGCCTTCGAACCGCGCGAATGCGGGCAAACATCTCGTCGACATCGAACGGCTTGGTAAGATAATCATCAGCGCCGTTGTCAAGGCCGGCAATGCGGTCTGTCACCTCACCGCGTGCGCTTAACACGATGACCGAAAGGCCGGGGTGGGTTTCACGCAGTACTGGTAGGAGCGATAACCCATCCCCATCCGGGAGAGTACGATCAAGCAATACAAGATCATAGGCTCCGGACATGGCTGCTTCCTGTGCCATCGAGATGCGGCCCGCCTGATCGACAACGAAGCGCTCTCGCTCAAGCGCAACTCGCAGCGCATTTGCGAATTCTGCTTCGTCCTCGACGATTAATATTCTCAACGATCACACCTCCCATCGCCATCGTGCCGGGATTGAATTCTTTAAGTCCGCCATAGACTGTTGCCGCACTCTGTTCTTATTATCGCAACATTGCAAAATCCTGGCGTAATGGCATTCCTCTCCGATGGAGGCGCTGCACATTTACTTCCCGAGTCGCCGTCATCAATCCGCGGCGCTGCGTGCAGTTGTTGGTTTCTTGAGAAGCCGATCCTAAAGCTGCCCGATCCTGCTTGGGCGCGAGACGCTGTTCTTGCCTTCTCCCTTATGTCTAAACGCCTTGATTGGAATCGAACACCGTAACCGGTAACAATCAGCGGCAAGCTCATACTTTTAAGCTGACAAGCTTCCTTTCATGGGAAGCTTAACTCCAGCGCGGCGGTGTTCCGATATGATTTTTGAGCGCCTCGGTGAATGTCCTGATTTTCGCAGATGGCACTTGGAGCGCACGAAGAAGGTAGATCCCGGAAGACCGTTCATTCCATGCTTCGCCCGACAGCGGAAGGCGGACAAGCTCACCTTGCTTGACGGACGGCCCCGCGACCCAGCTCGGCAGAAACGCCACACCCATCCCGGCGATCGCAGCCCCGTTCAACGCTTCAAAATCGTCGGACCGGAATACGACGCGCTCGCACGCTTCCCCTGTCGGCGCCCCAAGAATATTAGACCAACCGAGAAGATCGTTGCCATGGAGCTTATCGAGGACACGATGTTGGCGAAGCGCATCTGCACTTTCCGGCACGCCGTAGTACTCAAGATATGCAGGGCTCGCCACGACGATGCGATCAAGAGGCGCCAACTTGGTGGCTATCAGCGAGCTGTCCTGAAGATCACCCATCCTCACCACCAGATCGAGCCGCTCTGCGACCGGGTCGGCCAGCCGCTCGGTCAGATCCAATTCGACATGCAGGCTCGGATATTCCCGTGCGAGAGATGCAAGTACGGGGATGGCGTAGCGTTTTCCGAATGTCGGGAAACAGGCGATCCGCAGCATGCCACTGACCGAGCCATCGAAAGCGGCAACCTCGCGTGGGTATCGGCCAGGTCATTGAGCAGGCGCTGGGCGCGTTCAAAAAGGTGACGTCCCGCATCCGTCAAAGACAGTGCCCGGGTCGAGCGAACGAGGAGCGCAACACCGAGGTCCTGCTCCAGCGCATCGATCTGCCGAACGACAGCCGAGGGCGTGACGGCCCGGCGCCGAGACGCCGCCGAGAAGCTTCCGGTGCGGACGACATCGACGTAAACCGAGAGATGTTCTGCGAAGCGTGGGTCCCTCATCTTCGCCTACGACGCAAAACCGTTTCGACCATTCAGTTCGTTATCATTTGCAGGCATTCGGAGCACTTTCCTTCTCGTCAACGGGCGGTCGCCCAACAAACAGAAGGAATACTCCCATGGTCAAGGTCCTCGATACAATTCTCTCCCAGTCCGCCTATTCCGCGGAGATCGACGTTCCGCTCGAAAAGGTCGACGTTGCTGACTGGCTGTTCAACCTGCCCGAAGCCGAATATCTTCGCTGCTGCCCTCCCGATCATATCGCTGCCGGCGTCACGTGGACCGATGACGGACGCCGGATGTCGATCAATGTCGAGCAGATCGGTTCGGGCCTGGTCATACAGCACTATGTGACCGAAGTCGCCGAGCCCGCCTATTGCCGCATGAACTCGATCTCGGATGTGTTCACAGCCAATGGGCGCACGAAGGTCAACGTCGTCTGGGAATTGATGGCCGAGAAGATCGACGACAACAGGACACGCTACACCAACAAGGTAACAGCCCATCCCACTGACGCGTTCATGAGCTTCATCCAGGAGCATGGGATCAGCTACGAAGATGCGGCTGCGGCCCGTCAGGCCGCAGGCGGCGACCACAACAGCCGCGAGACACCACTGTTTGCTGCCAGCATCGCCCGTCGAGCACTGTCGAAGTAAGGAGACGTTGCGATGAAAGCGATCATGTTCGATGACTTCGGAAGCGCGGATGTCCTACGGCTTGGCGAAGCTCCCATGCCCGAGGTCCGCCCCGACGACATCCTGGTCAAGGTCATGGCGGCCGGTGTCAACCGAGCCGACCTTCTTCAGCGGGAAGGTGTCTATGGCTCACAAAGCTACGGCGACAGCACTATTCTCGGGCTTGAAGTCGCTGGTGAGGTCATCGCCATGGGGGACGGGGTGAGCGGATTTGCAGTCGGAGACCGTGTTATGGGCATTGTCGGGGGCGGCGCCTACGCCCAATATGCGCGCCTGGACTACGGGATGGCCGCTCCCATACCGGCCGGCATGCCACTCACCGACGCAGCCGCGGTCATGGAAAGTTTTGTCACAGCGTGGGAGGCGCTTTCAAATCTCGGGAAAGTCGCAAAAGGTGAGACCGTCCTCGTTCACGCTGCGGCAGGCGGTATCGGATCGGCTGCTGTCCAGCTCGCCAAGGCAGCAGGAGCGACTGTGCTGGCCACGGCATCTGCAAGCAACATCGAAAACGTGCTGACACTCGGCGCGGATGCGGCCTTCGACTACAAGCAGGTCGACTTCGAGGCAGAGATCATTGATGCGGCCGCTTCTCGCGGTGTCGATCTGATCATCGACTTTGTCGGTGGGTCCTACCTCGCCCGCAATATCCGCAGTCTTGCGCCTGGCGGTCGGCTTGTTCAGGTCGGCCTGCTGGGACGGGACAACAATGCCATCATTCCCCTCGACATCGTTCTTCACAACCACCTGCAATTGATCGGCACGGTCATGAAATCCAGGTCGCGGTCAGAAAAACGAGCGATGATCGGCCGGTTCAGGGAACAGGTGCTGCCGAGGGTTGGCCACGAGCTGAAGCCGGTCATTGGAGCGACGTATCCGCTCACCGCTGCATCGGATGCCCATCGCCGGATGGAGGCCGGCGGATTGTTCGGGAAGGTCGTTCTGGCGGGCTTTCATGAATGACACTGGCATATGGTGTACTACCCGCGCTTTGATGGGGATCGAACTAGTGTTCTTCGGGGTAGCCAAGCTAAGCCATTGAACTGAAAGGTCGGCAGCATTCGGAAACTTGGAAGGACGCTGCGTAGCCTCATCGAGGCTAGCAGATGGCCGCTTATTGTCACCTGCCATCTTGCGCTTTGCGCCAAGAGCGGACATCCGGCGACAGGAGGCGCAATCGTAAAAATCGCGCCAAGGTAAGTTCTGCCGGAAGCCTCCGACGTTACGCGCTGGAGGAATGCTGAACATCCTGCTGTATTAGAGCGTGTAGTCGCGTGGAGGCTGATGCCGTGGCGCTAAACGTGCACCAAGCATCCGCGGTCGGTAATGGACAGGGAATTCAAAATTTAGCGGATCTGTTTACACCAGCGAAAGCGGCAGATGCTCTACTCCCGAAAAAGGGGATGGCATGAGCTGGCAAGCAAGGGTTGCGGAGCGTCTCAAAAAGACCGAGGCACGGACGGAGCGGCAACGAAACGCAATTGAGGAGAAAATGGCTCGGGAAAGACCTGTGCGCGTGCTGGGGCGCGTGTGGCGGGACTTTCGCGAGTGTTGTCATATCATAACAAACAGCCGACGTTACCAGGCACGCATACGCCAACTTTATATCGTTTTCGGCGCAATGACTGGCTTGTTAATTTCGGCACCAACCCAAACGTCGCCGCTATTATGGGCAGCCGGCGGCGGTCTGCTCGGCTTCCTGATCTATCGGATAAGGCGTCGCGCGAAACTTGAACGCTACAGGCAAAATCGCCGATATTAAGTGCGTTAGCATGGTTAAAAGCTGCAACCGGGATGCCTATAGAGATCGGCCCGGGACAGATCAGGTCCGCTTCGGGCCGACTGCGGTCTTCCGCTTCGCGCCAACACCGGTCAGTCAGGACAGTTAGCGCTCCTGCCCATCCGATTGAGGTGTCTACGCGGGAAAGTCTTCATTGGAGCGGGTGGACCGCTGCCAATAATCCACGAATGCGCGGAGCTTTGGTAGCATCTGCTTGCGGCTTGGGAAGTAGATGAAAAAGCCGGGACTGGAAGGCATGAAGTTTTCAAGGCACGCTTCTAGCCGTCCATGGCGTATGAGAGGTTCGACAATAACACCGATGTTGTAGGCCAGGCCAATGCCCGCCTGTGCAGCAGCAAGAGAGGCTCCAGGTTCATTTACGATAACGGATCCTTTAACAGCCATGGAGAAAGGCCGCGCACCACTCTCACTGGTGGACTCCACAAAATCCCATCGGTAAACCGCGCCTCCTGCAAGTCGGATGTTGATGCAGTCGTGATGCCCAAGCTCCACCGGGCACTGCGGCTTGCCGCGCTCAGCGAAGTAGGCAGGCGACCCCACGACCATTCTTGGAGACGCCTCGGTGAGCCTCACAGCAACCATATCCTGTGCAATCATTTCACCGATCCGGATGCCCGCGTCGTAACCCTCCTCGACGACATCGACGAAGCGGTCTTCGAAAACAAGTTCAAGTTCGATGTCCGGGTATGCCTCGGTAAATCCTTTGATCATGGGCTCGATAAGCGTCTGCGCCACGAAAGGAACACTCAATCGTAGAAGACCTTTCGGCTTATCCACCAAGCTCCGAGCGGCCTCGAACGCGGCCTCCACGTACGTGATGCCCGTCGTTACCTGCTCGAGGAACAACTGTCCCGCTTCGGTCAGACCGACGGAGCGTGTCGTGCGAGCCAGCAGGGGCGCACCCACACGCGCCTCCAGTTGTTTGATAGTCCAACTGACCGACGCGGGAGTGACGCCAAGCTCGGTCGCAGCAGCGGTGAAGCTACTTCGTTCGGCGACGCGGGTGAATACGATGATCCCGTCGAGCGCGTCCACCTGCATTATCAAATCCTCTTTATAAACTCATTCGATTTTTGACAGATTATCAAATGGAGGTCTACCCGTTATTCATTTCGATAATACGAGAAGGAGTGTCCACGAATGCCTATCGCGTCGATCACCCGTCGAAACCTCGGCCTTGGTGTTGGGGCAAGCGCCATTCTCTTCAGCACAGGAAATATCGTTATGGCCCAGACACTTACCGAGAAGACGCAGCCCAAGCCGCAGAAGGTCAGTTTCGAGAGCGGAGACGGGACTGTTGTCGCCAATCTCTACCTCCCAGAAGGGCGCGATTCATCGCGCCGCTATCCAGCGGTTGCTGTTGGCGGTTCTTTAACTTCCGTAAAGGAGCAGATGGGCGGCAACTACGCTGGTGAGCTTGCTCGACGGGGGATCATAGCGCTTGCGGTCGATTACCGAAAATAGGGCGAGAGCAGCGGTGCAATGCGTCAGTTCGAAGACCAAGCCTCCAAGGTCGAAGACCTATCGGCCGCGCTCCGTTTCTTGAAGAAACGCGGTGATGTTTCCGGAACTGGGATTCTCGGCGTCTGCACCAGCGGAGGTACAGCACTTTATGCAGCGGCAAAGGACAAGAATGTAGGCGCACTAGCCACCGTCGCGGGCTTTTTCTCTGATCCTCAACTGGTGCTGAAGATATTCGGAGGCCAGGAGGATGTTGATGCCCGGATCGCGGCAGGTCGTGAGGCACGGAAGCGCTACGATGAGACCGGGGCGATTGAAACGGTCTTCGCCTATATGCCAAACGATAAGACTGCAGTGAGCGCCAGCCCGAGTGAATACTACATGGACCTGTCGCGCGGAGGCGGCGTCCGTGCCTGGCGGAACGAATTCGCAGTGATGGGTTGGGAGCAGTGGCTCGCTTTCGATCCCCTATCGCAGGCTCGCCACGTCCAGGCACCGACGCTCGTGGTGCACTCGGATGGCGCGGCTTTTCCTGATCAGGCGCGTAAGGTTCATGACCTAGTCGGCGGCCCGAAGGACCTATTCTGGGCGGAAGGCAAGCACTTCGACTTCTACGACCAGGCGGGAACGGTGCGGCAGGCGGCAGACAGCGTTGCTGCGCACTTCCACAGCACGCTGGGTTGACGGACGCTCAGCACGACGAGGAAATCCGACGACGGCTTTGGGCCGATAACGGCCCTTAGCGCTGGTGCGCCAATTGCAGTCTTCCGCTTCGCGCCGTAGCGGCGAAAAACCAACATTGAAAATCGCAGTCCGTCCACATGATAATCATTTTAGACGAGTCTTGAAATAGTTGACGGTCGCGTCCGTCAGTGTGTTTAAGGTCTGCACACCAGTTGCGGTGTTGAACGCGTGGTCCATGGCAGCCTCCCAAACAGAATGCTCACCCCTGTGGGCTGCGGCAAACTTTTTCGCGGTTCCTTGCGGTATGGCGTCGTCGAGCGTGCCTTCGGCAATAAATGCAGCCCCGGTATAATTGGACAGCTCCGCTATCGGATCAAACCACGATACCTCGGAGGAAAATGAGTGTCCCAGCGTCACGGACGCTCCCCAAGGCAAAGTCACTGTCGTTGGTTCTTCGCTGTTTAGGCCTTTGATATATGCATCTTGGCCGACCAGTTGGGGGAAAGACACCTTGGGCTCCCCCACAGAAGCCCAAAGTGCCACGCCTGATGGTCGATTGGTTCGACCAGCTGCAGCCGCTGCGACCAGTCCGCCTTGGCTCCAGCCCAGCAGGATGACTTCACCATTACCAAGATCGGGTTGGGTCTCGATGAAATCCATCGCAGCCAAACAGTCATCAATCTGCGTCGAATAGCTCGTTTCTTGGATGGAGCCGTCACTGTCACCCCAGCCCCGGAAGTCTATTCGAAGCGAAGAGTGGCCGTGATCGGCCAACCTGGTCGCGACGTGTTCGAATATCCCTATTCCGAGAGATGGGATCGCAAGTTCATTTCGGGTGCCTGCGAAACCATGAAGAAGCAAAAAAGTCGAGCGATTAGGAAATTTCGCATAACAAACCGTTCCAGCGACCCTATGCAGGTCCGAATTGAATAAAACTGTTTGCTCTAAAGCCATGAGCAAAATCCTCGGTAATCGGCGGGGAAAAGGCAAGAGCCTCCTGACTTGGAGGGGAGGTTGGTGAGCCACTTTTATTGCTCAGTAAAACTACGCCGCCCAACGGAAGCGTGATTCCCAAATCGACACGATTGGTTAGACGAACGTCTCGGATATCCGGGGACGCAATCCTGTCTTACGGCCACCAGGTATCAGTTGCTCCAACCAATCTGGAACCGGTCAAATCGGACTTCACTAATGGGATGTCCTGACGGGTCGAGTCTGATCGAGCGAAGCACGAGGTTCCGGTTGGCAGAGTAATATTGTTCGAAAATTATCGGAGGTAGTCCCTGTAGCTCCACGCTGCTTTTCACAACCCAAACCGGATACGAGCATAACCCGATTGTTTCCTCGGCCCATTTTTCGAAGGTGATGGTAGTCGTGCCCGCAATCGTTTTCTGACCATTTAGGAACAGCGTTGTACCGGATCGCCAATTTCCCTTTTGTGGCAAATCGTCGAGCGTCGTCGCATCCGCGTAGGTCAGCTCTTGCAAGCCCTTCGCGCTGATTCGTTTGGTGACGAGCAAGGGGTGCAGATATTCCGCCGATATTGGGTCCAGTGATGCGTGTCGTGCCATCAGGCGCTGCTCGGTTAACCCCGATTGGGTCGGTTTGTAGAAGACGGAGAAGAACGGTTGCTCTCTGGTGAGGAGCACACCCTGCTTGGTTTCTTTTGGGGTCAAGCAATGTCCAAACGCTGGAACAGCTGAAACTATACCAGCCAACAGGAATAAACTTCTCAGCACAGCCGCTCTCCCTAACCTGCATCGCTTACTGCTACCATAACGCTTAAAAATAGTCATTCGAGCGCATTTTTTGTGATCCCCCATTTGAAACCGCCCGAATAGGGCTCCGTTGCTGCAACTCTGAACACCATTGCAGACGCCGAGCGATCTGTGCTGACAATGAATGCGAGACCTATCTGTGGCGGCTCATGCCGACTTGGGGCGATGGCGCAATGTTCATGTTCCTAGATCAAGAAGAACTTGAGGCTTACCGCTTCGATAAAGCCGTGGGAATCTCTCAGTTCAGTTTAGGACGCCCGGCCGACTCAGACGCACGCCTTTAACACGCTTGACTAGATGTGGAACCTCAACAGGTTGTCCCGGTTGAGGCCGAGGCGACTGATTGGTGTTTTTGATTTTATCCCGCCATGAGGGCGATGCCAATTGTACATGTGCGTCCAGTTTGGCAGGTGCGTTTTGCGTATCTCTGATGATGGATATGGACGTGCATACGCCCACTCCCGCAAGGCGGTCTGAATGAAGCGCTCGGCCTTGCCGTTGGTTTTTGGCGTGTAAGGTCTGGTTCGAATGTGCTTGAGGCCGAGTGCTCGGCAGGCTTTGGCAAACTCCTTTGCGACATAGCAGGAGCCGTTGTCGGTCATCACCCGCGTAACCGTGACGCCGAGGCTTTCGTAATAACCAACGGCTGCCTTGAGGAATACGATGGCGCTGACGGCTTTTTCGTCTGGGAAGATGTCGGTGAAGGCAATGCGAGAAGCATCATCGATGCAGACGTGGACGTATTCCCAGCCCACTCCGCGTGAGTTGCTTTGGCCCGTCCTGTCACCTGTGATCCGGTGACTGTTTAGCGGCAATCTCGATGAGATTCAGCGTCAATCAGGATGAGACTCGCGCC
>NZ_JCAHRB010000016.1:0-47212 GCF_059429395.1 Agrobacterium sp. K11 | reverse complement strand
GTTTGGACGCCGATCACCCCATTTGCGGGGTCCTTATTCCATGCCTAATCACACTCGAACAGGCCGGCCACGACGTCGACCTGCTGCCGAGCCTCGATATGTTTTTACCGGATGATGCGAAGAGTCAGCCACAACGCCGCACGGTACTGATCTGCCTTGCAATGGACGATCTGCTCCGCTCAGCGGTTCTTGTAAAGAAAGAACAGCCGGACATTCGAGTTGTCGGCTTCCCACTTGACAATAAAAAGATAGCCGGCGTTCAATCATCCGTATTTGACTATCTGGTGAGGCGCCCTTTTGACCCGGGCAAACTGCTTGAGTTTCTCAAGTTTGGCCTGCGGTGCAACACAACCGCACCAACTGATGTCAGCGTTTTTCTCGATGACGTGGAAATCAATGTTGCATCCGTCAGGGTCCGGCGGGGTGAGACGCACATCAGTCTTTCGCCCCTGCATTTCAGGATCCTGTTGTATCTTGCAAGAAACACAGACAGGGTCGTCAGCCGTGACGAACTCATCCGGAATTGCTGGCCCGAGGATGCCGATGTCGAGCCGCGTACGGTGGACATTCACATCGGCAAAATAAGACGGTCTTTGAACCGACACGGCCACAACGTCATCAGAACCGTGCGCTCCGCAGGATATTCGGCCACAAAATTATAATCCGGCGCGCACAATTCATCCGTCAGTAAGCGACCGAAAAACTCTGGCCCAAAAAAGAAAATCGCGATCCCTCCCGTCTAGACGTGCATCAATAGCACTGAAGGCGACGGCGAGCGCGGCATCTGTACCGAAAATCATTCTGGCAATTGCCGTGGCGTCGGCTTCATCGCAAGACGTGAGAATGTCATCGCCGGCGCTATCGGCAATGACTGCACTTTTCCAACTACGCATGTAACCTCCGAGCCACCCGGCGCGGAACAACGAATATGCCGGGCGTTCAGGCTCGTTTTAGAGATGCAGAGCGCAGCGCCTGCATGTTCGCCCATGGCTATTCGATCAGGTCACGGCTTTCCCGCCCATGAAGCGCAATGGGCCGCAAGAAAGCATCTTTATGATGTCACATAATACGCTCTGACTTCAAGCGACTTGCCGGGATATCGGGTATAATTTGTTGATTATTCTATTTTACATAGATGGCTACCGGTGATTGCATTATTTTTTGTGACATCATATGACGGCTACTAAAAGACGTTATGTATTGAGGATCTGAGATGCAGCACGGGATAGAGACCAAAGCCGCAGTCGCAATTCTTACGGAGAACGCGGACTATTTTGCGATGCTCAAGCACATTCTCTCTACGGAGGGCACGCGGGCGGTTCTTTGCGATAGAAACGAAATCGGCGACAAAGTTGCCCAGCCGGACATCGTCGGACTGATCCTCGACGTGGATCGCGATCACCATGGGGCAGCCATCATCTGCCAACGCATCAAATCGTGTGACAAGACGGAAAAACTGCCAATACTTGCCATCATTCCCAACGGCGACACGGAAGCCTATATGGAACTCATGCGTGCAGGCGCGGATCAGTGCCTGATCCGCCCATTCTGGCCGCCACATCTGCTGGGCTTTCTCGAAGGCATAAACCCTGTACGGCAACAACCAGTCGCGACAACGTCACAAAACGCATCCCTTAAACTGGGCGAAATCGAGCTTTGGCCAGAACGCAAACGCGTTTTGGTTAGCGGCGTCGAGCTCACTTTGGGACCGATTGAGTTCAAATTGCTCGAACACCTTCTTACGGCTCCCGGGAGAGTGTTCAGTCGAGACGAGTTGATAACAGCGGCGTGGCCGAATGAGGTTTACGTGCAACCACGGACGGTTGACGTTCACATTGGCCGTATCAGGCGGCACCTGAAGAAAGCGGCGGGCTTCGACATCATCAGAACCGCGAGATCAAGCGGCTACGCCATCGATGTAGCCGCGCAGCCGGCGTAAGCGCCGTTCTGGTTTATGACGCCAAAGGTTTACAGAGATTTCTCAAAATCTTCCGAGAGCGTTTGTTGATCGTTGCGATAATTTGCCGATCCTGCATGCATCTTTTTGGTTAGGGGACCTGAGAAATGTCGACCGACAAAACGCAGCAGCACGCAAGCCGAAACACCGGGGGATTGATAGATCATGCGCAAGACTACTTTAACGCGGCTCACCAGCAGGGCTTGATGGCCCTATATGCGCGGCCAAGGGCTGCGAGGCAGGTAGACATCGTTTTTGACGGCTTTCCATCACAGCGCATCACAGATTTCGTGCGTTGTTCATATCTGGGCCTCGACAATCACCCGCTCGTCATAGACGGCGCGATCAAGGCGATTGAGGAATACCGGGCACTGCACTGGTCATGCGCAAGGACCCGACTGAATTTTGCAATCCTCCGCGACTTGGAAAATTCGCTTTCAGATCTCTTCCAGGCGAGGGTCATCGCCTACACAACGGTGCTGGCGGCGAACATGGGAGCATTACCTATCGTCGCCTCCGGACACCTCACCGGCGGCATCAGGCCGATGATGGTTTTTGACCGTCACGCGCACGCAACACTCGCCTTTCACAAGGGCACAATCGCTCTGGAAACGCAGGTCCGTACGTTGGCCCATAATGATCTAGATGCATTGGAGGAGTTGTGCCGGTCCAACAGGGCCGTGGCTTACGTTTGCGACGGCGTCTACTCGATGGGTGGAAATGCGCCCATTCGGGATCTGCGCTACTTGCAGGATCGATACGGTCTGTTTCTCTACATCGATGACGCCCACGGCGTATCAATCTGCGGGAAGAACGGTGAAGGATTTGTGCGGTCACAATACGGAAACGAACTCGGCGAGCGAACTATCATAGCCGCGTCGCTCGGAAAGGGTTTTGGCGCCTCGGGCGGAATGTTGATGCTTGGTACGGCGCGTCAGGAAGAACTATTCCGTCGTTTTGCTGTCGCGCACGCTTTTTCTGCGTCATTGAATGTTGCGGCAATTGGTGCAGTTTCAGGTTCGTTGACAATACACCGCAGCGACGAGCTTTTGCGAAGACAGCTGGCTCTCAGTTCCAATATCGCACTTCTGGACTCGATGTTGGTGACAGAGCAAAGCGGAGCTCCCTTGCCAATTCGGACGGTGAACCTTGGCACCGAAGAGCGTGCCGTCAATGGGACCCGGGCGCTGCTTGATCGGGGAATTTACGGCTCGGCGATCTTCTTCCCGACAGTTGCGAAGGGGAAGGCCGGCATTCGCGTTTGTGTCACCTCGGACCATACACCTGAGGAAATCACGGGACTTTGCACAGCTCTGTCAGAGATCATGGATGACCAGGCAATATCGTAAGTCCGCATCAGGCTGTAGTCGCTCAGAAGGCCGGTCTTGCGACGAGAATGAGCGGCGGGTTTTGCGGATAGCAACATTTGTTGCCAGCAAAGTGTGATGTAAACTACAGATTGAGGCGGACGAATCCAGCCTGTTGCGGAGAAGAGAAGACATTTGCCGACCATGAAAACATCGCTCGATCATATTCCCCCGCAAATACAAACGGAGCTCCAGCGCGCGCTGGAGATTATTCACGAAGAATTCGAGGATGCCCTGGAGGGCGGCACGGCGAAATTCAAAAAGCGTGGCCGCATCCTGAAGATCATCCTCTTCGGATCCTATGCCAGAGGTACGCAGGTGGACGAACCGTTCACATCCAAGGGGTATAGATCTGATTTCGATCTTCTTGTGATCGTCAACAACCGCAAGCTGACGGATTTTGCCGAATATTGGTACAAGGCTGCCGACAGGTTGATCCGTGACAAGATGATAAAGAGACCCGTGCAGATCATCGTCCACTCGCTGCGGGAAGTGAACACATCTTTGCAGGAGAGCCAGCATTTCTTCTCCGACATCCGCAAGGAAGGCATCGCGCTTTATGAGCTGGACGACAAGCCGCTCGCAGAGCCCAAGATGTTGACACCGGAAGAGCACTTGCGAGTCGCAAAAGAGCATTTTGACCATAGGTTTAACGCGGCTTCGAAATACAAGAAGGGGTTTGACTTCTACAACCGGGAAGGAGATATCAATGAGGCAGCATTCCTCCTACACCAAGCAATCGAGCAGGCTTATGCCAGCGTTCTTTTGACGATGACGAACTACACGCCGGCGTCCCACAACCTGAAAGTCCTGCGATCATTCGCGGAAGAACGGGATCGTCGACTGATCGAGGCCTTCCCTCGCGATCACCATCGGGAGAGAGCGTGGTTCAATACGATCAACGAAGCATATGTAAAGGCACGTTATTCAAGCCATTACAAAATCAGCCAAGAGGCGCTTGATTGGATTGGCGAGCGAGCAACGGTACTGCTCGGTCTGGTGGACAAGGTATGCCGTGACCATGTATCGGCGCTTGAGGCAGACGTCGCTCGTGAGATTGCCGAGCAAGACGTGGCTGAATAATGCCGGGCTAAAGCGCTTCCCGAAAGTACCTTTATGTTTGTGGTGAACCTTGGCGGCTTGCAGGACTGTCATCACTAGCCGCGCCTTCGTGGAGTGCCGAATGATGAACGTCAAACGGTTATTTCCGTGTCTTTGATCGTCTGTTGCGTCGCATAAAAGGGTTCATGCAGCCTCCTCGCTGCCATTTGCGGAAAACTCCAAGTGTATGAGCCACTTTATCGCCAACCGCTGTTCGCGTCACGCGCTGCCGCTGCTCCGGGCTTGCTATTTGTCTGACCCGTCACCGAGAGTTTCTTATGGCCAAACACATTTCCGAAACGTTCGTGTCGATCGCTGATCCGGATCGGACGCTCGATCTACTGCGCGGCACTCTGCGCGGCTGGTCTTTTTCAATCACAACCAATCATTCTGAACCACTGATTGCCTTTGACGACGGGCGCGTCATCATCACCCACGCAGTCGGTGGCCTTCACCTTCGTATTGAGGCCGAGGATCCTTTGACACTCCTCGGGATGCGGTCCGTGCTGCAGGCAACCTTCTCTCAGGTCGCTACCCATCTGCTCCCGGAGCTCGAATGGCACCGCGCCGATGGCGAGGCACTCGAGTGACGGGGCCCCATGGAGGGAGCACTCGCTGAGGATAACACAAGATGGCTTCGGATCAGGAGCCTCTTAACTCTCCCGGAAAGACAAGCGAGTTAAGGGCATAGCCGACCAACTTGCGAAGTTACCTATCCCCGCATTCCGGCAAATCTTCGCCACTGGCACGCTGCCGTCGCCCTGCTTAAAATTAAACGACTTCTGGGCGTCCGAGAACTTCGATGCCTTCATGCTTCCGCTCTTTTCCCCGACCGGGAAGTTATCGCGGAAAACTCCAGTTATGAACTGGTCCAGTTTTGAGGGCTCGGAGCAGTAAGCGGTGTTTTCCTCGCACATTGACCAAGCTCGATTGGGCTTTCCGAAAAATGCCGTTACGACATTGATGGCAAGGTCAGAATGCGCGAATACGCTTGCAGGTGGGGCTATACGATCTTTATCTTCCGATTTCGCTTCCAAGATGATCAGCGGCTTGCCGTCGTTGCCCAGCAACAAAAAGTCGATGAATCCCTTCGCGCTTTTCTCAAAGTCCGCACCGCGACTTTCGATGTGCTCAGGCTTCAGCTTGACGTTCGGCTCAAGAACGACATTCGCGGGACCGCTCTTGCCATCGAAGAAGCGCCAGCCAGCGGCCTCCAGCAGCCGATTGATTTTTGATGGTCGCCGTCGCTTACTTGCGTAGTACCAACGCCCATCCCCCGAGAAAATTCAGCCATCATTGCGCCTTCGGAATAAACCCCACAGTAAATCCGAACAATCGGCCAATCTTCCCCAAAGTTTCGAGCGTTGGGTTCGCCGTCCCTGCTTCGATCTCAGCAACTTGGCGCCTGGTGAGCGATAGCGTCTTGGCGAATTCGTCCTGCGTCAAACCAAGCCCCCTTCGGATTTCAACAACAGCCTCAGGTAACCTCAAGTCGCCAGTCCGAGCGCGTTCCGCCAGTGTTCGCCGGTTCTCAAGAATTTCCTCTTTCGTTGGCTTTCTCCATCGAGCCATTTAGCTGTCCTCCGGCATCACTGGCACGCCGCCAGAACGCTCTCCGCGATTTCAATGCAGCGGCCCATTGCACGCTCCAGAATTTCCGGAGACCCACCCATATCTTTCGCCATAGCCGGTGTTTGCCGGAGGTAACCGGCAAACACGGAAAGCTCAGCTGCGAGCGCATTCTGCTCATCAGGATCAGGGATCAGTTCAGCGCAAATGCGTTTCCAATCGGGAAGGTGATCGCGACCACCGTCCCGCATCATGGCCCAGCGGGTGGAACGAACGATCCCCTCTTTGGCAAGCCGCATTGGCGCGAAATCAAAGAGCGGAGACAGGCGGATCGTGCCGTCCTGGTGCTTACTCAGTGCAGAATTTCGGCCGTGATTATCGGGATTGCCGAGCGCCAAATTGGCGATGTCCCGCTTCAGGTATTCGACAATGTCCGCGAAGGGATTAGCAGAATAGTGGCGCAAAACGTCGATGTAGGCCTCATGCGAGCCGACATGACCGAAATCAGCAACGCCGATCGCGGATACCAGGCTTTCTTGGCCCAGCCTAACGGTTCCGCCACCTTCTTTTTTCTTCCGGTCGAACCGAGGAATGATCAGGACACTTTCGGCATAGGTCGAAGGTTCGTGCCCATTCAGGCCGATCTCTTGAGCGATCCGCGAATAGAGAGCTTCGCCTTCGAGTATAAGGCGGTCCACAGGCTCGCTGCTGCGGACCAGCTTGACAATGACATGGCGCACGGCCTCATCATCAGTCACGAAGCTGTCGGGATAATAGAGACCGTCATTCGCTTGGGTCATCGAGACCTTAGGCCATTCGCCTTGCAGGCCACTTGAGCCAGAGGCGAGCATTCCGAAGCGATCGGCGACTTCCATGAAACGATCCGAGCGCTCAAGCATTTCCGCTTCTGTAACCCCTTGGCGCTCAACACCGCGCAGCCGTTCCGTCTCGGCCTCCGCCGCTTCTTTGATCCGGATATTGCCTATGCCGCCCGTCGCCGATCGCAGAAGCAGCGGTAGATCAGAAGCGCGCGAGCCTTCAGCAAGACTGAGATGCTCGGCAAGCTTTCGCCTTGCATGCCCCTGTGGCATAAGATCCAAGAGGAAGGGCGGCCAGCTGCGGCTATATCGATTTTCGAGATCAACGGGATATCGGACAGATAACGCGCGATGGTCGCGAACCGTTTTTCCACCCGCGAACTCCGCAGATGCAACTGTGACGAAATAGTAGAGATCGTAATCGACGATGGACGCGCCCTGGAAGCCGGCCGCGTCATCCTTAAGTTCCAGCGTCGCGGCGTGGTGCCACTGGCCATAAAAATGGGTTTGGAGCGTTAGGCGCATTAATTGACCCTTTCAATGGTTCAATTAACGCATATTTTCAATTTATTCAACCCATCAAAGTGGGTTGAATAACTGCCTTCAGAACTGCCAGCTACTGAAGCGGTCATTAAAGCTCCTGATCCGGCTGACCATCTTCCGGCCACGCAACGCATTGCCGCAAGCGAACAGCATGAGGGACAAGCTCAGCACAGGTGTTAGCCATTCATTGGTTAAAGAGGATAACGCCGCGGGCGCGGTCGAGGACACGCCGGTGGCGCTCTGCTACGATGTTCTGGCTTGCCTGCATGCGGACAACCTGCTGCAACACCTTCAACTGTTCCCGCATTACCTCGAACGCGCGGCGCTGAGCAGGCGGCACGCGATTGATAACATCCAGCTCTCCACGCAGGATGGCATTGCGGCCGAAGCGCTCGTCGAGGGCGCGGCTGACGGTTGCAAACTCCTTACTAGTGGAGGGATCGAGCGAGCCGGCAGCAACGTCGAGCCTGCCGTTCTTTTTCTTCATCGCCACTGAGAGTTCTCTCAGTGCATCTTCGGCGGACGGCGACAGTCCCGGGATGGCAATGCTCATGCGCTGGCGCTCCTCAGTTATCGCCTCCCTCTCTGCATCAAATGCGGCCCTAAATGAGGTGGCCAATAACCGCACACGGCTTGCCGCCTCCGGGACGGCACGGAAAGCCTCCCGCCGCTCCAGGCCGACAGCGAGCAATTTGTCCATGATACGGCCGGAGCCTCGCAACGCGCCGTAGGCAGCGGGATCATTGCTGATGGCCGCAGCGATCCGCTCACCGGCAAAGCCCTTCAGGATCAGATCTTCAATCTTTCCGACAGCACCTGCCGGATCGCGCCAGATACGCGCTGCCGCGTTCGCAAGGGCGGCGCGATTTTGACTGTAGTGAGGAACAGCTCGCGCCCTCTCCCGCGCCTCGTGGTCGATCGGGGTTTCAAACTCCATTACAGCTGCAAGCATTGGCAACACCGGCACCGTCTCTTTCCCAGGCACGACGCTGGCGCCGGTAACGATCCTGGAGCGATCCTTCCTTTCGGCAAGATGCTGTTCTTCGGCAAAGCGGCGTATGGTGGTAAAAAGACGATTGAGCTTTTCGCACCGGTCGAGGTCAAGGTCGTCCGGCATGCGCTCGATCATGTTGCGCTGGGCAACAGTGTCTGCCTTGTCGGTGAAGGCGGACCAGCCGAAGCGAGCGTTGAGAGCGTCGTTGACCCCCCTCACCTCTTGAACAAAAAGGCGATCCTCCGCCGCGTAGGCGAAGGCCGTCTTGTAGGCATCCTTGCCACCGCGCTCGCGTACGGCTTCGATTTCGGCAAGGCGCGCCATAGCCGGTTTGGAAAGCGCCGGGATCGACAACGACATATGCGCGCGCCGTTGCTCCTCTCGCATGCCGAAGTGTTCGACCTGGCGGCGGAACTCTGTGGCATGGGAACGCGCCATCGGCAGCAATTCGGACAAGGCCGACACCGCCGCATCGCGCTCGGAGCGGGCCGCGCGGCCATCGACAAGAAGATTCGATCCACGCAGACGGCCGAGACGCTGCGGCGAGGCCTCAAGATCGTCGGCAAGCTCGCGGGGCGCAATCCGCGCGTCGGAGGCAAGCGCGTTCAGTCTTGCAAGCGCACCTTCGGGATCGCGATAGATCTTTTGCAAGACTGGGCGAAGAATGGCGTCGCGTTCCTTCCAGTGATCCGAGCGAAGCTGCGCGCGGCGGGCATCCTCGCCGACACTACGGGAAAACAATGTTTTCGGCGGGATGAGATATTGTCGATCCGTCGGAATTTTTGCCGTCCGGGTTTCGGCTCGTTCCTCACTATAGGAAACACGCTTCTCGCTTTCGATCGCGAAGCCGAGCGCCACGCTCGCCCGCTCCCAAAGCTTCGCCACTTGCTCGCGCTTCTGCGCCAGCCACGCCAGCTGCCGCGCCGCTCCGTCCTCCATCCAGGCTGCGACCCCAAAGAGCGTATCGATACCGCGACGCTGGGCAAAATCGCGGGCGTGCGCCCGGTAGCCGGCCTCGCTCTCGAAATCGAGGGTCGTCGTCTTGGCGCCGGAGCGGCCAAGACGCTCCACCAGTTGCTTGAACAGTTCCGGCCGATGGCTCTCCTCCTCGAGGCGCTGCCGGCGAACCTCTGTCGTTTCAATCCGTTTGGCAGTCCAGACGTTTCGATGGACCGTCCGTTCCTCGAGCCTCTTCTTTCCCGTTTTTTCGTCGATGACGTGCACCATCACCGTCACCCGTTCGACACCGTCCTTGCGCAGCGTCACCGTGTCGCCTTCCGACACGCCGGCCTCCTCCAGGGCCTTCGGAAGGCTTACGCCCCAGAGCCGATGCACGCTTCCGTCGTCCGCTTTCACATCGGCGTAGGGGCTTTTATCGGCATCCTCGTCTTGCGGCCTGAACTTCGCATTGCCGGTTCCGACCAGCTCGCCCGTGACGCCTGCGGCGTGATCAACCCGGGATATTTTGCCCCATCCCGGCTTCGGCTCAAAGTCCTCGCGAGCGGCATAAAGATCGGCCCGGTCGCGATGGCGTGTCATCGACACGTACGTCAGGTGCTGATCCATCAGCCCGGTTGCGAGCACGAATGTCCTGTCGACGGTCGCACCTTGGGACTTGTGAATGGTCGCAGCATAACCGTGATCGACATTGCGATAGCTGTCTTCGCTGATAATGACATCCCGGCCATTATCGAGACGGACCGATAGTAGTGGGCCGCCGTGCGTGTCGCCGGTGGAGACGACCGTGCCGAGCATGCCGTTCTTGACATATTGAGGCCCAAGCCTTTGCGCGCGCGGCTCGAGGAACCGGGCGTTTTCGAGGAAGATGATCCGGTCGCCGACGGCGAACTCCCGCACGCCTCGTTCCGTTTGGAATTCACGAGAGACGGTCAGGGCGCCTTCATCTTTCATGACGTTGCGCAGCGCTTCATTGAGCCGCCTTACGTCGTCATTGGTATGGGCGAGAACGAGCAGTTCGTCACCACGCATGCGAACCGACTGTTCTTTATCGGCATATTGCTGGATGAGGTCGCGGCGAGCGCTCGTCCAGTCAGCAACGATGCGCTCCACAGCTTCAGCCCGGCTCTCCGCCTCGACAATATGCCCCCGCTGCGCATAAGCATCCAGCCCCTCCTCGACCTTGCCGCGGGCGAAAAGACGGGAGGCCTCTCGCGCCCACTCCTCACGCTGGCGCCGCACACCGGCAAGTTCGGCGAAACCGATCCGTTCGGAGATTGCCCGAAAGGCTGCGCCGGCCTGGATCGGTTGAAGCTGCATTGCATCGCCGACCAGAACCACCTTGGCTCCGGCCTCCTCGGCGCGCTTGAGCACACGCGCCATCTGCTGCGACGAGACCATGCCAGCTTCATCGATGACAAAGATGTCCCGCCGGTCGAGGAGATCGCGTCCGCTATGCCAGGCTAGTTCCCAGTAGGCGAGCGTGCGCGATCTGATGCCGGAACTGTCCTCAAGCCCCTCGGCCGCCTTGCCCGCAAGCGCCGCCCCGAAGACGCGGTGGTTGTCGCTCTCCCAGGCGACGCGCGCCGCGGCAAGCAGCGTCGATTTGCCCGCACCGGCAAGCCCGACCACAGCAGCGATGCCAGTGTCGCCGGCGACATGATGGACAGCCTCCACCTGTTCGCGATCAAGCGTGAACAGATTTTCCGGATTGGCGGTTTCTATGGTTCTGACAGCCGCCGCAATTTTCGCGTTGGCGACGCCGAAGCCCTTGCGCCGGGCCAGAACTTCCGCCGACTGCGCCATGTCGTATTCGGTGCGCAGGATATCGCGTGTGGTGAAGACCGCAGGTTCGGCCAACTTGCCGGTCTGCAGGTTAGCCTGTTGCCGCTTCAACAGCATGAGGTCATTGGAGGCCATCAGCTTGGCACGTATATTGGCGAAATCAGCGGGATCGTCGACATAGCGGTGCAGAGCCTTGGCGATGTCCCGTTCATCGAAGGTGGAGCGCTCGTTGCCGAGTTGTTTCAGGAGTAGATGCGGATCGGCCAGCAACCGGTCGGCCATCTCCTGCCGGCGCGCGAGATCGGCCGGCGCGAAATACATCGTGACACCCTTGCGGGCAAGCGCTGCCTTTTCTGGCCCGAGATGTTTCTGGGCAATCCCGTCGAGCCCCTGTTCGGCATAGGAACGCCCGTCGAGGCGTATCTCATGGCCGGCAAGCGCTAGATGCCGATTGGCTGTTTCCGCCCAGGCGATTTTCCAGCCCTTCATGGTCTCCTTGTCGCCGGCCCAGAGCCTGTAGACGATCTTGCCCTTCGGTCGGTCCGGCGTGACGACCCGCAACGGCTCGCCGTCGGTGCCAAGCACCGGCACTTTCTTCGGCCCGAAACCCCGTTCCGTCAGAGGTCGAAGCGCGGTCATCAGGTGGATGTGTGGATTGCCTTGCCTGTCATGATAAACCCAGTCGGCGATCATGCCCTTGGACGTCAGATTGTCCCGGACGAACTCGCGCACAAGGGCGATGTTCTCTGATCGCGTCAACTCTTCCGGAAGCGCGATGATCAACTCGCGGGCAAGCTGCGCGTCGGCACGAGTTTCGAATGCGTCCACTGCATTCCAAAGAGCCTCGCTGGCCGCAACGACGCTCTTCCCGTCGATGACCGCGCGCAGCCAGGCCGGTACCTGGTCCGGCAGCGCCAACTCCTCGTGTTTCAGTTCGGCGCCGCCGCCACGGTAACTGAAGGAGGTTCCGGCCTGTTCGTCCATCATCCGCGCCCGATGACGATAGGCGGCGGCCGAAACGATACTGCGTCCCGCTCCCCTGCTGATCACCTGCGCTCTGACGAACATGATCGCCACTAACGTCTCCAGTCCTTCCAGGCACGTCGCGTCAGCGACGTATATTGCGCCCTCAAATCGATCGGCCTGACAAGACCGATGCTGCTTTTCCAGGAGACGGCCCTGCTGGGATTTCCAATATCGACGTTTGTGGGCTTGTGTACGGTAGCGCTTTTGACTACTATTTTCTAGTCAGTTAAATGACGGGATGAAAATTTCCAAAGACGTTGAAAGGACTTGCCTATGGCCACTAAGCCTGCGCTCATGGATATTGATGCTCAAATCGAGAAGCTTCGCGAACGAAGAAAAACTTTAATAGTAAAATCAGCTGATCGTTTCGCGCGTGCGGCGACGAAGTCGGGATTGGCGGAGATGGAGATCGCTGACGAGGAGGTGGATCGCATCTTCGACGAGATCGCAGCGCGATTTCGCAACGGCGAGAAGAAGCAAGCCGCTGGCTCACCTGCTTCGCCGCGTGGACAGGCAAATGGAGCAACTGGTTCGGAAACGGAGGTTCCTCATGACATCTGACCGAAAGACGGGAGCGAGAGAAAAGTTCTTGCTCGGTGACATTGTCGTTCGCGCGGGCCTTTCGAACGCCGATCGGGCTTTCCTGCTTGGCGGACTTCTCGAAATGAAGCGGGTCGTGCCGGGGACACCTGAACATCGGCGTATTCGCGATATCGGGGAGCTCGCCTTCAGAGATGCGGCATCCAACGGCGGGTTAGAACGCTTTTTGAAGGTGGCGGAATGAAGGGAAAGGCCAAACAGCATCCGAGCCTGTTGCTTATCACCATTCCCATCGCCGTCACCGGATTTTCCTTTTACGTCGCCCACTGGCGTTGGCCTGAATTGGCGACTGGCATCACCGGCAAGACGCAATACTGGTTCCTTCGGGCGTCACCGTTACCGGTCCTTTTGTTCGGGCCTCTGGCTGGATTGCTGGCGGTCTGGGCGCTGCCCCTCCATCGGCGAAGGCCCGTGGCGTTGGCAAGCTTTCTCTGCTTTCTCCTGATGGCCGGCTTTTACGGGTTGCGCGAGTTCGGGCGGCTTCAGCCGCTCGTAGAGAGCGGTGTGCTGACCTGGGATCGGGCGCTCTCATTCGTCGACATGATTGCGGTCGTTGGCGCAGCGATGGGGTTCATGGCGGCCGCGGTCGCGGCGCGCATCTCCAGCGTCGTGCCCGAACAGGTGACGCGCGCCAGGCGCGGAACATTCGGAGATGCAGACTGGCTGCCGATGTCGGCGGCGGCACGGCTGTTTCCCGATGATGGTGAAATCGTTATCGGTGAGCGCTACAGGGTCGACAAAGACCTCATCCATGAGCTGCCGTTCGATCCGAACGATCCGGCCACCTGGGGACGTGGTGGCAAAGCCCCGCTGCTGACCTACGCCCAGGATTTCGATTCGACCCACATGCTTTTCTTCGCGGGCTCTGGTGGCTTCAAGACCACCAGCAACGTCGTGCCGACGGCGCTCAGATATACAGGCCCGCTCATTTGCCTGGATCCGTCCACCGAGGTGGCCCCGATGGTCGTTGACCACCGAAGAGATAAACTCAACCGAGAGGTTGTTGTGCTCGATCCGGCAAATCCGGTCATGGGATTTAACGTGCTCGACGGAATCGAGCACTCGCTAAAAAAGGAAGAGGACATTGTCGGCATTGCGCACATGTTACTCTCGGAAAGCTTGCGCTTCGAATCGTCGACTGGCTCTTACTTCCAATCGCAGGCGCACAATCTGCTGACTGGTCTTCTAGCGCATGTGATGCTGTCACCGGAATATGCAGGACGGCGAAACCTGCGCAGCCTGCGCCAGATCGTCTCCGAGCCGGAAACCTCCGTGCTCGCCATGCTGCGCGACGTACAGGAACACTCCACGTCCGCCTTCATCCGCGAAACGCTCGGCGTTTTTGTTAACATGACCGAGCAAACGTTCTCAGGCGTCTATTCGACGGCATCGAAAGATACGCAATGGCTGTCGCTCGATAATTACGCGGCACTGGTTTGCGGCAACACGTTCAAATCGAGCGAGATCGCTGGCGGAAAGAAAGACGTGTTTATCAATATCCCCGCATCGATTCTGCGGTCCTATCCCGGTATCGGTCGGGTGATCATCGGCTCGCTGATCAACGCGATGGTCGAAGCGGATGGTGCGTTCACGAGGCGAGCGTTGTTCATTTTGGACGAAGTCGATCTGCTTGGCTACATGCGCGTGCTTGAAGAGGCTCGCGATCGCGGTCGCAAGTATGGCGTCAGCATGATGCTGATGTACCAGTCAGTCGGGCAACTGGAACGGCACTTCGGAAAAGACGGTGCGGTGTCGTGGATCGACGGCTGCGCTTTCGCGAGTTACGCCGCGATCAAAGCACTGGATACCGCCCGCAACGTCTCTGCCCAATGTGGAGAAATGACCGTCGAAGTCAAAGGCAGTTCTCGCAATCTCGGCTGGGGTGCGAAAAACAGTGCATCGCGTAAATCCGAAAGTATCAATTTCCAGCGCCGGCCGCTCATTATGCCGCACGAAATCACCCAATCGATGCGCAAGGACGAGCAGATCATTATCGTCCAGGGCCACAGTCCGATCCGCTGCGGACGGGCGATCTATTTCAGGCGGAAGGACATGGATATGCACGCCAGGCCCAACAGGTTTGCCAAGCTGGGACCTTGACGGCTCAGGCGTTTTCTTGCGGACCGTATTCGGCTTCTATTGGCCATTTCGTTGCCTTCATCAGCGCCAGTGCCGCGTCGATAGCCTTCTAGCGCTTCGATCAGGTCGTTGTGTCTCGTTGAAGGATGGGCATGGACACCGAAGAATTGACGATGTGCTAGCTCAACCCGTCCTAGTGCCTCTCCAGCGTAGATGACAGATGCTCCTGTATCGTAGTCGTCGCGGCCGCCGCTTCCTCAAAGGGTGCCATTTGATCCTCCTTTTTCGAAAACATGCGATACCTGAACATGGACCGACTGACGATTGGAAGCGAAGACAGCTCGCCATCTGATTTACCGGCTGTGCTCACCTCGACGATCGCGCCCGGGCGTATCGTTCAGACCGGGAAGCTTGATCCCGTGAGGATGATCGGACACTGCCGAAACCGCAACAGGCATCCATCACAGAAATGAATCGGACGCGACCTTTCGATTCATAAGTCTCGTTGGACCAGATCGCGAGCATCGCCGATCATGCGGGGATGGAAACACACCACTACCAGCTTTATTGCCAGAGGATCGACGCCAACAGGAACATGGCCCGATATTACGCGCTCGCGATCCGGCCAACCCTTTTTGGCGAAATAGCCGTCGTGCGAAGCTGGGGACGGATCGGCAAGGCTGGCGGGGAGATGACCGAGGTGTTCGGCAATGAGAATGATGCGATATCGCGCTTCCTCGAACTGGTACTGCAGAAGCGCAAAAGGGGCTATCAACCGGCAAGAAGCTGTGGAAACCCCTGCAGGAGCGCCACTCTAAGCACAACGCCGCATGACAACGTAATGATCGCCTGAAAGGGTTTTCCCGTCTTTAACGAGGAAACCGTCATGACCACAACCAATGAAATCGCCGAAAAGATCGCATCCGAACAGAACCTGACCAAAGCCCAGGCGAAATCGATCGTCGAAACCGTCTTCGCGTCGATCACGAGGGCAGCCACGTCCGGAGCGGAAACATCTATCCCGGGATTCGGCAAGTTCAAGATCAAGGATACCCCGGAGCGTGAGGCTCGCAATCCGGCAACCGGCGCCACCATCAAGGTTGCCGCTGCGAAGAAGCTTACGTTCCAGCCTGCCAAAGCACTGAAAGATGTGCTGAACAAGTGAGCCGCACCGCGGTAAGCGGGGTCATCAGGGGGGAGCCGCCAAAGGCAGACGGCGCAGCGTCATCGGCGCTGCTTGCCATCACGCTTAAGCTGATCTCGATCTCGATGGCAATCGGACGGTAGTGGCAGCATTGCGGGTGTATGCCACCCTCAGAAGGGCGGCACGGCCTCAACGGAACCGTCCTGCTCGGCCATGATAACGGCCAGTTCGGCCAGAGCCAGTTCCAGCTCCGCGGCAATCTGGCGACGCTCGTCTGGGTGGCAATGGTTCATCTCGGCGCGCAGTTCTTCGATATGTTGTTCCAGTAGCATCGTCATCTCCTTGACGTTTGAGAAAGATGACGCCGCGGGGCGTGAGGAAATGACGGGGTCAGGGATCGCGTCGGCGACCGCCAGAGGCGGCGAGTGGGGTGCCGGTTTTGTTGAAGCGCAGGGAACCGGAGCGGAAGCAAAATCGGGGGGCCACGCGAAGTCCTTGAGGCCGGCATTTGCTCGCGGCACGATTGGTCACTCTGAGCAGACCCCGCCTCTCCGTATCGCGACCAGAAGAAGAAGCGGGCTAGATGCCCGGTTCCTTCTTGGTTTGAACAAGAGAAAAGCCCCGCCGTTTCCGGCAGGGCTTCGTCTTTGATCAGGCGTCGCGCTTCGGGCGGTTCCAGACCAACGTATAGTCGCCTTCCCTCTCGGTCGGCCAAAGTGCCGCATTGATCGGGGCCGGGAAGCTCGGATCGTCGAGCTTGACCGAGATGTAGGGCTCTCCGTCGCCGGAAACCTGGCTCCAGGCGGCGCCGACTTCGGCCGCTCCGGACATGATCCGGAAGTCGGGAGCGTCGCGGGATGTGCGTTCGATCGGGTTCAGGCGGGCCTTCATGGAGACCGTCAGAGTGCGTACGTGGCCGAGGATGGTGTTGCCGTTGGTGGTGAATTCGCCGATGATTGCCATTGTCGTGATCCTTTCGGTTTGATCGGGCCGCGACCATCGCGTCCTCGATGACTGTCGATTTGATCGGGGACGATCGGACCGCATCCTTAAGGGACCGGAATGCAATGGAGGGCGGCGGGAGACGGCTTTCTTGGACCGCGAGGAATGCGAACGCAGGTCGCAGGGGAAGAAAGGGGGCGATGCCGTTGCGGGAGAACGATCGAGGCGCAGCCGCTCTTCGATCAGACATGTCAAATCGAGGCCGCGTTGGCCGCGCCCACTTCCTATGCCCGAATGGATGGCAGCAATGGCCACATCGATCGTTTGGGCATTGCCGGGCCAATGCGACAAGTCCGGTGAGCGTCGCCGAACTTTCCTTCTCGATGGCGGCTCCGGTTTTCAATCGGGCACATGTTGCCCATGCTTGCTCGTATCCGCAAACATGACCTGTTGCTGATGCGCAACGCATTAGGGCCAGTCGCAGCAAAACTGGCTCGCGCCCGCACGGAACAAGATCGCCTTCGCTTTCCTCCCGAACGGTCAATCCGCGCTGCCCGGATTCAGATTTTGGGAGCAGTACCAAAGGACGCTCTAAAAAGAGAGGGGCGCTATTACACTGCCTCCCTCGTCGCGCAGGCATCCGCCCTTGGCTGAAGACCGTGGAGATAATTGACCGCCCGCTGCGCATGCGCGGCCGCCTGGAAAATTGCCCGTTTGTCGTTGGCCAGCACCGAGAGCCATGACTGCAGATAGGACGCGTGATCCGGCCGCGGCTCAAGTTCCGGCGCGATACCGAGGTCAGCGCAGAGGAAGCAACTGCCAAGTTCGGCAATGAGTTCTTCCCGCGCTCGCTCCGTCCGGTCCTTGGCATAGCGCGACAGGTCGCGTCCCACGCGATGTTCTGCCGCCGTCCAGTGGGTCGCCTCATGGCTGAGGACTGCCGCATACCCGGCGGCATCGCGGAAGGCTTCGAACGGTGGCATCTGGATATAGTCCATGGCCGGAGAATAGTATGCCTGTTTGCCGCCGTGCCGAATGACTGCGCCGGTATTGCGGAAGAACTCGTCGGCGTGACCGATGCGCTCGATCGGGCTCAGGAGCGGTTCGGGTACGCCATGATAGTGGTCAGGCAGGCCGTCGATCTGCGCCACGTTGAACACCGTGTACGATTTAAGGAACGGAATATCGCGCTCCACCTCGCCGCCATTGCTGTCGGTCTCCGACTTGGTGAAGCGGCTTGCATAGATGACCGTCGTTCCGGTCTCGCCCTTGCGAACAGCTCCATCCAGCTGCAAGGCCTGTTTGAACGTCATCCATGTCGGCGAGACATAGCCCCTCGCTGTGCTCTCCGACCACAACAGCAGCACGTTGAGACCGCTATAGGCTTCGCCGTTGTGGCGCAGCGGCCGGGTGATCCGTCCGGTCGTATTTGCGGCCGACCAGGGCTTCATCCACGGACGGACGCCTTTTTCCAGATCCGCAACGATCCTGTCGGTGATCCGCGCATAGAGATCGGCGCGCTCGCCCTGCCCTTTTCTTTTCATATCCTTGAACCTCCGTTTTTGGAGGTCGCGACCATCGCGACCCCGTCACGTCGGTCAAAAGCCGGGCAGATCAGGGATGAGCGCACGCGGAACGCGCCGTAACAACGTGAAGGAGGGCGAAGCCCTTGCGCGAGACCCTCGGCCCGGCAGACCGAAGGCGGGACGGGGTCGCAATGGACAGATTCCCGATCTTCATCCGCAGCCAATGCGAGGGCTTCGCCAGCAGGACCACTTTCTGCCGCACGGTAGCCGATGGAATCTTAGCAACGGCGCGGTTGAGGTTGGGACCTTCTGTCGACGCATTGAAGTCGCGTCCCGTCGTAGATTCGAGGTGGTGGCCGGCACAGGCCCTCGTTACTTCGAGCTGACGAGAACAGGACACCTTCGTCGACGTGAACAAAGGCGGGGCCGGAGCCCCGCCGTGATGGATGTTATTCGAAGGCTGACAGCTGGACTGCTGCCGCCTTGCGGTCGAGCGTCTGGCCGGGATTTTCGACCGGCCGGTCGAAGGGCTTCCATGTTTCGCCCACCACCTGCTCATAGGCTGCGACAGCGCCGACGGCCGCCATTCTGAGCGCATGTGCCTGGATGCCCATGTCGGCTGCGAATTCGCGCTTGCGCTGGGCGGCGCTCTCATAGCCGACCGGACCGTCGAGATCCTCGTCGCGGGCATCCGCAGCGCTCTTGGCGGTGGCGTTCCGCGCCTCGGTGACGGCGCGGGAGTAGAACTGGCCGGCGCCATGGGCCGATCCGACATAGGCCCCGACGATGCGCTGCAGATGGATCTGCATCGCCCGGTCGCCAAGGCCATCGGAAAGTGCGGTGGCGGTTTCGACGATCAGGCGCTCGTGCATGCCACGGATGCCATCGCTGTCGACAATGGCGATCCCGAAGCTTTCGGCGATCCGAAGCGCCTGTGTTTCATCGGGGCATGAAAGGCGGACCATTTCGAGGGTGGCGCCTCTGCGCAGCGGCACGACGCGGGCGGATTGGCGGATTGATTGGCGGGATTGGGTTGCTGACTTTGCCATGGTGGTCTCCTTTGCTTCGCCGAAGTGTCGGCCCCCTGGCCGTTCTGTCCTTCGGTGCGGTCGAAAGGAACAGGCGCAATCCGGGCGGATCAGGGCCCGGGCAGGCCAGATCGAGCGAAGCAGGCAGGCGGTCAAGCAGGGGTGACAAGCCCTTGCGAAGCCCGCGTGCCTGCTTTGTCGAGAGCGGCATGACCGGCCGCCCCGCGGCGCGACAGCGGCCTTGAACCGAACGGGCGCCGGTTCAGACGCCACGAAACCGAAGGACGGAACGGCCAGAGGCAAACCTCGGATGCCGAAGCTGAGAGGAAACCACGCTAGACCTGCGCCAGGCCGCGCCGATCCAACGTCCAAGCCGCAGCTTGCCCAGTCATCACAACCGCCGACGTCACTATCGGCTCGTGGTCCCGTTTGGCCTGAGCCACCCGGCAGATGTGCACGGGCACGCAATGATGCGATTGCATCCTCCTGTCGCGCGAGCTTTCACGAAAGTCCATCGACGGAGGGATTACGCCGCATAACCGCGATAATCGTCGGCGGTGCTCGACCAGATATGTTCCAGCTTCTCGTCGTGCGTCATCACAAGGGAGGGCCTGGATTCGCGTTCGATGACAGCGCTTTGCATGCGTTCGGGCGAGCTCTTGTCGGCCAGGTCGCAATAACCGCGGAAGTGCCGGATGCACCCGTCGACCGGCAGAGAGAAGAGGATGCTGGTGACCAAACCGTTCGGGAATTCGCGCATGGTGAATATCCCGGCCTTGATCGAGAGCGGCGGCAGTATCTCCAACGTGTAGTCGCGGGATGCCTCGGCGATCTCGAACCATTCGCCGCTGTAGAGCGCGCTGTCGTCCCACTCCCATACATGCTCAGCCTCGTTCGGTAATTATCGCGCTGATGTGGCACCCATGGCTGCACGCCAACTCTACTGTTTTCCCAAAAATGCTGCGGGGGCCCTCGAGGGACGCCAAGCGGCGCGGCTCCCGGGATAGCGAAAAATCACTGAAAATTCCTGCTCTTCACCTTCAGCGTATCGATATGGAGATCGGGTGTGAACATGTCCCGCGGGACAACAGGCTTTTGTCGATCACGCGAATCCGGCCCGCCGCCGCCGTGGGCAAACTCGTCGCCCCGCCCCGCCGGCAGCCTGAACCCGGTATCCCGATCAGCCAGACCGACAAGGTCCGCTGACAGGTCGAAGAGTTGCTGCGCGACAAGATGCACGACCTCCCCTTCCCGCTGAATCCGCCCATTGATTGCCATCATCGAGGATCCGAGCACCACGCTCCTGCGCTTCTCGAACAGTGACGGCCAGACGACGATGTTGGCAGGGCCTGTTTCGTCCTCGATGGTGATGAACATGACACCCTTGGCCGACCCGGGCTTCTGGCGCACCAGCACCAGACCTGCAGTATAAACCCATCGCCCATCCCGAGCATTCATCGCCTCCGCACAAGGGATGATGTTGCGTGCCGACAGGTCCCTGCGCAGGAACGCAACCGGATGCTGCCGTAGCGTCAAGCCCGTATGGCTGTAATCTTCGATGACGTTGTGCCCGTCCGTCATCTGCCGAAGGGCGACCTCCGGCTCCTGCTGCTCAGCAATTGCCGCCATCTCCCGCTCAGTCGCGGCGGCAAACAACGGCAATGGCTCATCACGCAGCGCCTTGATGGCCCAGAGCGCGTCGCGCCTCTCGAGTTTGAGCGATGGCAGAAAGGCATCGGCCTCTGCCAGCTGGACAAGGGCCTCCGTCGGCACGCTGGACCGGCGCCACATGTCATCGACGGATAAGAAAGGACTATTCATTCGTGCCGTCACGATCCGCGCTGCGTCGGCGACAGCCAGTCCCTTTACCTGCCGAAACCCAAGCCGGACAGCATGCCGATCGGTGCTGCCGATCTTTTCCAGCGTGCAGTCCCAGCGCGAGCGGTTGACGCACACAGGTCGCACCTCGACGCCATGCTTGATCGCATCACCGACGATCTGGGCTGGAGCATAAAAACCCATCGGCTGACTGTTCAAAAGCGCCGCGCAAAAGACATCCGGATAATGGCATTTGATGTAGTTCGATGCATAGGCGATCAGCGCAAAAGATGCCGCGTGACTTTCCGGAAAACCGTAGCTGCCGAAACCTTCGAGCTGGGAAAAGGTCTTTTCGGCGAACTCCGCCGAATAACCGTTCTTGACCATGCCGGAGACGAGTTTTTCCTTGAAGCGGGAGACCCCGCCGGTGAACTTGAAGGTGGCCATCGACTTACGCAGCTGGTCGGCCTCGCCACCGGTAAAACCGGCGCAGACCATGGCGACGCGCATGGCGCTCTCCTGAAACAGCGGCACGCCCAGCGTCTTGCCGAGCACGGCCTCAAGCTCGGGTGTGGGATACTCTACCGGCTCCTTGCCTTCGCGGCGGCGAAGATAGGGATGCACCATGTCGCCCTGGATAGGACCGGGCCGGACGATCGCCACCTGCACGACCAGATCGTAGAAGGTGCGGGGTTTCAGGCGCGGCAGCATCGCCATCTGGGCGCGGCTCTCGATCTGGAAGGTCCCGAGCGTATCGGCTTTTCTGATCATTGCGTAGGTGGCTGCGTCCTCCTGCTGGATCGTAGACAGATCGAGATCCTCGCCCTTATCCTCACGGATGAGATGAAACGCCTTTGCCATGCAGGTGAGCATGCCGAGTGCGAGCACATCCACCTTCATGAACTTCAGCGCCTCGACGTCATCCTTGTCCCATTCGATGATCTGGCGGTCCTTCATCGTTGCCGGCTCGATCGGCACGAGATCGTCCAGCCGGTCATGGGTGAGGACAAATCCTCCTGGATGCTGGCCAAGGTGGCGTGGCGCACCCATCAGCTGCTGCGCCAGTTTCAGGGTGAGCGCTAAGCGCCGGTCGTCCGGGTTGAGGTTGAGTTCCCGGATGTTTCTGTCGGGCACTTCCTCCGACCAGGACCACATGCCCGATGACAGCGCCTTGATCACGTCTTCCGGCAGGCCGAGCGCCTTGCCGACATCGCGGATCGCTCCCTTGGCACGATACCGCGTAACGGTGGCGCAGAGGGCAGCCTTGTCATGTCGGTAGGTCTTGTAGATCCATTGGATGACCTCCTCGCGCCGTTCATGCTCGAAGTCGACATCGATATCCGGCGGTTCGTCGCGCTCCTGGCTGACGAAACGCTCGAACAGGAGGTCGTTGGTCGAGGGATCGATAGAGGTAATGCCGAGAATATAGCAGACGGCGCTGTTGGCCGCCGATCCCCTGCCTTGGCAGAGAATGCCCTGGCTTCTTGCAAAGCGCACGATCGAAAACACCGTCAGAAAATACGGCGCATATTTCATGGCGCGGATGAGATCGAGCTCATGCCGTACGGTTTTCAAGACGTCGGGCGGCAAGCCTTCCGGATAACGATCCGGCAGGCATTGCCAGACATAATGCTCGAGCGATCCCTGAGCATCCTTGCCCGGCACAATGGCTTCCTCCGGGTACTGGTAGGTCAGTTCCTCAAGCGAGAACTTGCAACGACGCACGATCTCCATGCTTCGTGCCAGGGCCTCCGGATAGCGCGGAAATAGGCGAGCCATTTCTTCCGGAGGCTTCAGATATCGGTCGGCATGACGCTCGCGCTCGAAGCCGACATCGTCGATCGTTGTGTTATGCCTGATGCAGGTGACGATGTCCTGCAACTGCCGCCGACCCGGCTCATGAAACAGCACGTCATTGGTGACAACGGTTTTGACCCTGAACCGTGCCGCCATGTTGGAAATCTCATGGAGCCGCATCTGGTCGTTGGGTCGCCGGCGCAGGCACAGCGATACATAGGCTCGATCACCAAAAACGTGCGCCAACTTGCGAAGCTGCGCGGCGCATGTGGTGTCCGGCAGATCCGGCACCAGAATGCCGATCATGCCTTCCGAGTAAGCCATGACATCGTCCCAGTGCAAAATGCAGTTGTTCTTGCCGCCGCGCGACTTGCCAAGCGTGATGAGCCGGGTCAGCCGCGAATATGCCGGACGATCCATCGGATAGACCAGCAACGACATACCGTCGGCAAGGTCGAGGCGACAGCCAACGACGAGGCGGAGACCCGTCGCGCGGGATGCTTCAAGGGCGCGGACGATGCCTGCGAGCGAATTACGATCGACGACGCCGATCGCACTGATCCCAAGGAGTTTTGCAGTATCAAACAACTCCTGCGCCGACGAGGCACCACGCAGAAACGAAAAATGTGTCGTGACCTGGAGCTCGGCATAGCTCATGCGAATATCCCGTGGCAGAACCAGCGGTGTGACCCGGTTTCCGGATCAATACCGTCGCCGGAGCGGAACACCCACAAGCGCTCGCCTGCTTCGTCCTCGATGACAAAGTAGTCGCGCACGGCGTCCATTTCGGCATCTCGCTGCCACCATTCCCCGAAAATGCGTTCCGGGCCGTCGGCACGTTTGACCTTGCGGCGTTTGCCACGCCAGACGATGGAGACTGGGGGCCGGTCCGGCATCAGCGCGATCGCCTCGATCAACTCAGGTCTCGGCAAGAGACGAACGGGGCGGCGCCAATGGCTGACCCAGGCAACGGCGATCGGTTCGGCGACGGGGCTGATGCGCTGGACAGAGCGTTCCGGCACATCGGAGGCGACCGGTGCGACGCGATAGACCCTCTGCCCCCGGTTTCCATAGAGGTCGATCAGCGGCGTGACATCAGTGACCTCATCCTCGACCAGAGCAGAGGCTTTCTGAGCCTCCTCGAGAGGCTCGGCTATCACGGCGAGCAGGATCAGCTTTTCGATTCCGAAGCCCGGCTCGATCTTTTCCGTCCGGTCCCGAAACAGTTTTGTCAGCCAGGCGACATCGCGGGCGGGCCTGGCGGTTCCGGCGCGGATGGCCTGTCTCGTGCCATCGACCTTCTCGACGATCAGGTCGGCACGGCGAACGCCAAGCCCGCGCTGCTGGAGTTCGTCAACGAGTTTGACGACTAGACGGCCAACATATTTATTGATTGTTTCCGCAGCCCCGATCGGTTCGGCGAAGGCCTTGGAGACTTCAACCAGCTCTGCCGTCCGGATGGGCTCGATCGGCTCGGCGACACGACAGAGCATCTGGTCGAGACGGCGACCGACCTCCGGACCGAAGCGCAATGTCAGCGGGGCCCGCGGGGTGTTGGCAAGCTCGCCGATTGTCTGGAAACCGAGAATGCGCAGATCAGAGACGATCTTTGACGGCAGGCGCAGAAGCGAAATCGGCAGTTTTTCGACGGCACGGGCCGTCTCGCCCGGAGGAACGACAATCGTTTCGCGATTGATTGCGCGGGCGCAAGCATGGGCAGCACCCCAGCTGTCGGCAACCGCCACGCGCGCCGTCAGTTTTCGGGCAAGAAACTGGTTGGCGATCTTCGTCACCATCGGCAGTTCACCACCCTGCAGATGATCGGCGCCTTCCGTATCCATGACGATACCATCAATCCCGTCGACGGCGCCGATCGGCGAATAGATCGTCAGCGCCCAGAGCGTGATGCGCTCGAGCGCGGCTTGATCGGCTTGCGAATCTGCGTCAACCAGCATCAGGCCGCGAAACAGCGACTGCGCCTTTGCCGCCGCCATGCCGGCATGCACGCCCGCCTTTCTGGCAGCCGGATCGGCGGCAGACACCCATCGCTTCGAACCGATTCTCGCGATCACGGCGATTGGCTGTTCAGGCGGAATAGACGGATCGGCCCGACGAATGCGATCCGTCGGCAGATCCGGAAGATAGATCGAGACGACCCTTGTCATCGCACGCCCTCACGAGAAACTCAGCACACTCACCCGCTTTCACGCGCATCAATTCCAGAAACCATTGAGGCCTGCCCACCCCCGGTACCGGCAACTCCTCTGACGGCATCACGCTGACACGCCACCGCGTGGTCGAGGCCGTCGGCTGCCCAAAGTCATTGGCCTCCGTCTGTCGCCGCCATCGGCGGACCGCAAGCGCCATGGTCCCGGTTCGCTCGGCTGCAAGCTGCAGACGGCGGGAACTGACCATAGGCAGGCGAACAAGTTCACCGACGACGGCACCAAGTCCGCCGAAGGAAAGGCCCTCCTCCATATTGGCCAGCACATCCTCTTCCTTGTCGGATTCAACAAAGATGACGCGGTCGGGATGCAGACCCACATGGGCAAGAGCTGGAAAAAAAAGATCCGGTCGCGTCAGACACCAGATGACGGGGCCTTTTGTTCTTGCGGCAATGCCGGCAACACAAAGGGCGGCCGCTGCACCATCGACAGTACCGGAGCCACCGCCTGCAAACTCGTGCAGCGCGCCATAGGCGAGGCCCCCGCCAGGCAAGGCCGCATCGATCTCGGAAACGCCAAAAGAAAGTGTTCCGGCCCGCTTCGCGGATACCCCTTCCATCGACGCGATGCGATCTCTCAAGTCACAAATCACCCTCTGACGGGCAGCACTCATCGTTCACGGCTCCCTTCAAGGTCGTGTTCAAAGGATCGACATTATGTCGTACGGGCTATATGTTCATTGTTTGTTCTCGTAGTGCAAAAGAGTCAAGCACCCCAAAGTTGAGGAATATTATCCCAGTATTAGCAAAGTCGAAGATTCGAAAAGGATTCAAGGAGGTAAGGGGAAACAGAAATTTTTGCAGCGCTTGCGTCCGTCGGGTTCAAAATGGTGGATGGCGGGGATAGATGAACGGCGTCACAATCTTCTTAAGGTTTTCGTGCTGAACTCGTTTGCATGACGAAGCCACCGAGATCAAAGCCGCTCCTTCGTGATACCGAAGCTCCGCTACGGTCAAAGCCGCGTCGGAAGCGCAATCCCGCACAGCCACAGCTGCTGTTTGATCCGATGCCCGATCGCGTCGAGCCGGCGCTCGCCCAATCGAAGGCGCACCCTCCACAAGGCGACCAATGGAGCTGGGAGCTGAAATGGGATGGCTACCGGCTGGCTATCCATATCGAGCAGACAGGGGTCCGCATCCTCACGCGTGGTGGCCATGACTGGACGCACCGGTTTCCGGCGATCGAGCAGGCTGCCCGGGCGCTTGGTCCGGCAACGATGATCATTGATGGCGAGGCGGTTGTGCTTGACGATGAAGGGCGGCCGGATTTCGGGCTACTGCAGAAATCGTTGGGTGCGTCTGGAAAGACGGCTGGCAACCGAGCTTCGGACGCCATCCTCTACGCGTTCGATCTTATTTATCTCGACGGCCATGACCTGCGCAACGTGGAGTACCGTTCGCGCCGGCATCTTCTCGAGGATACGCTGAAGGGGCACGACGGCGCGATCCGCCTTTCGGAAACCATTGACGCCGATCCCGCGATCCTGCTGGAACACGTTGGCAGCCTTGGCCTCGAGGGCATCGTCGGCAAGCAATTGGATCAACCCTATCGCTCCGGCCGGACCGGCGACTGGGTCAAGATCAAGTGCGTTAAGAGCGAAGCCTTCATGGTTGTTGGCTACGAGCCATCGACGGCATCGTCCGGCGGCTTCGGCTCTCTGGTGCTTGCTGCCTATCGCGGTGACGAGCTCGTTCATGTCGGGAACGTCGGGACGGGCTTCAGGCAAGCCGAGATGAACAGGCTGCGCAAGATGCTCGACAAGCTGCGCTGGAAACGGAAGCAGCCGTCTGTTCCCTATGCCGAAAAGGCAGACATCGTTTGGGTCGAGCCGACTTTGATTGCCGAGATCGAGTTTCGGGCCTGGACGGCCGACGACAAGCTACGCCATTCTTCCTATAAGGGCTTGCGGGAACGGCAAGACAATGCCGACGTTTACAAGCTCGACTAGCGACGCAGGCGGAACTCACCACACAACTGCATTCGGTCGCAACGGAGGAATTGCTGCCATGTGCAATCTATATCGGATGGAAGACAAGGACTGGGTCTCCAAATGGGCTCAGGACGCCGAAAGCCTGATCAACCTGATGCCAGCCTATCAGATGAACCCCGACCAAATGGGGCCGATCGTCCGCAACACGGCGGAAGGCAAGAAGCAGCTTGTGCATGCGCGATGGGGATTACCTTTCCCTCGCTTCGCCTTGGAGAAAGCGGCCAAAGCCAAGGCCGAGAAGCTCGCGGCCAAGGGCAAGCCATTTGATCTCGAGGAGCTGATCCGCATGGAGGCCGACCGCGGCACGACGAACGTGCGTAAGCTCAATTTCCCGCACTGGACGCGATGGTTCGACGTCGAACACAGATGCCTTGTCCCAGTCACCAGCTTCGCCGAACCGGATCCGGCGAGCAGAGAGGAAGGCGGCAATGTGCCCAATGCCTGGTTTGCCCGCGATGACGAGAAATCGCTGATGTTTTTTGCCGGCATCCATGTGCCGCAATGGAAGAGCGTCCGGAAGGTTCGGGACGGACTCACGATCGACGACCTCTATGGTTTTCTGACCACAGACCCCAACGATCTCGTTAAACCGATCCATGGGAAAGCCATGCCGGTTCTGTTGCTGACGAAGGAGGACACGGACATCTGGATGCGGGCGCCGTGGGACGAGGCAAAACATCTTGTCCGCCCGCTTCAGAACGATGCGTTGATTATTTCGTCGCGAGAACCGTACGGGTCCACCGTCGTGTCGAAATCGGGCGAACCGGTTGACCAAGACTGATTTATGTAGTGTCTGATCAGGCGGCACTGGCGCCGAGAGGCCGTGGCTGCTCGTATCCCTTTACTGGCACCTGTTACAAGGACGATAGATCGAGGCGGCATTTACGAAGAACTCTCTTAAATAGCTGCTAGCTGGACAGGTCGTGGAGATCGGTAGTGATCGCCGCACCGACTGAAAACTCCGAAAACCGGACATCCAGTCCGCCACGCTCAGGCGTACAAGCAGTCAACCCAACGAAATAATGGGAAACTTTAGGAAACGGAGCAAGCCGCAGCAACGGCCAAATGCTCCCATTGGAGGATGCCTGAATACGCATCGTGCCTTCCTTCAATGTAATCCGGATATAGAAATCTTCAAGTTCCTTGAAGGGCTGGGACACTGACCAGTCGGATTTTCCATCGGTGATGACTGTGCTGAGAAACCGTTCGCCATCTGTAAACTCAACGCCTGACTTCACCCATCGATTTTCATCAATGCGCACCATAAGACCGGCCTGATCGTAGAGAGACCGGAATTCGCCTTGGACGCGGACACTCGCTGTGAAACCATCCACGACCGTTACGCCTAGGAAATGGCCACTGTCGCGCGTGAAGCCGTAATGCGTTTCACGCCAGAAGTCAGTGTTTGCATCGGTGGTTAAAGAGAGACCCGTCTCGGTGGCTTCCCACACTACAGGTTTATTCAGCCACTCGGCTTCTTTGAGATTAACGTCCACGGCACTGTCTCCAGAATTGCCCTTGCATCACTGCTGGTGGGGCTATTGCCCGACTCAACGGATACCCGTGATCATAAACCTGGTAAAGTGAGTGCTGTCCTGCTGCCAGTTTCGTGGACACCAAGTTAAGGTGCTTCCAACGAAACTGGAGTGCATAAATGCAACGAAGGAAGTCCAGCCGCGAGTACAAGCTTGAGGCAGTGAAGTTCGTTAGGGAGCGTGAGGCCACACCGTCACCGAAGCGCTCGGCAAAAATCTTTCGATGGCAGTTGGTAGCACTATAGACAAAGCGCCTGACGGTCAGATGCAATTCGATCCGTCGAGCCGTACACGGCAGATCACCGATCACCGGAGGGGAACGGCTATGAACTCGACGGGAAACGGTCCCGCAGTGGGGATAGATGGAGTCCGTTGACCCGGCGGACGCAGTGACAACGATCGCATCGGTGGCATCATGCATCGATTCAACGTTCAAACTGGCCGGGATCAGGTCGGAAGTCAAAACTGGGCTCGCATGGCGCTGACCGCCCTTCGGAAATCACACCAATTGAATCCGAAACATCGTCGAGCCTGAGTCAGTGCCCAAAAAGATCCCGCGGCCATAGTCGCGACGCGCTGCGTGAAGGACAATGTATTGCGAAGATTGCCAGACATGTTCGTCACCCCTCTGGCATAAACTATGCCACGCAAACGATTTCCGATTGCGTGGCATAGTCCTTGATTAGCGGCGGGGATATCCCCCGCCGATGCTCATGTCGTTGACCGATCGCCGATCAAAACTCCTGCCAGTCGTCCTTTGACGTATCGACAGCAGCGTTACCGGAGAATGCGGATGCAATCTTGCGGCCAAGCGCGCGTACGGGGGATGCCACGTATCTGTCGTTGCCGCCGGCATTGCGAACCGGAGCGGGCTGGCTCTTCTGCTGATAGGCGGTATCGGCGAGCTTGAACTGCGCGAGAAGCTGGTTGAGCGAAGCTACCTCCTTGGCCAGATTGTGGCTGGCGGCGTTGGTCTCTTCCACCATGGCAGCATTTTTCTGCGTGTCCTGGTCCATCTGGTTGACCGCGGTATTGATCTGCTGGAGGCCGGAGGATTGCTCCTGCGCGGATTCCACGATGGAGACGACGTGCCGGTTGATTTCCTGCACTTCCGATACGATCGTCGCCAGCGCCTTGCCGGTGTCGCCCACCAGCTGAACGCCCTGCTGCACCTGATCGTTCGAGGTGGTGATCAGCGCCTTGATTTCCTTGGCCGCATTGGCGGAGCGTTGCGCAAGCTCGCGCACCTCCTGCGCGACAACGGCAAAGCCCTTGCCCGCCTCGCCCGCACGCGCAGCTTCCACGCCGGCATTCAGCGCCAGAAGGTTGGTCTGGAAGGCGATTTCGTCGATCACGCCGATGATGTTGCTGATCTCGTTGGCCGATTTGGAGATCTGCTCCATGGCGACCACGGCGCGGCGTACCACTTCGCCGGATTGTTCGGCACCTGCCTTGGCGCGGCTGACGATCAGGCCGGCCTCCTGCGCGCGCTTGGTGGAATCCTTCACTGTCGTGGTGATCTCTTCCAGAGCGGCAGCGGTTTCTTCCACGGCTGCTGCCTGCTGTTCGGTACGCTTGGCCAGATCGTCGGCGGCCGATTTGATCTCGTTTGCGCCCGCGCCGATGCCACCGGCATTCTGCGCAACGCGGGTCAATGCCGATTGCAGCTTTTCGGCGGACATGTTGAAGTCGTTACGAACGCCGTCGAGTGTCGCCGTGAACGGCTGGCCGATGCGGTAGGACACATCGCCATCCGAAAGCTTCGAAAGACCGGTTGCAAGATTGTCGACGGCAAATTTGACGTCGGCAGCTTCCTTGGCCTTCTGCTGCTCGCGCGCGATGCGTTCCTTTTCCGAAAGGCTGCGATTGGCTTCTGTTTCCTGTTCAAGGCGGATGCGCTCGATCGCACTCTCGCGGAACACCTGAACGGCAACCGCCATCTGGCCGACTTCGTCCTTGCGGTCCATGCCATCGATCTCGGCTGCCGTATCGCCGCCTGCCAGCGACACCATACGCTCCCGCAGGCGGGCAATCGGCGTTGTGATGCCACGCGAGGCCACGAACAGCGCGAGAATGATGCCGGCTGCAAAGCTGATGCCAACCACAACAAGCGAGGTCAGGATCGTGGAATTCGTCTGGTCACTCAGATCGTCGCTGCCTTTTGCAACACCCTTGGCAAGCTTGTCCAGCAACGAGCCTATTTCGTTTCCGGCCGCGCGAATTTGCCCATCAGCCTTCAGGAGTTCCGCCGCGGACTCCTGATTACGATTAGCGGAGCCAAGCTCGACGGCCTTATCCGTGCTTGTGATGATGCTCTGAGATTGTTTGAGCAGTTTGTCGATTGTGGCCGTCTCTTCCGGGAATATGGCCTTGACGTTGTTCAATCGCGAGATCAGTTCGCCTTTGTCGGCGTTATACTCGCCTTTGGCGATGGCGAAATCCGGAATGGAGGTGTCATATGCCATTACCTGATAAGCACCGTAAGCCACCGCCTGAAGATTGCGGTTGGCACGAGAAAGCTCGACAAGCGCGGCATTATCGCCGGCAATGAATTCTGAATAGAGCGTGTCCGCGTTTTTGTAACGGGCGGACATATATACTGTTGCACCCAGACCGATGATGCAGAGCGGTAGAATGAGCGACAGAATTTTGGTGCGGATACTGGCATTCTGGAGAAATGACACGGATAACCTCAGGGCATGAATACCGCTCCTTCCCCGTGCCGGAGGTGTTCGGCAAGACTGACATTGCACGTCGCGTAACCTCGATCATCAAGGCTTCGGTAGCCGCATCATCGGCTCTGATCGCAACTGCATCATGCATGCGCCGAAAAACGCCGGCCTGCCCCCTCAAATACGGGCAGGTCACCATTCCGCGGGCGAAACGACAGCCCCGCCAAAAGGCGGAAACGCCGGGCCGCATTTCGCAAAACACGGACTAGAACCAATTGTTCCACGGCCGTGCTTCGCTGGTTTTCTTGCGATTAGTTATAGTTAAATACTTTACAATTTCTTCATGCCCAAACGGGCGCAGGAGATACCAATATCTAAAAGATCAGCGTGCGATTAGCCATCCTGACAAGTTGGGCGATTTTTCTTCCAGCCTCGAGCATCACATGCCTTGGGTGATCAAGCAGATACGGACGGATATGTTCAACCTCGAAGCCTTGAGGTGCAACTCGCAGCGCGTCGATGAGTTTTCGGAGCTTGATATCGAGAAAGCGATTTTGCACGAAGCTGACAATTAGACGAAATCTTATATAGAACTGATGGTCCAGTTCCGACCAGCACGCGCCTCGACCGTCTGCTGGCGTTAGAGTTGAGAGTTTCGCGTTCGCCGCTGCAAACGCTTCATGACGGCGGTATGCTTCAGACAAATTCTGACCGCGCCAACGTCCTGCGGCGGCGCATCAAAACTGGTACGCAGGTTATCTTCGACCTCTCCACCGAGGCCGAACGACTGCAACTGTGGAGACCTTTAGCGACGAGTTAGCCCGGTATTGCCGTATCACAAAGGCCCGAAATTTCAGGCCCTTCGCGATTTCACACCTCGTTTTCAGCAAACGTTCTTGCCTCATTCTGTCCTGCCGTTGTTTCGCGGGATATCAACGCGATGCCCTCAAGCGGGTGCTAGAGAATATAAGGCCTTATTTAGTCCGTTTGATCATCTACCGGAAATTGCCCCCGCTTCTGAATGGCCATATCGACTGGACGATGATTAGTCAGGCCTGTGGGATCGAAGCCGAGTTGACGGCAGAACTGAAAAAGCAGCCCCGGCCAAGCTTGCATGCAATCATCCGCCGGCTCGGCGCATCAGCGGCCGAAGAACGACGACCGCCAAAGCCGACAGTTAGCTCGAGCAAAATGGCACCCGCCAAGAAGGCAGCATCCGCACGCTCCGCCCGACAGCCACAACGCGCGGCAGTGGACGATGTTAGCGATCGCAAATCTCTTCGCGGCTCGTGCGCCTGGTGGGTTGGTAACATTAGATACGACCGTTCTTCCCATTGTCTGAGGACAGCAAATTTTCTGCGAAAGCAGGAGCCTAAATCGCAACAATCTGCTTGCAACGGGTTCGCATATGACTGGAAATAGTGCTCTGACCGGTGATGATTAAAAAATAAATGTCACACACGCCCATAACTCCGGTGGTCGCGAACGAACTGAGGTCAGCGATGCAGACGCTTCTACTTAACAAGAATCAAGTGAGGCGGCTCATCGACTTGAAACAAGTCATCGGCGCTGTCGAAGACGCCTATAAAGCCTATAGCAGCAATCAGGTCGAGCAGCCCGAGTACATTGGGATTAGTCTTCCTGCCAGGCGGGGAGAGATTGATTTCAAGCTGGGCTATCACAAGCAGGCTGAAATCATTTCGATGAAAGCACATTCCGGGGGATTTACCCGAAATCCTGAGGAGCATGGCGTACCGAACAGCATGGGGACAATTCTCCTTTTCGATGCCAGGAGCTGTGCATTGATCTGCGTCATGGACGGAAGCCTGATCACGGGGCTCCGCACCGGGGCCGCCGGAGCTGTGTCCGTCAAAGCGCTTGCAAGACCGAACGGCCGTGTTGTCGCTTCGATCGGCACAGGCAGTCAGGCGAGAATGCAGATCCGGGCAATCAACGAGGTCATACAAATCCAGGAAATCCACGCCTGGAGCCGCACCCCTTCGGCTTTGTCCGACTACAAGAACGATATCGAACGCGAATTCGCAATTCCCGTAATCATCGCCCCCTCCAAGAAGGAGGCCGTTGAGAAAGGCGACATTTTGATCACGACAACGCGGGGCAAAGGTGATGTCGTACAGGCGGACTGGGTGAGGCCCGGCACGCACATTGTCGCGATCGGTACGGATCAGCGGGGCAAACAGGAGCTGGACCCCGAGCTTTTCACACACGCCAAGATCGTTGTTGATTCCATCCAGCAATGCACACAAAAGGGTGAAACGTGGCACCCGCTGCAAACTAACATTATCACAATGGCCGATATTCACGCTGAAATCGGAGAGCTGCTGCTGGGTGCGAAGCACGGCCGGACAAGCGATGATGAAATCACCATTTTCGATTCCACCGGTATGGCGATACAGGACAACACCACAGCCGGAACGATCTACGAAAAAGCCATTGCCGCCAATGTCGGCACCTTCTTTTCATTTTTCGAGCAGTAGCCATGAACAGTTTTCCGACGATACAAGATATACTCGACGCCCGCACCCGACTGAAACCCCATGTCAGACACACGCCACTACTGCGCGCGGACAAGATTGGGGAGACCGTTGGCTGCAATCTCTACCTCAAGCCTGAAACCCTGCAGATTACCGGAGCCTTCAAAATAAGGGGGGCGCTGAACAAGGCTCTTTCGCTTTCCAAGGAAGAAATCGCAAACGGCATCATTGCGACATCGTCGGGCAATCATGCACAGGGACTTGCCTATGCCGCTAGGATGCTGGGTGTGAGGGCGATATTGGTGCTGCCTGTTAACACGCCCAAAATCAAGATTGAGAACACAAAGGCCCTTGGGGCAGAGGTCGTCCTATTCGACGGCGACACTGCGGCCAGATGGAAAAGGGTCTATGAAATCGCTGCAGAAAACCACTATGCCCCGATCCACGCATTTGAAGATCCGATCGTCATGGCCGGACAGGGAACGATCGGCTGTGAAATACTCGATGATCTTCCCGAGGTGGATACGGTCGTCGTGCCGGTCGGCGGCGGCGGACTGATTTCAGGGATCGCCACGGCCATAAAAGAGACCAGACCCAGTGTGCGCGTGATCGGGGTGGAGCCCGCGCTGACACCGAAGTACTTCCAGAGCCGTATTAACAAGACGCGGACCTCGCTACCCTTGCAGAACACAATAGCAGATGGTCTGAGAATCAGCGTTCCCGGCCAGAACCCTTATCCCATCATCGAGAAATATGTCGACGAAATCGTCCTCGTCGACGATCACTATATTGTTGAGGGTATGCGCGCTTTGGCAAAGGATGCAAAGCTCATTGCCGAACCTGCAGCCGCTATCACGGTCGGAGCACTGCTGGCGGGTGCGCTCGACGTCAAGCCTGAAGAAAAAGTCTGTGCCGTCCTTTCCGGCGGAAACTGGGATCTGGGCGATCTCGCAGCAGTCTATGTTGACAGGTGACTCCCGCCAAACTCGAGCCAAGCTATCCAAAACTGTCCAGGCGTTCGCCCACAATCTCCCGCACCTGCGCCGCTCTTTCAGCGCCCACTGATCTATCTGTCAGCGGCGGCGGTAGCGCAAGCTGTTCCAATCCGCGCGCAAGCACTGCTCTCATTTCATCCATGGCCTTATCCGCCGCCGCCGGAATACCCGCTGTCGCTGCGCAACGCTTGAAATCGGCTCTCTTCAGTCGTTCATCCTTGCCGCTGATTTTGAAGGCCATGCGGCCATGGTGCAGGTTCGGAAACACCAGCGTTGTTACCGCATCATAGAGCGGCGCCATGCGAACCGAGCTGAAATCTCCTGTCCTTGGCGCTGCAATCTTCAGAAGCGCCATATTCGCACCGTCTGGTCTATATCGTCGTCGGCGTCGACATAGATGCCGCGCATTAGCTGTACAAGCTTGCCAGCCTCGGCTTGGCGAAAGCCGCGAGTTTTGTCGATGTTTTCGCCGACGAGATAGAGGGGCATGTATGTAGCTTTCGCAGACTTCAGATACGAGAAAGTTACATTGCCCGACCGTAAAGCGCTCGTGTCTGAGGCTACGATACTGCTTTCTAAATGGAGATCTTGTCGCCTTGAGCGGAGTCGCACCAGCGACCCGCAATAGGCATGGTGGTAATGGTCGGATCGAGGGGCGTAGATTATCGCACCAATTGGTGCCATGAGCGCGTCTCCATCTGGGAGCTAGCTATGCGCACTTAATGAGATGGATTCTTGATCCAGCATATACTCGCGATCCTGCGAAGCAGCCTGCTCACGCTCAGTCATAAAGTCGGATGTCGTCTCCGCTCCTTTAAACCAACTGCCCCAGATCTCACCGGCTGGTACAATGACGCGAGTGCGTTCCACTCCATATGCATGCCTCCGAATTGCATCGACAACGACGTAGCCCATGAACGGATGTCTAGGAATGGGGCCATCTTGTATCACCGCGGATAAGCCCGACTTGCGGGATGGTGATGCAGGCCACATTCACATATGGGCAGCGCAAGGCTTAAAGAAACCTGCGAACAAGGGCTGTATGGCGGTCGCGAGTGTACGCTTCGATGAAGCTGCAGGACCGCTCGTTTCAAACTGTCCAGCAAATGTTGCGCGATCGCGCGTCGTCAAGGACGTCGCCGCCGAATGCATCAACTCTTTGAAGTCGTCCAGACCAACGTCGTCGGCGCGCATGACTGAACGGATCAGTGGATCTGCGAAAATCTCGGCGAGCGTCATCTCGTCTATCGTCTGTCTCATCTCAGTCTCCTTTCGATAATTCCTAAGCTGTGAAAGCGGGCGATTGCTTGACGGGCTCGCGCCAAGGTGTTACCGGTAAGTAACTTTTGTGATAGTTACCGATCGGTAACACGCATGTCAACACCGCTTGAGGGTAAAAATTAAACTCATGAAATCCGAGACATCTGATCGTGCTTCCGAGCAGAAAATCGCACCTCGTGACCGGATTGTGTCAACGGCCTGTCAACTGTTTCGTGAACATGGGATACGCGGCATCGGTGTTGATGCCATTGCCGAAGCCGCCTCGACCAACAAAATGACGTTATACCGACATTTTGGTTCCAAGGACGATCTTGTGTGTGAAGCGCTCAAGCACAGCTCTCGAACGCTCAATAAAGCCTGGGAAGATCTCGAAACAGAGAACCCGGGCGACCCGAGGGCTCAGCTCAAGGCATGGGTTAACGCGCGCGCACAATGTCTTTCCAGCGAGCCCTTTGGATGCGATTTGGCCAATGCTGCGGTAGAGTTGAAGGAGCAAGGACACCCTGCACATGCGATAATAGAAACGTTGAAGATGGAACAGCATTCCCGGCTTGCCGATCTTTGTCGTTCGACAGGTGTAAGCGATCCTGAACTTTTGGCTGATACGCTATCCATGCTGTTGGAGGGAGCACGCGTCAGCAAACTTGCCGCCGGCAAAGAAGGTCCGTCAATGCGGTTTACGCGTGCGTGTGAAGCGGCGATGGTCTCGTTTGGTCTAGGCGCACAGGCTTCTGCCTGATCCTGGTGGTGCAAGAATGAAGTGCCACTGAAAGAGCAAAGGTGCATGTTGATCGGCCAACTTAGAGTAACCTTCGCGATAAGCGTTCTCTTCCGGATTGAGGGGCGGTTGACCAGTTTATCAGCAGCAATTGCGTTATTTCGGCTGCCCACCAAATGTGGGGTGCGACCACCGCTGTTTTGACATACAGCCTGAAAGTAGAAATTGACCGGCTGCGCTGTTCAAACCGGCGCAGAAGGTCGCAGCTCCAGCCGTTGAACGGTCCGCAATCTCCAACACCAAGGAGCTTGTATCCTTGAAAATCGACAGTGATGTCCTTTCGCATTTTCAGGCGGACGGTCCGAGCTGGCAAGAGCGCATCAACGATACCTTGCGAGCCGCAATGAATGTGTCCCATCAAGCACTTGAACGGATTTGAGCCGTTGGCGCGCTATTGCTTAAAGGTATTCTCGCGATGCCATCTCAGAAATTGTGGATGCGGGCGTTCGTGAACACCTGCCGGTACGATCGCTCTTCCGGTCTTGTTGATAAGACCTTGGATGCTGCCGCGGTCGTTCGCTTGACGCGAAACCAGGACCTCAAGATCGTCCGACAAGCCGATAAGGCCGCGATCGAACATCCAGTGTGCCGTGCCAGAGAGCGCGATGCCATTCGACAGAATATCCGGGCCGTCCGCTTCAACCGGGCGAATATGGGCGGCATCAACCTCCGCGCGGCCGCCGCCATTGATCAGCTTCAAGCCTGTTATCGCGCATCGTTTGTCGTAGGCCTGCAAGATCAGTCGGCGAAACAGGCGATCGCGAACGATACGCGATGAAAGCTGTGTGACCCGCACCCTTTCCTCTTCGAACATAAATGGAGCTTGAATGCCGCCCGAGAATCCGGCGCCAGTTGGCCTGTCTATTGCCTCGCCCGATCGCGGCAGTTCCGGTTGATCCTCTGCCAGGCCAATTGACAAGATACGATTGAAGTCTGCGGCTGAGATCGGCCGCACGGCTGCTTGCGCCCTTCCCGAAATTCGCCCCGCGTCGTTGAGCACTCCCCGCTCGATCACGCCATCTGGCCCGCTGAAAGGAACAGCGTTGACGAAATCGAGATAGCTGCCGGGTTCGATCAGAGCCAGATGCATACCGGACGCTTTGGGGTCTGGAATGACCTGTGCGACCTTGGCGACCGCGAAATATCCGCGCGTCGCCGCAACCTTTCGAGGCTCGTAGTATATGACCCAATCTCCAACGCAGGCTTGGACGCGGCCGAGATACTGGCTCGGAAACTGATATTCCTCAGCCGGACTGTCGTCGTAGATTGAATCTGTGCGGTGAATGAAAACCCCGAATCCCATATTCGATCTCTACCATGGTGATCGCGATACAAACAGGGAGATCGGTCATTATGCATGCCCTCAAGCGCATCGTGCTTTACACGCGTTATGCAACAGATCAACAAGACCTCGCTTGGATCACAACCCAGCCCGATCTCGGAAAGCAATTCGTTCCGCGACAAGGCTGGCATTTGGCCGACACTTTCGTCGACGCCTATGTAAGCGGTTCGTCTTTCGAGACGCGGCCTGGGCTCCAGGCCGCTTTGGCGGTGGCGAAGACCGGCGCCTATGGCGTGTTTCTCTGCCTTACTCTCGATCGCCTTTCCCGCGGCCTTCAGCACAGTGCCCAAATTCTCAAGATCCTGCAGTTTCATGATGTTGATTTGTGGAAGGTTCACGGCGCCGCGGCGGTGTGATTGATGGAACTTGGATTGAGGGCGGTTCTCAGGCAGGAAGTGCTCGAACAAGTTCGCTACCGCGTGCGCGCAGGCATGAAGACCGTGGCCAAACAGGGGCGGGTGCCAGGCGGTATCTTTTACGGCTACAGAGTGCGACGTGAGTTCGATGATAGTGGGGAGCCGGTTCGCGGCCTGCGTTCGATTGACATTTAGGATGTCGCGCTCCTCGGTGGCGCGAGCCAGTTCCTTCTTCAGCCGCTTGATCTCATCAGCCTCGTCGCTGCCTTGACGTTCAACGAAGCAAACTTCTTCTTCCATTCGTAAAGCGAATGCTGACTGACGCCGAGCCGCTGCGAAACCTCCGCAACCGGATAGCCTCGCTCTGTGATCTGACGCACCGCGTCACGCTTAAACTCTTCGCTGAAATTCGATTTCCTCATGGATTGGGAAAGAAGGTGTCTGCAAATCTAGGGTTATTCGCTGTATCGTCATCGGTGGGGCGCAGTTTCCGGCGACCCAATGCAGAGCCGGTGTCCCCGGCAGGTCCTGCATGCGTTAGACTTGTGGCGTGGAAAATCCCTCTGCCTGCTTGGTTTCGCCCCCTCCGATCCTCGCCTTGAGCCATACAAGCGCGTCATCCAGGAAAGTGAAGACCACAGGAATGACCAGAAGGCTTAGGAAGGTGGAGGTAATCAATCCGCCTATGACAACGATACCCATGGGTTGGCGAAAGCTTGAGTCTCCCGAGACGAGACTCAACGCTGCGGGCAGCATGCCGCCGGCCATAGCGATGGTGGTCATGATAATGGGTCGTACTCGCTTGTGGCAGGCATCGACAAGGGCGTCGTAGCGAGACATGCCGGCACGTCGTGCCTCAATGGCGTACTCCACGAGAAGGATCGAGTTTTTCGAGACAATTCCCATCAGTAGGATCAGACCGATAACAGCAGGCATTGAAAAGCTCGTACCTGTCAGCACCAAAGGCAGCAGAGCGCCGCCGAGCGCCAGCGGCAGAGCCATCAAAATAGTCACAGGCTGGAGGAAATCATGAAACAGAAGGACCAGAACGGCATAGATACAGAAAATGCCGATCGCCATGGATGTGCCGAAACTACTGAACAGCTCACTCTGACGTTTTAATTCGCCCTGCTCCACGAACTTCACGCCCTGCGGCAGGTTTTTATAGCCGGGCAACTGTGCGGCTTCTGCGGTCACGTCGGAGAGGTTCCTGCCATTTAACTCGACAGTCAGCGAGACGTTGCGCGATCGGTCAAGCCGATCGATCTGACTGGGGCTGGAGCCAATCGAGATGTCGGCGATAGCACCCAGCGAGATCTTGCTTTCTTTACCATCGACTGGGATCAGCGAGATAGCATCCAATGACTGACGGCTTGCGGTGTCGAGCATCACGCGAATGGCGACCTGGCGTTCGGGCAGATTAAGCTTCGACAGAGCTGTATCATACGCACCAGCAGTCGCCACGCGAATGGCTTCGGCGATGGCCTTGGACGTCACACCAAGAGAGGCCGCCTGCGCAAGGTCGGGTTTTATGGTGACCTCCGGAGTCTGCATGGCCGCGGATGAAGTGACATTGCCGATCCCTGGAAGCGTGCGCAAATCAGTTTCAAGGCTTGCCGCCGCCTGTTCAAGAAGGTCAGAATTGTCGCCTGCAAGCGTCAGCGTGAGCTTTGTCCCATTGCCTCCGGAGCCTATTTCCAGGCGAACGCCGGGCAACTGCTCCAAGGCTTTTCGCAAATCATTTTCGATCTCCGACTGCTTTATATCCCGGTCGTCAATCGGCGTTAGATTGACGACGATTGTCGCACTGTTAGTGCTTGAATTTGACGTACTGTTCATCCCGCCCGTGGACGCTGTTCCGGTTGACTGAAACACCGAGGTGACGTGGTCTACGCCTGCGATGATTTCGGATGCTTTTCGCGCCGCCTCGTCAGTCGCTTCAATCGTCGATCCATATGGCGTGGTGAGGGTAATTTGCGTTCGACTGTCATCGGAGGCTGGGAAAAAGCCCGTCGACAAATGAGACAACAGAAGGATCGTGAATGCCAGAAACCCGACCGTCCCAAGCACTGGAATCCAGCGGCGGCGCAACGCACCCTTTACCAGCCAGAGGTAGCTCCGCATCAGGCGGCCGTCCTCTTCGTGTGTCTTGCCACTGGCCTTCATCATATACGCTGCCATCATTGGCGTTAGCAATCGCGCAACCAGAAGCGAGGCGAGAACGGCAACTGACGCAGTAATACCGAACTGCTTGAAAATGATGCCCGGAATGCCGCCCATGAAAGCTGTTGGAAGGAAGACCGCGACCAAGGTAAACGTCGTGGCAATAACAGCCATGCCGATTTCGTCAGCTGCCTCCATCGCCGCCTCGAAGGGGCTTTTACCCATGTTGAGGTGTCGCTCGATATTTTCTATCTCGACAATGGCGTCATCCACGAGAATCCCGACCACAAGTGAAATCGCCAGCAGTGTAATTGTGTTCAACGTATAGCCAAGCAGGTACATCACGAGAAAAGTCGGTATGATCGACAGCGGCAGGGCAACAGCCGCGAGAAGCGTCGCACGCCAGTCGCGCAGAAACAGCCACACGACGAAAACGGCGATGAGCGCGCCCTCATAGACCATGTGCATCGAGGATTCGTAGTTTTGCTCGGTGGGTACGATGGTGTTGTAGGCTTCTTCGATTGTCACGCCCGGATTGGCCGCAGCAAATACCGTCATCGCGTCGCGAACTTTCTCGGTAACCGCCGTATCAGAATAGCCTTTTGAACGCTTGATCTGAGCGGCAATCACGGGTTTGCCATTCAGGTAGGCAAGTGAGGTAAGATCGTTGTGGGTATCTGTTACCGTTCCGAGTTCGTCCAGTCGAACCCAACTCCCGGCAGGTAAGGGTATGGGCAATGATCGGAGCTGTTCTACACTGTTTGCCGTTGCAAGCGTCCGGACAGACTGACTTTCGCCGCCGATTCTGCCCTTGCCACCAGACAGATCGGACTGCACCGCTTCGACCTGGCTGTTGACATCACTCGCGGTCAAACCAAGGCCATCGAGGAGATTTGCGTTGAGCTCTACCCTGACTTCTCTATCGACCCCGCCAAGGCGACTGACTTCACCAACACCGTCCACAGCCATCAGCGCCCGCGACAGATCGTTGTCGATGAACCAAGAAAGCTCAGCAGAATCCAATTTGTCTGAATGCACGACGTAGGTGATGAGTGGCGAGGCGTTCAACGACTGTTTCGAAACGGTCGGCGCGTTCATTTCTTCCGGCAGGTCGCTCTTTGCCTCGTCGACAGCACTCTTGACCTCATCCAGTGCTTCCTGGGTGTCCTTTCCAACCTGGAAGGCAACCGAGATGCTAACAGAACCATCCGTGATCGTTGTTGTGACGGAGTCCAGCTTGGAAAGGCCCGTCAGTTCATCCTCGATCTTGCGAGCCACTTCCGTTTCGAGCTGAGACGCCGACGCCCCATCCAGCGAAGCACTGATCTCGATCGTTGGAAGGTCCATATCGGGGAAATTCTGGACGTCGAGGCGATTGAAAGCCCACAGACCACAGGCGGTCAACAGGACGAAAAGCAGAACGGGCGGGACGGGATTGCGGATGGACCATGAGGAGAAATTCACTTTGCTTCCTCCTTTTTGGCAATCGTGGTGCCGTCGGACACTCGCACAACCGAGCCATCTGCGAGGAAAGCACCACCTGCTGTGACGACTTTGTCCGCCTTTTTGATACCAGAAACAATCTCGACACGGTCGCCCTGTCGGCGACCTGTCTCGACGCGCTTCCGCGCAACGGTCACCTTCTCAGCCTCGTTCAAAATGAAGACATAGGAAAACCCGTCCCGGAGCGTGACGGCTGTCGCTGGCACTGTCAGCGCATCGGCGTGGTCGAACGCGAAGTAGCCGCTGGCGAGTATGCCGGTCTTCGGGGTTTGCATTCCTGCCTCGGGCTGGAGGGTCACGTAAACCGTGACCCGACCATTATTTGTCGACGTAGTGGGTGAAACCAACCTAACCTCGCCACTAATATTGCCGTCAGGGGTCGGTATCACTGCTTTCGTTCCTTGCTTTACTTCGGCCAACCGCTTTACCGGCAACTCCGCTTGCCATTCTACCCTGCTTTGCCGGATGAGCTTGAACAGTTCGTCACCGGCATTCACGACGTTACCGAGAGATGCCGAACGCGCAGATATGATCCCGTCATCGACGGCGTAAACCTTTGTCCGGTCCAGTGTCAGTTGCGAAGATGCCAACGCGGCTTTCGCAGAGAGGACGTCGGCTTTCGCCTTGCGCTCGCTGATCAGATACTCTGTCGTTTGCTGCTTCGACAACGCACCGGACCCCGTCAGTCCTCGGGCGCGATCCGCATCCGCAACCGCTTGATCGAGCGCCGCTTCCTGCTTTTCGACCGTCGCTTGCTGCTGTTCCAAATCCGCCTGCGCCGTATCAGCGGAGAACTGCACCAGCAGGTCTCCCTTTTTAACCGTCGCACCGATATCTGCTTTGACGTCGATGATTTTAAAGCCGCTAACCTCAGCGGCGATGACCGCTTCATCCCATGCGGCAAGTCGACCACTCGCAGGAATAGTCACCGGCCAGTTCAAGAGCTGGGGGTTGGAGACGCTCACTGTCAAAGCTGCAGCTTGAGAGTCGGTCTGTACGGCGTCTTCGCTACGGGCCGACTGCGGCATGAAAGTTACGGCAATGGCCATGGCGAGAGAGGAAAAAGCGGATCTACGCATCAGTGTGTTCCAGTCATAAGGGTATTCGAGGCGCCAGCCGGAGCGGACCAACCGCCTCCCAGGGACTTGTAGAGTGCGATCCAGTATCGGACCGCGTCGCGCCTGATTTCGATGAGGGTGATGGCGGCAGACTGTGCCGAGCGACGCGCCTCTTCCCGGTCGAGGATGCTGACGCCACCAGATTTCCAATTCTCATCGACCGAGCGGAAATAGCTTTGATAGTTATCAGCGGCCATCTTGGCATCGCCGATACGTTTCAAAGCCGTGTTGACGCGAATGAGGGCTGTTTCCACGTCTGCGACAGCCGTCAAGACGCCGGACTTGTAACTTGCGACAGCAACATCGTAATCCGCCACTGCACTTCTGACGGCAGCCCTTTTGGTGCCGCCATCAAAGAGCGGTATCGACAATGCAGGACCAAAGGACCACGGTATCGATCTGCCGGTTACGGTGGATTCGCTGATTGAAATGGATCCACTCAAGCTGAGACTTGGATAAAGGTCGGCCTTTGCCGCGCCAACATCCGAAACCGTTGCTGCGACCTCAGCTTCCAGCGCATTGACGTCAGGCCGTTGCCTCAAAACCTCCGCCGGTACAGAGGCGATCTGCAACGATGAAGGCTGTGGAATGCTACTTTTCCCCTGGTCCAGCAATTTTCTGATCACCACTTCATCGGTAGCAGTCAGTTGTACCAGCGACTTGACAATGATTTCGCAGTCACCACGTTGGGCGGTCAAATTTGACGAGGATGTCGCCGCACTTGCGCGGGAGAGCGCCAAATCGGCAGTTGACGTGAAGCCGGACTGTGCTGACTTTTCAGTGGCGCGCAGCGTCTCTCTCTGCGACGCGAGCTCGTCGCGGTAAAGCTTTTCCAACTGGCGACACGCGCGATACTGGACGTAGTAATCACCGACCTCGGCTGCGACGGAAATCCGTGCGTCATGCCATGACCAGACCTTGCCTCGGGCTCTCGAAGCCGCAGCCTGTGTTTCTTTCTTAGTCTTGCCGAACAAATCAAGTTCCCAGGCTGCGTCGAGACCACCACTTTTGTTCGTTCCGGCTACAATCTTATTGAGGTCATCGCCTTTGTTGCCCTCGCGCGATGCAGAGGCAGATCCATCCAGCGACGGGAAGAGGCCCGCACGAGCGCTATCCAGCGTCGCACGCGCCTTGTCGATATTGCCGACGGCTTCTTGAACGGTCGGATTTTCCCGTTCCGCCAGTGTTAGCAATTCCGTCAGCGAAGGATCTTTAAAGCTTGCCCACCACGCGACGAGATCAGTAGGGCGTCCTCCATGCGGCAACGTCGCGTGCCAATAGGCTGACACGACAGAATTTGAAGTTTTGAGGGTGTCAAGGGCGGTACAACCGCTGAGTACCGCCAACGTGGCGAGGACGGAACCTGAAGAGAAGACTATACGCATGATCCGGGCTGCCTTTAAGCTGTCGGCTGCACTATAGGGATCGCGATGTTAATGTCGGTCAAGAACGTGTTAAGTTATGTAAAACTGCTGTATTTACGGGCGTCATGCCTTAAACAATTCAAGCATCGACGCGACGGATGCAAGACATGCCTAAGGTGCTTTTAATCGATGATGACATCGAGCTAACAAATCTGCTCTGCGAATACCTGACCGAAGAAGGCTTCGCGGTTGACACCACAGACGACGGCAGAACCGGTGTCGTTGTAGCAACAACGACGTCACTCGATCTCATTGTCCTCGACATCATGATGCCCCGTATGAACGGCCTCGATGTGTTGCGGAAAATCCGGCAGGTTAGCGATGTCCCGGTTCTGATGTTGACGGCCCGCGGTGATGACATTGATCGTATTTCCGGGCTTAATCTTGGCGCGGACGACTATGTCGCCAAACCCTGTTCGCCAGGAGAACTGGCCGCTCGAATCCGCGCGATTCTTCGTCGATCTAGCCGAAGCGAACGGGATGGTAGGCTGGAGGTGCTGAAAACGGGCGCGCTGACGCTATATCCTTCAACCCGCAGAGCCGAGTGGTCCGGTACCCAGCTCGAACTGACCGGCACCGAGTTCAGTCTGCTCGAGGTGCTTGTCCGTTCTTCCGGCCAGTTGGTTTCCAAACAGGATATCTCGTTGCGCGCCTTCGGCAAGCCACTGACCGCATTTGATCGCCGCATCGATGTCCATATCAGCAGTATCCGCCAAAAGCTCGGAACCCGCGAAGACGGGCAGCCGTGGATTCAGGCTGTAAGAGGCCGCGGCTATCAGCTGTTAGAGGGCTAGTGATGCATCGACTATTCTGGAAATTTTTCAGCGTGGTCTGGCTTGCCATGGCAGGGTCGATAGCACTGCTGTTTGCAATTAGCACCATGTTCCAATCCCCTTTTGAAGAAGAAGTCGCCAACCGCGAACACAGGCTTGCCCTGGAAACAACGGCCCAGGTCCTGCAATCAGATGGATATGACGCTGCAAAGAAGCTGGTGGCAGCCATGCAGCGTACCGGTCGCGAATTATCCATTCGGATCAGCCCGGTTGGTCCAGCATTCGACTGTGGGGTTAAGGCGGGACATGATCTAATTGTGAACGCGGTGAGCGACGGGAATTGCTACGAGGTCCAGATCGCCGGCTCGCCTCAGGGTGTTATTTCAAAAACCTGGCCGCGGACAGTGCCGTGGTTAGCCGCCCTCATGGCAGCGGCGGCAGCTGCCTACTGGCTCGCCCGGTACTTTATCACCCCCGTGGAGCAGCTTCGATACGGGTTGCGAGCCATAGCCAATGGCCAACTCGATGTTCGAATAGCGCATACAATTGGCAGCAAGCGCGACGAAGTTGCCTCTCTGGCGCACGACCTCGACATTACGGCAGCACGCCTTCAGGAACTCCAGATTGCACAGCAACAGTTGTTTCACGATGTCTCTCACGAGATACGTTCACCCCTGTCAAGATTACAGGCGGCTATCGGCGTCTTGCAACAAAACCCGGCGCGGTTGACCGCAATGATCGAGCGAATGGGAAGAGAAGTCGAACGCTTAGATGAATTGGTCGGCGGAATCCTAACTCTGGCGAGGCTTTCGGAACGAAACGCTCCGCGCTTTGATCGACAAACACTGGATGTTGTCGATCTCGTGAGGGAGATTGTCGAGGATGCGAGTTTCGAAGGTCAGTCACGCGATATTAGGGTTCAATATGAAGGCGTCGACACATTCGTTGCTTCCGTCAACGGAGAATTGATTTACCGGGCGCTAGAAAACGTGATCCGCAATGCAATTGCCTACACCAGAGACAAGACATCTGTTCTCGTCACTTCGGAAGTACACGGTCAGCAACTTTCACTCTCCATCCAGGATGCGGGACCTGGCGTACCGGACGCGGAACTGGACGCTATTTTCCAACCGTTCTCACAGAGTTCCACCGTCACGACGCGCTCGGGCTTTGGCCTCGGCCTCGCCATCACCCGCCGCGCTGCCGAATGGCATGGCGGTTGCGCAACGGCCACCAATACGCCGTCAGGTGGACTACGCGTGGAAATCGTGATCCCTGCGAGTTCCCGAGATTCTAGGGCGGTGATTTAACCGCCCATCGTCGCTGTTGGATGGAAGCTGCTGCTGTTTCTCTTCCCCGGTCAAGATGAACTTCGCCACCCCTACAATTTACCCAGCTTTACACGACGTCTACAGCGCTTAACGTCTGGCTCTCTATGGATGTCTGTGGGTTCACCGTAAGCCCACGGTGAAGGCCGTCTTGCGATGACGGCCTGCTGACTGCCAGTCCTA
>NZ_JCAHRB010000015.1:0-96154 GCF_059429395.1 Agrobacterium sp. K11 | reverse complement strand
TAGGACTGGCAGTCAGCAGGCCGTCATCGCAAGACGGCCTTCACCGTGGGCTTACAGAGAAACGAAAGAACCCAATTGAGGTTCGTATCGCAAAAGAAAAAGCCGCCGACCCCACAAAGAGGGCTCGCGGCTTTATTTTTCGTAACATACGGCAGATCCTAACCCGCCCTCACAAATACCGCCAGCTCCCGCCGCACTGGATCGCGCTCCTCCCTCTCGACAAGCGCGCCTTCTCGCATCAGGGCACTCACAAGGCCGGCCGCTCGCTTGCGCTGCACGTTGTCGTCCAAATCCAGCCCCACAGCGTACGCTACAGCGCTTCCGACCCAGTTCTTGGCCTTCGGTGACTTCTTGTAGTCAGATGCGCTTACGGCCGCCAGAATGGACGCACGCTGGTCTTCCGTCAGGTCTCCCGCCACATCCTCGGCGCTCGGCCAATGCCACTCTGTAACCACTGGCGCGAAGTCCTGCGGCTGGGCGAGGCCTGTGCCGTTGCCAAGCGGCGTCGACACCAAATGCCTCCACTCCGCCCGGTGCGAAAGCGGCGTCAGGTTCGACTTGCCGTAGGTGGTGTAGAAGTACCCGAAGCGGTCCTCCTTGTTGATACCCGCCTCACCTGCCTGCTCTTCCGACATGCGGTTGAGGACGCGCACCGATCGCGCCGCGCCGATCAACGATACGGCACCTCGAGCGTCTTCGACGGTAGCCTCTCGGTCGGCGACCTTGCGCAGATGGTGCACGATATCGATCGAGCAGTTGGTGTAGTCGGCGATCTGCGCCCACAGCTTCGCCACCTTGTCGATCGCGCCGTTATCATTCTCGTTCACGCCGTGCGTGGACACGAATGGATCGACGATCATCACGTCAATGCCGTTGCGCTCGATCTGTTCAACCACGGCTTCGACGATCGGCTGCTGGATGCGAACGCCGACCTTCTTGTCTTCGATGGCGACGCACAGTTCCTGCTCGCGGCCGCTGTCGAGGAACAGATGCCCTTCGAGGTCGGCAGGCTTCAGCTTGTAGTGGATGCACGCCGCCATGATGCGCCGCTCCATTTCGTCACGCGGGTCTTCGGCATTGAATATCCACGTGCGCAAGCGCTTGGGTGGCTTGATGCCGAGCAGTGCCCTGCCCGACACCATGGCAAGGCCTTCGGCGATGCTAGCCGACGTCTTGCCAAGGCCGCCAGGAGATACCGTGACCGATACATACTTGCGGATAAAATGGGAGCCGTAGGCAAACTCGCGGCGCGGCAATGTCTTTGGGTCGATCCATTTGAATGCCGTCGCAGTGATCGGCGATTGTGGCACGTTGTCGTTCGCTGGCCCCATGTCGCCGGCAGGTGATACGACTTCCTGCTCGGGAATATCCGTGCCGTTTTGCGACACGTCTTCCTGTACGGTAAGGTCTGCATCGACCCGTGCCGCTTGCTCGCGCAGGCGCCCCTTCTCCAGCCCGCGCTGGATCATACGCGTAATATCGACGAGGCGCGTGTTGTCCTGCACCAGGAATTCTGGCTCCGGAATATGGCGCGGGTTTTGAATGCCAGCCTTGAGGCCGTTTTCAATGGTCTTGCAGCAACGTGACCAGTCCCTGCCCCAGCCACGTGCAACGTCTTGCAACAGCGCGCGTGCCTCCGCTTCACCGATCGCACCTGCTCCGACGATGGTACCGATGGAGAAGGCAGCATCGTTCAGTGCATTGTTACGGCTGCCCATGGGCGCACCAGCAAGGTCCGCCAGCTCACGGTCCACGGCGGCATCCACATAGGCGTTGTTGGTCGCAGCAGACAGACTGTACTGCGTGTGAGCGGGCGCCGACTTCGGCAGCAGCAGGTCGAGCAGCCACGCCGGCGCGTCTGCGATTTCGCGCGTGTCCGTTTCCCACTTGTAGGAGCGGCCATTGGCCATCGTGCTGCCGGCGGCGAGCACGTACCCACCTTCAGAGCGGATATCCACGCCAGCACCTAGCGCGCCGCGGTTGCGCGTGCCCACGACATACTTGAAGTAGATATGCAGCCCGCCGTTCGGGCTTGTCACGCGTGCCGTGTCGGGCAGCGGACCATGCTCTGCTTCCATCTCAGCCAGCCAGTCGAAGCCATTGGCGCCGCCCGGCTTGTTGTCGATGTCGAGCGCGAAGAAGCCTGTCTTCTCGCCCGTGGGCAGGCCAACGGCGGCATTTGGCCAGTCCGACCACCATCTTTCAATGATGCGCGGAAAGCGAGTTGCTCCCTTGAAGCCGTTGGGCGTCAAAGGCGTCTTTTCGCCAAGCGTGATGATCTCGCCGGTTGCCTGGTCGCCATGCTCCTCAGCGTGTGAGCGGCAGGGAAACACGGGCCAGCCTTGGGCGACGTAGTGTTGCGCTAGTTCAAGCGGCCTCAGAGGCGTGGTATGTTCGGGCATGAAACCTCCGGAGTATCGGCATGCAGAAAAATCGGTACGACATGCGCAAGGAGAAAGACGAAACATGGACCGTCTTCGACATCTTTACTGGCGAGCCAGCGGAGGTGAACGACGTTCCCCAAGATGGACTGGAGATGGAGCAGGCCGACGATCTGGTCGACCTGCTGAATTATCTCTACGTCAAGCGGCGATCTGGACCGGTTCACTGATGTTTGCGACGGGCATCAGTTTTTGAATTCGCTCGCCGAGCCAGATGAATTTCGGAACGGCCCAACTGTTACCTAGTGCCTTGTAACGCGGGCCGTCAGGCGAGTGTGCTTTACCACGCCAAGGGATGTCGGTGTAGCCGTCGGGAAAGCCCTGAAGGCGTTCGCATTCTACTGGGGTTAGGCGGCGAACGGCTGATGTTGTGGCGATGGAAAAATCCACCATCTGACCGCTACTGGATTTCATTGGTTTGTAGCTTTCCTTACCAAGTGTAGGCGCGATCTCGGCGGAAAATGCCACCGCCTGAACTTCAGCACGTGCCTCCAACGTGTACGCAACACCCTCCTGAACACCGACACCATCTGGGCCGCTATTTGGATTGGTGCGAAGAGCGCCGGCTTGTATGGCGTGAACAACAGCGAGGCTATCGCATGTATCGACGTCCGTTCCATACGGACGGTCGCCGCCAGTTCTGTTGCCGCCAGCGCGTACCGTGGGGGAGACATCGACAGACACTATGGTCGTAGTTTCGTAATCCTGCGACGAGCCTTCGCGCGTTGCGTCGCAACGCGCTATTTCTGGGGCGTAGGAGGCCACATACGTCGTTTGCTTCATACCTGGCTGCGCGGCAATGGCGCCAACGATCTGACCATCGCCACCCATCAAGCGGACTTCATCTCTGGTGTTCTGCGCAAATGCCACGCTTTCCACCAAACCAACATCTAGATCGAAGTCGGTTCCGAGCCCGCCGCCGCCTTTAGTGCGTGCGCTAATTGTAGGGGCAATGTCTTTCCCCGCTTCTCGGCTCGGCGGAGTATCCCTGAACATGCTTTCGGGCTCAAAAAGAACCGCTGCGGGATCTGCCCCGTTTCCAAAATCTGCGACAACGAGCACACGTCGGCGTCGTTGGGCCACTCCGAAAAATTGCCCATCTTTGACAGCCCACGCGGCCCGTCCTTTAGGTCCAGAGACCATACCGTGACGCGCCCATTTTCCTCTTCTCGGTGGTTGGATGGCGGTATCAGCGCCCACAAGGCCGGCGAGGAAGCAGCCGAAGGCATTGTCTTTGGTGCTGAGAACGCCGACGACGTTTTCCCAGACGACATTCCGAAGTCCATTGTTAGCTGCAAGCTCATGCGCAAGCCTCACGAATTCGAGTGACAAGTTGCCTCGCGCGTCGGCGAGAGATTGGCGAAGCCCGGCCACGCTGAATGCCTGGCAAGGCGTGCCTCCGGCCAGGATGTCGACGCGGCCGAGCTTGTGGGGGTCGATCTTGGTGAAGTCGCCCCAGTTGGTCAGAACCGACTCGACCGGCAACCGGGACACTGCCTTGAGGGCAGTTTTTCGCGAACGCTGATCCTTCAGCTTGATGCCCGGTTCTCCAGGGTTAGGCATGTACTTTGGGCGCCCTGCGCCATAGTGGTGCGCTAGCACGAAAGCAGGGAAAGGTTCGATTTCTGCCACGCCGATGCATTGCCAGCCAAGCGGATGCCAAGCGACAGAGGCGGCTTCGATGCCGCTGCACACGGACAGGAAGCGTAGGCCAGTGTGGTTATCATTTGCATGCTGCATCTTGCCCTCCATCAAAACGGCGCCTCCGACAAAGCCGCCCTAAGCCCCCGAGCGCAGCCCTCCCACGCAGCCTTGACCATCATCCGCTGCATGAGTTCGTCAAAGTGCGCGAGGTCCGTCACGCCATGCTCGGCGATGTATTCGCCGACGGCATCAACGCCGGCGTCCAAAGCGCGCAGCTCGTAGTCGTCGAGCCGATCGATCTTCTTATAATTGTCGATGCCCACGGCGCACCTCCTGCAGATGTAGTGAGGGTCTTTGTCGCGGCCGTTGGCGTTCACGCCGATACCGAAGGCGTGCATCCCGCAGACAAAGCAGGTTGTTGGGTTATGGTCGGCGTCGACCGTGGGCGTGTGCTGGCGAGGGGTTGTTGGGAGTTTGGTCATGCTGCCCTCCGGCAATTGTCATTGGTCGCTGCCCTGATCTTCAACATCGTGGTCGGTACGTTTGTCCCAGCCTCAGAGAAACTTGCGACAGGCAGGTCTTGCCACGAGCCGTTGAGTTCGCCGTGATCGTAGCGAGCAGTTGAAGGGAGGATTGCAACGAGTATCCCACCTGGCTTCAAAAACTTCTCAGCGTGGCGGACATGCTTGGCGTAGTGACGACCGTAGAACGGCGGGTTCATGATGACGAAATCAAACTCGGCACGAGCCGGTTGCTCAAGAAAGTTCCCCGTAAGGACGGAATGCCCCTTGGCCCTCGCTTCAGCGGCCCGTCCTGCATGGTATTCGATCCCGAAACCGAAATGGCCGAGCTTGCGAATGCCATCAAGAATTCTTCCATCACCACACGACGGCTCAAGGACTCGGTGGCGAACTGGGTTTTCTTCATAGTGCCGTGGAGCGTACAGGCCGGCGAAGCTGAGCGCTTCCTCCACGACTTTCTCGGGCGTCCAATAGAACTGGAGATCCTTGGAAACAGCCGTGCTTGCTTGAGGCTTTGCTTCCTCTTCTTCCGCATCTGGCAAAACATCGCCATAAAACTCTGCAAGCGCTCTGTTGATGTCGAGCAAGGCGTGCTTATCAAAGATGACATGAGCATTGCCATTTTGAAATTTGCGGATAGTCAGTCCTCGGTTAGGCGCTCTGGTCTCTACGCCATCCTTGTCTTTCGTGACGGAGTGAGAGCCATCAAAGACAATCTCTCCAGCCTTCGGCCCGTTCGCGTAACTGTGGTATGCGTCCAGGGCGGCTATCTCGGCATGCGTCGCCAGTGTCTCGCCTCGGTATGCCGCCAAGGCATTGATAATGTCTCTAATCTTGTCACGGCCATATGAGCCATAGCCGCCGACGTTTGAGACGATGACACGCTTCGGCAAACCATTGACGCCTACCTTGACCTTGCTGTGAGATTTGTAGGCGTGATCGAGCTGGCTGAATACCTCTGCCAAACCGCGCAAGATATGAAACCGAGGCCGCATTAAGTAATCACCGAATGTCGCCTTCGCGTTGTCAAAGGTCAGTTCCGGCGGGTTCTCGAATGTGCGCTCAAATAGCCGCTTGTCGTCAGCGCTGGCGATCTGGTCAATCTGGCAACGGTCATAGATCGCGCGCCATCCAGATTTCAGCAGAGCGGACTTTACATCGTGATCGCTAACATGCGGCGAGTGCCTGGATATACTGCCGCCGAACTTACCGCCGATGCTGGCAGCCATTTCGAGAAGACGCCACGATTCCTTAACCGCCTCGATAGCGGCAGGAGCGTTCGCAAGCTTCTCTTCGTACTCGTCGATGAGGTCAGCCACGGTTCGTTGTCTTGCTATCTGGTTCATCAAGCTGCCTCCGCCACATGAAACTTCCCGACCTGATTGCCCCAGGCCGTCCAACCCGGCCACGCCTGCCTCGCGAACAGCTCGAGGTACGGCCCAGCAACCAGCGACTCTATTCGGTCGTAGGTTTCATCGGGCTTGCGAGAATGCTCGCGACGAGGCGCGCGGATAACGGACCTCACTCCGCGCGACCGGCGACGAGGCTTGCCGCGCTTGAAGAGATGGCACACCTCGACTTCCTGCCGGGTCCAGTAGCCCATGCCCATGCGGCCCTTATCCCAGATAAATGCCAGCGAGACAGGCTTAAAGCCCCACGCTGCGGCTACGTCGAAAGCTTCACGCTGCAGGTGACTGACGGTCCACATGAAGAGCAGGCAGTCCTTCGCCGCGACTTCGGAAACTGGCAGCGCCGCAATATCGGCTAGCGACATCACGGCATAAGGCTGCGCACCCCGAGCGGGCGCGACGTTGTCGTTGGCATAGGTTCTGAATGACCACGGCGGGTCGGCAAGGACCGCGCCGAAGCGCCCCTCTGGTAGCGGGTTCATAATGTCTCCTCAGACTGTGGTGTTCCCGCCTAAGCGGAAGCCGCGTTGGTGCGCGGCGGGTGGTGTGGTAATGTCGCCGACGGGGAATCGGGGTCGGTAAATTCGTGGAAATATTCAGACGGTACTGGTGGGTCGTGTTGTCCGCGTGGATGTTGCTGGCGTTCGTATCTTGGCACTACGAGAGCAGTTGTGGGATGTTCTTCTACTCCGAATGCTTTTCTGAATATTGGAGAGGCATTCGGTGGGTAATTCTTCTCAAATGGGTTTCCCCATATCAGACGTTGATTGCTGGCGCGCTTGCGGTCGCTGCTGGCGCTTTCGCGTTAATTGCTGCCCGACATTCTACTGCTACTACGCTCGCGTTAGAGGACGCAAAAAATAAACAAGCTTCAATGGTGGCTTGCTCGATCGTGGCCGATGAGTTTAGGGACGCCGTCTTACTGCTCAGCCAAACATTGGGATCCTCAATGATCACGGTTCAGCAACCCTCCCCATTTATCCAAACGCCGATCTACGCCGCCACCCTCCACACAATAAATCCTCTACTCGGGTCAACCGTGTCGGCGCATAGGAGAGAGATAGAGGAGGCAATTAGAACAAGATCATCGATTGAAGCCTACAGAAGAATCCGGATTGCAACCGCAAAATGCTACTTCGTGTGGCACATGCTGGATATGATTTCTCAGCGACTGGACGTAAGTGGCAAATACAACATGAACAGCACAGAGAAGTTGCCTCCTGGTTTTTTGATCGAGGTAATGCAGGGTTCAGATATACGTCCGAAAGATCTTGGTGGACTGTATAGGCACTTTAATTGGTCCAAAACCTAAGCCACCCTCACCGACAACTGCTCACCCGTCTCACCCATCTTAGCCCCAGGCACGTCTGTGCCAGCCTTGAGAAGGTCAGCGATTGCCTTCTTGTCCGGCGCCGTGGTGATTTTCACGACATTAGCGGGCAACAGCGCTTCGTCGATGATCTCGACCGATGCAGCCTTCTTGCCGATGGATATCGTCGCCTCAGCCAGCGGAACGCGCGGCACGCCAGCGGCTTTCAGCAGCTTGAACATCAGCCCGCGCATTGCGTCCTTGCGGCGCTCGGCGCGCGACTTGCGCGCTTGCAGATCGGAGATGCGACCGGCCACTGCTTTGGCCAGGCTGTCTGCGTCGCGCTCGCTGTTGACGATACGCGTCAGGACGGCATGGAAGTTGGTCTCGCCTTCCAGCATGTCGGCGCGCAGTTCTTCGTCCGCTTCGAGCTCGGGAAAAGCGGCCAGCATGTCAGCGAAAAGCGCTTCCAGGTTGGCGACGTCAGCGGCCAAGTAGTTGTCGTTGGCGGATCTTCTCTCGCTCATTCTCATCTCCTCAATGTGGTGACGCCATTGGTGTGGCGCAGTATTCAAAACTAAACCGTTTTTACAAATTTGTCAAGATTAGAACGGAATATCGTCCTCGACAAGGGCCCGCCAATCCTCTTCTTCCGGCGCGTTGTCGTTAGCCGGTGACACGCGGTTGTCATTGGCGGCCCCGACCACATGACCCACAACATCCCAGTATTTCTGACGTGGCTTAACCGTTATCTCCACCGTTTCGGCCAGTTCCGACTGCCGCTCGATCCACTCCAGCACGGTTTTGGGAAACGGCATCTTGCCGCCATGCGCGCGCCAGTAGCGGTCGGCCTTTGACTTCGGGAATCCGCTATGTTGCGGGCAAATCCACTCATTGATCGCCGTCATGCCGGACATGTAGCTGACCTTAACGGACGGCGGCTTGTCGCCTTTCCCCTCATGGTAATAAAAGCTGCGCGACGTGACGGTGCGGGGTTCTGGTTCAGCCGTCGACATGATCGGCGTGTCTGCGGCCGTCGCCGTAATCTTCGGGCTGTCGTCGATGTCGAACTCATATCCGCAGCAAGAGCATGTACGCGCCGAGGCATGCACCTTTTCACCACAGCCGAAGCGACCGTTTTTGTCTTCGACGTCGAACGGGCACACCTTTACAGGTGCTTCGCCGTCGCCCTTGTTGGGCGTCTTTGGCTGCACCATGTCGACCGGTCCATGCTTGTCAACGAGCCCGGCGAAATCTAGCACGAGGCACGAAGGTTTCGGACCAGCCTTGATTGCAGCTATGCGCTCCTGAGGCGTGTCGAGAGGCATGCCAGGCGCGTAAATGACGCGAGTGCCGCGACCCATCATCTGCACATATAGCGACACCGACAACGTCGGGCGAAGGGCTGCGATCAGATCGACGCCCTTGTGATTGAAGCCTGTGGTCAGCACTGAGTTGTTGGTCAGAGCACGGATCTTGTAGGACTTGAAGTCCTCGATGATGCGCCGGCGTTCATCCTTCGGAGTTTCGCCGCTAATCATCTCGCAGGAGATGCCGCGCGAACGGATCTCGTCACGCACGTGCTCAGCATGCTCGACGCCCGAGCAGAAGCAAAGCCATGACTTACGGTCGGCGCCCTTCGCAAAAATCTCATCAACGGCAGACCGTGTTACGTCCATCTTGTCCACGGCAGCCTGCAACGCGGACTGCTTGTAATCGCCGCCCTGCCTGCCAACGCCCTTCATGTCGAACGTTGTGGCGGTCGCCTTGGACGAAAGCGGCGCCAGATAGCCATCAGCAACACCGTCGGCGATGCCGTAAGTGTAAACGATCTGGTCGAACAGACGATCGTCGCCCTCGTCTAGCCTGCCGGTGTCCAACCGGTAGGGCGTAGCGGTTAGCCCCAGGATCTTCATGTCCGGGTTGATAGCACGCAGGGCCGCGATGAAGCGACCATACATCGTGTTGCTGTTGGCGGGTATCAAATGGCACTCGTCGACCATCAACACGTCGATATGGCCGATAAGCGCAGCTTTGCTGTGCACGGTTTGAATACCCGCGAAAATGATCTGGCTGCGCGCGTCACGACGACCAAGGCCGGCCGAAAAAATGCCGGCAGGGGCAAACGGCCATATGCCGAGCAGCTCAAGGTAATTCTGCTCGATCAACTCCGCCACGTGGGTTGCCACGAGTATCCGCATGTCAGGCCAGCCTTCGACCAGTCTCTTGATAAGCGAAGCCATCAGGAGAGACTTGCCGCAGCCCGTCGCAAGGTCGACGAGCGGATTGCCAGCCGTCGTTGACCAATAGTCGAAAACAGCGTTTTCTGCTTCTTCTTGATAGTGGCGTAGTTGGAGCATGGAAATTCCAGACTTTGATATGAACGATTGGGTTGCAGGTTTTTCTGCAGTTGCGGCAATACTTGCCGCTGTGTTTGCGTTTTCGTCAGCCCGTCAGGCAAAACGGCAGGCGGACGCAGTGCTGGGCGACTTGGAGCCAGTTTTCAGCGCTTACCAGTTGCCAGATGACGGCAAGAGCTATCGGCACAGGGTCGCTATCGAGATAGTCAACCACAATCGGCTTCCGCTTTATGTGCTGAGTATCAAGCTCGACTACCCGGATTGGGCGGTTGTTCATCGTGGCGCTGAGGAGGTTCGTGACCTCGTTTCTGCCATTTATGATGTCGTGGTCCAAGGGAAGAAAGACTACGTATTTGACGTGCCATTTCGGCTTTCCGGGCGGTTCTCCAGCGATATGCCAGCCATATCCACCAGCATTTTCAACGTAAACTTTCCCGATAAATCCAAGCAAGGTGGGTTCGTTCTAGGATTTACCGTCCATTATCGTATGCATGGATCAAAGGATATTCGCGTTGCGTTTGCCTCAACCGGCTTCGACGTCCTGGACTAAGCCGCCTCCCGCAGCAACCCGAGCACCCTCGCCCGCTCCTTGATGACGATCTGCCGCACGCGCTCCTTGGTGAGGCCGTGATCGTTGCCGATGGCTTCGAGCGTCTCTCCCATCGCCCTGCGCATCAGCACCGTGCCGTCACGGCCGTCCAGCAGGGAAACGACACGCGACAGGTCGGTGCCCTCCTCTTGGGCGGGATCAGTCGAGCCCGGCATCTCTTCGAAGGCTGAAAGGCTGCAAACTTCAGCCGTGCGGGATTTGGTCGAGTTGGTGCGAATGAAATCCTGCGCCGTCCCGCGCACGCACATTACGGCCCACGTCCAGAATGTCTCAAGGCGGCATTCGCGATGACGGCGCAACATGACGACCATCGCCGACTGAAACAGCTCGTCGGCCGCGTCTTCGTTCCTGGTGATCTTGCGCGCCAGTCTTCGCAGTGCCGGCTCATAGGCCAGTAACTTGCGGTCGAACTCGGGACTGCGCGGGTTGTTATCATTCGCCGCAATAGGTGGCATGATTGTCTCCTCAAGTGGTGTTAGGCGGTGGTGGCGCCATCAATCCATCTCGTGCCGTCCCGCAGCACGTAAGTGATCGTCTCTGCCTCCTCGTCGCAATCCGTCTGTTCGCCAGGCACGAGAGCCGGAATTGTCAGATGCGTAGGGCAGCCTTCTTTCTGCTCGTCGAACGAGATCGGTTTCGCCCAGCGCGCGCAGGACCAATGACCATCGCCGCCCATCTCCGGTGAAGAGTGGATGCAGGACCGGCACGTCACGCGGGGCCAAGCGCCCTCCTTGCAGACAGGCTTGTGCTTGCAGAACATGCATTCGAACCAGTCCTGTGCCTCGTTGATGCGTGAAGGCGGCTCCGGCGAGTTGATAATTCGCTCCAGCCGCGCCAGCAGACGCAGGCAGAACTCCGGATCGTATTCGATGCGCTCGGCATAGAGCGTGTCGTCATCTTTGCAGTTGACGAGGTAGAGGCAGCGTGACAGTCCAAAGGCATGCATTCCGAGCTGGCATTGGCCATAATGAAGCGGCTTGGCCTTCTCGCATCCGTCTTTAACAATCAGCTTCATGCCTTTGGCATTACTTGATTTAAACTCAAGCAGGTGCTCAGTCTTTGGCGCCTCAACAACGCCCATGGCCTTGCCGTCGCATTTGCCGCGTACATGCCCTTGCACCAGCCTGATCTTGTCCTGCTGGCCGTAGACATCGACACCGATCTGCTCGAGGTCGGCAACGAGCCGGTCTTCTTCAATGTTGCCGGTTTCGAATAGTCGCAGTTGACGGCCGTGGTGCTTTTCGAGCTGAGTTGCCCATCGAAACGCATACCAGAGCGATCGATCGCATGGATTGTTGGCCTCGCCGACGGAGATACCGAGGCTATCCCATGACGAGGCTGCGGCTTCGTAGGCGGCGTAGATAGCTCTGACTGTGCTGGATTCTGCTTTGGGTAGTGGGGCCATTAGACGAACGACCCCGCTTCGTGCGCGCGTTTCATCATTGCAGCAAGCATGTCAGGGTGCACATACATCACGCCACCGACAACCATCGCCTTGGGCGTGGGCGCATCGTAGTATCGGACGTTCTGTCGGAAACCTCGACGCATGCGGCGTCGCGCGCGGCTTGGCGATCTAACGCGTGACCAATCCTCTGCCGGAACAGTGAGGAGTCGGTTCGTGACGATGGGCATTCCCATAAACGATTTCATACATCCATCTCCTTCGTAAACAGGCAGCGCGCTGGCTTGTCGGGATCCTGCGTGAAGGCCAGGCACCAAGGCATGCCATCACGGCGCACCCATTCGTCAGGCTGGCCGCCCCAAAGGGCTTGTGCTCGGATTACACAGACGCCAGGGACGTCATTGCCGAACTCGTCTTCCCAGTTTTCGCCCTCATCACTGCGGCAGTGACGACACCAGCTGCGCTCGAAATCTGCGCCTTCGGTGGAGTTGGCGGGCCTCCATAGCCCGCCGTTCTGGTTCTCGGCGCTCATCAGACGCGCATCGGCATGCAAACGAGCGTCAGCCCCTCGAAGCCGTCGGACGTGATCAGCCCCGGCGTGCCGCCGTCCTGCAAGGCCAGCTTGACCGGACCAGCTGGCAACACATTCAGCACGTCGCGGACGTATGCCGCATTGAACCCGATATCCATCGGCTCGCCGCTGTATTCCGCCTCAACTTCGTCATTTGCCGACGCCTCGCCAGCTGCAACAGCGAGCGCGATGCTGCCGGGCGCGATGCTGAACTTAACGGCGCGGCCACGCTCAGACGACACCGTCGACACACGATCGGACGCCTTCATCAGTGCATCGCGATCTACAGTCACGACGCGTTCGTTGCTTTTCGGAATGACACGTTCGTAATCTGGGAATGTGCCGTCAATCAGCTTTGAGGTAATGCGCACGTCGTCCGAGACAATGCGGATTTTCTGCTGGCTCACAGCCACCTGCACCTTGCCTTTTGGCAACAGGCCAACGGTCTTGCGCGGCACGATAATGCCGTCGAAGGCTGGCAGCTCTGGACCGTAGTGGCGGCCGAGACGATGGCCGTCGGTGGCTACGGCTTCCGACTTGACGTCGCCCTTGAAGAACACGCCGTTCAGATAATAGCGCGTTTCTTCGGTCGAAATGGCGAACGACACTGGTGCGAACAGTCCTGCCAGATCGATCTCGAATTCAGCGTCGAACTTGTCGTCGCCGAGCGTTGGGAAGTCATCTGCTGACAGCGTGGCAAGAGAAAAGCGCGACCGTCCGGACTTCACCAGAAGTTTGTCACCATCCAGTGTCATGGTGATGTCGCCGGTTGCCTTTCGCGCGATGTCGTTGAGCAGCTTTGCGCTGACGCAGATGTTCCCTAGCTTGCTGACCTCAGCAGGGACACCTGCGGTGGCGCTGATATCGAGGTCGGTCGCGGTGATCGCGAGCCCGTCGCCGGCAGCCGCAAGCTGAACGCTCGAAAGGATGGGGATGGTGGATCTCGCCTCGACGACCTTCGTCGTGGCCGCAAGCGCACGCGTCAGGTCTTCCTTGTGGATGACAAGGTGCATGGGTGTCTCCTCAAATGTGGTGAAGTAGCGGGCTGCTGGTGAGACAGCCCGCGTTGACGGTTACTTGCTGCCCCACGGCCGGCGCGTCGTGCCAGCGGCCGCAGCGGCGGGCTTGTTGTCGTTGCTGGCGGCAGTGCGGCGGTTGTCGTTTGCTGCTGCTGGCTGTGGCGCAGCATCAACCTTCGGCTCAGGCAGGTTGCCCTCATCTGGGTAGTAGTACTTCTTCAACTCGTTGCGGGCCGCGTACTTCGGGGTACCGTCGGCGTTTTTCTCCTTGCTGTCCTTGCCCATTCCGATGCGGGCAAAGAACGAGATGAAATGCAATTCATCAGAATCTTCAGGAGCCTCATTGAGGCCGAGTGAGCGCAGGAGGCAGGCAAACTGGCGCTGGCCGATCTCCTGCGTCTGAGAATTTGGATGCTGCAGATTATAGTTGTTGAAGACCTTGCGGCCTTTGAGTTCCTCGGGAGCAAGGACGTCGATTGTCACGCTCAGATTGATGGCGTGGTCGCGGGTATCCTTGTTCTTTTCCTTGATCTCGGACGCGCTGATCTCAAGCTGGTAGTCGCCATTCGGCAGGTTGGTGAAATCGCGCTGCTGGGTGTTCTCTTCGGTCGCTTCGACTCTTACGCCAATCTTGGCCATGCGTAGTCTCCTGTGGTGTGTTGGGGTGCCTTAGCGGAGGTAGTAGCGGAAAGGCCCGCTACCGAATTGCGTCGATGCCTGGTCGCGCCAGACATAAGTGAGCCAGACCCAGATCAACTGGCCGGAGCGAGTGCGCGCCTTTACGGGGTGCCACGCGAACCACGACTCTCCGCGGAACATGGTCATGCCGCCTCCTCCTCCTGCTCATCAGAAACCGCCGCGGTCACAATGTCAGGCTGCGGAGGGAAGTATTGGTTGAGAGCGGCAAAGCCCTGCCCCTGCTTGTATTCGAGAATGGGCTTTGCAATCTGGTACCGGTTGCCAGCGATGAAGCCTGGACGTTCCTGCACAGCGATATTGACCTCGCCGCCGCCCTGCCCGCGTTTTGCAGTTTTCTTGAAGCCAAGATCTTCCTTTGCGATCGACACGCGCTGATGCAGGAAGCCAATAAGGTCCGAGGCATCGCATATCGCGCTACCCGCGTCGTCGCGCAGATTGAGCATGTAGCGAGGGTAGCTGTCGGTCGTGACGCCGGGTACGGTCTTGGCCTTCACGTGCGAGATGAGTACGACGTAGTATCCGGCCTTCTTCAGTTTCAGCAAAAGCTTGATAAACTCCAGCCAGACCGAGTGGGCCGCCGCGTAGCCTTTTCCGAATCCTGGCTCCTCGATGTCTGCCCAGCCGTTTCGAGCGCAAGCCTCGGCATTGACGAAGACCTCCATGCCGTCGAGCGCATCGAGGACGAACGTGCGACGATCGTGTTCTGCTTCCAGGATGTAGGTGATTTGGTCGACGACATCTTCATAGTTCTCGGAAACGCCGAAAGACTTCATCGGCGTGCCTGCGCTCTGTCTCTCGCCTTCTCCAGTGCGGCAATAGTACGGAGCCGGCCATTCAGACGCCAAGGTCGTCTTGCCCAGCTTTGCGCCGCCGTAAAGGGTGGTGATCGGTGGATCGGTGTCTGAAGTGTCCTTCAGTTCATCCCATTTGATAGCCATTAAGCCTCCTCAGTGTGGTGGTGCGGTGAAAATGATGGCTGCGATGTAGGCTGCGGCTGCAAAGACAATGAGCCACCGCCAATGAGCGATCAGCGTGCGAACAGGAGGCAAAAGAGCCACCAGAAGGTGCCAAGCACGACGATTGCCACGATCGCTAACGGGAACAGCGTGATGAGGGCGATTGCCGCCGCTGCTGTCACCGCAGCAATGCCGCCGCGCTTCAGTCCGCGAAGGACGTATTTGCGTGGCGTAGGCGTGACCGGCACGTGGTCGAGCGGAGGTGCGGTGATGGATTCGGTGTACCAAGGGGACGTCATCAGAACGCCCCCAGCCAAACACCGACGCCGTGGATGATGCCGACCGGCGCGACGACACAACCGAAAGCAAGCAGGATCCACGAGCTTCCCTGAATACATACGTAGACGTGCGTTACCCAAGCTGCGACTGCAGCAACGACAGCGCTGAGCGGCACAAGCGTGATGAGCGTCGCGCCGAGGATTGCAAAAGCATCCTTCATAATAGTCTCCTCAATGTATGGTGAAGTGCGGCTGGTTGGTGGCCAGCCGCTAGCGCTGGTTAGGCTGCGTTCTCGTATTCGATCCATGCCTCGACGGCGTCTTTGGCACCCTTCAAAGTAAGGCCGGCAACAGCTCGCAGTTCCTTGATGGCATCAATCTTGAGGCCTAGGTACGCCATGTTCTGCCACTTGTGGTCATAGACCGGCGCGGCTTCTTCGTGGGTGGTGGTCAGCGTGAACACGCCGAACTGCTGGCCCTTGTATTTTGCAGCAAGGCGCTTGGCTTCCTTCTCGGCCGCGCCGGTGGACGTGTGAACGTGCGGCGTTGAGGATGGCTTGGGCTGGCCGTTCTCGATGAGGGCGACGATGGCGGTGGTGCGTTGCAACGCGACGAGTTCAAAGTCTTCATCACTCCACCAGACATCACCGACTTGACCGTCATCCCAGTTGACGAGGTACTTTCCGTCGGCCCTGACTGTAGTAACGGTAGCCAAGCCGCACCCCATGGGGCAAACAACCCGATCGCCAACCTTGAACTTCGGCTTGCCGTTGTCGTTGTTGGCCTTAGCGATAGGCTCGTCGGTCCATTCGGTGATGAGGTCGGCACCATGTTTCGTGTCAACGTCGGGATGGAACGTTCCATCCCCGCGCCACGCCTTGCCGTACTCGGCGTTGAATTCGTGCCCTACTGTCCAGCCATACTGGCGATCGTGCCACTTGTCTTCGACTATCGGCCCGACCTTCCGTCCGTCGCGCGTCTTGTAGAACTTGCCAGCCTCGATCTTGATAGTGGCGGGCTGTTCTGGGGTGGTGGGGATTGGCTCAAGTTCGTCCGCGCGCCAGACATAGCCTCCCGCGTTGTCTCCGCCCCAAGTCTGCACCCCGTTGCATACCTTGTAGGCTTCGTGGGTTACATTGAACTCAAGGCCAATGCGGTCGGCCTTATGTGAGAGTTCGGCCCTAACGACCCTTACCCGCTCTCCGACGCGCGGCTGCCAGGGTTCGAAGCGCTTGGCAAACATTCCGGGCTTTTTATTCGAAAAGACTAGATCGTCGCGCACGGCGCTGACCTGGCACACATCGCCGACCTTGTAGTCCAGTGGAGCGCCGCGATTGTCCTTCACGCGAACCCAGTCGCCAACCTTGTATCTCTGCTCACCCATCACGCCGCTCCTTCCGTTGTTGTTTCGGCGGTCATCGCGCGCCGTTGTATGAAGTCCACCTCGACGACGTTGGTGTCGTCGTCCTCTTTTGCTGGCGGTTCGCCATCCGGATCGTGCTCGATCTCGAAGCCGTGCCACCAGATCGTCGTCGCGCCGTCAGCAAGGCGCACCTGGTACTCGCTGCCCCAGTTGCGATCGCCGATGACGACGCCAGTGAGATGAGGGTTTTGTCGATTGCGGACTGGATCGCCGAAATTGAAGAATTCGCAGTCGCAGGTCATGCCGCCACCCCACGCAGCGCGTAGTCGTTGACCGCCTGCCCGGCTGCCAGATCGTCAGCATTGTCGTTTGCGGCGGTAAGAACACGCGGCAGTGAAACCGGCATAAGGCCGGAGAGCGTGGAGCAACCGCCGTTGTGCGGTGCCAGGTGCGTAGTGCGGTCTGGATTGTTGTCATTGGCTGGGATGAAGGCGCGCTGCTTGTGCAGGCCGTATGCGCGCCGCAGCCGCTGGTATGCGGCCATCGGCTTGACGTTGTGTCTGGCGGCAATATCTGCGACGCTCTCACCGTTTTCACGGCGCGCGTGCATATCCGCCAGCATTGTGCTGGTGATAAGTGTCATGTCGTCTCCTCTGCGTGGTGGCCGCCTTGTGGTTGACAAAGCAGCAGGGTTATGAAACTAAACTATTTTTACAAATTTGTCAAGATTTCACCAAGGTGGATGCATGCCTGAAGTTAAGTCGCGCCTCCTGCAGTCGATACTGAAAGAACAGAAGCGGAGAGCCGTAAAGGATCGCGCTGTGTACGAAGAGCTAGGTGTGCCTCAGCAGACCTACAGCACCTGGAAGGCTGGCGTCATTCCAAGACCTAGGCAATTCCCGGCGATTGCCGCCTTCCTGGGTGTCTCCGAAGATGACGTGGCAGAGATGGCTCGCGAGGCGGCAGAAACCGCTCCTTCCATCACGCCTATTACGGTTGCCCGCACCTACGGCAAGATCTCCGACCGCAAGGCCGGCAAATTCAAATTCGAGCCCATCAACGACGGTCGCAAACGTATTCCCGAGGGCCGGTACGCAATCGTCATCGACACGAAAGTGATGGAGCCCGTCTTCCACGTCGGCGTGAAAGCGTGGCTTGACCCTTCCCGCTGGCCAGCCGTTGGTGACGACGTGCTCGCACATTCGGGCGGATCCGCTTGGATCGGACGATTTGAAGGAATGAGCAACGGCGCTGTTCAGCTTAGCCGCTACGATGGCTCGCAGCTTGAAGTGAAGAACGTGGAAGCTGTACATGTGATCGTCCTTTCGGAGCGGGTGGTGACGGCATAGCAGGTTGGTAACCCGTATTGCCACTTGACAATTCCTACAAATTTGTGTAGGAATTGTGTGTCCGATGTGGTGTCGGATATGGAACACGCGCTTTGATCCCGCCTTACGGCGAAGGTCTCCTCGGCGTGTTAGTACGGAGAAGGGGCGGAGTTACGGGTGGTGCCGGCTCATTACGCCCCTTTTCGTTTTATGCTGCATGCACGACAACGCCGGCAGAGCTTCATGCTCCACCGGCGCTAAGTTTTCGAAGTCATTGTTTGCGGTCTTTCTCATAGTCGTCTCCCCTTCTGGCATTATTGATTTTGTTATCGCCAGTTGGTTTCTGGCGGTTACGGCGGCCCGGTCACTGGCCGCCATCTTCTTCTGCGCTCAGGCGCCTCATGCACCCATCTTCTTCTCGCGGTCATCGCTTGGGTCGTGGACCGTCTTCTTTCGGAGTCTTTCATCACGTGCATTCCCTTTCATTTGCAGTTTCGTCTTTCGGGTCTTTTGCCCTGCCGGCTTCTGTTTGGCCGCTGTTGATTCACAAATTATCACAAACAAATATTAGGTCAATAAGTTTGTTTGTATGAATGCGTGTTTTTTGCTAAATAATTGTGAACCATGAGGAATGAGAACGATGGAAACGGCCCTTACACGCCTCCTCAATGAAAAACTCCAGGAAAAGTTTGACGGCAACGCCAGCGAACTCGCCCGGGTCGTGGGAACAAGCCAACAGAACATCAGTAATTTCATCAAGGGAGACGTTCTTCGTCCTCATTATTGGAAGGCGGCGGCCGATGCGCTAGGTATTCCACACAGGAAAATGCAAGAGCTTTTTCGCGAGGCGCGCGGTCAAGATCATTATGTTTGGAACGGTGATCCCGCCGCTCCGCATACCGCTTCGTATCGGGCAGGAACGACGGCGATCCTAGACGACCTTGGAATACCTTACCCCCAAAAGCCAAGCACAATTGTTGCTCCAAATGCAACAATAATGCCTGCAGCTCAAGTAGTTACGACCAACAAAATGCTCCCCGTCCTAGGCATGGCAGTTGGTGGGGAGGATGGCCGCTACATATTCAACGGTAGCATAATCGACTATGTCGTTTGCCCTCCCTCTCTAGAGAACGTAGCGGGTGCCTATGCGGTCTATATAGATGGCGAGTCGATGTTTCCGCGCTTCAAGGCTGGTGAGACAGTGTGGGTTCACCCGGGAAAGCCAGCTCGTCGAGGCGACGACGTGATTGTCCAGCTTAAACCTATAGAAGACGATGGCTCTCCGCCTTGGGGTTACGTCAAAGAGTACGTTGGCCGTCAGGGTAACAACCTGGTTCTCCGGCAGTACAATCCGCCGATCGAAATCCAGTTTGACGTCAATGAGGTCCTAACGACTCACCCGATCGTTCTCGCTGGCAAATATTAAATTCACAAAATTACAAACTTTGTGATTGACGATGAAAGTTTGTAGGCCTATATCTCCTGTTGTACCCAGCAAGCCAAGCTGGCCACCACAAGAGGAGATACACCATGTACAGACCACGTCCCGAAGAGTTTGACGACGTCGCCGTTGCCGCCCAGTCCGATGAGCCCATGCTGCGCCCGGACCACAAGGCCAAGAAGCACGGCAAGCCCAAGACGAAATATGAGTACATGCGCCGCTTCCCCAAAAAGCCGCGTAACGGCGAGGAAGTTGGCGGCGGCCACTTCGTATTCCGCCGTGGCGACAGCACTGGACGCATCCGTCCCTGCATGTGGCCCTTCGAGCACCCCTCCTACGATTCCGCCCTGATTGAAGCCGCACGCCTGCAGAAAGAGCATGGCGGCACCTTCGAAGTCTTCGTCCGCGTCGGCAGCGTCGAGGCGCTTAAGGCCGACGAATGAGCACGGCTGTCGTCGAAAAACCGGTCACCGTTCAGCAGATCATCCTTACACTGCACGCCGACCTGATGAAGGACATCGCCAGTTTTCTGGCTTTGTCGCTCTTCATTGCCGCAGTGCTGATCTGGGCTTAATAACCGCCCTACCAAACAAGGCACCACCCACCACCACACCACATCCGAGGAGACACAAATGTCGAGAAGACGCGACACCACCTACACCCCTGCCCCTTATGGCGGCAACGGCCTTGAAGTCGTAGCCAACCTTTCACCCGAAACCGCACCGACGGCCGTCCTTGTCGCTGTCGCCAAATGGCACGAGCGCAGGAAGGATGGCCGCAACCGCGTCATCGCCTCCAAGCTGCGTGAGCTCGTCGCGGCGAATGACAATGGGAGGAGAAGATAATGGGCGCCGCCGAGAGCATTTCCGATCTGCGATCACTCCTCAGCATTATTGCTGAGGAAACTGGCGCTTTGAAAATGAATGACGCTGACGAGGACAGTGTCGGCTGGACAACGGAAGGCCCGCTGCCAATGACGTTCGGCGATGTCCGCCGCGCTCATGCCGCACTTGCCGCCCTCGAAGCCGCCCTGTCCGCTGCGGAGCCTGTAGCATGGCTGCCTGCTCGCAGATGGGAGCAGATGACAGCCGCCGAACCTTGGCTTACTAATATCGTGTATTCGCAAGATCAGGCAAAATTCTTCCCTTGCATCCCGCTCTACGCCGCCCCTCCCGCGCCATGCGTGGCCGTGAAGGCTTTGGAGTGGGTGGAAGGCCATCCCGGAACCTATACCGAAATAGCAGAAAGCCCTTTTGGTCATTACAGCGTTTGGGAAATCAACGGCACGGCTTGCTGGTCGCCTTGGAAACAGGGGCATGGGTCAATCGTAGACGGTGGTTTAGCTGAAGCCAAAGCCGCCGCCCAATCCGACTACGAGGCCCGCATCCGCTCCGCCATCTCCGCACAGGTGCACGACGATTATGAGCAGAATGGATACTGCAAAGTTATAGACGTGGAGAAACTTCTTTGTGAAAAGCTCGGAAGGAAGTGGTCTGCCACTGGCATCTCGATTGTCTCTCTTGTCAACGAACTTGCCACACAGATGCTGGATGTGACGGGGTGGGAGCGCTTAACAATTGAAACCTGCAGGAAGTCGGGCACAAGTCATGCCGACGTTTGGCCGGACGGCGAAGGGTGGGAAATCGACACAGATCGAGGCAGGGTAAACACCCCTGATGCGGGCTGGGATAGGTTCAGCAATCACGAGGAACTGTATTTCCGCCGTAGAGCCAACGATCTCCCCGCAGCACCCGCAAAGCAGGAGGGTGGCAATGTCACCAGCCAATGACAACTCCCCTCGCCTCGTCGGCCGCAAGGAGGCTGCAGAATATCTTGGCATAGCCGAGTCCACGTTCTCGATGTGGGTGGCCACTCTCAAGATGCCGCAGCCGATCGCCGGCACCAGAAGATGGGACAAAAAGGCGATCGATGCTCGCCTTGACGAACTGAGCGGCTTGTCAGCCAATGACAACGAAGACCCATATGAGAAATGGATGAGGGAAAATGCGAGTTAAGCTCAAAGGGCTGATGAAGGTCAAAAAGACCCTCGCGAGCGGCAAGACCATCTATTACTGCTACGCCTGGCGCGGCGGTCCGCTTCTCAAAGCAAAGAGCGGCGAGCCAATGCAGCCGGGCGATCCCATGTTGATCAAGGCGTTTTCGGACGCGACGAAGGATCGCCACGTTGACCCAAGCGAAACGTTGGGAGCCCTCATTACCGAATATAGGGCGTCGACCGAGTTCCTATCGAAAGCCGACAAGACACGCCGCGAATATGACCGGTACCTCGATCTAATTCGAGAGAAGTTCGGCAAAGCGCCATTCTTCATGCTCCAGGATCCGCGCTACCGAGGCGAGCTCAAGAAGTGGCGCGACAGCATGGCGGACAAGCCTCGTACAGCGGATTATGCGTGGACCACCCTTGCCCGCATTCTTTCCTTCGGCAAGGACCGCGGCAGGCTGTCAGTGAACATTGCGGAGAAAGGCGGCCGCCTTTATTCCGCCGACCGCACCGAAAACATCTGGACAGAAGAGCACTTGCAGAAGCTGTTCGCCATTGCGACGACGGAGATAAAGGCTGCAGTTATCTTCGCCCTGTGGACTGGCCAGCGCAAAGGCGACCTGCTGGTTGCCCCATGGAGCGACTACGACGGCAAGACCATCAAGGTGAAGCAGAGCAAGACGGGCGCGCGCGTAAAAATCCCGTGCGGCAACGAACTGAAACAGATTTTGGACGCGATGCCGCGACGGTCGACGGTGATTCTCACCAACACGAAAAAGAAGATCCCTTGGACGTCGGATGGCTTCGACACATCGTTCCAGAAAACAAAAGCAAAGGCTGGCATCGATGATCTGACGTTCCACGATCTACGCGGAACTGCGGTCACTCGTCTGGCCATGGCGGGTTGCAACAACAGCCAAATCGCGTCAATCACCGGCCACAGCCTGCGCGACGTCGACGCTATCCTTGACGCTCACTATCTGGGCGGACGAGCTGAACTCGCAGAACAAGCCATCGCCAAGTTGGAGGATTATCAGGGCAAAAAGAAGTAGCTTGACGCAACCCTGAATGTAACCGTACTGTAAGGCGACTGAAAAATTCAGTCGCTTTTTCAGTTTGCAGACTTACTGTAAGTCTTTGAAACTCGATGTACGTTATAAGATGCAGTTTGAAATTAAGCGGTTTAAAAACATTACATAAAAGCCTGACTTTTAATCAGTAGGTCCAGGGTTCGAATCCCTGCGCTCTCACCACCTTCATCAAAGATATCAGTAAGTTAAGACGCATAATGCTCATCGATATGTTCGCTGGCGGTAACGATATGCGCTTGCGCCGCGTGACATGAAGTTGCGTCCCGACAGACCTCGTCCCTGAAACTGCCCCCCAGAAGAACGCAAATCGCCGCCCTCCCCGACACGCCGTCCCCTGGCTCGCGAACCGGCCGATAAGGCCGCTCAATGCAAAGCATGGTACGATGGCGTGTGCTAATACCTGATCCGTGTAGGGGCGGCCTTCGGTCCGGAGTCGGTTGTCGGATTGGCGCGAGCCAAGGGAGAAAGAACAATGGCAACCCATATCGAAGACGACAGTGACATCCTCATACCTCAGGACCTGGCGCAGGGAGCGAGCCGTTATCTGGGGAAACCGCTTGAGCTGCTGCCAGACAGGGAAAAAGCAATATTTCGTCGTCTTGCAGCAAGGCGCACCATCTCGACTGACGCGAATGCGGTTTTCGACGAGAGACTGACGCCCGGCCAGCGGCTTGCGGATGCGGTTGCCAAATTCGGTGGTTCCTGGACCTTTATCCTTATATTTGCGGCTTTGCTTGCGATATGGCTGAGCGCAAACATTATCGCGACTTCGAACGCCTTCGATCCCTACCCGTTCATTTTCCTCAATCTCATCTTATCCATGCTCGCAGCGGTTCAGGCGCCGGTGATCATGATGAGCCAGAACCGCCATGCGGCCAAGGATCGGATCGACGCCGCACATGACTACGAGGTCAATCTGAAGGCAGAGATCGAAATCATGGCGCTGCACGATAAGTTCGATCGGATGCGCTCTATCGAGCTGAAAGCTCTCGTCGATAAACAGCAGCAGCAGATCGACCTTTTGACAAAACTCGTGCTGAAACAAACAGGCTAGAAAATTTACGTCAGAATACGGAAAATCGCGCCCGCGCGCCGATTCCATGTGCAACGGAACGCGCTTTGTGTGCCGGTCGTACAGTAGCAGCTGCAGCACTTCATGGATGGTTTCCAGACAAGCTATGTGCTTGCGCATCCCTCATATAGAGCGCAGAATAAATCAATGGCAGCATTTGAAGCGGGCGCTGTTGTGTAAAGGTGCATCTGCCTTGGCCCCAACCAAAGGAGGACGAAATGTCTTCCATCAATCGAAAACGAAATGTCGATCCAGATCGTGCGCCACTGCTCGTCAAGGCGATCGACAGGCTTGAAAAGGGTGCTGCAACGTTATGCGGTTCGTCGAAATTCGACGCGTGCAGGCCAGTTCTGATCGCCGCCATTCGAGGTGGTTCCGGCAGGCGTAAACCAATCCCGGCTGCGTCGGCTCCTCACCATAAGAACCGGGAAATATTTCAGTCTACCCAAAAATCCGGAAGCCCGGCTGTCGAGACATGGGAAAATGAAGGCGGCGCGATCAGATGATCGTTGTCGCCTGCCCAGAACGGAGTGATCATCATGGCGTCAAGTGTCCATCTGGAAGAAATGACATCGGCGGAATGCATCGCATTCCTTTCCCGGATGAGCTTCGGGCATCTTGCCTGTATCGATCATGACAGGCCCTATGTGGTGCCGATCCATTTCGTGTTTCACGAGGGTGGAGTCTACAGCTTCTCGATGATGGGAGCCAAGATAGAGAATATGCGCCTGAACCCTCATGTTTGCCTTCAGGTCGATGAGGTCAAAAACACCAGCACATGGACAAGCGTAATTCTCCATGGCCTCTATCAGGAGCTTGAAGATAACGAGCAATGGCAAAGCGAGCGGATCTACGCCTGGTCTCTGATCCAGAAACACCCGAACTGGTGGGAGCCGGGAGGCTCAACGATCCATCCGCACGAAAATGGAACGGACTCCACCAAGCCGATTTTCTTCAGCATCCAAAAAGAAAGCCTCACGGGCCGCAAAGCGGTCCAGAGGGAAGATTTCGTGCGTTAAGCGGCCTACCTCTACAGATAGGCGTACACATACCGCGCGATATTGTCATAAAAACTGGAGAGATAGGCTGGCACCCGGTTCAACCGGGCAAATTTGCTGCCGCGATATTCCGCGCGCGTGCCGACCAGCGTGTCCGGATCGCCGAAAGGCAGAAAATCCTTTTCGGTGACGTAGACATGCGTGCCGTAACCCCAGCCGCATTCCAGCGCCCGGTCGAAAGGCAGCGTCATCACCCTTGCCGCTTTCAGAAACTTCTCCGCTCCACCGCGTGAGATGATATAGCAGGCCGACGATCCCTGTGGCCCGTATATGCAGCGCCCCAGCTTGTCTCCGAGAGCGCTGGTCTTCCTGGCTCTGAAACCTCTGTGGCGGTGATTGGTCAGCTTTACGATGGAATTCTCAGGCATGATCGCGACCATTGCCTTGACCCGATCGGAGAAGTCAGGCGTGAAGGCAACATCATCCTCAACGATCACGGCAACCGGCGCATCCGTGGCGAGGAAAATCTCCAGTGCCTTGATATGGCTGGCATAACAGCCATACTCCCCAGGCAAGGCATGACGGCCGTTGCGAAGCTCAAAGCCGCGCCTGTTAAAATCCGTCCATTCGGCAGCGGGAATGGTCTTACCGTCAACACCTTCCACCGGGCGCAAATCCAGCCCAAGACCTGATGCTCCGTTCAGAATCTTTTCAAGACGGGCGCGCGCTCTGGCGATGGAGATGATGTAAACGGGAAAAGCGGATATCGGCAGCATTCGGAAAGCACCATGCGCATAGGGTCGGGAAACCGTCTCCTACAGCATGTGGCGCACCCTGTCTGCATGCCGTGATTTCCACGCCGGCAGAATTTCGGGCGAGCAACGCGCAAGCTTTGATGGTTCGAGAATGCGGCGCGAGATTATTTACGCGGGGCGGTGCGACGGCAGCGCCAGTTCCAGTCTCTGGCTTCGCCGGTATCCATGTGAACCGATTCGGTGTGGCAATAGGTGCCTACACCACCACGCTGCGGCATCGAGCGCAGATAGGACGCAAGCTCCCATTTGGAAACGCCCTTGATCTGAATGTCGGCTGCATCGCAGGTGTAGTGCTTGGAACCCTGCCTTATGCCCTTTGGCGGGCGATAACCCGAGGTAACGATGGCCGGGCTGTTGTAGTGGCGCTCGACATCCTTGATCATGCGCACCAGTTCCGGCTTGAAACAACCGACTTCAACATGATCGGTCTGCAGGAAAAGCCCGTTCGGAGAAACTCGGGTGAGGCCGGAGAGCGAGGCAAGCTTCATCAGGCCGGCCGGCTGGTCATCCTCGTCTTCGAGATGCGCATCGTCGAATTCGTCAGACATCATCGAACGGCCAGAAAGCGATATACCCATCGTCCTGTCCGACCCGCCGGAAAGCGCGGCAACCTGCGTATTCTCCGCCGTACCGTTTTCGATCATTTTCGGAAGGCGCTTCTTGGCCGCACCGGCGAAGAAAGCTGCCAGCGGCACGACTGTGCCCTCACTTTCCTGCCCCTCGCCTGCCCGTTTCCCGGCTCCAGAAGACTGCGCTGAAGCAGCTGCGAGCTGTTCCGACGCATTTTGCGGCGCTGGTACGGGAACCGCCTGACGGTTTTCGCTGTGCTGTTCTGCCGGTACCGGCACGGCAGTCGGCACTTGTCCCGTTGCGGATACCGGTTGCGGCTGTGTCGCCTGCACTGGTGCCGAGTAGACGCTGCTGACGGCGGGCGCGATCCCCTGGGAAGGTGCACCCGCGGCGGCTGTAGCTCCCGCCGCAACGGCAGGTCTGCTTGAATATATGCTTGATGTACCCGCGGAAATCGCCGTCGGCTGCGTCGTCAGGCCGCCAATATCGGCGGCGGCACCGTAGCCTTGTGCTGGGCCACCGGGCGCCTGCGGCTGGGCCGCAACGGCCCCGCCGGTTGCGGAGGCCACGGCGGGATCCACGTAATGCCCCTGCTGCTGTTTGGCGGCCGGATTATGAACCGCCGATGCCGCCTGCACCTTCTGCTCGGCGGAAATCGCCGGCTTTTTGCTGTTGGCAGCCATGTCGTCATCCGTCACCGCTGAAACGCATCCGGCAAGCCCGAGCAACGAAACCGCGACAACAAGACGCTGACAGGCAACGCGTCCTTTCGCGCTATCGACAGCTTTCATGGGTGGCCTCCGTATCTTGCATTTACAACAGCAGCACGGGAACGGAATCGTCTGCTTTTTCAAAACAGGACATGCCGTTTCGATTCGCGGACTATGCCTCAACCCATCCGGACAAGGCAAGAGTGACCGAAATCGTCGCTTCTGGTCGGGAAAACCCCTACCAGGAACCCGTATTCTGCATAGATATCCACGGTTCGGCTGGCGCGAGGCTTTCGCCCTTCTGCAAGATTTCGAAAGAAATACCGTCGGGCGAACGAACGAAGGCCATGTGACCGTCACGCGGCGGCCGGTTGATCACGACGCCATTTTGCTGAAGGTGGGCACAGAAGTCGTAAATATTGTCGACCTCATAGGCCAGGTGCCCGAAATTGCGGCCGCCGGTGTAATCTTCGGTGTCCCAATTGTAGGTGAGTTCAAGGGAAGGCGCCTTTTTTTCCCGCGCCGCAGAGATATCGTCGCGCGCTGCAAGAAAAACCAGAGTGAAACGGCCTTTTTCGTTTTCGATCCGGCGTATTTCCTCGAGACCCATCAGGTCGCAATAGAATTTCATTGATTCGCCAAGGTCTTTGACGCGAACCATCGTGTGCAGATACCGCATTTTCTTCCTCTCCAATACGCTTTTCCGGGCCATAAACGCATGATCGCAAGCCCCGGACAAGGACGGCGACATAAAAGCAGCTACGCAAATCAAAAACTAGGGCTTGCGTGGAACCGTTACCAAGATGTTAATCTGGTACACAGGAATCAGTTGACCGGTGTGTGGCGCGTAATCGAGGGGTTGGCAGGATATGGCTGATAGGATGTCATCGAAAACGATAGTCGATGTCGAGGACCTTTCGGCCGACGCCGTGGATCTGACCGAAATCACCGGCGCGGTGAAATGGTTCGACGTTGCCAAGGGTTTCGGCTTTATCGTGCCTGACAACGGCATGCAGGACGTGCTGCTGCATGTCTCCTGCCTGCGCCGCGATGGGTATCAGACCATTCTCGAGGGTACGCGCATCGTTGCCCTCATCCAGCGGCGTGACCGCGGCTTTCAGGCCTTCCGCATCCTGTCGATGGATCAGTCCACCGCCGTTCACCCGTCGCAGCTGCCGCCGGTTCGCACCCATGTGCAGGTCACGCCGTCAAGCGGGCTTGAGCGTGCAATCGTCAAGTGGTTCAACCGCACCAAGGGTTTCGGCTTCTTGACGCGCGGCGAAGGCACGGAAGATATTTTCGTGCATATGGAAACGCTGCGCCGCTTCGGCCTCACGGAACTGCGTCCGGGCCAGGTGGTGCTGGTGCGCTTTGGCGATGGCGACAAGGGTTTGATGGCGGCGGAAATCCACCCCGACAACCCGGCCCCGATCGGGATGTCGCACTGATGGCCGCTGTGTTTCGCAACTTGATGAAGAGCGCCGTTCTGGCGCTTCTTTTTTTCACGCTCTCAAGCGCAGCACAGGCTCAACAGCAGCAGACGTTTCAATCCGAACCGCTGACGATAGAGACCGCCTCCGGAGAAACCCACGAATTTGTTGCGGAACTGGCGCTGGACAACGCCCAGCGCGAACAGGGCCTTATGTTTCGCAAGTCAATGCCGCTTGGAAGCGGTATGCTGTTCGATTTCGGCAAGGAGCGGGATGTGGCCATGTGGATGAGGAATACTCTCATTCCGCTCGACATGCTGTTCATCGCCCGGGACGGGCGCATAACCCATATCCACGAGAACGCCGTGCCACACTCGGAAGCGATCATCAGCTCCCGTGGGTCGGTCAAATTCGTGCTTGAACTGAATGGCGGCACTGCCAAACGCTACGGCATCAAACCGGGCGATGTGGTTCGCAGTGCACAAATCGGCAACCGGAAATGACATTGCCGCGTTACTGCGTCTGAAAAGGCCGGACGACGTTTCGCCCGGCCGGCAAGATCTCAGTAGACCGGCTCGATATGGCTCAAAATCCGGCAATTGGAAATAGATGCGGCAAGATTGATGGCAATGTCGATTGCCTCGACCGAATCCGCCGTCCCTTCAAGATAGATAACGTCATTTTCGACGGTTGCGGAAATCCGCGACTTCTCGAGACCGTTTTCGAAAGCCAGTGCAGAGGTGATGGCCTCGCATACACCCGCCATGCGGTCTCCAAAGAAGCTTTCCTGAATGCCTGACAAATTGAACATGTGCGTTCTCCTTCTTGGCTATTACAACGCCCGAATCACGGTTTTGTTCATCTCCGGTTCATCAATTCGTTCATCTTCCATTCATCTTGGCAAATTGGAACCCCCTGCCCGATCACATTTTAGGTGATCGGGAACCATTTCGTGAGGTGAGCATTTCGCGCATGGGAGTGAAATCTGCCGTCAAGGCGCATGAAACAGGGAGGAGAATGACATGCTGATTAACAAAACGGAGCCGTGTCACCACGCCTCGTGGATGAAGCCGGTGGCTATCCACCTGCCGCTATCCGCAGCGGTGGAAATCTACAGCCCTCTGGTGGCGCTGGACATGCTGATGTACCGCTGGCCGGATGAACACGGACCGGAATATGAGGACGCACGCAGAAACTGTCTCGATGCTATCGCCGGAAAATGCGACATCGAAAAAGCGCGGGAATCGTTTCTGGTCGCAAGCAGCCACGCGCATATTCTGAACATCCACTAGTCGTCACGCGGAAGGCTTTGTGAATATTATCGACTAAATATCAATCACTTAAGGTGATGACAACCGGATGAGCGGCAAGTCGATCTGCCGTCATCAACATGGCTCCAGGGGTCAAAACAACGGGCAATCCACCTGCGTGGATCGCTCGTTTGATTGAAGCCTGAGCTTCGTCCTATTCAAATGGCCGGGCGCACAGGGATCGGGAGGTTGCTGTGAGATACACCGTCTCAATTTTCCTCATGCACCGGCAGTGAATACTCGGATAGATTTCGTTCTTACAATCGGTGTTTCGACGTGACTATTCCTGATAGCGCGACACGCCCGCTTCGTCGTTATGGCATTCAACCAGGCAAACAACCGTCTCCCCTAGCGAACAGGTAGCCTGCAAAAACCGTTCACGCTTTCTCGGTAACAAACGCGGCATCGACCCGTGCGCCAGGGGCGCATGAACGACCGAAGTCGGATCCTGCCTGCGGAACATGACATGTAACTGTCATGCAAACGTTATAATCCGCAATGACGAATTCCATGGAATCGGTTGGCGGGTAAACCGCTGAAAGCTTGGGAGTGGAACTGGCCAACATGGAAACTGTTTTTGCCCTTTGCGCAATTCTGCTCCTCGCCTTCAATCTTCTCGGCGTCGTTCTGGCAGGCTGGCGGCTGAAAAGACGCGATACGGACAACGCACTTGTCCGGCAGAAACCGCCGGTATCGCTGGTGGTACCGCTGCGCGGCATCGAAACTTTCACGCCGCTGACGCTGTCGCGCGCCTTCCAGCTCAACTGGCCGGACTATGAGCTGCTGTTCTGTGTCGCCGACGAGTTCGATCCTGTGATCGAGGAAGTGCGCAAGGCAAGCGCGGCCTTCCCCGCAGTTTCAGCGCAATTGCTCATCGGCGATGATCGCATCAGCGCCAATCCCAAACTGAACAATTGCGTCAAGGGCTGGCGTGCTGCCCGACACGAATGGGTCATTCTGGCCGATTCCAATGTCTTGATGCCGCAATCCTATATCGAAACCATGATGTCGGCCTGGCGGCCGGATAGCGGACTGGTCTGCTCGCCACCGCTCGGCTCCCGGCCGGATGGCTTCTGGGCGCACGTGGAATGCGCCTTCCTCAACGGCTCGCAAGGCCGCTGGCAATATGCGGCGGAAGCCATCGGCATGGGCTTCGCGCAGGGCAAATCGATGTTGTGGAACAAGCCGTTCCTGGAAGAGCGCGGCGGCATCCGCGCGCTCGCCGCCGAAATCGCCGAAGATGCCGCTTCCACGAAGCTGGTCAGAAACGCCGGTCGCAAGGTACATCTGGTGTCGGCCCCGTTCGAGCAGCCGCTCGGACAGCGCCATGCCGGTGAGATCTGGTCGCGGCAGACCCGCTGGGCGCGGCTGCGGCGCGTCACCTTCCCGCAATATTTCGCCCCGGAAATCCTCACCGGCGCGCTTCCCCCGCTCCTCTTCGCGCTCGCCGCCGCCGTTGCCGCGGATGCGAACCTTGCCGTCACCGCGATTGCCGTACTCTCCATCATGTACGGCCCGGAACTGGCGCTCGCAGCTCTCAACCGGTGGCCGGTATCCCTCTATACCCTTCCGGCAATGGTCGCGCGGGATGTCATCATGCCATTCGTCTGGGTACGCAGCTGGATCGGCAGCGCGGTTGCATGGCGCGGCAATGTCATGACGATCGGCACGGCCGAAAGCACATTGGCCGGACCTTCAGCGGACTGAACGGAAGCTATTATTTAAAGGGGTTACACCTACAAGCGAATGTTTCGCTTTAAATGGTCGGAGTGGAGAGATTCGAACTCCCGACCCTCTGGTCCCAAACCAGATGCGCTACCAGACTGCGCTACACTCCGCCGAGGCGATGGCTGGGGAATACACGGTTCACCCGCAGTCCGCAACAGGGAAATTCATCTTTGTTGAGCCCATTGCCTCGATTGTTGAAAACTCATGCAACGCGGTGGGACCGTTAAGAGGCCGCAAGGGATAATCGTCTTGACTCTCACATGGAGTCGGTCCATTTCAAATTCAGCGTTCCTGACACGATTTGGTTATTCTATTCAGGTACGTGAATAGTAATCCGGGGCGCATGCCCCACCGCCCAACCGGAGCAGTTTCGACATGTCTGCGAAGATTTACCGCCCTGCAAAGACCGCCATGCAATCCGGCAAGGCGAAAACCAATGTCTGGGTTCTGGAATTCGACGCTGAGGTCCCGCGCAAGATCGATCCGATCATGGGATACACCTCGACATCCGACATGAAGCAGCAGGTCAAGCTGACATTCGAGACGCAGGAACAGGCCGAAGCCTATGCGCAGCGCAAGGGCATCGAATACCGCGTCATCCAGCCAAAGGAAGCAACCCGCAAGGTTGTATCCTACACGGATAATTTCCGCTTCAACCGCACCCAGCCCTGGACGCATTGAAGAAGACGCACTGAACGATTTTCAGCCGGAGCAATAATAGTCCGGCACGACGGCCCCTTAGCTCAGCTGGATAGAGCGTCGACCTTCTAAGTCGAATGTCGCAGGTTCGAATCCTGCAGGGGTCGCCATCTCCATCTAAACTGCCGCTTTCGGGATCCAGATCGCGGAAATGTCGTCGCCATACGGCACTGCTTCACTCTCCAAAGCACAAATCCCGACCCAGGCGCACACGACGGCATCCATCTTGTCCTCAAAAGCCTTCATCTCCCATCCCTTTGCGTTCGTCGCGGGAATGATGAGTGCATCGGCAACCCCACCTATCCGTCGATCCAGATGTGCGATGATGAAAGACCAGACCTCGAGGAGTTTGGCGCGACGGTCTGCGGACGTATCCGACCGCCAGTAGCTGCCGACTTTTCCCTGCTTATACGGAAGCCGTTTCGCGGCGTTGGTCAGTTCAACGAGCGCAGGGTGCGGGTAGACTTCGAGCAGACCGGGACTGCTGATTTCCCTGGTTAATAACGGATATCCCGCAAGTTCAAACCCCATTTTGAGGTCATCACTGACCTTGCCGGGCCTGATTGCATTTGGGGTGTGGGTGCCGCATTGCCGGGAACCATAGGCGGAAGACACCAGATTGTCCGAAGCACGGCGGGCAGTAATCGGTTGATGCGAGAGCGGCATATCAATCGTAACGAGATCGATCTTGCATCCCGTAAGGGCTTCTGCGGCCGCCAGAAGCGCCGATGCTTCGGCAACTGATCCCCTGGGGCGATCAGCGAGAACCGGGATATCGGTTCCACAGGCAAGGAAGCCAACGTAGGAAGATGCGGCGGCACGCAGCGTCCAGCCTGTTCCATCGTTGATGACCAAGGCGACCCCGCTTGGCTGGGTAACAGTCCATGCGGCGTCTATAGCCAATACGGCTTTCAGAGCGTCACCCCTGCCCGAACAGCGTAAAATACCCCCAGGCGGCGGCGAAAAAAGCGATGATGGCGGCGATCGTCAGGGCTTTTTTTGATTTTGGCCCAAGCGGCTGGCGCGGCTTTTTCGGGGGCGCCGGTTTGCGGAACTTCACCACATTGTCGTTCATTATATCATCGTCCTGCATGTCGCTGCTGAAACCGGCGCCACATCAATGACATCGGCCTTTTCGGATTTATCTCTAGCAGACCAGAGCTATCATAAATATTACCAAGTTTTCACTTCCCCCTTTGGGCAAGCTATGTCACTTCCCACAATCAGAGGAATACAAACAGCGACAGACGGACCGGAAACAGGGGTTGGAAACAATCCTCTGTGGTATTTTGAATTTTGCGGGTGACGAAAATGAATGACGCCAACACCAATGGCCGCGACACGGAAAACAGCCAGCCCGATCTGCGGGACATTCTGGGTACCAGCAGGTCAGGTAGAAAGAAGAAGTCGCGCCGCTATCTCTATGCCGCAGCAGCCGTGGCGCTGATCGGCGGGGGCCTTGGTTATTATTACCAGTCGCGTGCCGCAGGCGTCGCCTATACCTACACCACGGAAGCGGCGAGACAGGGCGACCTTTCCGTCATCGTAACCTCCACCGGCTCAGTCCAGCCGACCGATCAGGTCGACATATCGAGCGAATTGTCCGGCACCATTCGCAAGGTCAACGTTACCTATAACAGTCCGGTCAAATCAGGCGATATTCTGGCGGAACTGGACACCAACAAGCTGGAGGCCGACGTGCAGAGCGCCCGCGCCAAGCTTGCCTCCGCCAAGGCCAATGTGCTGAAGGCGCGCGCCGACCTCGGCTCGGCAAAAACATCGATGGAGCGTCTGCGGTCCCTCGTCCAGAGCCGGGTCTCCAGCCAGCAGGATCTGGATGCCGCGCAGTTCAACCACGATGCCGCCGGCGCCACGCTACAGGTCAACGAGGCGACCGTGCTTTCGGCGGAAGCGGATTTGCGGCTGGCCGAGGTCAATCTCGGCAAGGCAAAGATCGTCTCGCCCATCGATGGTGTCATCCTCACCCGCAGTGTCGATCCCGGCGCCACCGTCGCCTCCTCGCTCAACGCTCCCGTGCTGTTCACCATTGCTGGCGATCTGCGCCATATGGAATTGCAGGTGTCGGTGGATGAGGCGGATGTCGGCAAGGTTGAAACCGGGCAGAAGGCCACCTTCAACGTCGATGCCTATCCCGACCGTAGCTTCCCGGCTGAAATAGAGACCGTGCGTTTCGCCTCCGAGACCGTGTCTAACGTAGTGACCTACAAGGGCATATTGACGGTGGACAATGAGGAATTGCTGCTGCGCCCCGGCATGACGGCAACCGCCAATATCGTCGTTGAGGAGATCAAGAATACGCTGCTGGTGCCGAATTCCGCGCTCCGATATACACCGCCGCGCGAATCCGCCTCCCGTGGCGGTGGCTTGATGAGCCTGTTCCGCCCTCCCCGCATGGGCCGGTCGCAGAACCGCGATGCCGGTCCGGCCGCGACAGGCAAAAGAACGGTGTGGGTGCTGCGTAACAACACGCCCGTCTCGGTTTCGATCGAAACCGGCTCCACCGATGGCCAGCATACCGTGGTAAAATCGGGCGAGTTGAAGGCCGACGATCTGGTGATTACCGACGCCTCAGCCCGCAACGCCGGCTGACGGAGGAAAACCACATGCAACAGCCGCCGCTCATAGAATTCCGCGATGTCGTCAAGCAATATGGCCGGGGCGAAGCGACGATCCGTGCGCTTGACGGCGTCAGCCTGTCGATCCACGAGAAGGAATTCGTCGCTATCATGGGGCCATCCGGCTCCGGCAAATCCACCTCGATGAACATCATCGGCTGCCTGGATGTGCCGACATCGGGCGAATATCTGTTTCAGGGCGTGCCGACCAGCGGTTTCGACAATGAACATCTGACGCTGCTGCGCCGCCACATGCTGGGTTTCGTGTTTCAGGGCTTCAACCTTCTGTCGCGCACCTCGGCGGTGGAAAATGTCGAGCTGCCGCTCGTGTACCGGGGCATGAAAGCCTCGGAACGGCGCGCGCGCGCCATGGAGGCGCTGGCACAGGTGGGTCTGAAGGGCCGCGAGCACCACACGACGCAGGAGCTTTCCGGCGGTCAGCAGCAGCGTGTGGCCATTGCACGGGCGATTGTCACCCGCCCCGCGCTGCTTCTGGCCGACGAACCCACAGGCAACCTCGACACCAAAACCAGCGCCGAGATCATGGAGCTGATCACCACGCTCAACCGCGACAAGGGCATTACCGTCGTCATGGTCACGCATGAAGAGGATATCGCTGCCCATGCGGGACGCCTCCTGCGTTTCGTGGACGGCCATCTCGCCTCCGACAGCGCAGCGGAAAACAAGGAGACTTCCGATGTTCTTTGAAACGTCGCGTCTTGCGCTGCGCGCCATCAGCCGCAACCTGCTCCGCTCCTTCCTCACCGTGCTCGGCGTCGTCATCGGTGTTGCCGCCGTCATCGCCATGGTAACCATCGGCAACGGCACGACCGAACAGGTGAAATCGGAATTGTCGCGGCTCGGCACCAACATGCTGTTCGTGCGCCCCGGCCAGTTCGGGCCCGGCCGCGCCAGCACGGAAGCCAAACGTTTCGATGATCGCGATGTCGAGGCGATCCGCAACCAGATCAGCGGCCTGCGCGCCGTTGCTCCGCAAAACCGCAGCTCCGCCGCAACGGTCATTTTCGGCGGCAAGAACCACCAGACAAGCGTCATCGGCACCACCAATGATTATCTTGTGGCACAGGACTGGACGCTTGCGCTGGGCCGTGACTTCCAGCCGGCCGAAGATCGCGGAGGGCAGATAGGCTGCATCATCGGCGAAACGGTGCGGCAGGAACTATTTGGCGCTGAAAACCCGGTCGGACAGACAATCCGCGTCAGCAACATCTCCTGCCCCGTCATCGGTGTTCTCGCCCGAAAAGGCCAATCCGGCCTTGGCGACGATCAGGATGACACGATCATCATGCCGCTCAAAATCCATCAGCGGCGCATTGGCGGCACCACCACCATTTCCTCGATCATGGTCTCCGCGCAGGACGGCGTTTCCACCGCCAAGGTGCAAAGCGACCTGCAGAACCTGCTGCGCGAGCGGCGGCGCATCAACATTGGCCGCGAGGATGATTTCACCGTCAACGACATGACGCAGATCGCCTCGGCCATGACCGGCACGACAACGCTGCTCACCGGGCTTCTGGGTGCGGTTGCAGCCGTCAGCCTGCTGGTCGGCGGCATCGGCATCATGAACATCATGCTGGTTTCGGTAACCGAGCGCACCCGCGAGATCGGCATTCGCCTCGCCATCGGCGCACTGGAAAAACAGGTACTGACGCAGTTTCTGGTGGAAGCCGTCATGCTCTCTGCCCTGGGCGGCACGGTCGGCATCTTGACGGGCCTTGGCCTTGCCTATGGCGTCGTCAGCTTCCTCAACGTGCCCTTCGTCACCAGCCCGTCGATCATCTTCCTCGCCTTCGCCTTCTCGGCTGCCATCGGCGTGATTTTCGGCTATTTCCCGGCGCGGCGGGCAGCGAGTTTGAGCCCGATCGAGGCGCTGCGACACGAGTGAAACGAGCCGTCGAGGCTGCAACGGCCTCGACCGAATGGGTTCATGATTTACGGAGAGTTTCGATGTTCAAATCGGTATCGGATAGCGCCGCTGCTGCAGACGGCGGTTCGCTTGCGCTCTTCGTGGAACGAATTGACGGGCAAACGGAACTGTTTGTGATCAATCGCTCCCTCGCGTCACGCGGAACGCCCGACTACAACAAAGTCAGTTCCAGCCTTCGACCACTTGCCGAGGAGGATTGCGGGAAGATTGCAGCAGCTCTCGAGCCGCTTTTGACAACGACGCCATCGATTCATCCGCTGGCAGATTTTATCGATACGCTGAAACAGCAATCATCCCGCTGATCGGAAAAATGGCGCAGCCAATCAAACGCTGGCTTCAGCCTCGCGCTGCTTCGCCAGCGCCGCCAGATCGGCAGGCTTCAGTTCCACCGACTCACCGCAGCCGCAAGCGGACGTCTGGTTCGGGTTGTTGAAGGTGAAGCCGGAGCGCATCTTGGTCACTTCAAAATCCATCTGGGTGCCGAGCAGATAGAGCACGGCGGAGGGCTGAACCCACACCTTGGCTCCATCGAATTCGACCAGATCGTCCTTCGCATCCGCCTCCGTCACGAGGTCGATGGTATATTCCATGCCCGCGCAGCCGCCCTTCTTGATGCCGACGCGCACACCCTTGGCGTCCGGGCCGGAATTCTCGACGATTGCTTTAATGCGCGAGGCAGCAGCCCCGGTCATGGTCATGATCGCAAAGCCCATGGGCTTAATTCTCCTTCGACAATCGAGTTCAAGGCTCGATGTTTATGGATTTCAATTTAATAGCGCTTGAAGGCGCCATCAAGGGATGACGCCTGTCAAAATCACGTCAGTTTCAATACCAGCCGACGGCGACCTGAGCCTCTTCCGACATGCGGTCCGGCGTCCACGGCGGATCGAAGGTCATCGACACTTCGACACCGGAAACACCTTCGACCGCGCCGACGGCATTTTCCACCCAGCCCGGCATTTCGCCGGCCACCGGGCAGCCGGGCGCTGTCAGCGTCATGACGATCTTGACCATCCGGTCGTCCTCGATGTCGATCTTGTAAACGAGACCGAGTTCGAAAATATCGGCCGGAATTTCCGGATCGTACACGGTTTTCAGCGCCGCGATCACGTCGTCGCTAAGACGCGCCAGCTCGTCGGGCGCAATGGAAGACGGCTTTGCAGCGTCTTCGGTCACATCATGGGTCTTTGCAGTGGCTTCGGCAGTCATGGTCCTGAACCTCAATCCTGATATCAGGCGAAAAATTTGCGCGCATAATCAAGCGCCTCGACAAGACGATCTACTTCGGCGCGGGTATTGTAAAGGCCGAACGATGCCCGGCATGTGGAGGTGACGCCGAACCGTTTCAAGAGCGGCATGGCACAATGAGTGCCGGCACGCACGGCAACGCCGCGCCGGTCTATCACCATCGACACGTCATGGGCATGGATGCCCTCGAGTTCGAAGGAGAAGATACCGCCCTTATCAGGCGCATTGCCGATGATTCGCAGTGAGTTGACCTCGCGCAGCCGCTCGGCAGCATAGGCCGCAAGATCAGCCTCGTGGGCTGCAATCGCGGCACGGCCGAGATTGTCCATATAATCAAGCGCATAGCCAAGACCGATAGCCTGCACGATGGGCGGCGTTCCCGCTTCGAAACGATGCGGCGGCTCGTTATAGGTCACATTGTCTTCGGACACGTCGAGGATCATCTCGCCGCCGCCCTGGAACGGCCGCATCTCGCTCAGGCGGTCAGCCTTGCCGTAGAGCACGCCGATGCCCGAGGGACCGTAAAGCTTGTGGCCGGTCATGACGTACCAGTCGCAATCGATATCACGCACGTCGACCGGCATGTGAACCGCGCCCTGAGAGCCATCGACAAGCACCGGAATGCCGCGCTCATGGGCGATGCGGCAGATTTCCTTGACCGGCACGATGGTGCCCAGCGCATTCGACATATGGGTGATGGCAACGAGCTTGGTGCGCTCCGTCAGGCTTTTTTCGAAAGCCTCGATATGGAACGCGCCGTCATCATCGACAGGCACCCAGACAAGCTTGGCGCCCTGCCGCTCGCGAATGAAATGCCACGGCACGATGTTGGAGTGATGTTCCATGATCGAGATGACGATCTCGTCGCCCTCGCCGATCTTTGGCATGCCGTAACCGTAAGCAACGGTATTGATCGCCTCGGTGGAGGATTTGGTGAAGACGATCTCGTCCACCGAACCGGCATTCAGGAAACGGCGCACCTTTTCGCGCGCCGCCTCATAGGCGTCGGTTGCGGCATTGGAGAGGAAATGCAGGCCACGATGCACATTCGCGTATTCATTGGAATAAGCATGCGAAACGGCGTCGATGACCACCTGCGGTTTTTGAGCGGACGCGCCGTTGTCGAGATAGACCAGCGGCTTGCCATAGACCTCGCGCGACAGGATCGGGAAATCCTTCCGCACGGCTTCAACGTCATAAGGGGCCGCCAATGCGGCGCGTTCGCTCTCAGGCATGATGTTCCAGCCAGCCGGAGATGATAGTCTCTAGCGCCTCTACCAGATTTTCTTCTTCCAGTTCCTCGGCGATCTCAGCGACGAAGGCATTGACGAGCATCGCCCGCGCTTTTGCCCGCGGCACGCCGCGCGCCATCAGATAATAGAGATGGTTGTCGTCAATATCGGCAACCGTCGCACCGTGACCGCACTGAACGTCGTCGGCGAAGATTTCAAGCTCCGGCTTTGCCGAGAACTCGCCATCGTCAGACATCAGCAGCGTATTGCACGCCATCTTCGCATCGGTCTTCTGGGCATCGGGGGCAACCCGGATCATGCCCTGGAAAATGCCCTTTGCACGGTCGAAGACCACGTTGCGGAACACTTCCGTCGAGGTCGTGTTCGGCACGTTGTGGCCAAGAACCATCGTCACGTCGGTATGGGTTTCGCCGCCCAACAGGTTGACGCCGCGAACGGTGAGGTCAGTACCCTCGCCGTCCACGTCGATGCGCAGTTCCTGCCGCACCAGCTTGCCGCCGGCATTGATGACGAACAGACGAATCTTGGCGTCCGCACCGATTTTCATGCGCAGCTGGCCAAGATGAATATCGGCCGCGCCCTGTTGCTGCAGGATGATCCAGGTCACTTCCGCACCGTCTTCGACAACGATGTCGGTGACGGAGGAAACCAGGGCGGCATCCGAAGTCACCGAAAGGTGACGCTCGATGACGGTCGCCTTCGAACCCTTGCCGAAGCGCACCGGGAAGCGGCTGTGAACCTGACCTGCGCCATGGATCGCCTGCAATTCGATCGGCTTTTCGATCTCGGCATCGGCGGGAATGTCGAGCGTCAGGCCGTCGCGCACGAAGCTGCCGTTGATACGACCGATCACGTCGTCCTTGCTGGCTTCCGCAAGGCCTGTGGCGGCCGAGCCGTCAAGCAGGCTCTCGGCAAAGCTGGAAACGCTGATATCTTCGATCTTGCCGACATTGGCCGTGCCATGCAGCACGTAGGCGACGGACGAGCCGGCGACAACAGACGCCTGCTTTTCGATAACAGGTGCGGGCTGGTCCTCGGGAATGGCACGCAACAGGCTCTTGAGATCGGTATAGTGCCACGCCTCGATGCGGCGGGTCGGAAGACCGCCGGTCTTCAGATCGTCGAACAGCACGTCACGGGCGGCGACAACCGCACCATTGCCCGGCAATTCGCTGAACTTGGCGGTATAGGCGTCGATCAGCGCGGTTTCCGCTGGCGTCAGCCGATTGGTCGTTTGAATGTTCATGGACATCACCTCCTGGCCTCTGGCTTAGGCCGCTTCACCGATGATGTCGGCGTAACCATTGTTTTCCAGCTCCAGCGCCAGGGCCTTGTCGCCCGAACGGATGATCTTGCCCTTGTAGAGAACGTGAACGCTATCAGGCACGATGTAATCGAGCAGGCGCTGGTAGTGGGTGATGACGACAGTGGCGCGATCCGGCGACTTCAGCGCATTGACGCCATCAGCCACAATCTTCAGCGCGTCGATGTCGAGGCCGCTATCGGTTTCGTCGAGAACGCAGAGCTTCGGCTCCAGCAGTGCCATCTGCAGGATTTCGGCGCGCTTCTTCTCACCGCCGGAGAAACCGACGTTCAGCGGACGCTTCAGCATGTCCATGTCGATCTTCAGATCGCCGGCAGCTTCCTTGACGCGACGGATGAAGTCCGGCGTCGTAAGCTCGGCCTCGCCGCGCGCCTTGCGTTGCTCGTTCATAGCAACCTTGAGGAACTGCATGGTGGCAACACCCGGAATTTCGACGGGATACTGGAAGGCCAGGAAAATACCCTTGGCAGCGCGCTCGGCGGCATCCAGTTCCAGAATGCTTTCGCCGTTATAGAGGATGTCACCGGAGGTGACTTCATAGTCTTCGCGGCCCGACAGGATGTAGGACAGCGTCGACTTGCCGGAACCGTTCGGGCCCATGATGGCCGCAACTTCACCGGCAGCAACCTTAAGGTTGAGGCCCTTGATGATCTCGGTTTCGGTATCGGCGATCTTTGCGTGCAGGTCGATGATTTCAAGCATGGTTTTATCCTAAGAATAGTGTGAGCGAAGGTGCGCGAAACCGCGCACTCAAAGTGCGTATTCGTATGACGATCAGCCGACCGAACCTTCCAGCGAAATGCCGATCAGCTTCTGCGCTTCAACCGCAAACTCCATCGGCAGCTGCTGGATAACATCCTTCACAAAGCCATTGACGATCAGTGCGATCGCCGACTCCTCGGGGATGCCGCGCTGCAGGCAATAGAACAGCTGGTCTTCGGAAATCTTCGACGTGGTCGCCTCATGCTCGAAATGAGCAGACGAGTTCTTCGCCTCGATATAGGGCACGGTATGCGCGCCGCACTTGTCGCCGATCAGAAGCGAGTCGCACTGCGTGAAGTTGCGCGTGTTGGTCGCCTTGCGGTGAGCCGAGACCTGCCCGCGATAGACGTTTTCCGAGAAACCGGCGGCAATGCCCTTGGCGATGATGCGGCTCGACGTGTTCTTGCCGAGATGGATCATCTTGGTGCCACTGTCGATCTGCTGATGGCCGTTGGAAACCGCGATCGAATAGAATTCGCCACGGCTGTCGTCGCCGCGCAAAATGCAGGACGGGTATTTCCAGGTGATGGCCGAGCCGGTTTCAACCTGCGTCCACGAAATCTTCGAACGGTTGCCACGGCAATCGCCGCGCTTGGTCACGAAGTTGTAGATGCCGCCCTTGCCGTCCTTGTCGCCCGGATACCAGTTCTGGACGGTGGAATATTTGATTTCGGCATCGTCGAGTGCCACCAGTTCCACCACGGCGGCGTGAAGCTGGTTCTCGTCGCGCTGCGGCGCGGTGCAGCCTTCCAGATAGGAGACGTAGGCGCCCTCTTCAGCGATGATCAGCGTGCGCTCGAACTGTCCGGTGTTCTTTTCGTTGATGCGAAAATAGGTGGAAAGCTCCATCGGGCACCGAACGCCTTTCGGCACGAACACGAAGGAACCATCGGTAAAGACGGCCGAGTTCAGCGTTGCGTAGAAATTGTCCGTCTGCGGCACGACCGAACCGAGATATTTCTTCACCAGATCAGGATATTCGCGCACGGCTTCGGAGATCGACATGAAGATCACGCCGGCCTTTGCCAGTTCCGCCTTGAAGGTGGTGACAACGGAGACGCTGTCGAACACGGCATCCACGGCCACACGACGGTTTTCCACGCCGGCCAGGATTTCCTGTTCCTTCAGCGGAATGCCCAGCTTCTCGTAAACCTTCAGCAGCTCCGGATCGACTTCGTCCAGCGACTTCGGGCCGGGCGTGCTTTTCGGTGCGGCATAATAATAGAGATCGTTGAAGTCGATCTTGGGGTAGCTGACGCGCGCCCATGTCGGCTCTTCCATCGTCAGCCAGCGCTTGTAAGCCTCAAGACGCCATTCCAGCATCCATTCCGGCTCCTGCTTCTTGGCCGAGATGAAGCGGATCACCTCTTCCGAAAGGCCCTTCGGGGCCTTGTCGACTTCAATTTCGGTTTCGAAGCCGTATTTATACTGGTCCACATCGATCTGGCGAACCTGATCGATCGTTTCCTGAACCGCTGCCATGTCGTTCTCCAATCTCGCCGGAGCCAAGGTCCGGTGGCTTGTCAACGTATCAAGGCGGATAGCCGCCTTCATCCATCTTCGGGCAAATAATCCGGGCCCGTATAAACGGGGCGGAGCTTATACCCATGTAAGTGCGGGATGGCGCTTTTCACACATCCCGGCAAGCGGAAAATTGCTATTCCGCAATTCTTTGCCGCATTTTAAGCGGCCTGACCGGTCAGCCTGCGCCGCCCGGCAATTTTCGTAAAGGCTGCGAGCGCGCGCTCGATATCCGCCTCATCAGTCGCATGACCAAGCGAAATCCTGAGTGCGCCAAGCTTGGGATCGCGTCCCATCGCCGTCAGCACATGGCTTTCACCCACCTTGCCGGAAGAGCAGGCCGAACCGGCCGAGAGCGCAATGCCTTCGATATCGAATGCAATCTGGCCCGTTTCCGCCTTCAAACCGGGCAAGGTGAAAAACGTGGTATTGCCGACACGGCCGACATCCTCACCGTAGATGATCACGTCAGGCGCGACTGCCCGCATGCCGTCTTCCAGCCTTGCGCGCAGCGCTGCAAGACGCGTCGCTTCGGTCTCGAGGTTTTGCGCAGCAATAGCGGCGGCGGCACCGAAACCGATGACCGACAGGGTATTTTCAGTACCGGAACGATGTCCCTTTTCCTGGCCGCCACCATGGATCAACGGCTTCGGCATCATCACCTCGCCGCGGGACACCAGCGCCCCCGCACCCTTCGGACCACCAAGCTTATGGGACGAGATCACAAGGAAATCGGCCTCCAATGCATTGATATCGAGCGGAACGCGGCCGGCAGCCTGCACGGCATCGACGACCATCAATCCCCCAGCTGCATGTGCAAGCCGCGCCGCTTCAGCCACCGGCTGAAGAATGCCGGTCTCATTATTGACCAGCATGCAGGCGACCATCGGCAGGCCAGTGGACTTGTCGTGCACTGACAGCAGCGCCTCAAGGGCCGCAAGATCGATGACACCCGCTGACGTAACGGGAATTTCCGTAACGTCAGCCTTGCCGAACCGGCCTCCTTCACGAAAAGCGGGGTGTTCGATCGCCGAAACGTAAAGACGACCATAGCGTACGGGAGCGCGCCCCATCTTGAATTCAGGCGAAAGCACCAGATTGGCCGCTTCGGTCGCACCGCTCGTAAAGGTCACATGCGACGCCTGGGCGCCGCAGACCACAGCAACGTCACGACGCGCGGCCTCGACGGCCGCACGGGCTGCGCGCCCTTCCCGGTGTACGGAGGACGGATTACCCGTGATATCGAGAGCGCGGACAAGAACATCCCGCACGGCAGGCAAAAGCGGCGCCGTGGCGTTCCAGTCCATATATGTGCGCGTCAAAACCGTCATCGCGGAAAAGCTTCGCTCAATCTTCCATGCGCCAAAACGCATTTTTCTTGAAATTACAGTTGCGCTTGCCTTATGACACGGTCCGAGTGCTTAAGCACACGCAAAGTTTCGAATTATTCTAAACTGCGTTCTAGAAAAGATGACACAGTTCGTCAAGTCTTCTCGTCGGAAGAATGCGGTTGGAGAATGAAAAAACACGACCGGAGTACCAATGCCCGAAGTCATTTTTAACGGCCCTGCGGGTCGCCTCGAAGGCCGTTATCAACCCTCCAAGGAAAAGAGCGCGCCGATAGCGATCATCCTTCATCCGCACCCGCAGTTCGGCGGGACGATGAACAACCAGATCGTTTATCAGCTCTTCTATCTTTTCCAGAAGCGCGGTTTCACGACGCTCCGGTTCAACTTCCGCTCCATCGGCCGCAGCCAGGGCGAGTTTGACCATGGCGCCGGCGAGCTTTCCGATGCCGCGTCCGCTCTCGACTGGGTGCAGAGCCTGCATCCCGATTCGAAAAGCTGCTGGGTCGCCGGTTATTCCTTCGGCGCCTGGATCGGCATGCAGCTTCTGATGCGTCGCCCGGAAATCGAAGGTTTCATGTCGATTGCGCCGCAGCCCAACACCTACGACTTCTCTTTCCTCGCCCCCTGCCCGTCTTCCGGCCTCATCATCAATGGCGACGCCGACAAGGTCGCGCCTGAGAAGGACGTCAACGGTCTGGTCGAAAAGCTGAAGACCCAGAAGGGCATTCTCATCACCCACCGCACCCTTCCCGGCGCCAACCACTTCTTCAACGGCAAGGTTGATGAGCTGATGAGCGAATGTGAGGACTACCTCGACCGCCGCCTGAATGGCGAACTGGTTCCGGAACCGGCAGCGAAGCGCATTCGGTGATTTAGGAGCGCAGCTTAGGTCAGTGTTGATCTACCTACAATGATCGACGGCGGGCTTGGCTCACCCCCTCTGACCTGCAGGGCAGAGGGGGTGAGCCAAGCCCGCCATCGTCTATTACGCCCTGACCAAAACCCCACCCGTAACCGGCTCATTCACACCGGTCGTCCCCGGATAGGTTAGCGGCAGCCCCTTCAGCGATCGCACCGCCAGATAGGCCCAGGCCTCAGCCTCCATCGCCCCGCCGTCGAACCCCGCCTCTTCCGCCGCGATTACCCGCGCACCCTGCTTGGCAGCAAGGCTCGCAAACTCTTCCATGATAACAGGATTGAGCCGCCCGCCGCCGCAGATCACATAGGTCTTAGCCGCTTCCGGCAGATAGCTCGCCGATTTGAGGATCGCGGCACCCGTCAGATGCGACAGCGTGCGTGCGCCGTCCGCCAGCGAAACCTCGCCCTTTTGCGGCGGCACGAAATCGCTGCGGTCAAGCGAGCGGCGGATATTGGCCGAGAAGAACGGGCTTTCCATGTAGCGCGTGACGAGCGAGGCAACGACGCTGCCGCCCGCCGCCGTCCTGCCGCCCTTGTCGAAGGCTTTGCCCGTATGCGCCTCGATCCACTGGTCGATCAGCATATTGCCGGGACCGCTATCGAAAGCCGCAAGCCGCCCTCCCTCGCCGATATAGGTGAGATTGGATATGCCGCCGATATTGACGAAGACGGCGGGCGTTTCGAAGCCATCAGGCAGATTGGCGGAGAGCGCCATGTGGTACGCAGGAATGAGCGGTGCGCCCTGCCCGCCATGCACCATGTCGTTGGCACGCATGTCGTACACCACATCGATACCGGTTTCCTCGGCCAGAAGCGCGCCGTCGCCGATCTGCACGGTCAACGCCTCATCCGGCCGATGCAGCACCGTCTGGCCATGAAAACCGATCACGTCTATATCGCTGGCTTCAAGCCGATGGCGGTGGAGGAAGGATTTGACTGCCGCCGCATGGGCAAGCGTCAGCTTGCGTTCCGCATCCGCGAGGTCACCCGGACGCTCGCGCCGTTCGCGAATGGCTTTGGCCGTAACCAGCGCCTTCTGCCACGTGGCGCGCAGGCCCGGATCATAGGGGAAATAACCGCTCGGCCCATGCCGGACCACGTTTTCGCCATCCGTGCGCAACAGGCCGATATCGATGCCGTCCATCGACGTCCCGCTCATCAGCCCGATTGCCGTTTTGACCTCGCCCACGCGCTGCTCCCTTTCAATATCGAATCATGCGGAGATGAATCGCCGTTATTCATGGCCGAAACGGGTGCACTTTTCAAAAAACAATGGTAAAGCCCCCCCGCGTTCATTGACAGACAATGACGGCAAAGGTCCAACCAGAAAGAAAAAGGTTATGTCCAGGTTCAAGTCCGATTTCCTCCGCACGCTCGATGAGCGCGGCTTCATTCACCAGATCTCCGACGAGTCGGGTCTCGACGAACTGTTCGCCAAGGAAACCGTGACCGCCTATATCGGCTATGACCCGACGGCCTCCAGCCTGCATGTCGGCCACCTCACCCAGATCATGATGCTGCACTGGATGCAGAAGACCGGTCACCAGCCGATTTCGCTGATGGGCGGCGGCACCGGCATGGTTGGCGATCCCTCCTTCAAGGAGGAGGCCCGCAAGCTGATGACGATCGACATGATCGAGGACAACATCACCTCGCTCAAGCACGTCTTCGCCAACTACCTCGATTACGATCGCGCGGAAAATCCGGCGCTGATGATCAACAATGCCGACTGGCTGCGTGGGCTCAACTACCTCGAATTCCTGCGCGACGTCGGCCGCCACTTCTCGGTCAACCGCATGCTGTCCTTCGACAGCGTGAAGACGCGCCTCGACCGCGAGCAGTCGCTGTCCTTCCTCGAATTCAATTACATGATCCTCCAGGCCTACGATTTCGTGGAGCTGAACCAGCGTACCGGCTGCCGCCTGCAGATGGGCGGCTCTGACCAGTGGGGCAACATCATCAACGGCATCGACCTCGGTCACCGCATGGGGACACCGCAGCTCTATGCGCTGACCTCCCCGCTTTTGACCACGTCTTCGGGTGCGAAGATGGGCAAGTCCGCGTCCGGTGCCGTCTGGCTCAACAAGGACCTGCTGCCGGTCTATGATTTCTGGCAATACTGGCGCAACACGGAAGACGCGGACGTGGTTCGCTTCGCGAAGCTCTTCACCACGCTGCCGATGGATGAGATCGCACGCATCGCCGCCCTTGGCGGATCTGAAATCAACGAGGCGAAGAAAATCCTCGCAACCGAAGTCACGGCTATCCTGCATGGCCGCGCTGCTGCCGAAGAAGCCGCCGAAACGGCGCGCAAGACTTTCGAGGAAGGCGCGCTTGCTGAAAACCTGCCCTCCATCGAGGTTCCGGCATCCGAACTCGATGCCGGCGTCGGCGTCCTGTCGCTCATCGTCCGCGCTGGCCTTGCCGGCTCGAATGGCGAAGCCCGCCGTCACGTTCAGGGCGGCGCGGTAAAGATCAACGACAAGGGCGTATCCGACGATCGCCAGATGATCGGTTCCGCCGAGATCACCGGCGATGGCATCATCAAGCTTTCGGTTGGCAAGAAGAAGCACGTTCTCGTTCGCCCGGCGTAACACCCGCGCAAATCATCAGATGAAGGGCCGCGGAAGCGGCCCTTTTTATTGAAACTCGAAAATCTGCCTGAAGACGCCCGGCGCAATTAGCGACAGCGGGTTTATAGTCAGCTTCGGCTGGTCCGTCTGGCCGGAAAGCTTGAAGGTGATGCCGAGCAGACCGCGGTCTCGGCCGTTTCCGAGGAAGATGCCGATAAAGGGCAGCTCGCCGAACAGCCGGTTCAGGCCATAGGCGGGCATGAAGGTGCCGGTCATGTCCATACGGCCGTTCTGGTCTTTCAGCAGGCCCTGGAACGTCGCACCGATCTGCTCGCCGCGCACCACGCCGTTTTCCACCGCAACCGAGCCGTTGACGTAAACGAGCCGGGCAAAACCGCGCTGGAATTTCTCCGAGCTGACATCGATGTTACGGCGGACCGCCGTGTTGAGGCTCCGGCCGTCATCGCCCGTCGGCGTGGCGACGATATCCTGAAGCTTCGCTTCGTTGACGACGGCGAAATTGCGCAGATCGAGCGAGCCGCTCCAGTCGCTGCCGTTGACGGTCGAAAGTGCGAGATTGAGAAGACCACCGCGAATGCGGGTGTAGATATTGGTGAAACGGGCAAGAGAACCGGCATCGCTGCTGGTGAGCGTCACGGTTCCCGTCGCGCCGCGATTGGTCGTCTGAGCCACAACCGCCTGACCTCTGCCGGTGACGCCGCGAAAATCGACCGAACGGACCTTGCCGTCACGCACACTGACATCGGCACTGACATTGGAAAGGATCTCGTCATTGAAGCCGTAGACCTTGTCGAGTTGCGCCTTGATGGCAAGGGACGGCTGCGAACGCGATGTGCCGTCACCTGCCCCTGAGGAACTGCGAAGCTTTGAGAGGAAAGGCCGGAGATCGGCAGATTTTCCCGAAGCGTTGATGCTGTATCCGTTTTTGGAGGCAGTGACGGCGACGGCGTAATTGTCGGAAGGTGACAATTGCACGCGGCTGAGATCGGCGGAAATCAGCCCGTTCTTGGTGAAGGTGACATCTCCGGCCGCGCCGAAGCCGTCCCCGGTTAGGGAGAAATCACTGATCGTCGTGCGGCCATCGCTGGTTTCCAGGGTAAAGGTCACTTTTGCCGGAATACCGACGCCCTTGCTCCATCCAAGCCCCGGCAGAATGATAGACGCCTTCGCCAGATCGAGCTGTATCTCCTGACTTTTCGTATCCGCGCCATCGATTTCCACGACGGTCGTGCCGCCAAGAACCGTGGAAAGCTCCGGTGCAAGCTTGGCGACCTGCGTCTCGTTCAGGGTTGCTTTCAGCGACAGCGTTGGAGCAACGTCGCTGTTCTTGCGCACCGGCTCCGTCATCTCGATAGACATCGGCACATCGTCCACCCGGCCCTTGCCTTCAAGCTTGAGCTGCCGGTCGTTGATGGACATGAAACCGTCAAGCGCGGTCACCTTGCGGCCAGCAAACGGCTTTGTCAGCGACAGGTTCTTCAGATCGAGATCGGCAGTCCACACCGGCGGCGGTGGATTTTGGCTGGAAAGCATGCCGACGGTCAGCTTTGCATTCGCCGTCACGTCGCCGGTGAAGTCATCCGGCTTGAACTGCGTATCCTTGAGCGCATTGATAGGCTTCAGCGTCGCAAGCTCCGCCACGGCATCGGCCGAGCCCGAAACATTCAACTCGAGATTCCCAAGCAGGGGCTTTGCATAGACGTCGGACATGGAGAACCGGCTGTCCTCCAGCGCAAGCGACCGATTGGAGGCGAAATAGGATGTCGCGTTCTTGAGATCGACATTCATCCGGCTGCCGACGAGATTGAAATGCGCATCAACGTCGCGCAGCGGCGGAATGTCGCCGGTGGTATTGAGACGCGTACCGTCGATATCGAAGCGGATCTGCATTTCGCTCTCGCCCAGCACCAGCGGGCAACCGGGACCGCACATCCGTCCCTGAGGAATGAAGATCGCAATCGAGCCGTTCGTGACCGTGCCGCCATAAAGATTGGAGACCACCCACTCGCGCGGCTTGTGCGCCATCCAGAACGGCCAGAGCTGCTTGACCGCCGTGGCCTCCATCTTGGGAATCTGTCCGGCGAAACTGATTTCAGGCGAGCCCTGGCCGAAGCGGATTTTCAGCGAGCCTGCCATGTCTCCAAGCGGGCCGGTAACGTATAGCGAGGGTACCTCAAGCTGCCTGGTCGCGACATTGAATTGCCCATCCGCCTTCAAGCTGAAAGGAACGGGGTCTTCGCCAGAGGCTTCAGCCGAGGCAACCGCATTGTCGATCCGCAGCGAAAGACCGAAGCCCTCTTGGGTATCCGTGATTTCCCCAGTGACCGGAATAGCCGTTCGCCCAAGGTCGATCCGCGAATTCCCGATGACAAGACTGTTTTTCTGAAAATCGTAGCGCGCGTTGACGGTGCCGGCAGTGAAGGGCTGAGCCTCGCCGCCGATAAGAAGCATTCCATTGCCCATGCCGAGCGAGATTTCCAGCCGCGGCTCATGTCCGGGCATGGAACGCCGGGCGAGGATGCTGACACCGGTCTTGACGTTCAGCCCCTCATGAAGATTGCCTTCAGGATCGAATTTTTCCAGAAAAGGACCGATGTCGAAACCGTCGATGCGCGCGTCGAAACCGTCGATCACACCGCCTGATCCCGATGTCTTTAGCGACAGGCTGGCGATTTCGCCGTTAAACAGCGTTTCACCCTCAAGCGAATATCCGCCCTGCTGGTCAGGGGTCAACGAAAGTTCACGCACTTCAACGACGCGTGGCTTGCCGGCTTCGCTCGGCGGCAAGTGGATCGAGACGCTGGAAATATCGATTTCCTCGGTTCCGCTGCTTAAAAACGCCTGCGCCAATTTGTCCAGCTGGGAAAACGCCGCCTGCAACTGCTGCGGCACCGCGTCCAGCCGGATGCTGGCGAGGTCGAAACCGTTACCCTTCGGCAGTAGGGCCGTATCGAGTTCCATCCCGTCGGCCTCGAGACTTTGCACGGAGACGCGTCCGGTCAAAAGCGCGAGCGGATCGAGCGCCATGCCGATAGCCCTTGCGCGGCTCAAATGCTGGCCGGATTCCTTCTCGACGATATCCACATCCTCGGCCACCAGCGCAAGCCGCAGCCCGGTCGAGAACCTGATGGCCGAAGAACCGATTCGCGCGCTGTAGTGGGGTCCGAGCGCCCGTTCGAGCGCCTGCTGCGCCTGGCTGGAAAGGGCATTGTCGATCGATCCGGTTTCGACGGAGACAATGATGCCGCCGATGGACAAGAAGGCCAGTACGAAAAGAGCAGCGAAAATCTTGATGAGAGCACGCGCCATGGAGCGCGGCGCCGGGCAATGCACGATGAGAGGATCTTCGGCCTGCGCCGAAGGAAGATCATGCAGCGCAACGATATCGCGCTTGCTGAACTTGACCTTTTCACCCCTTACTTCAGCCATACGCCCGTGTTTGCCCCTGAATAGCTTTTGTTTCGCCTCAACACTGGACGACGCCCGGTTTCGCTATATATCGAATGTGGCGACTTTCACTCAACATCCCGGCGAAAGAAAGATGATTATGACAGAACTGACGATTGGCAGCCCTGCACCGGATTTTACTTTGCCCCGCAACGGTGAAGGAACGGTGACATTGTCCGGCCTGCGAGGCAAGGCGGTCGTTCTCTATTTCTACCCGAAGGACGACACATCCGGCTGCACCGCCGAAGCGATAGATTTCAGTGCCCTTGGCGCGGAATTCGAGGCCGCCAATACTGTCGTCATCGGCATTTCCCCTGATAGCGTCAAAAGCCACGACAAGTTTGCTGCAAAACACAAGCTTTCGGTGATGCTGGCCGCCGACGAGGAACGGAAGGCGCTCGAGGCCTACGGCGTCTGGAAGGAAAAAAGCATGTATGGCAAAAAATACATGGGTGTCGAACGCACCACCGTCCTCGTAGCACCTGACGGTACGGTCGCGGAAATCTGGAACAAGGTGAAGGTTCCGGGCCACGCACAGGCCGTTCTCGACGCCGCACGGAAGCTCTGAGAGACGCCCCTGTCGTGACGCCCACCTTCAGGATCATCTCGCTGCGCGGCGGCGCCACCGAGGCGATTGCCTGCGCCGATCTCGACAGAAAAACCGCACTGGCGCAGGAAACGGCGACACGATGGTTCGCGCGCCGCCTGTCGCTGCGCTCCCCCCTAGATCCACCCCTGCCCGAACGTCCGGGCAGGCCGGATAAACCGGAACTCGTTCCGCCGACCGCCGTGGAGCGCCGCTCCCTCCACAGCGTCAAGGGTCGCATAGCGCTGCTGCACGCCATCGCCCATATCGAGCTGAACGCCGTTGACCTCGCGCTCGACATCGTCGCCCGTTATGCCAGCGAGCCGGTGCCGCATTCCTTTTTCAACGGCTGGATGCAGGTTGCCTTCGAGGAGGCGAAACATTTCCGGCTGGTGCGGGAAAGGCTGCGAAACCTCGGCGCGGATTACGGCGATCTGCCCGCCCATGACGGGCTCTGGCAGGCGGCGCATTCAACCCGCAACGACCTCACCGCGCGGCTCGCAGTCGTGCCGCTCATCCTTGAGGCGCGCGGACTGGACGTGACGCCCTCCCTGCAGGCGAAGATGCGCGAAACCGGAGACCTTGAAAGCGCCGCCGTTCTCGATGTCATCTACAATGACGAAAAGGGCCATGTCGCCATCGGCGCCAAATGGTTTCGCTTCCTGTGCGCCCGTGAAAAGAAGGACCCGGCAGCAACCTTCAGGCAACTGGTACGTGCCAATTTCCGCGGACCGCTGAAACCGCCCTTCAACGACCTCGCCCGCGCCGAAGCCGGGTTGACCCCATCCTTTTACCGCTCCCTCACCGCTGTCAGCAACAGCAGCTGACACCCGCAGCCCGGCGCATGGTGCAAAACTTCGTTAACCTTAACGAAGTATGATTTCCTGTGAGAAATCGGCCAGTCCGGAGAGAGATTTTGACTGATACAGCGGAAAACCGGGTATTCGGCAAAAAGCGGCAGCAGCACGTTCTGGTGCTGGCAAGCGGTGACAAGGTCCGGCACATGACGATCCGGCCGTGGATGACGGCGCTTGCCGGCTGCACGATCGGCCTTTTCTCGCTCGGTTATCTGGGCGCCACCGGCTATCTCATCCTGCGTGACGACCTGATCGGCGCGACCATGGCGCGCCAGACCCGCATGCAGCACGATTACGAAGACCGTATCGCCGCGCTGAGGGCGCAGGTGGACCGCGTTACCTCAAGACAATTGCTCGACCAGCAGGTGGTTGAAAAGAAAGTGGAAAAGCTGCTGCAACAGCAGGCGGCACTCACGTCCAGACACGGGCGCATGAGCGAATTGCTGGAGCGCGCGGAAAATTCCGGCATCGCCGCCTCCACGGCCACGGCCCCCATTCCAACCGCGCCCTCCTCGCTCTCGAACGCGATGGCGCCGGAAAAACGCGCCGATCTGACAGGTGGTCTCTCCGCCATAGAAAATCTGATGGCGCCCCGCCCATCGCAGCCGGAAAAGCCAGCCGGAACCGACAAGCGGGCGTCCTATGTGCCCGAAAACGGCGAAACGCCTTCCGACCGCGCCGACCGCGTGTTTTCCAAGGTCACGCTGTCGCTGAAGGATATCGAACGCCAGCAGATATCACGGATCGCCAGACTGACCAGCGACGCCGAGGACAAGGCGAGCGCGATGCAGGATATCATCCGGCAGGCGGGTCTGAAAATCGACGAAAGTGGCACGGACGGCGTCGGCGGCCCCTATGCGGATCCGCAGGGGAATGAAACCGATCCCTTCAATATGTCTCTGACCAATCTAGACAATGCGCTCAACCGGCTGGATATCGTGAAGGAAACCGCAACCGCCCTGCCCTTTGGCAATCCGGCCCCCGGCAGGGCGATCACCAGCCGATTCGGAAACCGGCTCGACCCTTTCCTTGGACGGCCTGCCTTACATACCGGCATCGATTTTCGCGCCGAAACAGGCGCCGACGTCAAGGCGACGGGCGCTGGAAAGGTAACGGTTGCGGAAAATTCCGGCGGCTACGGCAATATGGTCGAGATCGATCACGGCCAGGGCGTATCGACGCGATTCGGCCATCTCTCCACCATTCTGGTCAAAGCCGGCGACAAGGTGGAGGCCGGCGACATTGTTGGCCGTGCTGGGAGCACCGGCCGCTCCACCGGTCCGCACGTACATTACGAGGTCCGCCGCAACGACACGCCTGTTGATCCGATGCGGTTTCTGGTCGCCGGGGCCGAGCTTAAAACCTATCTCAAATAGCAGTCCGATTTTAACGCTTTTTTCGCCCTTTTTGCGATAAATCGCCCGAAACCGCGTCCAAGGCTCAAAAGCCTCGCCAACGTCTCGCCGTTTCGCGCGCATTTCCGGTTGTTTCCTTGACTTTCTGGCAATTTGGGCATATCCCCGCGCCAAGTCTTTGCAAGTGTCGCAGCGGCACGCAGGTATTCTTACCGAACCAGAACGGAAAAAGTTCTTCCTTTGACAACATTCTCTGATCTTGGCCTGAGCCAAAAAGTTCTTTCCGCTATTGCAGATGCCGGCTACACGACGCCGACACCCATTCAGGCTGGCGCAATTCCGCCCGCTCTCGAAAAGCGTGATATCTGCGGTATCGCACAGACCGGCACGGGGAAAACCGCATCCTTCGTTCTGCCGATGCTCACACTGCTGGAAAAAGGCCGCGCACGCGCCAGAATGCCGCGCACGCTGATCCTCGAGCCGACCCGCGAACTGGCGGCTCAGGTAGCCGAAAACTTCGAGAAATACGGCAAGAATCACAAGCTGAACGTCGCCCTTCTGATTGGTGGCGTTTCTTTTGAAGATCAGGACCGCAAGCTTGAGCGCGGCGCCGATGTTCTCATCTGCACGCCTGGCCGCCTTCTCGACCATTGCGAACGCGGCAAGCTCCTGATGACCGGCGTTGAAATCCTCGTGATCGATGAAGCCGATCGCATGCTGGATATGGGCTTCATTCCCGATATCGAACGCATCGCCAAGATGATTCCCTTTACCCGGCAAACCCTGTTCTTCTCGGCCACCATGCCGCCGGAAATCCAGAAGCTTGCCGACAGGTTCCTGCAGAACCCGACCCGTATCGAGGTTGCCAAGCCCTCCTCCACGGCGAAGACCGTTACCCAGCGCATCGTCGCTTCGCACAACAAGGACTATGAGAAGCGCGCTGTCCTGCGCGATCTCGTCCGTGCTGAAGAAGCCGAACTCAAGAACGCGATCATTTTCTGCAATCGCAAAAAGGACGTTGCCGACCTCTTCCGTTCGCTGGATCGTCACGGCTTTTCCGTTGGCGCGCTGCATGGCGACATGGACCAGCGTTCGCGCACGACCATGCTGCAGAACTTCCGGGACGGTCAGCTGACGCTGCTGGTCGCTTCCGACGTTGCAGCCCGCGGTCTTGATATTCCCGATGTCAGCCACGTCTTCAACTTCGACGTTCCCATTCATGCCGAAGACTATGTCCACCGCATTGGCCGTACCGGTCGTGCTGGCCGTTCGGGCAAGGCCTTCACCCTAGTCACCAAGAGCGATGCGAAATATCTCGACGCGATCGAAAAGCTGATCACCGAGAAGGTCGAATGGCTGAACGGTGACCTGTCCTCCCTCCCCGCGCCCATGGAAAGCTTTGAAAGCAATACCGGCCGCCGGGGCACCAAGGAACGTGGCGGCAGAGGCCGCGACAGAACCCGTCGCGATGCACCTGCATCGCCGGTCGAAAACATCAATCAGGGTGCACAATCCACCACTGTGGATACGGACATCGCGGCTCACGGAGAAGACAAGGTGAAGGCAGAACGCAGACCGGAAAAGACCCCGCGCAATTCCGAGCGCAACAGCCGCAACCTGAACCCGCTGCACGCCAATGACGACAACCGCGACCGTCGCCGCCATTACCGTGACCATGACGATGGTCCGACGCCTGTTGGTTTCGGCGATGACATTCCCGCTTTCATGCTGATCGTGGCAAACGCCAAGGGCTGAGCCCCGACGGCCTGACGCAGGAAACAATACGCATGACGCCGACGATCAAGCCAGGACAAGATTTTCCAGGCGTCGGCGTTGGGCTTGCCATATTGCGTGATGGCCGCCTGCTTTTATGCCGGCGCTTGAAAGCGCCGGAAGCCGGATACTGGAATATTCCGGGCGGCAAAGTCGATCACCTTGAATCATCCCTCGCCGCAGCACGGCGAGAAGCTGAAGAAGAGACCGGGCTGACAATCGGCAAGGTCGAATTTCTCTGTCATAGCGAATATATCAATGTCGCAGACCGGCACCATTGGGTCTCGCTGATCTTCGTCACCCGCGACACGCAGGGTGAGCCGGTACTGACAGAACCGGACAAGCTTTCCGATATCGGCTGGTTCGACCCCGATAACCTTCCCGAACCCATCTCTGCCTTTGCAAAAGACGCGCTGGCTGCTCTGACAAAATAAAGCCGCTAGCGAACGGAAGCGGCATCAGCGCTGACCGGCGTGGGCTTTTCGCGGCACTCAAAGGCGTCTTGAGCTACACTAAAAACAGGCCTCGCCTGCGACAGACGCGACGCTCCTGCGCGATTTGCTTTCGGAAAACCCAATGCTGGAAGAATATCTTTTCGCGAAGCTTTTCGAATGCAATTTAAAATTGCTTAAATTAGCATCACATAAAAAACCGCCCCGGTTGCCCGAAGCGGTTTATACGTAATGAAAATAATAGAATATAGAATGTAATATAGTTTGGCAGTGCTTACGTTCGGAACACTTCCGAGGCTTGTTACAGCCAATTTCAGTCGTCCCCTGAAACACCTATATCTAATCTAACCATTTACTTTTCGTCAAGCAGATCTTCTCGCAAATGCGAAAAAAACATGGCAAAGCACAAATAAAGCGCAGGGAAATATGTATATTATCTTTTTATATCAATAAATTAGATGAGTGGAAATAAAATGTGCATTTTATTGGGGTGCACTATAAAAGGCAAAATCGCAAACCCGCCCTTATAAAACTGTGCTTATACGCACTGCATGTTACAGTTTTATAAAGTAAAAATGCTCTAAACCATGACGAGCAGTACTTCCGCTCTTATGAAATTACAGAGTGAATTGCCGACCTTAAAAGAGATGAATCTCGGCAAAAAACAATCGCGCGCGATCATATTGAATATATACAACCATAACGCGTCATTGTAGACTGTTGTTTCAAATTGGATGAGTTGCGATCAAAACCGCCGTGCCGTGACAGATGATGTGCGATTATGATGGGTATCAGCGATTTTTCCTTTGGAAAACCAGTTGTTGCCGATAAACATCAAACCGGGACAACAGGATTTCGCGCACGTCATGCTTTCACTTCGCCTGCTAACGATCATCGCCGGTTTTGCCTTTGCGGGCTCAGCATGCGCGGCGTCGATCGGCATCGTTGCCCCACAGAACGGCCCATACGAACTGCTGGGGCAACAGGTCAGGCAGGGCGCGAAGGCCGCGGCCGCCAAGCTCGGGCTAGATGTCGTCGAAATCCATGAAAGCTGCGAAGACGGCAGCGGCGGCGCGATTGCCGATGGTCTCGTGGCCGCCAAGGTCAGCGCGGCAATCGGTTTTTTGTGCACGGAAACGCTTCAGGGCGTTCTGCCGCCTCTGAAGTCAGCCGCCATTCCAGCAATCACGCTTTCCAGCCGTGCCCCGATCCTGATGGAAGACGCTCTGAAATACAGCTGGCCGCTTTTCCGCCTAGCGCCATCGGACAAGGCCGAATCGGACCGGGCCGCAGAAATCATCCTGCGCGACTGGAAGGGACATTCCATTGGGCTCGTGGATGACGGCACGATCTTCAGTCGCGATCTAGTAGATCGCATCCGTTCGGCGCTGGAGGAGAACGGGCTGAAACCGACACTCACCGATACGCTGCGCCCGGCACAGGAGCAACAGGTGGCGCTTGTACGCCGGCTGGGGCGCACCGGCATCACCCATGTCTTCATCGGCGCGGAACGCAACGACGTGGCGATTGTCGCCAGAGACGCCGGCTCCGAAAACATTCCGCTCACCATCATGAGCGGCGACGCCATGAATGCGGCAAACAACCCCGTGCCACTTGCGGCAAATGTGCTAGCGGTCACGCGCCCGGCCTATGACACATTGCCTTCGGCACAGGCCGTCGCCGGCGAATTGCGTGCCGCCAATATCGAGCCGGAAGGTTACGTCCTGCCCTCCTATGCGGCTGCGGAACTGACTGCGGCGCTTGCCGAAGCAGCCCAATCCCAAGGGAAACCCGCACCGGAGATACTGGCGAACGGTACCGTCTTCAAAACCGTGCTAGGCGATATCGCTTTCAACCCTTCGCATGAGCTTGCAGACAATCCCTATCGCCTGCAGCGCTGGAACGGCCAGCGTTTCGAACAGGCGGACAAGGCCGAAAGACAATAGGTGAAGCCGGTATCGCTGGAAATTCAGTAAGCTGCGGCTGAAAACCGGCGGCAACCGCGCGACAAGCCGTTTCAAACCCTGATACTTGATGCTAAAGGCAGCTTACGCAACGCGTCGAGAGGAGTTTGCCCCATGTCCCTGCCCATCCGGATTGCACCGTCCATTCTGGCGTCCAATTTCGCCAAGCTGGGACAGGAAGTCGCCGATGTGACGGAAGCGGGAGCAGACTGGATCCACCTCGATGTCATGGATGGCCATTTCGTGCCAAACATCTCGTTCGGTCCTGACGTCATCAAGGCGCTCCGCCCGCACAGCAATGCCTTTTTCGACTGCCACCTGATGATTGCCCCCGTCGATCCCTACCTCGAAGCCTTTGCCAAGGCCGGCTGCGACGGCATTACCGTCCATGCGGAGGCAGGCCCGCATCTCCATCGCTCACTCCAGACCATCCGCACGCTCGGCAGGAAGGCCGGCGTGACGCTCAACCCCGCCACGCCGCTTTCGGTCATCGAAAACGTGCTTGACGATGTCGATCTCGTACTGATCATGAGCGTCAATCCCGGTTTCGGTGGACAGAAATTCATTCCGGCCATGCTCGACAAGATCCGTGCGGCAAAGGCCATGATCGGCGACCGGCCGATCGAACTTGAAGTGGACGGCGGCGTGACGGCGGAGACAGCCGGCGCCATCGTCGCAGCCGGTGCCAACGCACTGGTGGCCGGTTCGGCCGTCTTCAAGGGTGATGGCGTCGCAGACTATCGCAAGACGGTTTCGTTGTTGCGCTCGGTGTCGGAAGCCGCCCGGTCCTGACCCGCCACAGCAGCCGGATACACCGGAGACGGGACGGCAGGACGTTTGGGTGGGGGCTTTGATGAACAGCGACAGGCGGAATTTCCACGACGTCATCCCGGCAGCGCTGTTTTCGCTCCTCGCTCCGCTTGTCTGGGCCGCCATCTCGGCAGCCACCGCTACCCTCGGCCTCTATCTCCGCAACCGGCTGGAAACCGACCATGCCGCCGATATCGCCGTGCTGTTCTTCTTCGGCGGTCTCCTGGGCTGGCCGCTGGCCATGGTTGCCTTGCGCTTCCTGCCCGCATCCACCAGCCTGCCGCTGCGTTTTGCGGCAAGCTGTCTTGCCATCGCTTTTTTCACGATCGCGGTCGCGGCGGCATTTTTCGCGCTCCAGTACCGCATCTTTTATGCGCAATGGCACGCGCCGGCATTTTCCCGCATCTGGTTTTTCCAGCAATTTTTCACCTCGCTTGGCGCGATCTACCAGTTCTGCATTCTCGGCCTCGGCCTCTATTTTCCGTTTGCCGCCATTCCGCTTGCGCTGGCAGGCGCCATCCTTTGCCGCCGTGCGCACAGAGCGCCACGCGTCCGTTCGGACGTACACCGGACGCTCTAGCATTTTGAATGTACGCATCGAGCCGATGCGAAGGCTTGATAGATTGAGATTCGCGGAACACTTTGCTAAACGGGCAGCAAAATTCCTCCACAAAGAAAGTCATTGCCATGATTCCTCGTTACTCCCGGCCGGAAATGGTCGCCATCTGGTCGCCGGAAACAAAATTCCGCATCTGGTTCGAGATCGAGGCGCATGCCTGTGACGCGCTGGCCGAGCTCGGCGTCATTCCGAAATCGGCCGCACAGACCATCTGGGAAAAAGGCGGCAGCGCGACTTTCGACGTCGCCCGTATCGACGAGATCGAGGCCGTCACCAAACACGACGTCATCGCCTTCCTCACCCACCTTGCGGAATTCGTCGGTCCCGACAGCCGCTTCATCCACCAGGGCATGACCTCGTCCGACGTGCTTGACACAACCCTCAACATCCAGCTCGTCCGCGCTGCCGATCTGCTGCTGGCCGATATGGACCGCGTGCTGGCGGCGCTCAAGACCCGCGCTTTCGAACACAAGAACACGGTACGCATCGGCCGCAGCCACGGCATCCACGCCGAGCCGACCACGATGGGCCTGACCTTCGCCCGCTTCTACGCCGAGATGCATCGCAACCGCGAGCGTCTCGTCAATGCGCGCGCGGAAATCGCCACGGGCGCGATCTCCGGTGCTGTCGGCACCTTCGCCAATATCGATCCGCGCGTCGAGGAACATGTCTGCGCAAAGCTCGGCCTCGTGCCCGAGCCGGTCTCCACGCAGGTCATCCCGCGTGACCGCCACGCCATGTTCTTCGCCATCCTCGGCGTCATCGCCTCGTCGATCGAAAACGTCGCCATCGAAATCCGCCACATGCAGCGCACCGAGGTTCTGGAAGCGGAAGAGTTCTTCTCTCCCGGCCAGAAGGGTTCGTCGGCCATGCCGCACAAGCGTAACCCGGTTCTCACCGAAAACCTCACGGGCCTTGCCCGCCTGGTGCGCATGTCGGTCGTTCCCGCGCTTGAAAACGTGGCGCTCTGGCATGAGCGTGACATCAGCCACTCCTCCGTGGAGCGCGCCATCGGCCCCGACACCACAGTCACCCTCGATTTTGCGCTGAACCGCCTTGCCGGCGTCATCGAAAAGCTGGTGATCTATCCCGACAACATGCTGAAGAACATGAACAAGTTCCGCGGCCTCGTGCACTCGCAGCGCGTTCTTCTGGCGCTGACGCAGGCCGGCGTTTCCCGCGAGGACGCCTACCGTCTGGTGCAGCGCAACGCCATGAGGGTCTGGGAACAGGGTGCGGATTTCCTTGAGGAACTGCTGGGCGACGAGGAAGTGCGCGCCGCCCTTCCCGAAAGCGTCATCCGCGAAAAATTCGACCTCGGTTACCACACCAAGCATGTCGACACGATCTTCGCCCGCGTCTTCGGCAACGCCTGAGGCGAGGCTCCCGAAGTTAATGCCATCGCGACCTTGATCGCGACGGCATGAAACCACAGATATGGGCCCATGAAAGTTTCAGAAGCAGATATTCTCATCGTACCGGGTTACACCAATTCCGGTCCTGACCACTGGCAGACACGCTGGGAGCGCAAGCTTTCGACAGCGCGCCGCGTCGAGCAGGCTGAATGGTCAAAACCGGTGAAGGAAGACTGGATCGCGCGGCTGGTGGAAGAGGTTAACGCCTCGACCAAGCCCGTTGTCATCGTCGCCCATTCGCTGGGTGTGCCGACCGTCATCCACGCCCTTCCGGAAATCGGCAAGAAGGTTGCAGGCGCGCTTCTGGTGGCGCCACCGGATGTCGCCAATCCCGATATCAGGCCGAAACATCTGATGACCTTCGGTCCCTATCCGCGCGATCCCTTGCCGTTTCCGGCAATCACAATTGCCAGCCGCAACGATCCCTTCGGATCCTACGAACATGCCGACGATATTGCCGCCGCCTGGGGTGCGATGTTGGTGGATGCAGGCATGTCTGGCCATATCAACGCCGAGTCTGGCCATGGCCCCTGGCCCGAGGGTGGCATGGTATTTGCCCAGTTCCTGAGCCGCCTCAAGGTGAACGAGCCCTGACCATCGCGGCCAGCCGCTGAAGCCGGTCGATTTTCGGCCGGGCAACATTCTTCCGCCCGACACAAGAATTGAAGGGAAGATATGCGAGCCGCATTGTAGAATGCACTCTTTTCCTTTATGGGACCGCTCAAAGACAGAAACGCAACGCCACCAGAATCGGCGTGAACCAAGAGACCTGCCATTATGAACCGTCGCCGCCGTATTTACGAAGGCAAGGCCAAGATCCTCTACGAAGGTCCGGAGCCAGGCACGCTTATCCAGTTCTTCAAGGACGATGCGACTGCCTTCAACAAGAAAAAACACGAAGTCATCGACGGCAAAGGTGTGTTGAACAACCGGATTTGTGAATATGTCTTCACGCATCTGAACAAGATCGGCATTCCCACACACTTCATCCGCCGCCTCAACATGCGCGAGCAGTTGATCAAGGAAGTCGAGATGATCCCGCTCGAGATCGTCGTGCGCAATGTCGCCGCCGGCTCGCTGTCTAAGCGACTCGGCATCGATGAAGGCGTGGTTCTGCCGCGCTCCATCATCGAGTTCTACTACAAGTCCGACGAGCTGGAAGACCCGATGGTCTCCGAAGAGCACATCACGGCCTTCGGCTGGGCCAACCCTGCCGAGCTTGACGACATCATGGCACTGGCGATCCGTGTCAACGACTTCCTGTCCGGCCTGTTCTTGGGCGTCGGCATCCAGCTGGTCGACTTCAAGATCGAATGCGGCCGCCTGTTCGAAGGCGACATGATGCGCATCATCCTCGCCGACGAGATTTCGCCCGATAGCTGCCGCCTGTGGGACATCGAGACCCAGAAAAAAATGGACAAGGACCTGTTCCGCCGCGACATGGGCGGCCTCGTGGAAGCCTATTCCGAAGTGGCACGCCGTCTCGGCATCATCAATGAAAACGAACCGATCCGCGGCACCGGCCCTGTCCTGGTAAAGTAATTTCGGCCTCGTGAAATAATATCGGCCTAGCAAGGTAAAATCAGGAGAAGATCAGGTGATCAAGGCACGGGTGACTGTTACGCTGAAGAACGGCGTTCTCGATCCGCAGGGCAAGGCAATCGAAGGCGCACTCGGCAGCCTCGGTTTCGGTGGCGTCGGCCATGTCCGTCAGGGCAAGGTCTTCGATCTGGAACTGGAAGGTGCAGACAAGGCCAAGGCCGAGACCGACCTGAAGGCGATGTGCGAAAAGCTCCTGGCCAATACGGTTATCGAAAACTACTCTATCGCCATTCTCTAAAGCCGCAGGAGCCGCCGACCATGAAATCCGCTGTCGTCCAACTTCCCGGCCTCAACCGCGATCGCGACATGATCGCGGCACTCACGAAAATCTCCGGCAAGGCGCCCGTCACCATCTGGCAGACGGAGACGACTATCCCGGATGTCGACCTGATCGTCATTCCGGGCGGTTTTTCCTATGGCGACTATCTGCGTTGCGGTGCGATTGCTGCACGGATGCCGGTCATGCAGGCCATTCGCGAAAAGGCTGAACAGGGCGTCAAGGTTCTCGGCGTCTGCAACGGCTTCCAGATTCTGGTCGAAGCGGGCATGCTGCCGGGCGCGCTGATGCGCAACGCCTCGCTGAAATTCGTGTGCCGCGAAGTGAAACTCGAAGTCGTCAACAACGACACCGAATTCACCCGCGCCTATGACAAGGGTCAGGTTCTGCGCTGCCCAGTCGCCCACCACGATGGCAACTATTTCCTCGATACGGATGAGCTTAAGTCCGTCGAAGACAACGGTCAGGTCGTTTTCCGTTATGCAGATGGCACCAATCCGAACGGCTCGTTGAACGACATTGCCGGCGTCATCAACGCCAAGGGCAACGTTCTCGGCATGATGCCGCACCCGGAAAACCTGATCGAAGCTGCCCATGGCGGCAATGACGGCCGTGGCCTCTTCGCCTCGGCGCTTGGCGTTATCGCAGCCTGACAAGCGGGCGGGCCATCCCCGCCTGCCCTCTTCCCGATGATGCTTTTTATGGCTCCAGTTTTTGGCCCTTACCTTGGATGACGCGATGAACCGCCTGCTCCGTTCCCACGCCCCGAAGGCCGCTGGATTGCTTCTCGCCGCAGCAGCGCTTGCTGCGTGCCAGCCCAAGCCGCAACCGGCATCGTCCTCCGCATCCCGTGCGGCATTACCGACGATGGAGCGAATCGCGCTTGGCGCCAATGCCTGCTGGTTCAAATCGGGCGATCCGGCGTTCAAGGCCTATCGCCTGGCGCCCGAACTCAACTCCTTCTCGGGCCGTCCGCGCATTCTGCTCGTACCGCGCAACAGCCCGGAATCGCGCCCGATGCTGGTTATTCAGGCAGAAGGCAACCCGGCAAAGCTCGACGCTTTCGGCCCCGTTATGAACGAAGCCATCTCCGGCCGCATCGCAACCGACGTCAAACGCTGGGCGAATGGCGGCAAGGGCTGCTGATCGGGCAAAACTGCGCTAAAAGCCGGCCAAATACAAAAAAGACCCGCCGACGCCGGTTGGGACTGGCGTGGCGGGCCTGCCGAATGGCTGTTCAGGCACCGGGGAAAGATGGCGCCGCTCTCCGGCAGAAAATCAAAGCGGCCGCGACGGCCATGAAAACAGCTGCGATCTCGCGGCCTCCTTCAAGGCCTCGTCCCGCGTAACGCCGATATCGTCCAGAAGATCGTCGGACAATTCCCGCAAGGCAAGCCGTCCCTGACGTTTGCCATGCCAGTTGGACAATCCCGCAATCAGGCGGCCAATAAGCGTGTGAGCGATCCGGGCCGGAAAGGGCGACGGTGCGACCATGTCGCCGGTATCGCGGAACACGCGTTCCCGTTCGTAGCCGTCAGGATAAAGCGTATCCGCTGTCGAAAGGTATTGATCCATCTTGCGCATATTGCACCTATTGTCTCCGTGCGTTTGATCTCATTGACTGCATCCGATAAATACAATTGACTTGCGGACAGATACAATGCATAAATTGTCACCATGACAAATTGGCTTCCTGATATCACCGAGGGCAACGGCCCCATCTACCTTCGACTCGCGGACAAGATCGAAGGCGCAATTTCGGATGGCATCTTGCAGGCCGGGTCGAAATTGCCGCCGCAACGCAATCTCGCTTTCGATCTGGGCGTTACAATCGGTACAATCAGCCGGGCATATGCCCTAATCCACGAACGCGGCCTCGTCAGCGGCGAAGTCGGCCGTGGCACCTATGTCAACGAGCGTAAGGCTGCCGCCCCGTTATCACGCGTGGAACCGACGGCATCGGCATTCGGCGGCACGCGCTACGCGGTGGACACCAGCGCCGAATTCCGCCTGAACACCACGGCTGCTCCCGATGTCGGGCAGAGCGCGCTGGTCAGCAAACACGTCGAGGCCGTGACGAGAGAGCATCCGTTCGAAATTTCCAACTACACCCGCTCCTTTCCCGACAACTGGTGCATGGCGGGCGTTCGCTGGCTTTCCCAGAATGGCTGGTCGCCGAAACCGGAAAACATCGTTTCGACGCTTGGCGCCCATGCTGCGGTGATGAGTGTGGTAACGGCAATGACCGCGCCGGGCGACCGTATCGTTTTCGAACCCCTCACCTATTCCCATATCAGCCGCAGCGCCGCCCTTGCCGGACGGCGGGTGACACTGGTGGAAGTGGATGAGAAAGGCATTATCCCCGATGATTTCGAGCGCGTTTGCGCCCAACAGCATCCAAAGATGATCTTCCTGATGTCGGCGGGCCAGAACCCGACCTGCGCCACCCTGCCCGAGGAGCGGCGGCGGGCGATCGCCGATATCGCCCGCAGATACGGCGTATGGATCGTGGAGGACAATCTCTATGGCGCCATGACGCGGGATGCGATCCCACTCATTGCGGAATTCGCGCCCGATCTTACTTTCGTCGTCGGCGGCCTGTCGAAATCCGTTTCCGCCGGCGTCAGGGGTGGCTGGGTCGCCTGCCCGGCGCAATTCGCCTCGAGAATTCGCATTTCGCATTCGATGATAACCGGCGGACTGCCGTTTATGCTGGCCGAACTGAATGCACGCCTCGTCAACAGCGGCGACGCAGACGACATCCGCAAGGACTGTATCGCCGAGATCAACCAGCGCGAGGCCCTCGCCAGACGCATCTTTGCGGGGCTGGAATTCAACTCCCTGCCGGACATCGCCTTTCTGTGGCTGAGGCTGCCTGAACCGTGGCTGTCTGGAACCTTCCGCAGCGCTGCCATGAAGGAAGGTGTGCTGATAGACGACGAGGACGAGTTCAAGGCCGGGCGCACGGAGAAGGTTTACCACCGTGTCCGCATCAGCCTTTCCGGGCCGTCAAACCAGGAAGAACTGAAGCATGCCCTGGGTATCCTGCGGCATTTGCTCGACAATGGTTCAGCCGGCTACGAAAGCGAGGCGTGAGCGGGAACGAGTCTTTCCTGCAACACGCCCCCTAATTCAGTAACTCATTATTTACCACGCCGACGAATCTGCCATCCTTTCCCTACTTCGGAGCGGGGAATGATTCGATGGCAGCATTCAGTTCCATATCCGCCAGGGCATTTATTGCTCTCGCGATGGTTTTCGCAGCATATGTGTTGGGTGACATGACACCGGCCGCCGCCGCAGACGGCACGGTGTTCGATGAATTGCGTTTCGGGGTCACAACCTCGCTCGCCGATCGCAATGGTGGCGGCGAAGATGGTGTATTCCCGGCCTTCACTGCCTATTTCGATCCTTTCGCGAGCGCCTCGGCGGTCACCTTTGGCGAAAAGCTTGCCCGACCGCGTCTGCATCTGGGTGCGGAAATCGGCACCGAGGGCGAAGCAAATACCATTTACGGCGGTATCAACTGGACCTTCGATCTCAATCCGAAGATTTTCGTCGACCTCGGCTTTGGCGGCCTGTGGCATGACGGCAGGCTGCGAAACGGTCCGGGCGAAACTGGCGCGGAATTCGGTTGCCGCGTGCTTTTTCATGAATATGCCGCCATCGGATATCGCTTCAACAGCAACTGGAATATTTCGACCCAGATCGAACATGCCTCCCATGCCAATCTGTGCGATGGCCCCAATGACGGGCTGACGCGTGTCGGACTTATGGTCGGCTACAAGTTCTGAATAACCCAACAAAGCAGCGTTTTGCTGGCAAAACTGCGCATTTTCCTGTCGCACGGAGAGGCCTCTTGCGCTAAAGAACCGGAAACTTTCCTCGGCTCGAACCGCGTGAGACCTATGTCGATTCCAAACTCCATCAAGATCACCCCGGAACTCGTTGCATCCCACGGGCTGAAGCCCGACGAATACCAGCGTATCCTCGACCTGATCGGACGGGAGCCGAGCTTTACCGAGCTTGGCATTTTCTCGGCCATGTGGAACGAGCACTGCTCCTACAAGTCCTCCAAGAAATGGCTGAAGACCCTGCCCACCACGGGCCCGCGTGTCATTCAAGGCCCCGGCGAAAATGCCGGCGTGGTGGATATCGATGATGGCGACTGCGTCGTCTTCAAGATGGAAAGCCACAACCATCCGTCCTACATCGAGCCCTATCAGGGTGCGGCAACCGGCGTCGGCGGCATCCTGCGCGATGTCTTCACCATGGGCGCACGCCCGATCGCAGCCATGAATGCGCTACGTTTCGGCGCACCCGACCATCCGAAGACCCGCCACCTCGTGGCTGGCGTCGTCGCCGGTGTCGGCGGTTACGGCAACTCCTTCGGCGTGCCGACCGTCGGCGGCGAAGTGGAATTCGATCCCCGCTATAACGGCAACATCCTCGTCAACGCCTTTGCCGCCGGACTTGCCAAGTCCGATGCGATCTTCCTTTCGGAAGCCAAGGGCGTCGGCCTGCCGGTGGTGTATCTCGGTGCGAAGACCGGCCGCGACGGCGTCGGCGGCGCGACCATGGCCTCTGCCGAATTTGATGAGTCGATCGAAGAAAAGCGCCCAACCGTTCAGGTCGGCGACCCCTTCACCGAAAAGTGCCTGCTGGAAGCCTGCCTCGAGCTGATGAAAACAGGCGCGGTCATCGCCATTCAGGACATGGGTGCCGCAGGCCTTACCTGCTCGGCCGTCGAAATGGGCGCCAAGGGCGATCTCGGCATCGAACTTGATCTCAACGCCGTACCGGTGCGCGAAGAGCGCATGACGGCCTACGAAATGATGCTGTCGGAAAGCCAGGAGCGCATGCTCATGGTTCTCGAGCCCTCCAAGGAAGAAGTCGCCAAGGCGATCTTCGTCAAATGGGGCCTGGACTTCGCCATCGTCGGCAAGACCACCGACGACCTGCGTTTCCGCGTGCTGCACAATGGCGAGGAAGTCGCCAACCTTCCGATCAAGGATCTCGGTGATCAGGCTCCGGAATACGACCGCCCGTGGACGCCCGCCAAGGTTCAGGCTCCGCTTGCGGAGAACGACGTTCCTGATGCAGACATTGCCGACGCATTGGTGTCACTGGTCGGTTCGGCCAACAACTCCTCGCGCCGCTGGGTCTACGAGCAGTATGACACGCTGATCCAGGGCAATTCCCTGCAGCTGCCGGGTGGCGATGCCGGCGTTGTCCGCGTTGAAGGCCATGACAAGAAGGCGCTCGCCTTCTCCTCCGACGTGACACCGCGTTATGTCGAGGCAGACGCCTTTGAAGGCGGCAAGCAGGCCGTGGCCGAATGCTGGCGCAACATCACCGCAACCGGCGCTTTGCCGCTCGCGGCCACCGACAACCTCAATTTCGGCAATCCGGAAAAGCCCGAGATCATGAGCCAGCTCGTCCATGCCATCAAGGGCATCGGCGAAGCCTGCCGCGTACTGGAATTCCCGATCGTTTCCGGCAACGTCTCGCTCTACAACGAGACCAACGGTCAGGCGATCCTGCCCACCCCCACCATCGGCGGCGTTGGCCTGCTGAAGGACTGGGGCCGTATGGCGCGCATCCGCTTTGCCGCCGCGGACGAAGTCGTGCTGCTGGCGGGCGCGCCTGCCGGTCTTGGCACCCATATTGCCCAGTCCGTCTACATGCGCGACGTGCATGGCCGCATCGATGGTCCGGCACCGCATGTCGATCTGGAAGCTGAAAAGAGAAATGGCGATTTCGTCCGCGCCCTTATCGCAGACGGTCTTGCCACAGCGGTTCACGATTGCTCCTCGGGCGGCCTGGCTCTCGCGGTTGCCGAAATGGCAATTTCCTCCGGCATCGGCGCGACGATCGACGCGGTCGAGGGCCATAACCCCGTCCTCACCTTCTATGGCGAAGATCAGGGACGTTATGTGCTGACCGTCAAGAAGAGCGATCTGGATGAAGTGCGCGCGGCAGCGAAGGCAGCGGGCGTTTCCTGCCCGGCGATCGGCGTCACCGGCGGCTCAAGCGTAAAGCTGGGCACGGCACGCGCTATCGAGATTAAAGAATTGCACTTGGCCTATGAATCGTGGTTCCCTCAATTCATGGATGGCGAAACTCTAATCGCCGCAGAATGAATTAAGGAGATACACCATGCCCATGAAACCCGGCGACATTGAAGACATGATTAAGGCGGGAATTCCCGGGGCAAAGGTCACGATCCGCGATCTGGCCGGTGATGGCGATCATTACGCTGCGGAAGTCGTCGCGGATGCTTTCAAGGGCAAGACCCGCGTGCAGCAGCACCAGATGGTCTATGACGCGCTGAAGGGCAATATGGGCGGTGTTCTGCACGCCCTTGCCCTGCAGACCTCGGCTCCCGAATGACTGCGCCCGGAAAAGCGTCTCCGGCAGAACGGTTTCACTGTCCTTGCCGCGGCAACGCTTGAAGCTATGGATTGAAAAAGGCCCGCGTGAGACAGTCACGCGGGCCTTTTCTTTTCCGGCAAATGGCGCGTGCCGCTTACAAAACAGGTGGTTGCTGCGATTCCAGATCGGCAAAGGAGGCAGCCGGCAACGGCCCAGCCGTCAGCAGGGTAAAATCGTAACCGGACTTGCGGTCCGGCCCCAGAACATATTGCCGGTGCATGCGCAGGAAGTTGCGCTTGTTCTTTTTGTAGCGATCGGGTGAAAGCGAGTGCTTGAAACGGATCGGCACGATCTTCGGCTGCGGCGCATCCTTGTGCCCGGTCAGCGCCACGGTGTTGCAGCGGTAGAGGTGGATCGGATCCGTCAGGCACTGGATATCGAACCATGTCACTTCAGGGTGACGCGCAATCACGCCGACGCTCTGGCGAAGCCTGTCCGCACTCGACAGCAGCGCGCATTGCAGCGCAGCGCCACCAAGCGTCGCAAAGGACAGCTTCCGGCCATCCAGCGCATCTGGCCGCAGTTCCAGCACACGGCCTATCACGGCGAGCGCCAGGCTGGCGCCCATACTATGCGACACGACCAGAACCTCCTCAGACGGCTGCTCCAGCGCCTTGAGAACGAGGGCTGCCTTCTCTTCGATCCAGTTGCGGGCAATCGGCTCATCGCGCCCTACGGCCAGCGCAAAGCGCCAGTCGGCATAAAGATGCAACGTATGAAACCGCTCGGCGAAAGGCAGAAACGCCTTCACGAAGAACAAGGCCGCAGCGGGAAGACTGATCGCAAGCAGCCAGAGCGGCAAACCGAACAGCCATGGCGAGAGCGCGATCCCCGCCGCAAGCGCACCACCCACCAGCATCAGCAGAAATGGGAAAATGAAGAACAGGCCGAAACGCCAGGCATGACGGAGGTAACGCCCTGCCCCACCTTCCGCGACGATACCGGCCGCAGCCGCAAAGCCCAGTGCGATCTGCCGCCAGAGTGGCGCATCCCGCAGGCGCGATATCACCGCATTGTGGTCGTAGACGAAGATGGTGGAACGCGTCCGCCAATCGCCCGCCGAGGCCTCAACCGTGAATGTTTCGCCAGCCGGCGAGTTCTCCAGCGCACCCACGGCATAATTGACATCCCACGTCTTGCCAGCAAGCGCTGCCGCCCGCTGATAGCGCAGATGATGCGCAGCCGCATCGAGCGGATCGAAGCCCGGGAAATAAAGAACAAGTCGTGACTTGACGGTCGGCATGCATAAACCCTCGGGCTGGAGACACCCGAAAGGATCGCTTGATACAGTGGGCGATGCACGTATAGTAAAAAACGCGACGGAAATATGATTTATTTGTTGCGAGGGAATTTTGTCTGGGATCGTCGATCAATTGCTAAACGGCGTCGTCAAAGGCGCTCTGTCCGAAGTCCTCGCCAAGACAGGCCTTCGCAAAACCCGCCGCATCCGCCGCCGGACCAAAAGCAACACGTCCCTCGCAGGCGGCATCGTCGGCTCCGTGCTGGAAGCGGCAATCAAAGCAGCCGTCAAACCCAAGCCGGCCAAAAAACAGGTGAGCAAAAGACGCACCGCCGCCGCCCGCAGCAGACAGCGGCTTCGATGATGCATCACCTCAGCGTGCTTCCAACCTTTTTGGTGTTGGCGATTTCGGGGCCGCTACAAGGTGCCGCCGAGGTTAAGAGCAGCAAAGAGATCAAGATCGGCTTCGTCGTGGAGCTTGATGGTGCTGATCGGATATCCGGCACAGCCTTCTGCAAAACCGGCAACACCTGCCGCCTGGTGGACCAGAAAAGTCCAAAACTAATTATCGATATCAAAGCGGGTCGCTTCTCTAGCGAGATCGAAATCAAGTGCAAGGATGACTGCTCACTGAATAGCGGGCACGAAACCATGACGTTCGACAACAAACAGGAACTCAATATTTATAACGGCAGATCAGGTCCGATAATAAAATCAGTCTTCAGGCGGCGGGAGCCTATCGGGAAGATAATGCTCAACTTTTCTTACCCGCCCGGGACGACGCGCTGGTAGCGGGGTTGCGACCTTCACTTAGCGATACCACACCAGCGTATTTTTTACGCTTCCCGGGTGGAAATCGCGCCGTGACATGTTATTTAGGGACAAAGTCAGAGCAGCGGCCTTGAACCGCATGTGAAAGGAATAGGCCTATGAGCGGCATTCACGATATGATCGACAGCGAAGTGAAGAGCAACGACATCGTTCTTTTCATGAAGGGCACCCCGCAATTCCCGCAGTGCGGTTTTTCCGGTCAGGTCGTACAGATCCTCGATTATCTCGGCGTCGACTACAAGGGCGTCAATGTGCTCGCCGATGCCGACATCCGTCAGGGCATCAAGGATTATTCCAACTGGCCGACCATCCCGCAGCTCTATGTCAAGGGCGAATTCGTCGGCGGCTGTGACATCGTAAGAGAGATGTTCCAGTCCGGTGAACTTCAAAATCACTTCCAAGAACAGGGTATCAGCGTCCGCGGCGCGGCCTGATTTCGGCCGGTTCATCCGGCCCACCCTGATTGTCAGAAAACTTATGCCAGGCGTTGCTTCATGCAACGCCTTTGCCGTTCTTTTTGGGGCAATCCTGTGACAGAACTTTCACAATCCACAACTTCGCGCGCCGTTTCGATGGGGCGCACGGAATTCATCGCGCTTGCCGCGATGCTGATGGCGCTGAATGCGCTTGCCATCGACATCATGCTTCCCGGCCTTCAGGAAATCGGCGCGTCACTTGGCGTCGTGAATGAAAACCACCGTCAATACGTCATTTCCAGCTATCTTCTAGGCTTCGGCATTGCCCAGCTTCTGTACGGACCGATCTCGGACCGTTTCGGGCGCCGCAAGCCGATGCTCGTCGGGCTGGCAATCTACATCGTCTCGGCCATTGCCGTCGTCTTCGTACCGTCATTCACTGGCCTGCTGGTTCTGCGCTTCATTCAGGGCATCGGCTCTGCGGCGACGCGCGTCATCACCATTTCGATCGTGCGCGACATCTATGGCGGCCGTCAGATGGCGGAAGTCATGTCGCTGATCATGATGGTCTTCATGGTCGTTCCGGTCATCGCACCCGGCACTGGCCAGATCGTGCTGTTTTTCGGTGACTGGCACCTTATCTTCGCCTTCATGGCCGGAATTGCCGCCGTCGTAACCGCCTGGATGTATTTCCGCCTGCCGGAAACCCTCCATGCCGATGACGTCAGGCCTTTCACGGTTCGTTCGATCCTCGGTGGCTTCAAGATCGTGCTCACCAACCGTATCGCGCTCTGTTACACGCTCTCCAGCACATTTATCTTCGGTGCGCTGTTCGGCTTCATCAATTCCGCCGAACAGGTCTATAAGGGCATCTACGGGCTGGGCGCATGGTTTGCGGCCGCTTTTGCGGGCGTCGCCCTGTTCATGGCCTTCTCGTCCTTCATCAATGCAAGGCTTGTCGGCAGGTTTGGCATGCGCAAGCTGTCGCACGGTTCGCTGCTCGGCTTCATCGCCATCACCTTCGTGTGGCTGGTGGTACAGATGGTCGGGCCGGAACCGATGCCCTTTGCGATCTTCATCGTGTTCTTCGCGCTTGCCATGTTCCAGTTCGGCTGGATCGGCTCGAACTTCAACTCGCTCGCCATGGAGCCGCTCGGCCATGTCGCCGGCACGGCCTCGTCCGTTATTGGCTTCATGGGAACCGTCGGCGGTTCGCTGATCGGTGCCGTTATCGGTCAGGCTTTCGATGGCACAGCGCTGCCAATGGTAGCCGGCTTCTTCGCCGTCTCCATTATCGGCCTCGTCTTCGTGCTGATCGGAGAAAAGGGCGTGCTGTTTCAGGCCCACAACAAGCCGACGCACTAAGGGCAGACAGACAAATAAAAAGGGCGCGGAACTCGGTTCCGCGCCCTTTTTGTTGATAAAAGCTGAACTTCACTAAACCGTGAAAATCTTCTCGCGCAGCAATTCCCATGTCTCCTGATCAGGCGCAAGCAGCAGGCCACCCTCAAGGTGGCGCGGCAGGTAAGGCGAGCCGTCGAAACGGGCGGCGTAGGCGCCCGCTTCCTGCGAAAGCAGGGTGCCAGCGAGATGATCCCAGGGCATAAGCTTGTTGTACATCAGGAAATGCATGTGGCCGCCGCAGAACACGCGGTATTCATGCGCAGCACAACGGTAGCTGGTGAAGAGCCGCACATCCGCGAGGTTCATGAGAATCTTGCGACGGGTCTCCACGTCAAAATAACCGGTGTTGGCGATGCCGACCATCTGCGACAGTGCCGGTGCGGGCACGACGGACATCTGCGTCTGCGAACCATCGGCGGCACAAAGCCATGCGCCGGAACCCTTTTCGGCAATCGCCCAGTCATTGCCCATCGGATCGAAGATGAGACCGGCAACGGTCTCGCCCTTGGAGATGACGCTCATCATCACGCCAAACAGCGGCAGGCCCGACGCGAAGTTGTAGGTGCCGTCGATCGGATCGACCACCACGGCAAGATCCGCATCCGCAAGCTTGCCAAGCAGCGAGGCATCCGCCGCAACGGCCTCTTCACCGATGAACAGCGCCTGCGGCATGATTTCCTGCACGCGGGCGCGGATCAGCCGCTCAGCAGCCTCGTCAGCCTCGGTTACGAGGTCTATCGCCTCGCTCTTTATCCTGACGTCGCCCTCACCCAGATTACGGAACCTCGGCAGGATTTCCACTGCCGCCGCCTCCTGAAGCGCATTGGCGAGAGAGGCGATGTCGAGTTCGATAGCCATGGGCGATATCCTTCTATTTAAGCATCAATATTATAAGGCCACGATTTCCCGGCGCAGCATCTTCCAGCTTTCCTTGTCGGGTGCCGACAGGATGCCGCCTGTCGTCTGTCCCGGCCGGTAGGGCGTATTGTCGAAACGGGCCGTGTAGCCGCCCGCTTCCTGATGAATGAGAACGCCAGCGAGATGATCCCAGGGCATCAGCTTTTCATGGCCGATGAAGTGCAGCTTGCCAGTCGAGGCAAGCCAATACTCATGGGCCGAGCAATTGATTGAAAGCGCCATCTTGATCTTGGCCATATTGGCGGCGATCACCGGGCGGCGATCTTCATGGCTGTGACCCCAGGAAAATATGCCGACCATTTCGGACAATGGCAGGGGATCGGCAACCTTGAGCCTTGCCTGTGAGCCGTCCTTGCGGTGGAGATAAGCGCCCTCGCCTTTGAGAGCAAGGATGGTATCACCCATGACAGGATCGTGGATGATGCCTGCGACCGTCTCACCCTTGACGGTGACGGCGAGCAGCGTGCCGAAAGCTGGGAAACCGGAAGCATAGTTGAAAGTGCCGTCGATTGGATCGATCACGAAGGCAAATGGTGCATCGGCAAGGGCAGGAATAACGGATTGATCCGCGTCATAGGCCTCTTCGCCGACAATATGGGCCTTAGGAAACCGTTGCAGAAGAGCGGCGGTTATCGCCTTTTCCGTCACAATATCCGCCTCGGTGACGAGATCGACCGCAGAGGTCTTTTCGGAAATCGCGCCTGCGTCGAGATTGCGGAAGCGGGGCATGATTTCCTGGCGGCCGGCAGCGGCAACGGTGGAAATCAGAAAGTCGATATCTTTATCGGAAAGGGTCATCGCTAAGGGCACTTCTTCATAAGGGAGGGCTGGCCTCCGTACGCTCTTCAGGTGACGCCCCGGTGACAGAAAGCGCCGAGAAATCAAAAAGCTTCGGGTCGAGCAGATGCGATGGATTGACATGGGCAAGCGCCCGCAGCATCACGTCCTTGCGGCCCGGCATACGCCTTTCGATGTCAGCCAGCATCTCCTTCATGGCATTGCGCTGAAGCCCGTCCTGCGAGCCGCAAAGGTCACAGGGAATGATCGGGAATTCCATCGCCGCCGCGAATTTCGCCATATCCTCTTCGGCGCAATAGGCAAGCGGGCGCAGCACCATCAGGTCGCCCTCGTCGTTCATCAGCTTTGCCGGCATGCCAGCCAGACGGCCGCCATGGAAGAAGTTCATGAAGAAGGTCTCGAGAATATCCTCGCGGTGATGGCCGAGCACGAGCGCGTCGCAGCCCTCTTCCCGCGCAATACGGTAGAGATTGCCGCGCCGCAGCCGCGAACAGAGCGAACAATAGGTGCCACCCGCCGGCACCTTTTCCTTCACAACGGAATAAGTGTCGCGATATTCGATGCGATGTGCGACGCCGATCTTCGCCAGATATTCCGGCAGGACGTGCTTGGGGAAATTCGGCTGGCCCTGATCCAGATTGCAGGCAATGAGTTCCACGGGCAAAAGGCCGCGCCACTTCAGATCAAGCAGCAGCGCCAGAAGGCCGTAGCTGTCCTTGCCGCCGGAAAGGCCTACCAGCCAGCGCTTCTGACCGTTCAGCATGCCAAAATCCCCGAAGGCCTGACGTACATTGCGCAACAGCCGCTTGCGCAGCTTGTTGAAGGAGACAGAACGGGGTGCCGCGTCGAACAGCGGATGCGAAGCGCCATTTTCTCCGGCCAGGTCCTGATCGGCCTCGACCTCATCTGCGATGCTGGTGACAATGTTCATGATTAGCCCGCTCTGGCATTCAGCCATTTTCAATGCAGGAAATGCCCGCATCCGCCCGCAATATCAAGCCCCGAATACCGACCAGCCGGTTTTCGTCGCCAGCATTTCCAGCGCATGCGACCCAAGCGCCGAATTGCCGACCTTGTTCAGACCCGGCGACCAGACCGCAATCGACGCCTTGCCCGGCGCGACTGCCATGATGCCGCCGCCCACGCCGCTCTTGCCCGGCAGGCCGACATGATAGGCGAAATCGCCCGAACCGTCATAATGGCCGCAGGTCAGCATCAGCGCATTGATGCGCCGCGCGCGTCGGTCTGACACAACCGTATGACCACTCAGCGGATTGCGGCCGCGATTGGCAAGGAAAAGACCGGCCCGTGAAAGCTGCGCGCAGGTCATGGACAGCGCGCACTGATGAAAATAGACGCCCAGCGTATATTCAACAGGGTGATGCAGATTGCCGAAGGACCGCATGAAATTGGCAAGCGCGAAATTGCGGAAACCCGTCGCCTGCTCGGATTTCGCCACGGTGTCATCAATGCTGATCGTGTCATCATCAGCGAGATAACGGACGAAACGCAGAAGCTCGCCAATCGCCTCGCGCGGCTGGTGGCCGGAAAGAACGATATCCGTCACCACGATGGCACCGGCATTGACGAAGGGATTGCGCGGAATGCCGTGCTCATGCTCCAGCTGGACGATGGAGTTGAAGGACGACCCCGACGGCTCACGCCCCACCCGGTTCCATACCGTCTCGCCTGCCTTGCCGAGCGCCAGAGTCAGCATGAAGACCTTGGAGATGCTCTGGATCGAAAACGGCGTGAGCGCATTGCCGGCTGTATAGGTGGTTCCGTCGACAGTGGTGATGGCGATACCGAACTGGTTCGGATCGACCTTGGCGAGTTCCGGAATGTAATCCGCAACTTTGCCCTCGCCCAGGCGCGGCACCATGCTGTCGTAAATGGAATCGACGATCGCCTGAATGTCCTGCATGCAAAGCCTTCCCCAGCAAACAAAAAAGCCGCCCCGAGGGGCGGCTTTCTCAATACTGAAACGCGCCGATTAACGCGAGTAGAATTCGACGACCAGATGCGGTTCCATGACGACCGGGTACGGAACGTCAGACAGAGCCGGGATGCGAGCATAGGTCGCAACCATCTTGTTGTGATCGACTTCGATGTAATCAGGAACGTCGCGTTCTGCGAGCTGAACAGCTTCGAGAACGGTCACCAGCTGCTTGGACTTCTGGCGAACTTCGATAACGTCGCCCGGCTTGCAACGGTAAGAACCGATGTTGACGCGAACGCCGTTAACCGTGACGTGGCCATGGTTGATGAACTGACGCGATGCGAAAACGGTCGGAACGAACTTGGCGCGGTAGACGATGGCGTCCAGACGCGACTCGAGCAGGCCGATCAGGTTCTCGGAGGTATCGCCCTTGCGACGGTTTGCTTCGTCGTAGGTGGCGCGGAACTGCTTTTCGCGCAGTTCGCCGTAGTAGCCCTTGAGCTTCTGCTTGGCGCGCAGCTGCGTGCCGAAGTCGCTCATCTTGCCCTTGCGGCGCTGACCGTGCTGGCCCGGGCCGTATTCGCGGCGGTTTACCGGGGACTTCGGACGGCCCCAGATGTTTTCGCCCATACGGCGGTCAATTTTATACTTAGCCGATTCGCGCTTGCTCATCGTATTTCCTTCTCAATAGGTTATGCCGGTTTGTTGCCAAACCGGTTTGAGGAAACACGCCCTCCTCTGAAGCCCGTTTCAGGACCTCTGACAGGTTTCTCACATGCGAATGGAGAGACCACGGGACATGTCGGTGATGTTGACCGCCGAACGTCAGCTTATAAACTGCAAGGCAGTCAACGAAACACACCGGACATGACTGCCCGGCGTTGGGGCGGCTTCTAAACACGTTTTACAAATTTGTCAAACAAAGCCCGCCGCTTTTTTCTCGAACCACCCCTTGAAAAGCTGGAAGGCCCACCCACTTCTAAGCCGTAATCAGGACTCGGGCCCCTCTGGCGTGTTACCGGACAACACGCGATGTCGAGTCTCTTGAAGGTTGGGGCCCACGTTTATTCCTGATACGCGTCCCCATCCGCAAAGCCAACCTCGTCCGGCTAAAGGTTGACTGATGGAGTTCCTCCTCAACGATTTTCTCGGTACCCCCACATGGATGTGGGCGGTCTTCATTTCTCTCGTCCTTGGCCTCTTGGCGCTCGATCTCGGCGTGCTGCACAAGAATTCCAAGGAAATCGGCATCCGTGAAAGCTTGCTGATGTCCGGCTTTTATATCGCCATCGGCTTGGCCTTCGGCGGATGGATCTGGTACCAGTCCGGTGAACAGTCAGCGATGGAATATGTCACCGGCTTCGTGGTCGAAAAAAGCCTCGCCATGGACAATATCTTCATCATCGCGATGATCTTCTCCTATTTCGCCATTCCCCGCCAATATCAGCACCGCGTGCTGCTATGGGGCATCCTCGGCGTGATCGTTCTGCGCGGCATCATGATTGCCGGCGGCGCCGCCATTGTCGAAAACTTCCACTGGGTGCTTTATCTCTTTGCGGCCTTCCTCGTCTTCACGGGCCTCAAGATGCTGTTTTCATCCGACCATGACGAGAACGACATCGGCAATAACCGCATCCTGAAATTCATGCGCAGCCGCCTTCCGGTAACGGAGAAGCTGCATGGCGAGAAGTTCTTCGTCAAGGAGACCGATGCTGCCACAGGCAAGCTGAAGACCTTCGTGACGCCGCTGTTTCTGGCGCTTATCATGGTCGAAATCGCCGACCTCATCTTCGCGGTCGATTCGATCCCGGCGATCTTCGCGATCACCACCGATCCGTTTATCGTCTACACCTCTAACATCTTCGCGATCCTCGGCTTGCGCGCCCTCTATTTCGCACTTGCCGCCCTGATCCACCGCTTCGCCTATCTGAAATACGCGCTGGCGGCAGTTCTGGTCTTCGTCGGCTCGAAGATTTTCGTCGCGGATATGCTGGGCATCGCCAAGATCCCGCCCGCCGTCTCGCTCGGCGTCACCGTCGCCATCCTCGCAACCGGCATCATCGGTTCGCTGATTGCGACGCGCAAGGAAACAAAGGCTATCGAGTAACACCTGAAAATGTTGGCGGCAGGAAACCCTGCCCCAACTTACTCCGCCGCCAGCCTCGCATCATCCTCAGCCGCATCCGCATCGCCGGGTGCGGTCTTCGCGTCGAGATCGGGGAACGCCACGATGCGCTTGCCGGAGAAATCGGCGTGTACCACCACAAGCTCCTTCTCCTCGAAATAACCGAGAAGACGGCGCGCACGGCGGGCGGAATGGGTACCGTAAGCGCGGGCAATACGGGCGTCGGATGGGCAAGGCTCCTCATTGAGCGCCGCCTTGACCAACAGCAGGAAAACCCCCTGCAGATCGTCGGAGACCGACATCGACAATTCCAGCGCCTTCTCCCAACCTTCGCTGGCCGCCATTGCCGCATCCACGCCGGAGCGGGCAATCGCCACCTGCCGGCGGAAATCCGCCAGCGTCATCGGCGTGCCGGGAATACGGCGCATGCGGGCGCGCACCAGAAAATCCTGGTACAGCACGGCGTCGGTACGATAGGCCGATTGCGGATCGTCGAGAATTTCGACCAGCACTGCCGCGATCTTCTCTTCGCGCTCCTCCGGCGTCAGCTCCGGCTGACCTGCACGCGCCGACTGCTCCGGTGAAGGACCGGCGGCGGCGGGGGTGGAGCGGGAGAGTTCAGCGAGAATATCGGTTGTCGGGCGCGGCGCTGGCGGCGTGCGGCGCGTGGCGGGTCGCGTGAACTCTTCCGGGTCCGGCGTGAAGATCAGATCCTCCACATCCTGCGGTGCATCCGGCAGCGGCATGAGTTTCGGCGAGGAAGACCGCGCTGAGGTTTCCACCGCACCGATGACGATGGGCAACGGGCGGCGCGACAGCGCCGGTCCAAGCGCCACGAAATTGCCGCGCTGCAGATCGCGGAACATTTCCGCCTGCCGCCGGTCCATGCCGAGCAGATCGGCAGCGCGCGCCATATCGATATCGAGAAAGGTGCGGCCCATCAGAAAGTTCGAGGCTTCCGCCGCTACGTTCTTGGCAAGCTTGGCAAGGCGCTGCGTGGCGATGACGCCCGCGAGCCCGCGTTTACGCCCACGGCACATCAGATTGGTCATGGCGCCCAGCGACGCCTTGCGCGCATCCTCGGTCACCTCGCCGCCGACGGAGGGCGCAAACATCTGCGCCTCGTCCACAACGACAAGCACGGGATACCAGAATTCGCGATCCGCATCGAACAGGCCGTTGAGGAAAGCGGCAGCGGCCCGCATCTGCTGTTCGATATCAAGACCTTCAAGCGTCAGCACGCAGGAAACGCGGTGCTGGCGGATGCGGTTGGCAATGCCCGCAAGCTCGGCTTCCGTGCGCTCTCCATCCACCACCACATGGCCGAACTTGTCGGACAGCGTGACGAAATCACCCTCGGGATCGATAATGACCTGCTGCACCCATTGCGCCGATTGCTCCAGGAGCCGGCGCAGAAGGTGTGACTTGCCGGACCCGGAATTGCCCTGCACCAGCAAACGCGTTGCAAGCAATTCCTCAATATCGAGCTTGGCCTGCTGCCCGCCCGATAGGGTTCCCATGTCGATGCCGACCTGCAATGTTCCGTTCCTCGTGCTGCATGTCATCCGGCCGATTCCCGTGACGGCGGCCGAACATGCTCTTTACCAAAAAATCACCGATTGCGTCTGCCCCGTGCCGATAATGCACAGGCAATTGCGCCACATCTATGCGGCCCCGGACGAGACGCGCGAAAATGATAGCCGCCTGCCGAACACATTCAGCATCAGCCCGATGATGACCAATGCGGCACCGACCACTTCGAAGACGGTAATATGCTCCGCAAAAGCGAGATAGGCGCTGACGAAACCGACAATCGGCACCAGCAGCGAAAACGGCGCCACCGTTCCGGCCGGATAACGCAGAAGCAGGTAACTCCAGATACCCGCGCCGACGATGGTCGCACCATAGGCCATGTAGATCACCACGAGAGCCATCGTAGGCGTCGCATTGTGCAGCCCTTCCGCAATCGCATCAGGTCCCTCCACCACCAGCGAAAGCAGCACCAACGGCAGAACGGGAACAAGGCTCGTCCATGCGACAAAGGAGACCGCATTCACCTGGCCGATGCGGCGATTGACGATGTTGCCGCAGGCCCAGGCAATGGCCGAGCCGACGCCCATCAGCAGCGGTATCAACGCTGCAGCCGTCATGCGCTCCACGCCGATGACCGCCAGCCCGCCAAAGGCAACGATTGCGCCGACGATCTGTGACGGCAACGGCCGCTCGCCGAGAAACACCACGGCCAGCGCCAGCGTGAAGAAGGCCTGCGACTGCATGACGAGCGAAGCAAGCCCAGCCGGCAGGCCGAGCTTGATGGCCGGGTAAAGCAGGCCGAATTGGACGAAACCCATCGCCATGCCGTAAACGATCATATGCCGCCACGGCACATTGGGTTTGGGCAGGAAGAATACCAACGGCACGGCTGCAAACAGATAGCGCACCCCCGTCAGAAACAGAGGCGGCATGTCGGCGACGCCGATCTTGATGGCAACGAAGTTGAAGCCCCACAAAAACACGGTGATCAGGGCAAGAAGAATGTGCGGCAACGCCATTTTGTTATGTCCGAATTTCAGGCGATCGACGGGCGTTTTACGCCGAAACCGCCCTCTTCCAGCCAAATGTAATGAGACCGGCGCCGATCAGGAGACCGCCGCCCGTGCGGTTGACGATGCGCTGAACCCCGGGTTTGCGGATCGTGTTGCGGGCGGCACTTGCCAGAAGTCCATAAAGGGCCGCATTGCAGCTGGCAAGCACAAGGAATGTCGCTTCGAAAATCAGCACCTGCGGCCAGAAAGGCAGCGTCGGCACCAAAAACTGCGGCAGGAAGGCGACGAAGAAGACAATGCTCTTGGGGTTCAGCGCCGTGACGACATAGGCATGCAGGAAGATTTTGAGCGGCCGGTCAAGGCCGGTCACGCCTGCGGCTTCACCACCTTCACCGCCAACCGGCGAACGCCACAGCTTGATGCCGAGATAGATGAGGTAAGCCGCACCGATCCATTTCAGACCGGTAAAAAGGGCCGCCGATGTCGCAAGCAGCGCGCCGAGCCCCAGCATGGAGGCCGTCATCGCAGTGAAATCACCAAGCGCCACACCCGTCACCGTCGCGGTGCTCGCCTTACGGCCATGCCCCAGAGCATAAGAAATCACCAGCAGGATCGTCGGCCCCGGAATGGCAAGCATGATGGCGGATGCGGCCACGAAGGCCAGCCAGTTCTCCAGTGGCATGATGCAATCTCCCCCGTTCGGTCTTTGGAGCAAGCCACCAAAAGCGCCCGGTATCAAGCCAAATTTTCGGAGACTATGCCGCTTTGTCATCCAGCGGACGAACAGGCTGCTGCTGCCGTTTCATCACCTGCGCAAGATCGTAATTTGACGGCATGGCAAGCCATGCCGCGCCGCGCTGACCCCTGCCCGCTCCAGCCGCAGGGCAAGATCAGGGGTAACGCCCGCCCGGACGTTCAGGAGGATAGTGCAACGCGCTATATGCCAGGCCTTTCCGCAGCTTCCGTTACGGAAAACTGAAGTGCGGCGATGAACTCCTCGCAGACGCGCCGTGGGTGGACGACGGGTCAAGTCCGGCATGACGGAGGCGCATTTCGAACATCATTAGATGTGGAAACGGACGACGGAGCCTCCCCGGCATTTTCTCGCCGGAGAGACTGTCGCCATCAAAACCGCGGCGCCCAGTAAGGAGGGGCCCACTCCCGCCGCATTTTGCGGTCGGACGGCTCCAGGCCGATATCGTCCAGAAGACGCTCCGGCAGATCGGAAAGATCGGTCGGCGGCGGGCGCGGCACCATTGCCGCGACGAGAACCGCTTTCAGGGTTTTCCAGACGCCGAATGTGACGAACAGGCGGTCGACCGCATCCGGCAGCGCATATGCTACCAATGGTTGATTTTTCTGCATGGGGAATCCGTCCCGGCGCGGCGAAGCAGCCAGGTCCTTTATCGATGATAAAACGACAGGCGCGAACGGCGGGCGCAACACGCGGTAGCGCGGACGCACAATTCAGCTGTCAGACGAAGTGAAGATGCCAAACGGCAGGGAAATCAGGCAGGAAGCCTTATCGGAGGTCGATGCCTCGGGACATGTGACCGCCGACGACCATGCCGGAAAAGCCAGACATGCCGGTAAGGCGCATATTCATATAGTCAGTCATTCCACGCCTCCTTTTTATAGCGGTTACAGACAAGATGCATCTTACACGAGATGCCGGACGCGACAAGAGGTCGCAATCTCGAATTGCAAAAGTCAGGCAGAATAGATGCAAAAATGCAACAAGCCGTTCAGCTCAGCGAGACGCTGAGGCCAAAACCCTGCATCAGCCGCCGTGTGGCGAAATCCGGCTTGCCGGAAGTGAAGACGGCGAAATCGAAACCATCTGGATGCTCCGCATCCTGCGGCAGCGGCACCAGGTGGCGCGCGCGACGGGCAATCGCTTCCGCCGGATCGAGCCAGTCCACCGGCCATGGCGCCAGCCGGCGAAACACATTGGCCATGAAGGGATAATGAGTGCAGGCGAGAACAACGATATCGGTGCGCTTGCCGTCGCTATCGATGAAGCAGGGCTCGATTTCCGCCAGCACGGCTTCATCGGAGATCGGTTCGCCCCTGATCCAGCTTTCGGCCATACGCGCCAGATTTTCCGATCCCACGAGGCGAACATGGCATTGCGTGGCGAATGACTGGATGAGATCGCGCGTATAGGCGCGCTTGACGGTGCCGGGTGTTGCCAGCACGGAAACGAGACCGGAACGGGTGCGTTCGGCCGCGGGTTTGATAGCTGGAACGGTGCCGACGAAAGTCATATCAGGAAAGCGCGCCCGAAGATCGGCGCCTGCCAGTGTGAAGGCGGTGTTGCAGGCAATGATGCAGACTTCAGGGCTATAGTTTTCAAGCAGCTTTTCGAAGAGCGAAAGAATGCGCGCTTTCAGCGCCTCCTCTTCCCAGCCGCCATAGGGGAAACCGGCGTCGTCGGCCACATAGATGAAACCGCGCTCGGGCATCAGCACGCGCGCCTCGCGCAGTACCGTGAGCCCACCAATGCCGGAATCGAATACCAGCACCGGTTTGAGAACATCGGCCAGAGCCTCAGTCGTCTTCAGCATTCTCCCCAGCCCTCTCCGACAATGGTCCCTCCGCCGTTCCGGCCCGGCCTGCCTGCTTAGGCCACTGCCGGGGAAAACGATCGAGTGACCTGATCACGCCACGGAAAACACTGATTTCCTGCTCGGAAAAGCCGCGTCTCGACAGCACTGCACGCAGATTGTCCACCATTTTCGGCTTTTTTTCGGGCGGATGAAAATATCCGCGCGCATCGAGCGCCTCCTCGATGTGTTCGAACAGGCCGAAGACCTGTTCCTTGGTCGAGGGCCGCTGCTCGATGGGCTGGAAAAGCGTCTCGTCCAGATCGTCCATGCCGGATTTCATCCACTCATAGGACATCAAAAGCACGGCCTGCGCGATATTGAGCGAGGCGAAGGCGGGGTTGACCGGAAATGTCACGATCTCATCGGCCAGCGCCACTTCTTCATTGGTAAGGCCCCAGCGCTCACGCCCGAACAGGATGCCGGTTCTTTCACCCGCCTTGAACTTCGCGCGCAGCGTGCCGGCTGCGGTAACGGGGGCACGAACCGGTTTGAAACCGTAACGCTCCCGCGCGGTCGTGGCATAGACGAAATTGAGATCCTTGATCGCCTCTTCCAGCGTCTCGAACACCTTAGTCCCGTCGATGACATGATCGGCCTTGGAAGCGGCGGCGCGCGCCTTCTCGTTCGGCCAGCCGTCACGCGGCTTGACGAGGCGAAGTTCGGCAAGACCGAAATTGGCCATTGCCCGTGCCACCATGCCGATATTTTCGCCGAGCTGCGGTTCGACCAGAATGATCGCCGGGCCTTCCGCCACAAGTTCAAGCTCGCTGTTTGTGCCTGCCATCGTCGTTTTCCAGTTTCTGAAGCGCCGCATCGATTTTCAGGCCGATGCGTTTTATGGTTTTCGCGCATTTCCAGACTGAAAACCGGTCGCCGCTTTTCCTGAAAATGCTCTAAAGCGCGCTTCACTGGCACAGATCGGCGCCAAAATCAAAGCCGGGGCAGGCAGAACGCCCTGTTATTCGCCCTTGATGATCGCCGCCATCTCTGCGCGCAGCGAATCCCTGCCCTCGTCTCCAACCCGGTGAATGTCGCTGATGACAGGCTGGCCGTTTTCCTCGATGACATCGAAATGCACCTCGTCGACCGTTGCCTTCATCTCTGCCTCATCCATGCAGGCCCAGAGCTTGAACTTCGCCGTCACGTCAGTCACGCCGTCCTTCACCTCACCGGGCGTTACCGAAACATCCACCAGCGGACAGCCATCCTGCGAGTTGGTCACCACATCGTAGCCGAAGGGATCGCCGGTCTCGCCGCTTTCCGCCTCGTAAGCCGGCTTCTTGGAAGCTTCGCGGTATTGGGCAACGAAGTCCTTGCTGAACAGGCTGGTCAGCATGTCCTCGTCGAAGATGTATTTCCAGTTTTCCGCATCGCCGGACCAGTTCTTGACGGTAATGTCCATCACCTTCTGGACGGGATCGGCAGGGCCGGCCGCAAGGGCGCTGTGGGAAAAGAGGACGGCGGCAGTCAGAAGCAGAATATTCCGCATGATGTGATCCCGGAGGTAGGCCCGACGCGCGGGCGAAGCGATTCGCCTGACTGTATTCCGGCAATATGGTTTGGCAATGCGCAAAGCGTTATTGCACCGCGCCAAAAAAGCGCCCCCCATGGCTTTGCCTCAGGCGCGCGCGATGCTATAGCCGCACCGGATATTTTTCCGAATACCGGCGTCACCAGGCGCCACAGCTTCGAAGGTGAGGAATTCATGGCAAAGATCAAGGTAGCCAATCCAGTCGTCGATCTCGACGGCGACGAAATGACCCGTATCATCTGGCAGCTCATCAAGGACAAGCTGATCCTGCCATACCTCGATCTCGACATCGAATATTATGACCTCTCGGTCGAAAACCGCGATGCTACCAACGACCAGATAACCGTCGATGCGGCACATGCCATCAAGAAGCACGGCGTCGGCATCAAATGCGCGACGATCACGCCGGATGAGCAGCGCGTCGAGGAATTCGGCCTGAAGCAGATGTGGAAGAGCCCGAACGGCACGATCCGCAACATTCTGGGCGGCGTCATCTTCCGCGAGCCGATCATCTGCAAGAACGTTCCCCGCCTCGTTCCCGGCTGGACGAAGCCGATCGTCGTCGGCCGCCACGCCTTCGGCGACCAGTACAAGGCAACCGATTTCAAGTTCCCCGGCAAGGGCAAGCTGACGATCAAGTTCGTCGGCGAAGACGGTCAGGTCATTGAAAAGGACGTCTTCGACGCGCCGAGCGCAGGCGTTGCGCTGGCAATGTACAACCTTGACGAATCCATCCGCGAATTCGCCCGCGCATCCATGATGTACGGCCTGATGCGCAAGTGGCCGGTTTACCTGTCCACCAAGAACACCATCCTGAAGGCCTATGACGGCCGCTTCAAGGACATCTTCGAAGAAGTCTACCAGACCGAGTTCAAGGCGAAGTTCGATGAAATCGGCATCATCTATGAGCACCGCCTGATCGACGACATGGTCGCCTCCGCTCTGAAGTGGTCCGGCGGTTACGTCTGGGCCTGCAAGAACTACGATGGCGACGTGCAGTCTGATACGGTTGCCCAGGGCTTCGGTTCGCTCGGCCTGATGACCTCCGTTCTCCTGTCGCCGGACGGCCGCACGGTTGAAGCTGAAGCGGCACACGGCACGGTCACGCGCCACTACCGCCAGCATCAGAAGGGTCAGGAAACTTCGACCAACTCGATCGCTTCGATCTTCGCCTGGACCCGTGGCCTCGCCCACCGCGCCAAGCTGGACGACAATGCAGAACTCGCAAAGTTCGCAGCAACGCTCGAAACCGTCTGCGTCGACACCGTCGAAAGCGGCTTCATGACCAAGGACCTCGCGCTCCTCATCGGTCCGGACCAGCCCTGGCTCTCCACCACCGCCTTCCTCGACAAGATCGATGAAAACCTCAAGACGGCGATGGCGGCTTAAAAGAACAGCGCACTGCCCGTTTGAAATATCGACAAAAGGAAACCCGGCCGCAACGCCGGGTTTCTTTTTTTGTTCACAGTATCTTGCTTAGATGTTGCACTAGGCGCAGACTTCGATTCCACAGCGTGCCGCAGTCAGAAAAATAAAAATATATAGCTGAAACAGCATAAAACGACACATAACTTGTCCGGCACAGTCAAAAATTCATGTGGTTAACAGCGCGATCCTTCGCGAAAACAGATAATGCTGTGGACTATAAAAACGCACCGTGTCAGCGCGAACTGCGCGCGGGTTTTCAATGATGCTTTTGCAATTTTGCTTGGGGAGGCAAAGCAATGAGTGAATTGATCTTCTACACCAATCCCATGTCGCGCGGACGCATTGCGCGATGGATGCTCGAGGAAGTGGGCGTTCCCTACAAGACAGAGATACTGGGCTTCTCGACGTCGATGAAATCGCCGGCCTATCGGCTGATCAACCCGATGGCCAAGGTGCCCGCCATAAAACACGGCGACACCATTGTCACCGAAGCGGCAGCGATCTGCGCCTATCTGGCGGATGCCTTTCCGGGCGCCAACCTTGCGCCGACGCCGAAAGCGCGCGGACTTTATTACCGCTGGATGTTTTTTGCTGCCGGTCCGTTGGAAATGACAACCAGCATGAAGGCGATGGGTTTCGAGGTGCCGCAGGAAAAGCTGCGTATGGCTGGCTGCGGCAGCTATGCGGATGCGATCAACACGCTCGAACGTGCCGTCAGCGAAAACCGCTTCATTGCCGGCGATCACTTCACTGCGGCGGATGTCTATGTAGGTGCCCATGTCGGCTGGGGCCTGCAGTTCGGCACAATCGAAAAACGTCCGGCCTTCACGGACTATATGGCGCATCTGACCGACCGCCCCGCCTTCAAGCGGGCCACCCAGCTTGATGAAGCGGCAGCGAAGGATATGCAGGCGGCGGGTTGAAGAAACTGACAGGCATTTCGCCTGACAGCGGAGCACCAGCGCTCGCAAGGGTCACAAAACGGATTTTGGAAGCGGGCTTATTCGTTGGACTGGGCGAGTGGTTCGCCGATCTCGATTGCATGCCCGTCCGGATCATAAAAACGGAACACTCTCTGTCCCCATGCCTGCCGCTCAAAGGGATGGATCAACTCCACATGCGGCGCAATATTCCGAAATGCCGCATCGACATCCTCATGTTCGAAATAGAGCAGCAGATTCCGTCTGCCGTAAGGTTCGTCCGTGTCCGGCGATGTCCGCCAGACCGTCTGTTCGAGCGAACGCCCCTCATGGATTGCAAAGCCGCTTTCAAAGAGGACGAAATTTCCGAAATCGTCCAAGACCTTCAGGCCGAGCCTGTCACGATAAAACTCCCTGGAGCGGTTGATATCGCACACGAAAGGGATGGGATTTACAAAGCGCATCACGTTCCTTTCGGATTTCAACATCCAGAATCAAAAAGGCGGGGTAGAACCCCGCCTTTTTTCAATTCATCCAGATCAGGCCGCGAGCGCTGCCGCCACCGCGTTGATGGCGTCCTGTGCCTTGGCGCCATCGGGGCCGCCGGCCTGCGCCATATCCGGGCGTCCACCGCCGCCCTTGCCGCCGAGGGCCGCAGAGGCCGTGCGGACGATATCGACGGCGCTGAAACGGCCAGTTAGATCCTCGGTCACGGCAGCAACAGCACTTGCCTTGCCGTCTTCGGACACGGCGATCAGCAGCACGACGCCGGAGCCGATATTGGCCTTGGCTTCATCTGCAAGACCCTTGAGGTCCTTGGCATCGATGCCGGACAGGGATTTTGCGAGGAAATTGACGCCCGCAACCTGCTGTACGTCGTTTGCGCCGGCATCCGACGAGCCGCCGCCCATTGCGAGTTTCTTGCGGGCATCCGCAAGCTCGCGCTCCAGCTTCTTGCGCTCGTCGAGAAGTCCCTCGACACGCGACAGCACATCGCCCGGCTGAACCTTCAGCGACGAGGCCAGTGCCTTTACGCGCTCATCCTGCTCGGAGAGATAGGCAAGCGCGCCCTGACCCGTTACGGCCTCAAGACGGCGCACGCCCGCACCGACGGCACTTTCGCCAAGAATGCGGATAAGGCCGATCTGGCCGGTTGCGGCAACATGGGTGCCGCCGCAAAGCTCGACCGAGTACGGACGGTTGGCTTTCGCACCGTGAACACCGGTGCCCATGGAGACAACGCGGACTTCATCGCCGTATTTTTCGCCAAACAGTGCCATAGCACCCTCGGCGATGGCGTCGTCAACGCTCATCAGACGCGTCACGACAGGCGAGTTCTGCAAGACGATCTCGTTTGCCATTTCCTCGACGACCTTCAGCTCCTCTGCCGACATCGGCTTCGGATGCGAAACGTCAAAGCGCAGACGCTCGGGTGCGACCAGCGAACCCTTCTGTGCGACGTGCGTACCAAGCACCTCGCGCAGCGCCTCATGCAGCAGGTGGGTGGCGGAGTGGTTGGCGCGCAGACGCGAGCGGCGGTCGTGATCGACCGTCAGTTGCACGGCGTCATCGAGCTTCAATCCACCCTTGGACACCGTGCCGGAATGCACGAAAAGGCCCTCGCCCTTCTTCTGGGTTTCTGAAACGGTAAAGGTGCCGTTATCGCCAGAGATTATGCCGGTATCGCCCATCTGACCGCCGGACTCGCCATAAAATGGCGTCTGGTTGACGACGATCTGAACCGTCTCGCCCTCGGCGGCACTGTCCACCGACTTGCCGTCCTTGACGATCGCCTGGATGACGCCTTCGGCGGTTTCAGTGTCGTAACCAAGGAATTCGGTCGCGCCGAGCTTTTCCTTCAGTTCGAACCACACCGTTTCGGTCGCCTTATCGCCGGAACCAGCCCAGTGCGAGCGTGCTTCCGCCTTCTGGCGCTGCATGGCATCGGTGAAGCCGGAAATATCGACGCCGATCTCACGGGCGCGCAGCGCATCCTGCGTCAGATCGAGCGGGAAGCCATAGGTGTCGTAAAGCTTGAAGGCGGTTTCGCCGTCCAGCATGTCGCCCTTGTGCAGGGTCGAAGTCGCGTCAGACAGCAGCGACAGGCCGCGTTCCAGCGTCTTGCGGAAACGGGTTTCCTCAAGCTTCAGCGTCTCGGAGATCAGCGCCTCGGCGCGAACCAGTTCCGGATAGGCGCGGCCCATCTGTTGTATCAGCGCCGGCAGCAGCTTGTAGATCAGCGGCTCGCGCGAACCGAGAAGCTCGGCATGGCGCATGGCGCGGCGCATGATGCGGCGCAGAACGTAACCACGGCCCTCATTCGACGGCAGGACGCCATCGGCGATCAGGAAAGCGGAGGAGCGCAGATGATCGGCAATGACGCGGTGGCTGGCGCGCTTCTCGCCCTCTGCCGGAACGCCGGTCGCTTCGACGGAGGCCGAAATCAGCGCCCGGAACAGATCGGTGTCATAATTGTCGTGTTTGCCCTGCAACAGCGCCGAAATGCGCTCGAGACCCATGCCGGTGTCGATAGACGGGCGCGGCAGATCGATGCGCTCTTCCTTCGTCAGCTGCTCATATTGCATGAAGACGAGGTTCCAGATCTCGATGAAACGGTCGCCATCCTCTTCCGGCGAGCCGGGCGGTCCGCCCCAGATATGATCGCCGTGGTCATAGAAGATTTCCGAGCAGGGACCGCACGGACCGGTATCGCCCATGGCCCAGAAATTATCGCTGGTCGGAATACGGATGATGCGATCGTCAGAGAAACCGGCGATCTTCTTCCAGAGATTAAAAGCCTCGTCGTCGGTGTGATAGACCGTGACCAGCAGACGGTTGCGATCGATGCCGAATTCCTTGGTGATCAGGTTCCAGGCATGGGTAATCGCCTCTTCCTTGAAATAGTCGCCAAAGGAGAAATTGCCGAGCATTTCGAAGAACGTATGGTGACGGGCCGTATAACCGACATTGTCGAGGTCGTTATGCTTGCCACCGGCGCGCACACATTTCTGCGCGGAAGCGGCCGTGGAATAAGGACGGCTTTCGAGACCGGTGAAGACGTTCTTGAACTGCACCATGCCGGCATTGGTGAACATCAGCGTCGGATCGTTGCGCGGCACCAGCGGGCTGGAGGGCACAATCTCGTGTCCGTTCTTCTTGAAGTAGTCGAGAAAGGTCGACCGAATTTCATTCACACCGCTCATGCCCACACACCGCTCACAGCTGGAGTCCATCACCGCCATCCCGAATGATGGCTATCTTGCAAAATCAAAGGCTTTTATCGTCCGCATCCTGCCCTGTCCAGCCATGGAGGCGCACCAAGGCGTCTAGGCAAAGAAAAAGGGCCACGCGAGGAAAATCGCGCGACCCTTTTGATCCATACCGGCTCATGCCGGCAAAGCCACCGGACGCGAACGCCCGGACCTTCGAATGCATCAGCCCTCGTCGGGACCGTCGTCGCTTTCGCCGGCTTCCGGGCCGCCATTCTGCAGGAACCGATCGGCGATCAGACCGGCGTTCTGGCGCAGCGCCAGTTCGATCTCGCTTGCCATTTCCGGATTGTCGCGCAGGAAGGTTTTGGCATTTTCACGCCCCTGCCCCAAACGCTGGCTATTATAGGAGAACCATGCACCGGATTTCTCGACGATACCGGCTTTCACGCCGAGATCGACAAGCTCGCCGGTCTTGGAAACGCCTTCTCCATACATGATGTCGAATTCCACCTGCTTGAAAGGCGGTGCCATCTTGTTCTTGACGACTTTTACGCGGGTCTGGTTGCCGACAACCTCTTCACGCTCCTTGACGGCGCCGATACGGCGAATGTCGAGACGCACCGAGGCGTAGAATTTAAGCGCATTACCGCCCGTCGTCGTTTCCGGCGAACCGAACATGACGCCGATCTTCATGCGGATCTGGTTGATGAAAATCACCATGCACTTCGACTTGGAGATCGAGGCGGTCAGCTTGCGCAGCGCCTGGCTCATCAGACGTGCCTGAAGGCCCGGCAGACTGTCGCCCATCTCACCTTCGATTTCAGCACGCGGCGTCAGCGCCGCAACCGAGTCCACGACCAGAATGTCGACGGCACCGGATCGCACCAGCGTATCGGTGATTTCAAGCGCCTGCTCGCCCGTATCCGGCTGCGAGATCAGAAGGTTCTGCAAATCCACACCGAGCTTGCGGGCATAGACCGGATCGAGCGCGTGCTCGGCATCCACGAAGGCGCAGATGCCGCCCTTCTTCTGGGCTTCCGCGATCGTCTGCAACGCAAGCGTCGTCTTACCGGAGCTTTCCGGGCCGTAAATCTCAACGATACGCCCCTTCGGCAAACCGCCGATACCGAGCGCTATATCCAGGCTGAGAGAACCCGTCGAAATGGTCTCTACTTCAACCACGTTTTCATTGGAACCGAGCTTCATGATCGATCCCTTGCCGAACGACCGTTCGATCTGGGAGAGCGCCGCTTCCAGTGCCTTGCTTTTATCCACCGATTTATCCTCTACGAGACGCAAAGAATTTTGTGCCATCCGATCCACCTTTAGGTTATTGAAGCCGCACAGGCAATGAAGCAGTATGGAAATAGGATGTACTCTATTTGTTCTCATATCGCAAGGCGCAGCCAGCATATTGAAAACAAATAGCGATAAGTGGTTTGTTCTGCTTTCGTTTTTCCGCGTCCGGCCTATCGCTGCGGACCGGATGTGAAGGGGAACAAACAAAAGATTGGGACGAATCGTCCACCTTTTCCATCCGCGAAAGAGGGAAACACAAGCGTGAAGAAAATACTCGTTCTGGGCGGCGCGCATATAGACAGGCGCGGCATGATCGAGACTGAAACGGCGCCCGGCGCCAGCAATCCTGGCTCATGGATGGAAGAGGCTGGCGGCGGCGGTTTCAACGCGGCGCGCAATCTTTCCCGGCTCGGGTTTGCCGTCCGTATCATCGCACCGCGCGGCGGCGACGTGACCGGCGAAGCGGTGGCGGAGGCAGCAAGGCAGGCGGGCGTGGAAGATACGCCCTTCGTTTTCCTCGATCGCCGCACGCCAAGCTACACCGCCATTCTGGAGCGCGACGGCAATCTTGTCATCGCACTTGCGGATATGGACCTTTACAAGCTGTTTTCGCCGCGCCGACTCAAAGTTCGCGCGGTGCGTGACGCGATTACCGCGAGCGACCTTCTGCTTTGCGATGCCAATCTGCCGGAGGATACGTTGAAGGCGCTCGGTCTCATTGCCCGCGCCTGCCAAAAGCCGCTCGCGGCCATCGCCATTTCGCCCGCCAAGGCGGTGAAGCTGAAGGACATGCTCGCCGATATCGACATTCTCTTCATGAACGAGGCAGAGGCGCGCGCGCTGACGGGACAGACGGCAGACAATGTTCGCGACTGGCCGGGCATTCTCCGCAGGGCAGGCCTTGCCGGCGGCGTCATCACCCGTGGCGCAAGCGAAGTGGTAGCCTTCAACGCAACGCAAACCGCAAGCCTCCACCCACCCATCATCCGCGAGGTGAAAGACGTAACCGGGGCCGGAGACGCCATGGCGTCCGGTTATCTCGCGGCGATTACGGAGGGCAAAACCATCACTGAGGCCCTGCGATTGGGTGCCGCCGCGGCCGCCATCACCGTGCAATCGCCTTTCGCCACCGCCCAAGACCTGTCAAAAGATAGTGTCGAGACCATGTTGGGGCTTGTCCCCAAGGCCGAAATGCTGGCATGAACCCGTTTTTTTATAGTCTGGAACAAACAGAATGACCCGCCCCATCTCCCCGCTCCTGCCCATCGTCTATTCGCAAGAGGTTGCCGCTGCCAAACAGCGCGGCGCGCCGATCGTCGCGCTGGAATCGACCATCATCACCCACGGCATGCCCTATCCCGGCAATATCGAGATGGCTGAAGGCGTCGAACAGATCATCCGCGATCAGGGAGCCGTTCCGGCAACCATCGCCGTCATTCACGGCACGCTGCATATCGGCCTCGAGAAGGAGCAGCTCGAAGCGCTTGCCCAGACCACCGACGCCATGAAGGTCTCGCGCGCAGATATTGCCTTTGCGATTGCCGAGCGCCGCACCGGTGCCACGACAGTGGCAGCCACCATGATTGCCGCTGCCCGCGCCGGCATCCGCGTTTTCGCCACCGGCGGCATCGGCGGTGTGCACAAGGGCGCGGAGGAGACCTTCGATATTTCCGCCGATCTGACCGAGCTTGCCAAAACCGGCGTGATCGTCGTCTGCGCCGGCGCCAAGGCCATTCTTGACATCCCAAAGACGCTGGAAGTTCTCGAAACCAACGGCGTGCCTGTCGTGACTTTCGGTTCGGAAGAGTTCCCGGCTTTCTGGTCGCGTTCTTCGGGCCTTCCCAGCCCGCTGTCCCTCAACAGCCCTGCAGCCATCGCCAATTTCCAGACGACTCGCGAACAGCTCGGCATCGATGGCGGTATGCTGATTGCCAATCCCGTGCCGGAAGAGGACGAAATTCCGCGCGAGGAGATGGAAATCTACATCAATCGCGCCATTTCCCACGCCGAGCGCGAGGACATCACCGGCAAGGCCGTCACGCCCTTCCTGCTCGGCGATATCTTCCGCCTGACCGACGGCCGCAGCCTCGCGACCAATATCGCGCTGGTACGCAACAATGCCCAGCTCGCAGCAGAGATTGCTGTGGCGCTTAACTAAGCGTTAGAGGCTGGATTATCCTCAAATTTGAGGATGATGGCAGGGTGAGAAGCATCCCAGTCATGCCGGATTTGATCACGCTGGCCCCCGGATCTGGTCCGGCGTTACGGATAATGTGTCGGACTGGGAACTTTGCTACCAATAAAAAAGCCCGGAAAGCTTTGCGCTTTCCGGGCTTTCATTTTTCAGTTCCTGAACCTTATCAGTTCTGGGCGACCGGTCTTACCAGCGGTGTCACGCGGCGGATGGTGACGCGGCGGTTCTGCTGTTCCGGGCCGAGTGTCTGAACCTTCAGGTAACGCTCGCCGTAGCCTTGCGTCGCCAGGTTTTCCGGCGGAATGCCGTAAACATCGGTCAGGACATTGGCGACGGAAGCGGCACGCTCGTCGGAAAGAACGAGGTTGCTTTCATCCGAACCAACGGCATCGGTGTGGCCTTCGATCAAGAAGGTTTCCGCCGGGTTCTTTGCCAGCGCCTTGTTGATCGCATCCGCTACCTTCCGCAGCGAACGGGCCTGCGCCATCGGAATATCAGCGCTTCCAGTGGCAAATGTGATCGTATCGAGGTCGATACGGCGCACCTTGTCGCGGATACGGGCCGAATAACGCACTTCATCCAGCGAGTAGACACGCTCCACCGGCTCGACCGGCGGCTGCTCCAGGAAGCGGTAGTAATCGCGGTCCGGATCGCTCGACGTGTCGATGATGTAGTCACGAACCGGAATGCGCAGACGCATCGGCGGCAGGTCGAGGCCGGGATCGCGATAGACATATTCACGGTCCGGTTCGTCCATCAGTTCCGGCGCATAGAACAGCACATATTCCCGGCCACGGTCATCGATGCGCGAACGCTGGATGACGTCGCCATAGCGGTTGCGGATCGTCACCACCTGCGTGCCGTCGCGACGCTCGACGGTCTCGCGGACACGTCCGCCGGGCAGGCGCTCGTAATAGGGCTCGCCGCCATCGCGGATGAAGCGCTGATTGTCGTCGCCGCGCACAACCACGCGGTCGCCAAACTGCAGGATGATCGGCGCATCGCGATCCTGATCGCGCCGGCCGCCTTCGCGCGGCTGCCATTCCCGCGCGCCTTCCGGCCGGTCATATTGCGGACGGCGGTCGACACGCTCGCCCTGCTGAGAGGTAATCGCCTCCATCTTCACGGGCGGCGGAGCCTTGCCTCCGGCAGCACCGGCGCGCTGCGCTTCGGCGTCGGAAGTCGGCACCTTCACGTCACCGGCCTGCTCACGCTCGCGGCGGCGTTGCTCGCGTGCCTGGTTGTTACCGGAGCGCTCCACTTCCTTGTCGCTGTCGAGAACGGCGGCACCCTTGTCGACGGGCAGAATGACGGTGTCGGCAGTCTTGGACGGGTCCTTGGCGATAGCCTTGGCCTTGTCCAGTTCCTGCTTCGTCGTCGGAGGCGCTTCCGTCTGCGGAATGGCGACCTGATTGGGAACGGCTTCGCCGGCAGGCGCCTGTCCTGTCGTGGCACCGCTTGGCGGCGGAGGTGTCGGAGCACCCGGCAGCGGCGCTGCAGGCTCCGTCTTGCCCTGGCCTTCTACCGGCTGCTTTTCAGAAGGCTGCTGGCCGGGCGCAGGATTGGGCTGAGCTTCCGGAGCCGGTGGCCGTGCCGGTGTCGGCGCTTCCGTTGGAACAGGAGCCTCCTTTACAGCTGGCTCAGGAGCCGCTGGCTTTTTCTCCGGAACGGCCTTTTCGGCGGGTTCCGATTTCGGTTCCGGTGCTGGAGCGGGCGCCTTTTCCTCTACCGGCTTTTTCTCGGCGGCGGGCTCGCGCTGTTTCGCCGGGGGAAAGCCTGTTCCGGGCCAATGCGGTCAGCCCGAAGGGCGCGGAAGGCATAGC
>NZ_JCAHRB010000014.1:0-163232 GCF_059429395.1 Agrobacterium sp. K11 | reverse complement strand
ATCCGGGGAGTGTGACATTCCAACTTTGCAGAAACAGGACACTTTAACTTTGCGGCTACATACGGTAATCGCATAACATATATTATGGAACTCAATTTGTCGAAAAGGCGATGTTCTTTCAATCCTGACTGGATCTAAGCGATACGCGCAGGTGCAAACGGTGGGTGGTTCTATAAGTCGTCACCCTGGGGCATTCTCCCTATCCAGATCATCGAGGCGCTTTCAGGACGAGCAGTTATGAAAGGTTTTCTCCGTAAAAAAGCATCATTACAGCGAAGACGAGAATACCAAAGCCTGCCAGGCCGAAAGCGCGAAAAGAGGAAGCTCGGCCTTTCTTAAGCAGCGCTGCCACAAAAGCGCACAGAGACCAGAGTGCCGTGAAAATAATCAATAACCAGGAATACACAAACGGACCAAGGTCGTAGCCTCCCCCGCCAATTGATGGTGCAGAACTTGTATCGACTTGAGCTGCTATCAGAACCGACACAGGGACAGCTAGCATCAGCAGCCAAATATAGAGCGACTTGTATTTCATACGGTTTAAATCGCCTTCTTTTGGAGGTCGATCCGCCAGTTCTGGCGTATATGTTTGACCCGGTGTGGCTCGTCAATATCGTGATACTTGCTCTACTAGACTGCACGGCGAACGCCAAGGGAGCTTTCCATCCCCGGCAGGAACAACTCAATGGCGCGGGACAGACATGCCGGTGCCTAAAACCTAACGCGAGACGTCGACTCGAGTTTGGGTGAGGGTATCCTCCCCGATTGGCGGGTTTCTCTGCTATGTAACTTTGCCTTGCTTGGCCAGGAAATCAAGAAGAGCGCGCACTCTGGAAGGCAGCGGGCCACCCTGCCCTATATGAATGGCATGAAACCCCTCCCGGTCCCCAGGATTATACTCGTCGAGCACCGGCACCAGTCGGCCGGCCCTCAAATCATCGCGTATCGTGAAGTTGGCGAGGCGGGCAATTCCATTTCCAGCGAGTACCAGCTGGCGCAGCGCCTCGCCGTCATTGGCCTGGACACGGGCGGCGACTGGGGCAAAAATCGTCGCGCCTGCCGATATTAACGGCCAGCCATCCATCGAGCGGGTGTAACCAAGGCCCAGCTTGTCATGCCTTTCAAGCTCCTCGATAGTCCGGGGAAGGCCACGCCGGTCGACATAGCAGGGAGCAGCGACGATTGTCATTGCAGTATCGCCAAGCCTGCGCGCGATGAGGCTCGAACTTTTAAGCGGGCCTGCTCGAACCGCAACGTCCATTCGCTCCTCAAGCAGATCGACGACAAGGTCGCTTTGCACGATATCGACGGTAATCGCAGGATATCGCTCCAGGAATTCCGGGAGTATGCCGACGAGGACATGGGTGGCATAGGAGGCGCTGGTGCTCAGGCGGAGGCGGCCACTGGGCACCTCACCCGCACTGGCGATCCGCTCGGCATCTTCGATGTCTGCCAGGATACGCGTGGCGCGCTCGAAAAAGACGCAGCCTTCCGAAGTCAACTTGAACACGCGCGTCGAGCGATTGATGAGACGGGTACCCAGCCGCGCCTCCAGTCTCGCGACCAGTTTGCTCACCGCCGACGGCGTCATTCCGACGCTGCGAGCAGCTGACGATAAGCCACCGCACTCGACAACCTGCACGAAGACTTCCATTTCTCCGGATCGATTGACTTCCGCTCGAGCCATCTGGTCCCTGATTTCACAAATGTTGTTCCCGCCCGCAATCTATATCACGAAAGCCGGATCTCCTATCTCTTCCCCATCAGGTGGCGCAAGTCGCTTCCATTTCTCAAGAAAGGAAGACCAGATGGAATATCGTTCTCTTGGCCGATCAGGCCTCAAAGTCTCGGTCCTGAGCTTGGGCGCAGGCACGTTTGGAGGGGCAGGTCCCCTTTTCAGTGCATGGGGCACGACCGATGTCACCGAGGCAAGGCGACTTATCGATATCTGCGTTGAAGCAGGCGTTAATCTGTTCGATACCGCAGATGTCTACTCGAACGGTGCATCGGAGGAGGTGCTGGGTGCAGCGCTGGAAGGTCGTCGCGAGACCGTGCTGATATCGACGAAGACCAGCCTTCCTATGGGAGAAGGGCCGAACGATGCGGGGTCCTCCAGGTTTCGCTTGATCAGATCGGTCGAAGACGCACTTCGCCGGCTTCGGACGGACTATATAGACATCCTGCAACTTCATGCCTACGACGCCCGGACACCCGTCGAAGAAGTCTTGTCGACCCTTGATATGCTCGTTCGGGCGGGAAAGGTCCGCTATGTCGGCATCTCGAACTTTTCGGGATGGGAAATCATGAAGTCGCTGGCGGTTGCCGACGCGTACGGATTGCCTCGCTACATTGCCAATCAGGTGTACTATTCCCTTATCGGCCGAGACTACGAGTGGGATCTGATGCCACTGGGTATGGATCAAGGCCTTGGAGCACTCGTCTGGAGTCCGCTTGGCTGGGGGCGGCTTACGGGAAAGATCAGGCGCGGCTCTCCCCTGCCGGAGAGCAGTCGTCTTCACGAAACCGCAAGCTTTGGTCCTCCGGTCGATGAGGAGCATCTCTACCGCGTCGTTGATGCCCTTGAAGACGTCGCAAGACAACTCGACAAAACAGTTGCGCAAGTGGCGCTCAACTGGCTTACAGGCCGGCCCACGGTGTCTTCCATTATCATGGGAGCGCGAAACGAAGAGCAGCTCCGGCAGAACCTCGGAGCGGTCGGCTGGCATCTCACCGATGATCAGATTGCTCTCTTGGACAATGCGAGCGTCTTGACGCCGCCATATCCGCATTTCCCCTATCATCGTCAGGAGGGCTTTGCCCGTCTTAATCCGCCGATGGTAGGTTCCAAGATGCGTGGATTTTGAGCGTAATGTTGCGATTGATGTGGTGGATCCGGCTGCAAAAGTTATGCAGAAAGACCAACCCACAACAGCTGTGAGAATACCAGCGCAATTGGCGCTGCGTTACTTTGTCGGCTGAGACCGTGCGCTCAGTTTATGTCCGTCCGGATCACGAAGATAAGCGACGAAGGCCCCGTTCGGGCGCTCATTCGGCGGGCTCTCGATCGATGTGCCGCCGTGCGTAACACCGGCGTCGTGCCACGCCAGAACATGCTCGCGGCTCAGGGCGGCGATTCCGATTGTCCCGCCATTGGCAACGGTCGCCGCCTTGCCGTCGATCGGTTTCGTGATCATCAGTCGTCCGCCTTCGTGGACATAAATCAGTCTGCCTCTCGCATCCATCTCGCCGGGCGTGCCGCCCAATGCAGCAAACGTGGCGTCGTAGAAGTTTCTTGACCGCTCCAGATCATTACTTCCGATCATGATGTGCGTGAACATGGTCTCATCTCCCGTAAGGCGGCGCGCTGGCAGCAGGGGGCGAGCTACCCCTGAGCCAGGAGCTCGTTTGTCTGCCTTCACCGTACACCGCCCCGCGGGGCTCGCAAAGCGGGGGTAGGGTTTGGTTGATCGCTTCTGAAGGAGCCGAGAGCTCGATCCACTGATGTGGAATACCGGGAACGACAGTTTCGGCTTTAAGGCCAGCGCGGTCGCCCTGGCACAGAAGAAAGGAGAAAAAGCCAATCCCTCGACCAAACCCTGATCAGAAAATCGTACCCGGAGGTGGCGCACTTCTCCTTGGTAATTGGCTCAGTTCCTCGTTGAAACCGACGTCCAGCGGTCAGGCACGGTCGTAAGTGAAGGACGTCAGCAATGTCGTCACGAAGTTGCTCGCCCGCTCCTTTACAAGCACTTCAGTCCACTCGTCGGTTCCTCGAAGTCGCAGATCGGAGTGGATGCTGTCGACCGCAGCTTCTTCAATACGTTTTATATGGGCCTTGAAATTCGCTTCTCCACCGTCATGGTACATGTCGCGAATGACCATGCGCAGGATTTCCTGGATAGCGATTTGCCACGACGTGTTGATTGCCTGGAGCTCGTTATTATCCGGTGCCATGGGGCTGCTTTCGTTAGAGTGTCACCAGCATGACGCCGTCATGTTGTGGGGTCGGCGTGCAAGGGCAAGGTTAGGCTTGTCTTGCCTTGCGGTTAGCGTAGCGCCGGTCGCGTTCAGCCTTTCGCATCGTCTCATCTTCAATGACCCGGGCTATACGTGCCTTTTCGGCACTCTCCCGCGCTTCAATTTCTGCGACTGCGACCGCCTCAATCGCTGCCTGGCGCTCCAAAGCGTCGGTCTCGATACGCTGCTGTTCCTCAAGCTTCGTGCGCTCGCGTTGAAGACGTCGCTCTTCTCGAGCTGTGGCAATGGCTGCTCGTTCTGCCTGTCTTGCCAGCCTGGAAGGTTCTAAAGCGGTCTTTGCCGCGCGGTACGCATTGAGCAGAGCAGCTTTCGCTTCGGTAGATGCGGCGCGACGGTCGGCGACGTCATTGTTTCGGGCGTTCTTCATGGATATCCTGATAATGAGTGGAAGAGAGATCATCGCGTTTTCGCGTTTTATGACCAGACTGATGGAGCAGTGGCCCTGCCTTCTTGGCAAGACGTGCCGCTGGCAGCCATTCGGTCTACGGGGCGTGGGCGCCGTATTCCGACACTACCGCAAGGTTGCTTTTGACAGAAAATAACATCTGGATGCCGGTGAGGCAGATCGTCGTCTGCGAGCCGGATCCACTTTGTTTTTCTGCTCTTGCAATCTCAATTGGTTCGGCTTGAAACCGAAACGAAAAAGGCCAGGCAAAACGCCTGACCTTAATGAAGCAGCTTCCGACAGTGCCAGTACATCCGTGGTCAAAGGGAAGCAAATCTTGATTTATGCGGCCTGCAGATTGGTAGCAGACATCTTGCCCGACTTGTTGTCGCGCTCGAGTTCGAAGCCGATCTTCTGGCCTTCAACGAGCTCGCGCATTCCGGCGCGCTCGACAGCGGAGATATGAACGAACGCATCAGCGCCGCCGTTGTCGGGCTGGATGAAGCCGAAGCCCTTGGTGGAATTAAACCATTTTACTGTGCCAGTGGTCATGTTGAACCCTTTCAAAGCATAGAGTGTAGGACCGCGAAGCTGATGCTGCGCAGCGAGGAAACCGACTATTTTTGAAATGGAAGTTCGCTTAAAGCGCGGTGCCAATCGCGCGGTAGACAAAGCTCGGCAAGCAAAAGATCGATGATTTATGTATAACGGACTGAAGTCGTCGCGTCAACGATTAGTTTTCAAATAATGCAAACTCGCCTTTAAATTGTGCGGCGTGTCGCGACGCAGGGTGCCAACTCCTGCCCGCGTGGTGCCGGCTTTTCTATGCGTGGCAACGGTCTGTTGGTATCTCTGAACCGCAGGTTTTCTCCAGGGGCCGTGCAGCCGACCAGGGCATTAGCCTTATGTAAGAGACCGGACGGGCGTTTCCATATCAATAAAAAATGCCGGCCGCGGCGGCGGCCGGCTCATTTTGGCGATATCTGCCTCACATTGCTCAATTCAAGGGGAAACGCTCAGGTCGGAAGGTTGCGAGCATGGGATGTTCGGTGCCTGTCGCAACCTCGAACGCGAGCAGCTCGCCCACGATGAGGCCGAGTGTAGCACCGCTGTGGCTGAAGGCCGCGTAGTAACCGGAAATACTCTTGATGGCTCCAATCACCGGCTCGCCATCGCCGGGGATCGGTTTGCCACCAACGCCGATGGAAGCCACCTCGAGTTTCGGATTGCCTTCCATCACCCGCGCAGCCTCAACCAAAAGCTCTGAAACCACGCTATCGTCGATATCATAGCTGCCGTCCGCGCGCACTGTCACACCCTCATCGGCCGCCCAGTCGGCATCCAGTGAGAATGTGCGGCCCGGCGCCGGGCGAACAGCGACGCGCGGTGTATTGAGAACAGCGCGCAGGGGATGGGCGAGCGGCCTCGTCTGCACGAGAAGGGCGATCGGTGTTCCGTCCGCAATGGTCTGCCCGCTTTCAGCAGCCATCTTCGGGACGGCCGGACCGGTGGCAAGAACGACGGCATCCGCCCGATGGAGGACAGCATTTGCGGTTTGCGCGCCAATGACACGACCACCCTCGATCACGACTCGTGCAGCGCCCTGGTCCGTTACCAGAATGCCACCGAGTGCGAAAAACTCCTCAAGCAGCACACCAATCAGCGTCGGCAAATCGACCCAGCCTTCGCCGGGATTGTAGATTGCGCCCTGTGGAGTGATTGCGCCGGCGTCGACACCAGGCACGACGCGGGCGACTTCGGCTGCTGAAAGGCGCTGCGCATCATAGGCAAGCGAAACTTCGTGGCGATAGGCCGCGTCGATCTCGTTGCGCTCGTCATCCGCGTCCCAGGTCAACCCGCCATCAAAGCGAAGCCATTCTGCGCCGGGATTCTGCGCCGCGAGTGTGCGATACCGGTCGATGCCGGCCATACGCAGCCGATGATAGGGCTCAGAGCGCATGCGTGCCGAATTCAGCCAGGACAGCGAGCGGCCGGAGGCACCATTGGCCGGCGGCCCGTCATTGAGGATCGTCACCTTAATGCCGCGCCGCGCAAGCTGTACGCCAGTGGAAACGCCGAAGATACCGGCGCCGATGATGACGGCCGAAGAGATGGTGTTGTCGGTCATGGAATTGGCTTTCAATCAATTGTCATACGGATGGGGGTAAGGCATCGGGGATCTCCCAGCGACCGCTGGCTGCGGAGCGGAACAGCGCGTCGATCGCCGTCATATTCGCGATTGCGTCGCCAAGCCCCGTCTCGAGTGGTCCGCCGGAGAGGACAGCCTCGGCGAATGCATCGGCCTGTTCGCGATACTGGTCGACAGGCCCGATCGCGATCTCCTCGCGGCCGCCGCCGGCAAGATCGCGACCATCATCAAAGACAAGGATGGTCGGCTCATCAGCCGGTGCATTGAAGGGAATGGGGATTTCCAGACGCCCGCGCGTTCCAAGCACCGTGACCTTCTGCGTGAGGGAGAGTTGTGTGGAACAGGTGAAGGCAAGCTGCCTTCCCTCTGGAAACGCCAGCAGCCCGCTCGTCAGCCGGTCCGTGCCGAAGACGGGATCGCGCTCCATGAGGGCGATCGCCCGTACCGGTTCCGCGTCGAACAGGAACCGCGCTGTGTTGATGGCGTAACAACCAACGTCGAACAGACCGCCGCCGCCAATATCAGCCTGGTTGCGTACATTCCCGGGGTCGTCGAGATAATAGGAAAAGATCGTCTGGATGGCCCTCACCTCGCCGAGGCGCCCCTCGGCAATCAACGCGCGCGCCTTTTTCCATTGCGGATGGTGGCGCACCATGAAGGCTTCCGCGACCGGCAGGCCCGCCGCCTTTTGTGCCGCTGCCAGTTCCCTCGCCTGCTCGGCATCAAGCGCGATCGGTTTCTCGCAGAGTACAGGTTTGCCCTGCGCCAGTGCCTTTATCGTCAGTGGCACGTGCAGATGATTGGGCAAAGGGTTGTAGATTGCGTCTATTTCCGGATCGGCAAGCAGTTCCTCGTAGCTGCCATAGGACTTGGCGATGCCGAAGCGGGCCGCCATCTCCTTCGCCTTAGCGGCATCGCGCGAGGCGATTGCCGCAACGCGCCCCAGGCGGCTGGACTGGATGGCGGGAATGACCGCCTTGGCAGCAATGCCTGCGCAACCGAGCACACCCCATCGTATCGTTTGTATCATTGGTTTCTCCTCCCGGCGCTCAGAGCACTTCCGCTAGGAAGCGCTGGAGACGCGGGCTTTGCGGGTTGTCGAATATTGCCTCTGGCGTGCCGGCTTCAACGACGCGCCCCTCGTCCATGAATACGACCTGATCGGCCACCCGGCGGGCAAATCCCATTTCATGCGTGACGACGACCATGGTCATGCCACGCGTGCCGAGCTCAGCCATGAGGTTGAGCACGCCCTTGACCAATTCCGGATCGAGCGCACTCGTCACCTCGTCGAAGAGGATAACCTCCGGTTCCATGGCAAGCGCACGGGCAATGGCAACGCGCTGCTGCTGCCCGCCGGAAAGACCGCCCGGACGGTGGTGCTGGCGGCTCGCAAGGCCGACATCGGCAAGCCTTGCCTTGGCGATGCGCTCGGCCTCGGCTGCGGGCAGGCCCTTGATCTTCGTAAGCGACAGCATGACGTTTTCCAGCGCCGTGTGGTCGGGAAAGAGGTTGAAATGCTGGAAGACCATGCCGACCCGGCGGCGCAGCGTTTCCGGCTTCATTGCGAGAATGCTTTCGCCATCGATAAGAATATCGCCGCTCTTCGGCTCGACCAGACGGTTGAGCCCACGCAGCAAAGTCGATTTTCCGGATCCGGACGGGCCGATGATGCAGGTGACGCTGCCTGGCTTGACTAAAAGATCGACACCCCTCAGCACATCAAGATCGCCATAGGCCATACCGAGACGGCGCACTTCAAGGCTGCCGCCCTTGAACGAGACGCCAGTCGCGCGAGCTGCGCTGTCGAGTTCACTGACTTCCTCCAGTCCGCTGGTGATGACGGAGGGGCGCTGCTTGCCAACCCGCAGACGATTGTCGATCGCATTGACGACATGGGTAAGCGGCACGGTGACGACGAGATAAAATACGCCTGCCAGCAGGAGCGGTGACAGATTGCCGGTCACCACTGCCTGGTCCTGTCCCACGCGAAAGATCTCACGCTCTGAGGCCAGAAGCCCGAGGAAATAGACCAGGCTCGAATCCTTGACGTTGCCGATGAACTGGTTGACGAGGGCCGGCAGAACGCGGCGCACGCCTTGCGGCACGACGATAAGGCGCATGCCCTGGCCATAGCTCATCGACAATGCCCGGCAGGCCTCCATCTGCCCACGGTCGACGCTCTGGATACCAGAGCGGAAAATCTCGCCGATATAGGCACCGGCGATCAGGCTGAGTGCCAGAATGCCGAGCGGATAAGGCGATGGACCGAAGAGCTCGCGGCCAATGCGGGCAAAACCCTGGCCAATGAGGAGAATTGTGACGATGGCCGGCAGGCCGCGGAAAATATCGGTATAAAGACGAGCGGGAATGCGCAGCCAGGGCGAGCGGGAAATGCCCATGATCGCGAGCATCATGCCGATAGCGACGCCAAGCACAGTCGAGGTCGCAGCCAGGATCAGAGTATTCTTGAGACCTACGGTGATCATGGTCGGCAGCACTTCGGCCATGGCATTCCAGTCGAGGAAGCTACGGCGCAGGTTTTCAAGCCAGTTCATCAGGATATCCCTTGAAAGAAAGGCCGGTCCGACCGGTAAAGGCCGGACCGGAAGGTGGCATCACTGCTTGGGAAGATATGCCTGCGGCATCGGCGTGCCGGGGAACCATTTTTCGTGCAGCTTTTTCCAGGTGCCGTCCTGCATGGCCTCTTTCAGGCCCTTGTTAAGCGCCTCGCGCAATGCATCGTTACCCTTGCGGATGACGAAGCCGGCGGGCGCGTCGAAGCTCGGAATGTTGACTGCGACTTTTAGCGCCGGATAACGGGCGGAATAGTCCTTTGCAGCCTCGAAATCGAGGAAATGTGCATCGACCGTCCCGTTGTTGAGTGCGGAAACGGCAGAATTGTTGTCCGGGAACTTCACGAGATCGGTGCCGGCAAAATTCTTCTCGGCATAGATTTCCTGAAGTGTACCCTGCACCACACCGAGACGCTTGCCTTTAAGACCCGCTGCATCGGTGATGCCTGGCTCCGAAGTGAGGACGCTCAAGAAACCTGCAAGATAACCATCAGAGAAATCAATGGTCTCCTTGCGCTTGGCAGTCGTGCCGATCGCAGCGGCCGCAACATCGAAGCGGCCGTTGGCGACAGAGGGCATCAGGGCCGAGAATTCCTGGCCGGTGAACACCACCTGTTCCTTCTTGAACCCAAGACGTTCGGCTACGTTGAGGAACAACTCTATGTCGAAACCGGTAAAGTTGCCGTCGGCGGTGGTGAAGGCATAAGGCTTGGCATCGCCCATCGTGCCGACACTGATGGTGGCGGGATCGATGAGGCCAAGCGGATTGTCGGCAAGTGCGGGCGTCGCCGCGCCTGCAAGGACACCGAGTGTGATCGCGGCCGTGGTCGCGCGAATTTTTGCGAAGACGGATGTTAAGGCTTGGGTAAATTGCATTGGTTTCTTCTCCTCTGGTGTCGTTGTCTGCGATAAATTCAAGGCGCACGGGTCCCACCCGGTCGGCGCATGATGTCACCTACCCGGCCCACGCAGTTCGCATGTCGGAAGTCTTTTTATTTTTGAGACCGGTCTCAACTAGAAAGAGACCGGTCTCTTTGGGTATTGGCAATTGTTATCTTCGCATTTGCCAGTCGTCAAGTTCTCTTGTAAGGCTACCGCTTATGGACAAGATCCCGCCTAAAACTCCTTCCGTGACAGTCGCTGACGTCGCACGCCAAGCCGGCGTCTCAAAGGCAACGGCTGCACGCGTGCTAGGTGGCTACGGAACTGTTAGCGACCGGGTGAGAGAGGCGGTCCTGGCCGCGGCTCAGTCCCTCGATTATCGCCCCAATGAGCTTGCTCGCAGCATGACGACAGGTCGTTCAGGCACCATCGGCGTCGTGGTGGGAGATATTGAAAACCCCTTTTTCAGCCTCGCCGTGCGAGGCATCACGGATATTGCCCGGCAGGCAGGCTTCACCGTCATCCTCATTAACTCGGGTGAAGACGTCGTTGCGGAAAGAGCGGCCATCCGCACTCTGCTTGCCAAGCGTGTCGACGGTCTCATCGTCTCGCCGGCCAAGGAAAACGATGTCGAGCATCTGCATGAGGTTATTCGCTCGGGGCTGCCGCTCGCGTTGCTCGATCGTGGAAGCGACACGCTCGATGTCGACACCGTTATTGCCGACGACCGGCATGCCGCCGAGAATATTACACGCCGGCTGATTGCGCTCGGCCACCGCCGCATCGCCTATTTAACCGCCTGCGACACGCCGGATCATCGGTTCCGCAGTGCAGACGACATCAGTACCGGTTCGGTCAGGCGACGCATCGAAGGGTATCTTGGTGCGTGCAGTGAGGCTGGTCTGACCAACATGGAAAGCTGGGTACAGGTCGGTGCCGTCACGCAGCAAGAGACGCATCGCATCGTTACCGAAATGCTCCAGTCGGCGCAGCGTCCGACGGCAATCATTGCATCGGACAGTATAATCGGCCTGGAGGTGTTCAAGGTTCACCGTCAACTGGGGCTTAGCATCCCGGACGACCTGTCGCTGGTATCGTTCCATGATGCGGATTGGACGTCTGTAACAACGCCTCCCGTGACCGTCGTGCGCCAACCCGTCTACGATCTCGGTGCGACGGCGGCCAGGTTGCTGGTCGACCGGCTAAATGGCAAAGGTCAGACGGTCCGCAAGGTCGTTCTGAAAACCGAAATCGTTGAACGTGCCTCCATGCGGGAAGCACTTTGACTCGGTAGACGGTGTTGAAAAGCTGCTTTGAGCCCTCCGTCGTTTTGTGACGGCCCCTCGCCGATCGATCCGCTGTCACTATTATCGCCAACGTAAAAACGGCGCTGGTCCTCGGTCAGACAAAATCCGATAGATCGGCTCGCAGCCGGCCCTTTTAGTATGGCCGAGTGGTTGCCTCTTGAGATCGAATGTCGTTCGATTCGCCATGGGGTAGATTTTTTGCACTGAAAATCTCGTTTCGACCGATGCTGATGACCTTGATTGCCGAGCAAAAATGCAGTTGCCGCCGCAGGGACAGGATGTCCGAAATATTCTATAAGTATCTGATTATAATTTATAAAATGGCCGCCTCTATTCCCCTGTCAACCACGGACGTCAATATCCGGTTAACCGTAAATAACTGGACGGCGAAACAGAATCATGTTGTACCTTTGGCGGACGATGGTCGGCAAACCGGCGAATGCCCGCCAAGAGGAAAATATGGCGATAGCAAAACACGCAGAAATGACGAGCGGTCAGAAGGAAGACGCGGGCGCCAAGATCATGCGCCATGCGGGTCTTCTGTCTCAGCAGTTGCAGGACCTTCGCACCCGCATGTATCCTCCGAAGTCGGAGAAAAGCCTGCGACCGTTCCTCACCAACGAAGTCTCCAAGCTGACCTCAATACCCGATTCTACTCTGAAACTCATGTCGAGCGAAGGCCGTGGACCGATCCCTGGCCGGCTGGAAAATAACCATCGTGTCTATACGCTTGCTCAGATCAATGAATTGCGCGAGCTCTTTGCCGCCCAGAAGCCTTCTGAAGCGCTGAGATTTTCTCCTCGCCGACGCGAGGGCGAGCATCTCCAGGTCGTTGCGATCGCCAACTTTAAGGGCGGCAGTGCCAAGACCACGACCTGCGTCCATCTTGCGCATTATCTCGCGCTGCAGGGCTACCGCGTCCTTGCTCTTGATCTCGATCCGCAGGCATCACTTTCTGCACTGTTCGGCGCGCAACCTGAGTTTGACGTTGGTGCCAACGAAACGATCTACGCTGCTCTTCGCTACGACGACGCCGAGCGCCGGCCAATCCGCGATATCATCCGCAAGACCTATTTCGACGGGATCGATCTGATACCCGGCAACCTCGAAGTGATGGAATATGAGCATGAAACGCCGCGGGTTCTGGCGCAGAAATCGGGCTCGGGAGCGATCTTCTTCGAACGGTTGAAGCTTGCTCTTGCCGAGGTTGATCAGGACTATGACGTCGTCATTCTCGATACTCCGCCGTCTCTCGGGTTTCTGACGCTGAGTGCGATTTATGCTGCGACCAGCATGATTATCACGGTACACCCGGCGATGCTCGATGTCGCATCCATGAGCCAGTTTCTCCTGATGATGGGGGACCTGATAAGCGTGCTCAATGAGAGCGGAGCGCAGCTTGATCAGGATTTCATCCGCTATCTCATTACCCGCCATGATCCCAACGACGCACCACAGTCTCAGGTCGTTGCGCTGATGCGCCATCTCTTCGGAACGGATGTGCTTCTTCCGACGCTGATTGAAAGCACCGCTGTCGAGGCAGCAGGACTTGCAAAGCGCTCGATCTACGAACTCGAAATGGGCCAGATCGGCCGTGACACGCATAAACGCGCACGCGAGGCGGTCGATGCCGTCAACGAAGCGGTCGTGAAACTCATCAACACCAGCTGGGGACGCACATGACCAACAAGTCATCGCGTAAATCCATCGTTGCAAATTTTGGCCTGCTGTCGGCGGAACTTGAAAACCGGCTGGCGACCGATGCTCCTGCCTCCCCGCAGCAACCTGCACCAACTGCACGTGTCGGTGCCGGGGTGATCGGTGCGGCGCACAGGGCGATCGACGACATCAAATCGGAACGCGACCGCCTCAAGGCGCTTGTTGAATCGGGTGGTGGTGCGATCAGAGAGCTCGACCCGTCAAAGGTCGATCCCTCTCCCTTTCCCGATCGTCTTCCAGATGACGACGCATCGGATTTCGAGTCTTTCAGGAACTCGATAAAGTCCGAGGGTCAGAAGGTCCCGATCCAGGTCCGCAAGTCACCAGCATCGCCCGATCGCTATCAGGTAATCTACGGCCATCGCCGGCTTCAGGCAGCCCGCGATCTTGGAATTCCGGTCAAGGCGATCGAAGTCGAGATTTCCGACGTCGAGCTTGTCATTGCGCAGGGTATTGAAAATGCCGATCGCCAGGATCTGACCTGGATCGAGCGCACGCTGTTTGCCCGCCGTATGGATGATGCCGATGTGAAGCCTCGTGATATCAAGGCGGCATTGTCTATCGACGATCCCGAGCTTGCACGAATGCGAGCGGTTTATCGCGCCCTTCCGCTCGATATCGTCGAGACAATTGGTCGGGCAGCCAAGGTCGGTCGTCCAAGGTGGGTGGAGTTTGCGAAGGCTTTCTCCGAACAGCCTGACCTGCATGGTGAACTGCGCAGGGTGCTTTCGGCCGCTACGCAAAGACGGCTTGGATCCGATCAAAAGTTTCTGGCCGCCTTTAACGCCCTGAAACCTGCCGCACCGTCGAAGGCCGGCAAGATGATTGCCGGCGCCGCAGGCGAACCACTTGGCAGCTTTTCGCGCACGAACAAGGATATCCGTATTTCGGCGGATACACCGGCCGGAGCAGAATTCCTGCGTTTCATCGAAGCGCAGCTGCCATCACTGGCTGAGCGGTTCACGCGCGAAAGATCAAAGATTTAAACTGAAGCCGAGAAACAGACTTCGGAACCATTTTAAGTAAGGAAAACGCGCAAAAGAAAAAGGCCCCCGAAACGTTGCCGTCATGGAAGCCCTTCTCGTCGTGTGAGAGCTAGAGAATCGCATTTCCATGAATCCTAGTCAAGAGTCTTTGGCACCGTTTTGGTGAGCGTGAATCTTTTGCCTTTTTGAAGAGGCGAGGGACATGGAAGGTGGACAAGTGACGACGCCGTTTGGGCGGCGGTCGGTAACGCTTGCGCTTGTGAAGCAGCAGATTGCCACGACCAGGATCAAGGAAGGCAAGTCGGCAGACAAATGGAAAGTCTTCCGCGACGCATCGGAGGCGCGAGAGGTGCTTGGTCTGCAGGATCGCAGCCTTGCAGTGCTCGATGCGCTTTTGAGTTTCTATCCTGAAAATGAGCTGCGCCAGGACGCACAGCTTATCGTTTTCCCGTCGAACATCCAGCTGTCAATTCGTGCGCATGGCATTGCGGGCGCTACCCTGCGGCGTCATCTTGCCCTGCTTGTCGATGCAGGGCTGATCATCCGCAAGGATAGTGCAAACGGCAAACGCTACGCCCGAAAGGATGGTGAAGGCTCGATCGAGCACGCCTTCGGTTTTGACATATCGCCGCTTCTGATGCGCGCCGAGGAACTGGCATGCCTTGCCCAGCAGGTGGCTGCCGATCGGATCGCGTTCCGCAGGGCAAAGGAGAACCTAACGATCTGCCGGCGGGATATCCGCAAGCTGATTACGGCGGCCGTCGAAGAGGGAGCTGCAGGCGATTGGGACGAGCTGGAAGAACAATATCTGGCCGCTGTCAGGCGAATTCCTCGAAACCCGACGCTCGACGAACTGAGAGATTTGGGCATCGAGATGGATAATTTGCGGCAGAACATCATCAACCAGTTGAATTCCGATGATTTTTCTTCAGAAATGACCGCCAATGATGCTCAAAATGAGCGTCACATACAGAATTCAAATACCAACCTCATTAATGAACTTGAACCTAGCTCTGAAAAAGAGCAGGAAGCGAAGCCGAGCCAGAATAAGCAGGCCGAACATGTGCCGATTAAGGCTTTTCCGATTGGTCTCGTCTTGCGCGCCTGCCCCGAGATTTTAAACTACGGGCCTGAAGGCCAGATCAGAAACTGGCGCGATCTCATGACGGCCGCCGTGGTGGTCAGATCGATGCTCGGGGTGAGCCCGTCCGCATATCAGGAGGCCTGTGAGGTGATGGGTCCGGAGAACGCGGCAGTGACGATCGCCTGCATTCTCGAGCGTGGCGGCCACATCAACTCGGCCGGCGGGTATCTCAGAGACCTAACCAATCGGGCCAAGCGAGGTGAGTTTTCGCTGGGGCCGGTGCTGATGGCGCTATTGCGGGCGGCCGGTCATTCGGTGAAGGCAACGGGGTGACGTTGACGTAATGGATGACGGTTCCCGTTGCGCCGGTGTTTCCATCTGGAGACTGGAGCATTTGAGGAATCCACATCCAGGTTTGGGGGCTTTCCCTTCATTTTCCGGCCTTCCATATCAGTTCCTTCCGCCTTAATGTTTACGACCCAACGACAGCTGAACTCTTGTTGGATTGCAGCCAGGTTAAAAGGCCGAGAGAGACTGACATCAGCTACCGGACGTTGTTCACGGAGCTGATGCGGCGGACGTTGGGTGCCTAACTTGCGGCGGACTTCCGTTTGGAAGGGTAGTTCGTGACTGTGACGGTCAAATAACGCGACTATTGGTATTTCAATCTCACTAGCGCCGTGGACAAGGATGAGCGAAGCTATTTCGGGTCACACTACGATAAGCAGATCACGGTGCGGTATGATCATACGGCGCCCAGATGAAGATTGTGGTTATGGACTAGGGATTGATCACTTTCACCCCGGCAGCCTCGAAAGTGCTTGTATAAGTCATGTCGAGGCAAAAAGTTCTTTCATGGCACTTCCTCCCAAGGTGCCATGTTGAATATCTAACCCGTTAATGCCATCGCGCACTTGGACGGGCCGTGAGCGGCTTCGGTATCCTCCTCAGAACACGAAGCTGCCGTGTCCTGCTAACTCGGCAGATACTCTGCGCTCCAACTCTCGCTGATCGTGCCGGATGCAATCAACCGATCGATCTCGTTATCGGTGTAGTTCAGGTCGCGGAGAACGGCGCGCGTGGAGGCGCCGTACTTCTCCGCTGGCGTTATAGCCGTCACCTTGCCGACTGCCGGACGGATGGCGAAGGGGTCGACCTGAGTGACGGTGTGCCCGCTCGGATGGTCTTAAAAAAGCGAGAATGAATAACTGCCCCGGTCGATCCCCGGCGTGCCGTCGGCAATGCGGGCGCTGCGGCTGCGGATCTCCTCGATGTTCTCGCAGAGAGATACGCCGATATCGGCTTTCTGCAGGCGCTGTTGCCAGGTTTCAGCAGGTGCCGTCATGAAGGCTTTCGCCAGATAGGCCTCGCGATCGGATGCGGCCATCTCGACAATTGCCTCGAGCCCCTCAGCCCTGCCCAAGCGTGGCAAATCAACTTCCGAAGCACACAGAAGAATATAATCCCCCGACGCCGTCTCGTAGAGACGCGACAGGGCGTTATATCCCTTGGTCTCGCGACCGGAAGGCTCATCGAAGGGACCTCGGTTGGCATAGTTATAGCAGAACGGTATCTGGGCGAGACCGGTAAGCGCCGATAGCGAGGTCCGCGGACGGCCGATAACGCCGGTTCTGGATTTCTGATACAAAGCCGCTGCAATGCCGAGCGCAGCGCCGAAACCGCACATCACGTCAATGGTTCCAACATGGGCGTGTTCCTTCGGCGTATCCATAGAGCCGCCGAAGCGCAGCATGATGCCGGTCGCCGATTGCACGAGGTCGTCATAGCCGAGATAGTCGGTGCGCGGGCCGGTGCGCACGCCGCCGAAGCAATCCAGCTGGCAGAAGATTGCGTGCGGATTAAGCGCTTTCAGGCTTTGAGCATCGAGCCCCATCGCCTTGACCTGACGGTCGGTGGCGTTCCAGACAACGACGTTGACTGAGCGCACCAGTTCTTCGAACACGATGCGGCCATCGGGCGAAGGATCATGGCCACGGCCGGGCCAGCAATATACTGCCCAAAATCAACGACTCGAACGGCGGAAAGCGGAAGCGTTGAACTTGCTATTGATGTCATCCTGTAACCTCCCCCAATAGTTTTCTATGCGTGTGCGTCAGCAACAATCCAGCCAGCTGCCTTTTCGGCTATCATCAGCGTCGGCGCATTGGTGTTGCCACTGGTAATCTTCGGCATGATGCCCGCATCGACGACCCGCAGTCCTGCGATTCCGCGAACCTTGAGGCGACTATCGACAACGGCCATAGGATCGTCATCCCCGCCCATCTTCGTCGTACCAACCGGATGGAAGATGGTATTGGCAATATCGCCCGCAAGCCGCGCCAGCTCCTCATCGCTTTGGAACTGCGGGCCCGGTTTCCACTCCTCCGGCCTATATTTCGCCAATGCCGGCTGCGACACGATTTTGCGCACTTGCCGGAGACTTTCGGCAGCAATCCTGCGGTCTTCGTCCGTGCTGAGATAGTTTGGCGCAATCGCCGGCGCGTCCGACGCCTTATTGGAGCGAATACGAACGCTGCCCACGCTCGATGGATTGAGGTTGCAAACGCTGGCTGTGAAAGCGGGAACAGTGTGCAACGGTTCGCCGAAGGCGTCGAGGCTGAGCGGCTGGACGTGATACTCCAGATTGGCGTGAGCCTGGCGTTCGTCCGAACGGGTGAAGGCGCCCAGCTGCGAGGGCGACATGCTCATAGGACCACTGCGTTTCAACGCATATTCGAGCCCTATCATCGCTTTACCAAAGACGCTGTTGGCGAGCGTATTCAGCGTTTTCGTATTACCGACCTTGAAGACGGCACGGATCTGCAGATGGTCCTGAAGATTTTCTCCGACACCTGGCAGGTCGTGTTTGACCTCAATACCGAAACGCTTCAGCAATCCCGCTGGACCGATGCCTGATAATTGCAGGATTTGTGGTGAGCCGATGGCGCCGGCCGACAGAATGACTTCTCCCCGCGCCCCAACCTCCGTGCGCTGCCCTTGACGCTCAACAATAACACCGATGCACCGCTTGCGACCAGATGCCTCGTTCGCAAGGATCAAACGCTCGACATGAGATTGCGTCCAGATCGTCAGGTTTGCGCGGTTTTTCGCTGGGCGCAGGAAAGCCTTGGACGTGTTCCAGCGCCAGCCCGAGCGCTGGTTCACCTCGAAATAGCCGACGCCTTCATTGTCGCCACTGTTGAAATCGTCCGAACGCGGAATGCCCGCTTCCATGGCGGCTTCTGCAAAGGATTCTAGGATATCCCATTTCAGCCGCTGCTTCTCGATGCGCCATTCGCCGCCATGGCCATGCATGTCGGAAAATCTGCTGTTGCCACCAGTCTTCGGGTCTGCGCCATGGTCCAGCCGGTAGTGGTCCTCATGCGCCTTGAAATCGGGCAGGCAATTTTGCCAGGACCAGGCATCGTCGCCGGTTGCCGTTGCCCACCCGTCAAAATCGCGTGCCTGACCACGCATATAGATCATGCCGTTGATCGACGAGCAGCCACCAAGCGTCTTACCGCGAGGATAGCGTAGCGAACGACCGTTCAGTCCGGCGTCCGGTTCGGTTTTGTAAAGCCAGTCTGTGCGTGGGTTGCCGATACAATAAAGATACCCGACCGGGATATGTATCCATGGGTAGTCGTCCTTGCGGCCGGCTTCCAGCAACAGAACATGTTTTGACGGGTCACGACTGAGGCGATTGGCAAGCAGGCAGCCTGCGGAGCCACCACCAACAATAATGTAGTCAAAAACGTCGTGGATATAGCCGGAACCACCATTCCTCATTGGGTTACCCTCCAATCGCGATGGAACACCACACAATTATAAGACTGGACACTTTGCATTGGCATGCCATGCTTCCTCCCTTGCTTTATATGCAGGCATAGCCAACATTCGATCGTGAAATCCAATGACAAATTCAACCAAGCATTATAAGTGAAATTAATATGCTGGAAGGTATCGATCTGAGAACATTGCGAGCGTTTGTTACCGTGGGGCGAGAAGGGAACGTCACCCGCGCCGCCGAGCACCTGCACGTCACGCAGCCTGCGGTGACGCTTCAGTTGAAACGCTTGGCCGCTGACACCGGGCTAACCCTGTTCCGGCGGACCTCGACAGGTTTGGAGTTGACACAGGAAGGTGCACTGTTGGCGGCAAAGGCCGAGCAAGTGCTGGCGGCGCTGACGGACTTTGGCCAGACAGCCGGGCGTTTATCGACCGGCGTCCGGGGAAAATTGCGGATCGGTACGATCATCGATCCGGAGTTCACACGATTAGGGGCGTTTCTGAAAGCACTTATCGAAAACGGGCCAGGTATCGAGACAACGCTGCGTCATGGCATGAGCGGCGATGTGCCGGAGAGGCTGAAGCGAAACGAACTCGACGCCGGTTTTTATCTTGGTGATCCAAGGGACTATGACCCGCCGACCGATGTTACTGGAGGGAGTACCGCGTCGCTTTTCCACTCTCGCGCACTTGCGCAATTGACCTATTGCGTTGTCGCTCCGCCATCGCTCGCCAGCTTTGTTCGAGGAGCCAACTGGTTACAGCTTGCCTCCCTCCCCTGGATCGGCACGCCACCCGCATCGGTCCATAACCGGATGCTGGCACGGCTGTTCACCAATCTTGGCGTTCGCCAACAGATTGTCGCCCAGGTGGACCAGGAAGCGTCAATGATTGCCATGACACGCACAGGGATAGGGCTGAGCCTTTGCCGGGAGTCGATTGCCCTGCATGAACAGCAGTCTCATGGACTGGTCATCGCTGATAATGTGAAGCTCTCGACGACCTTAAGTTTCCTCTGCCTGGAAGCGCGTATCAGCGATCCGTCGATCGTCGCTGCATTTGACGCAATCAAACGAGTTTGGGTTCAGTAAACCGACTTAGCGGTGAAGCTCTTGAACGGATTCGAACTCTCGGCATTTCTTTGTTTTTGAAATCTCGAGGTTATTCAACTCCTTGGCTCTCTAAACCGAGATGATGGACTACTGTGTGAGCTAAAACCGCAGACATTTGCCGGTAGGTGACGAGTGTTGCGTGAAGGCAAATATGCCGTCGATGTAACAGGGAACGGGCTCCGAATTCACCTTTGTCTTCAGTCGTATTCTCGGGTGCCCCGCGTCACGCGTTCTCGCCTTCCTACGCACTAGCTAGATATATCTCTTCAATGTTTTGAGAGAGATTTCGGTCGAATTCAGCGTCTCGCATGGAAACGCGTAAATTCTCAACCAGAGCCCGCGAGAAGCTTCCGATTACGCCGGTGTTCTCTCTGAGTTTTTCGCAAGCGACCTTTAGACTGTAGCCTCCGGACAAGGCAAAAACTCGAGCAACTTTGGGATGCTCGACAAGTGCTGCGTAGAGATCCGGCTGAGTTGGCAGGATAAGCTTCAATATGACCTGCGTTCCATGCGCAAGCTCCGAAAGATTCTTCAGGATTTCTTTGACCAATATCGCTTCGGCAATCGCCTTATCCGGGCTATCGACGAGAACCTCAGGCTCGATAATCGGGATCAATCCGTTCTTTAGGATCGTCGAGGCCACCTCAAATTGTTGCCTCACAGCTGCAGAAATCCCTCTTTCGGACGCTGAACGCACGACCGAGCGCATTTTCGTCCCAAGGATTCCTTTTTCAAATGCGCGCTCAAGCAAATTGCCAAGATTTGGCATGGGCTTCATCAACTGAACGCCGTCATGCTCCGCTTCACGACCACTGTCGACCTTCAAAAACGATAGGATCCCTCTATCTTCCCAAAGATATGCCGGGACCGATTTGGCGCCGATGAAGTTCTCCATGGTGTGTTCGAATAATATGGCGCCAATCACACGCTCGCTCGAAAATCCGGGTGCAGTTATTATCCTCACGCGCATTTCATGGATAAGCTTCAACATTTCCGCGTCGCCCTGATAAGCGGTGTCGGATATACCGTATGAGCGTAAGGCGTCTGGGGTGGACCCTCCGCTTTGATCTAGTGCTGCAATGATTCCCGATGCTGAAGTCAGCCGGGCGGCCATTTCTATGCGGGTTTCCGTATTCATTCGTACTGTCCCTTCTTCAGATCGTACAGAAATTTGAGGAGTAACGCAGCGAGGAGGCACCGTACGTCCTTCCACCAGTGCTCACCCGCCGGGGGCAGATCGCTATCTTACAACTTAAAATTCTTGCGGTGATATGCGTGCCGGAAGCCTACTTTCCTAAGGTTATCAAAGGAAATATTGGGTTCTCCCTCTGCAGGTGCCAATGTCTCAACGGCAAATGTCGACACGCCGTTGCAGAGCCCATGTTCGATACGACTTTTGATGAGCGCCTTTTGAATGCCGCGATTTCGAAACTCCGGAAGTGTGGTGCCGCCGCCTAGCCATGCGTAGGTTCCGGACTGGTACATGGTGGCAGTGCCGACTGGATTGTCACCATCCAAGGCGAAAAAACACGACCAGCCTACCTTTCCGACGATTGCTGACCACAACCTCGTCAGGGTCGATGGAAAGTTGAAGCCTTTGCACACCATCGATCCAAAGAGCACGGCTTCCTCAATATGAACGTGTCGCGTTCGGATCGAGTTGGGCTCCGAAAGGTTCGCTGATGAGCCGTCGTAGACAAGCTTCGCCCAGCCGACACCATATTCAAGCAGACCCTTGGCGAGGATCCAGTCTTTAGTTCGGGCTGGAGCGCGGTCCATATTTACCTGAAGAAACCGGTTTCCGCTCTTCCCATTCATCCACCCATAGGCTTCCTCAAGATCATTCACGGAGTTTAGCCCGAGTACACGGTTCAGACCCATGGCTGGCGCGCTTGGCAGCGATATTGCGCATCCACCGTTGATGGGCAGGCATTCAAAATGCTCTTCGGATTTGAGCGTTGCCGGTGAGACATTGTACAGATCGACGAAGGCTTTGACCTCGATAGCCTCTTCTTCTGTCGGAGACGAACGTTGTGAAAAGTGCGAATTCAAAATGACCATGTGGCTGTCTTCGACTGATGGAAATGGAAATGAGGTCGATCAGAAACCAAGCTCGCTGAGCCCCGGGTGATCATCGGGCCGACGACCGAGGGGCCAGTGAAAGCGACGGTCTTCCACGCGGATTGGCAGGTCGTTGATGCAGGCGTATCGCTTGCGCATCAGGCCACTATCATTGAACTCCCAGTTCTCGTTGCCGAAAGATCGGAACCAATTGCCGCTGTCGTCATGCCACTCATATGCAAACCTGACGGCAATCCTGTCGCCGCCGAACGTCCACAGCTCCTTGATCAGACGGTAGTCGAGCTCCCGGCGCCACTTTCCTGCAAGGAAAGCGATGATAGCCTCCCGGCCACTAACGAACTCGGCGCGGTTACGCCACTGACTATCAGCCGTGTACGCCAACGCAACCTTGCCCGGGTCCCTGCTATTCCAGCCATCTTCGGCAAGCCGCACCTTGTCGGCAGCAGTCTGCGATGTAAACGGCGGTAGAGGCGGTCTTTGAGCGTTGGTCATTCGGATTTACCTTCTAATCTTGCCCGCAACGCTGCATTTTCAGCTTCGAGCTGTTGCAGCTTCTGACGTAGTGGTGCGACTGCTTGCTCAACTTGCTGTTCGGTGTAGCGGGGGATGATGTGCTGGGGGCAGTTCCAGTCGTATGCTTCGAGCCGAAGCTTGAATATCCGCTCTGCACGGCCCCTATACGTCGGATCGGATACGAGGTCAGTTAGCGATGGATCGGCGTCGAGCGTCAGCCGCTCGACGTGGGCATAGACTTTGAGCCGGGTCCGTCGGACATAGTCCATGAGAAACAGACAGGCGCGGTCGTTGGCTGCGAAATTCCCTGCGCTGATGTATTGGCGGTTTCCGCGATAGTCGGCAAATGCCATTGTTTGGGGATCAACGACCTTGAGGAAACCGGTTTTCCCTCCGCGATGTTGAACATATGGCCAACCCGTCTCTGACACAGATGCGATATAGAAGCTGTCGCGCGTGGCGATGAAAGCGATCTCGTTCTCCGTCAAAGTATCCGATGGCCGATCGTTCTCGCCCAGCCATATCTGGTCCACCCCCATATCCGCCTGCGCGGCTCGGACGCTTGGCGTGACGGCGACTTCCAGAAAGTGGTACGGCATACCTCGTCTCCATACTTGAGTAGGCCCGCATCAGCGAACAATGAGGGCCTTGATCTATCTCAGCTACCTAAATCCCCGGCTACAGCATCAGTCTTGCAAAGCCCAATCGGCGACTTCCCAGCGCATCTGACCACGATCGGAGACCACACGACCAAGACCTGGGAACGGCATGTGTGTCGCAGCAATCAGGGCGCCTTCCGAGGCAGCTTGTGGGAAGAAGCGATCGCGCATCGCTTTCGCAGCAGCCTGATCCTGTTCGAACAGGAAGAAGACGTCCGTTGCAGCAGGATGGACGACCGGGAAAATCATATCGGATACCATGATCAGGCTCTTGCCGCCGTCCTCGATTCGGACCCCGATATGGCCAGGCGTATGCCCGGTTAGGTCGACAATCGAGACGCCAGGAACTATTTCACGCTCTCCGTCGATCGATTGCAGCTTCGGATAGAGACGCACCACTTCTTCTGCCATCTTGAAGCTGGGCTGTAAGAAATCAGGCGCGCCATTGCTCTTGGCCCGGTCAGTCCAGTGCTTGACGTCGCGACGGTCTACATAGACCTCGGCATTCGGATAATTGTTCTTACCGCCGAGAACCAGACCGCCCATATGGTCCTGGTGCATATGGGTCACAATAACCGCATCGATCTGGCTGTGCTTCAGACCGAGCGTCGCCAGCGCCTGCGGCAGATGTCCGGTTTCCCCGATAGAACCTGCAGCACCCGCATCAATCAGGACGCGCTGCTTACCGTCTTCAATGAGGTATTGATTGAACAGAAAACGAACCCCGCCGGGTCTGCCCGTAAACTGGGCGTTTGCGGCCTTTTCCACGTCAGGGGCCGAGCGCCCCGGGAAGTAGTTGTAGGGCATATCGGCATACCCGTCCGTCAGCGCAGTTACCGTGAAACGGCCGATATGTATCTGTGCAAACGGCGTTGTTACCACCGCTGCCCCGGTAGCTTTGGATGTAGCAGCCTGGGCGGTCAAGTCGCCGAGCAGGCTACCGCCGAAAAGAGTTCCTCCAACGAGACCAAGAGGCAGAGCGCTCGCGAAAGCGCGGCGTGACAGCTGAGGCATGCCATTCTCCTCAAGTTTTGTCAGTGATATTTGTGATGTCTGTGAGCGTTTCGGCATAAGAAAGTTGCGCATAGTATTCCCTCAGTCGGTGATTGATGTTGGACAGCAGCTGTCGCTCAGCATCAGTTAGGCTATTTTTGCTTAGCTGCGGTTCTGATGAGCGCTGCGACTTTGTCAGGCTGGGACAGCATTACTGCATGGCTGCTGCTGACCTCTACAACCGTGGCCCCGGCGCGCTCGGCCATCGCTGCCTGCGCTTGAGCGGGTATCATTCGATCTTGAGTTGCGAGCAGGTAAAAAGATGGCTTGGATTTCCATGCCGCAGAGGTGATCTTGCCCTGGACGGCTTCAAGGCCCCACGGCCTTTGGGCGTCAGCCATAAACTTCGCTTCGGCGGGATCTATGTCTGCCGAAAATGCGTCAGCAAACTTCCGTGGATCAATTTTGATGAAGCCATCTTTCGGCGGAAGGAGTGGGGGTTTCTCCGCACCAGGAACCTCTTGCGAGGCCAGGTCGAACACGGATTCCCCAGTATCCGGAACGAAAGCTGCCAGATAAACGAGACCCCGAACCTTTTCGTCGGTCCCGGCTTCCGTGATCACAGCACCACCGTACGAATGCCCGACGAGCACAACAGGGTGAGCAGCTTCTGCGATAATGCCTTTTGTGCGCTCTACATCTTTGCCAAACGTGACTGCAGAATTTTGCACGACAAGAACTTCATATCCGTCTAGCGACAGGATCTCGTAAACCTTCCGCCATCCGGAAGCGTCGACAAATGCCCCGTGGACGAGCACAACTGAGATTGGTTCGGATGAAAGGTTGTTAGGCTTCATAGTCATTACGCGAGCTCCAAGGTGGCACCATTTGGCTGCACTGCCCGTGATAAATTCAACAGCGTCAAACTCTGTGGCGGACATAGCATTGCCATCGGTGAAAGTGATGTTGCAGTGCCAAGGCAGCGATAGCCCGACTCGATTAATTGGTTGACTGATCGATAGGTGTAGGCCTGACAAGATCAACTCTCAATTGAGACATTGGTCAGCTCCTACTAGACCAAGGGACTGCGGAAATAGACCTTGGTCTATAAATCTCAGCTAACGTGAACGCGCCGACCGGCGTATTCTCAAACCCGTGCTAACGTTTCGAGCGTCCGGGGATTAAATTGGAACACCAAATAAATACTGACGAGATCATTGACATGATCCCGGCGATGGCTTGGTCCACGACAGCTGACGGAATGTTGGACTTCGCCAATCAGCATTTTTTGGACTATGTCGGCCTGCCGCTTTCAGACATCGCCGGCGAAAACTTTTACCGTCTTTTCCACCCCGAAGACCTCGAACGACTGGGCACTGAGTGGCGGAACATTATGACCTCGAGAACGGCCAAGGAAGTCGAGGGACGGCTCAGACGCGCGGACGGGGAATTTAGATGGTGTAGTCTTCGGCAAAAGCCACGGCACGACTCGGAAGGAAAGGTCGTCCGATGGTACGGAGTGGTTCTCGATATCGAGGACCGCAAACAAGCCGAAGATGCGCTCAAGGAGACCAAAGCCGCGCTCGCAGCAAGCGAGCATAATCTCCGACTTATCATCGACTCGCTTCCGGTCCTCGTCTGGTCAGCGCGACCTGATGGCAGTGCGGACTTCGTCAACAAAAGCTGGTTGGATTATGCCGGGCTGCCGCCTGAGCGGATCCTGGATTGGGGCTTCCTGGATCTGTACCACCCCGATGACATCCCCGAAATGGTCGAGATATGGAAGAGAGACCTTGAGAATTCGGACCATACGCAGTTGAAGGGACGCATTCGTGGGGGAGATGGCAAGTACCGTTGGTTTTACTTTTCCGGCCGCAAGCTCACAGACGCAAACGGTGTAGTCCGCTGGTTTGGTGTCAACATCGATATCGACAATTTGCAATGTGCAGAGAACGCCCTACGCAAAAGCGAAGCCGCCCTCAGGGAAAGCGAGCACAAGCTCAGCCTCATCATAAATACCATCCCTGCCATGGCCTGGTCTTGCACGCCCGATGGACAGCTGGAGTACTGGAACAAGAACCTTATCGATTTTGTGGGCCTTCCATTTGAGGAAATCGTCGGATTGGGCTTCTATCGCATGTTTCATCCAGATGATGTCGAACGCATGCGTCTCAGTTGGGACGAGGTTGTTGCGACAAAGCAGCCTAAACCGGTCGACGCGCGCATCAGAAGGTTTGACGGCGAGTACCGGTGGTTTAATCTTCGGCAAAATCCACTGCTTGATGCGCAGGGCGAGGTCGTTCGGTGGTACGGTGTCGTGGTCGATATCGAGGACCGCAAACGAGCAGAGGAGTCCCTTCGTCAAAGCCAAAGCGACCTTGCTCACGTGACGCGTCTGACGACGATTGGGGAGTTGGCAGTCTCGATCGCACATGAAGTCAATCAACCGCTTATGGCCATCGTTACCAATGCTGGAACTTGCGTTCGCTGGCTTCAGCCTGGTCAGACAGATCTGGAACAGGCCCGGTTCGCTGCGGAGCGGGTTGTGCGTGATGGGCACCGTGCAGGCGACATCGTTTCCAGCATCCGCGCCATGGCTCAGAGGTCTCAAGTACGTATGGAAAGAACAGACATCAACCAAGCACTTCGTGATGTGCTGTTTCTTTTGCAGGGCGAGCTGCAGTCCAGGGGCCTCCAAACCGTCACGGATCTCCCACCTGATCCGCACTACTTCATTGGTGACCCCACCCAAGTGCAACAGGTCCTTCTAAATCTTATAATGAATAGCGCCGAGGCTACCTCTAGCGATGGAGAGGGAATTATTTACGTCGGGTGTTCGCAGAACGCGAATAGTGAAATCGAGATCACTGTGTCTGACACGGGAAAGGGTATCCCTCCCGAACTGGTCGACCGGGTATTTGATGCGTTCTATACGACGAAATCAGACGGGATCGGCATGGGACTCACGATTTGCTGCTCCATCGTTGAAGCGCACGGCGGACGTATCTGGGCCGCTACCAATCAGCCGCGGGGTACGTCGTTCAGCTTCACTCTACCACTTCAAGGAAACAACCGTTGATCGATGAGAAAAGGAACAGGCGTCCCACCGTTATCGTCATCGACGATGACGAGAGCGTACGCGAGGCCCTCAGGGGTCTTTTCGAATCTGTAGGACTTATCGCTGAAACACATGGATCCGTTAAGGAATTCGTAGCCGCCGACGATCCCGAAAAGGCTGGCTGTATTGTGTTAGATATTCGTCTTCCAGGCCAAAGCGGGCTGGAGTTTCAGGAAGCGTTGGCTCAAAGCGACCTGCCCAGGTCTGTCGTGTTGATAAGCGCCCACGTTGATGTGGCAATGGCTGTGCGTGCAATGAAAGCTGGTGCTATCGACGTGCTGACAAAACCTGTTCGTGAACAGGATTTGCTTGAAGCCGTAAATCGCGCGATCGCAAATGATGCACTTCGCAGGCTGGAAAGAACGACAAAGGCTACCGTCCAAAGCAGCTACAAGTCGCTAACCGAACGCGAGCGCCAAATAATGGCATTGGTTATAGCTGGAAAGCTTAATAAGCAAATCGCGGCAGAGCTACAGCTTGCCGAGCCCACCGTGAAGCTCCATCGAGGCCATATGATGCAAAAGATGAAGGCTACCTCTGTCGCCCAACTGGTCAAAATGGCTGAAGGGCTGTCTTAGTCTCAGCTAACAGTGAACATGAGGGAAGCTGTTTGTCTTATAAGCTCTTGAACCACTATGAACCGACGACCCAGCGATTTATGTGCTCGGTGACTAATCTAAGCCAGATAAGGCCGTCCGTTAGCGGGCCGCGCCAGTCATTAATGTGTCCTCGCTTACCGCGTCGGCAAGAAAATCCAGAACCGTGCGGACCCGCATTGGAAGATTTCGACGCGAAGCATAGACTGCGGTGATCGGCAGTCGTGCCGGCGGCAGACAGGGCAGAACGTTGATGAGCCTCCCCGATGCGATGTCATCGGCAACCAGGATATGAGAGAGGATGGCCAGCCCTCCTCCTGCGATGGTCGCTCTATAGACAGCAGTCGCATTGTTGAACACCATGCGCGGGCTAATCGCTGCCCGCACCTGATCGGCACCGTCGGCAAATATCCATGCACGCGTTTCACCGCCGCGGCTGTAGCAAATGCAGTCGTGCTCTGCGATCTCGCTTAGACCACGAGGTTGGCCTCGCTCTTCGACATAGCCGGGCGATGCAACAAGAAAGGCCGTGGTCCAGCCAAGCCGGCGACAGATCAGGCTGCTGTCGGAAACGTCACCGAGACGAACTTCAATGTCTATCCCCTCGCCGACAAGATCCGACGGGTCCTCGCGAAACACGGTTTCGACCGTCAGGCGCGGATGGAGTTTCAAAAGGCCAGGCAGACGCTCGCTGACATGCAATCCGAGTGGAGCCGGCAGGCTGATCCTTACCCGGCCGGAGGTCGTCACGTTTTCGGTCGCCGTTGCATCACCCAGCGCCTCCATGGCGTCGATAACTTTGCGGGCCATAGGGATCATGTGCTCGCCTTCCACTGTCAGTGACAAGCCACTGGTGCTCCGATGCAGCAACCGGGTGCTGTAATGCGCCTCCAGCGATGAAATTTGCCGAGACACCGCAGGCTGCGTCAAACTGAGGTCCAGCGCTGCGCTTGAAAACGACCCAGTCTCAGCAACCCTCAGGAAGGTTCGCAAGGCAGCAACCACATCCATCCGTCATCCCCCTCATACTTCCTCGCATAAAGCTTATGCGGGCAGGTTAGAGCGGTTTTGGTTGCATGTCCATCTATTACGGATATTTATTATCCATAAGGATATTGAAAGTCCTTAATAGATGGAGAGAGACATGACACAGCGCCTGAATTACGCAGCCCAGTCCCCAGAGTTTTTCAAGAAGTTGTCGGACCTCAGCCTGTCGCTGAAGGACAGCGTCATCGAGCAGTCAATCCGCGATCTTGTGAATATCCGGGCCTCCCAGCTCAACGGTTGCGGCTTCTGCCTCGACATGCATGTCAAGGAAGCCAAGATTCACGGCGAGAGCGAGCTTCGCCTTTACCATGTCGCCATCTGGCGGGAATCGAACCTGTTCGCTCCGCGCGAGCGCGCTGCCCTCGCCTGGACCGAAGCGGTCACCAGACTGGCTGAAGGCGGCATTCCGGACGAGCTTTACGAGCGCGTTCGCGGTCAGCTGTCGGAGAAGGAAGTTTCCGATTTGACTTTCTCGATCATGACCATCAACGCCTGGAACCGTGTCAGTATCGCCTTCAAGGCCGTGCCCGGTTCGGCGGACAAGCTCTACGGCCTGGAGAAAGCCGGCCTCAACTGAGGCCTTGTTCCACAACAGCAGCCATTTCCAAGTGCCATTCGGCACTCATCACCTCAAGGGAAACAGACATGAAAATCGTCATCATCGGCGGAACCGGCCTCATCGGTTCGAAGACGACCGAGCGGCTTCGCGCCAGAGGCCATGAGGTGATTGCCGCCTCTCCGAACACCGGCGTCAACACCATCACCGGCGAAGGCCTTGCAAAAGCACTTCAAGGCACCGAGGTCGTACTCGACCTTGCGAACTCGCCATCCTTTGAGGACAAGGCGGTAATGGAGTTTTTCGAGACCTCCGGCCGCAATCTGCTAACGGCGGAAAAGGCAGCAGGCGTCAAACACCATGTCGCGCTTTCCGTCGTCGGGACGGAGCGCTTGCAGGAGAGCGGGTATTTCCGGGCAAAGCTCGTACAGGAAAAGCTGATCAGAGAAGGCGGCATTCCCTACACGATCGTCCATTCCACGCAGTTCATGGAATTCGTCGGCGGTATCGCTCAATCGAATATGGTCGGAGGCAAGGTGCACCTTTCACCCGCCTTTGTTCAGCCTATCGCCTCCGATGATGTCGCTGATGCGATGGCGGATGTGGCGCTTGGTGCACCGGCCGCCGGAATTGTCGAAATCGCTGGTCCGGATCGCTTCCACCTCAACGAGTTCGTCGCACGTTATCTGGAATTGACCGGAGACAGCCGGCAGGTCATTGCCGATCCCGAGGCGGCTTATTTCGGGGCGCGTCTCGATGACGGATCCCTTGTCACCGACAACAATCCCCGGCTTGGCAAAATTGGCTTCGATCAATGGTTTGCAACGGCGCCGCGAAAGTAGCCCGCCCAAAGCTCCGCTCATTTGAACAGGAACAACACTATGATCAGACCCTGCCTTGCGGCCTTCGCCGCATTCTTTCTCATAACAAGTACGGCCGGTGCTCACGACACCTCAGGCGGCTCCGCCTCAAAGGTGACACTCGTCTATCAACACGAACTGCCGAACGTACCCGGTAAGAGCATGAAGGGCGTACTCGTCGAATATGGTCCGGGTGGCTTCTCCGATGCCCATACCCATCCGGATTCGGCTTTCATCTATGCGACCGTGCTGGAAGGCTCCGTCCTTAGCCAGGTCAATGATGGGCCTGTAGAAGAATACAAAGCCGGCGAGAGCTTTTCGGAATATCCAGGCGACCGGCACGGCGTCAGCAAGAACGGGAGCGACACTAAGCCCGCTAAACTTCTTGCCGTCTTCGTGGTTGATACCACCCAGACGGAACTGACCTATCCGATAAAGAAATGAAACCAGTCAGGGACCGGGTGCTAGAGCAGCCCCGGTCCTTCTTCTTTTCAAGGCAAGGGACCCGCAATGGCTTATAATTCGCTGATGCCGGCCTTTCTAGCCGTCGATCTCCTCGGCGTGCTCGGAATTCTTGTATGGCATTTCCAGGGACAGCATAGGCCGACGGCCCGCCTGATCGTCCAGATCCTGTTCTTCGCCTGCATGACGACAGCGTTCGTTGTGAGCGGCATACCGCCACACCGCGTAATCACCGGAGAGACCGATGGGTTCGCGCTCTATATGGGCACTGCGGCCCGCGTCCTGTGGTGGATTCATCTTGCCTGGGCAACAATTGGCTTCATCCGCCTTTACATCGTCCTTGATCGCCGCCCGCAGGAAGCGCGGCTGCTCCAGGATCTCATCGTTACCGCGGTCTATCTCGGCGTTACGCTGTCGATTGTCGGTTTTGTATTCGGTGCCCCGATCGGCACTCTGGTTGCCACATCCGGTGTCGTAGCGATTATTTTGGGCCTGGCGTTGCAGAATACGCTCGGTGATCTGTTTTCGGGGATCGCACTGACGCTCGGCAGGCCTTTTTCGATCGGAGACTGGATTCAGCTGGCCGATGGCACCGAAGGACATGTCGTTCAGAACAATTGGCGATCGACGCAGGTTCTGACACCAGCAAACAATCTCGTCGTGCTTCCCAACAGCACGCTCGCTAAAGTCGGCCTGACCAACCTTACAAAACCAGACGAGAGCCACCTTGTTATCCTGCCGATCCGTGTCACCTCCGACAGTCGACCAGCCGAGGTCGAGGCAATCCTGAAGTCTGCGTTGCAGACGTGTCAGTGCATCGTCCAGTCACCGGCTCCGGTTGTCGCACTCAAGGGCATCGACGCGATCGCAATCGATGTGGAGCTCCAGTTTCGGGTCACGGCCCCGGCAGCCCGGACGCCGGCGCGCAACGAGGTTATCGATACGGTCCATCAGCGCTGTGCAACTCACGGCCTGTCACTGGCGATGCCCGCACAAAGTTATCTTGGGATCGTAGAGAATTCGCCGCTGAATAAGGCATCGGGTCGAGCTTAGCCGGCGCGCTTCAGAACCCACTCAAAGGTCCCGGACCAGATTTCTGGGGTGATTTCCTGTTGCAGGATCGTGCCAAGATCCGCGAACGTCACCTTTCGAAGGGCGGAACGCCACGCTTCGTCGGCTTCCCACATGATGCGGGCAATCGCGCAGGGTCCGCTCTCGCAATGGCCTTTCGGACGGCAAGGATTATTGGCCCGGATGTTTTGGCAAACAAAGGTTCGACCGCTACCCTCGACAGCTTCAACCACATCAAGGAAGGTCAGCTCATTCGCGGCCTTGGCAAGGCGGTATCCGCCGGATGGGCCAAGCGTGGTGTGAACAAGGCCAGCTTGTGACAAGCTCTGCAGCGCTTTTGACAAGTATTCCTTCGGGAGCCCATGCAGTTCAGCAAGCGCTTTGGTTGAAAGATATCGGCCTTCGGGAAGGCCCGAGAGAATGGCGCAACAATGTAACGCCCATTCGACTTGGCTCTTAAGGATCATGCGAGTGCTCGGCAACGAATTAAGGATAAATCATATCCCTATTCAATGCCGCTGTAAATGCGAACACTTGCTTTGTTTACCAGCGCCTTGATGGGAATTGAACCGCTGGCCTACTAATTCAGAATTTCGCTAGGCCCCTCCAAAGCGGAACCTGAACGCATCAACGAATGCTGAAAATGCGGGAGAGTGATTGCGTCTGTTGGGGTAATACAGGTGATAGCCCTGAAACGTCGGGCGCCACGCTTTGATTGCCTCCCACAGTTGGCCCTTGTCAATATACCCTTTAACGAGATCTGTCGGCGCGTAAGCAAGGCCCATCCCGTCGAGGGCAGCATCGATTGCCGAGCTATTGTTGCTGTAAACCAGTTGACCATCGACGCGAACACTGAATTCGCGACTATTTTCCCGAAATTCCCAGGCGTAAAGCCCACCTGAAGTGGGAAGACGCAGGTTGACGCAATTGTGCTCGGTAAGATCTTGTGGGCTTTCCGGCGCCGGATATCGCTCGAAGTATGCAAGAACCACTGATCCACGGAATTCGGCCCGTCATCCCACCAAAAGCCAACCGCAAATCCCCACCTTCTTGCGACTACACACAGCTAACAGAGACTGCAACCGCATTGAGCGAATGTTTAATCGCCTAAAACAGTTTCGGCGAGTCGCTACTAGATACGACAAAACTCGAAAGTCCTTTGAGGCATTCCTTGCCTTGGCAGCAAGTCAAAATGTGGCTACCTGACTTTGTCAACAGGACCTAGCTCTCTAGCTGCGCCAATATCATTCCTCCTGACGACTTGTCGAAACCTCGATATCCAGCTATATTACTGGAAATATCTGGAGGATCAGATGGCTAGCTCTCAGACACGCGCAATTCAGAATTATAGAAGCCGCCTGGGCGATCGCGGTCTCGCTCGTTTTGAGGTGCTCGGGCGCGATAGTGATCGCAGCCTGATTAGATCACTTGCGCGCCGATTGGCCGAAGATGGCCCGGAAGCAGCCAATCTACGAGCCTTTGTAAGCGAAACTCTCGCTGGAGAGCCGCCGAAAAAGGGAGGGATTCTCGCGGCACTTCGCCGATCACCCTTGGTTGGAGCAGATCTCGACACACCCCGTTCACGCGAAGAAGGTCGCGAGATCGATTTGTAATGCGCTATTTGCTCGACACCAACATTCTCAGCAATATCACGAAACCAGAGCCTTCAGCGTCATTGTTGGCGTGGATGGCTGTACAAGTTGACCATGATTTGTTCATCGCGTCGCTCACTATCGCCGAGATACACCGAGGGATACTCGAGAAGCCGGCGGGTAAAAAGCGAACCGATCTCGAAACTTGGTTTGGAGGCAAGGAGGGGCCGCTGTCACTCTTCGCAGGTCGCATCCTTTCGTTTGACGAGAAGGCAGCCCTCGTTTGGGGAGAGCTGATGGCACAAGGAAGGGCAACCGGCCGCCCGCGTAGTGCGCTGGACATGATTGTGGCTGCCATCGCCCAATCCAATAGCTGCGTTGTTGTCACCGATAATGAACGAGATTTTCACGGGATCGAAATCATCAATCCTGTCCGAGGGAACGCAATCTAAAATAATTGCTAGATTTAGCTCTTGAAAGGATAGGAACCAAGGACGCCTTTGTTTTTATTTTCTCATCGCCACAAAATTTCTAGGCACGGGAACGAAACATCAAATGTAACTCGCGTTATCGGTCAATATGAGTGTGCGGTAGCGATTCGGAGATTACGCTTGCTATTCTCTGCATCTGAGCCCGATTATGAGCCATGACCGATATCTGGCAGTCGCCCCTGACCATTTCTAAGGCGGCACGTCAGGCTACGTTACCTGCAATAGATCGATCACGACAGCGTGGTTGGCTGGCTTTCGAACGACCAATTCATAACCGAATTGCGAAGGAGAGCGATTCTGGCGTAGCCCTTCGAGCGAAGGCGCCTCGTTAGTGACCACTATGAGCGGTTCGCGTTGATCAGCCTTTGCGACATCAACGATCACCGCCAGGACCTCCTGGTCCGGATTCCCATGTTTGCCGTTCGCCGAGAGCAGATAGATGTCAGCAGGCAGGCGTTCGAAGTAGTTTTTCGTGACGTTTCTATCGCTGCCGTGGTGCTAGACCTTGAGAAGGCGAAGGTGGTGGGCGGCACCTGTCGCGACAGCACCGCTCTGTTCGAGGCCAATGAGAATGTGATCGCCCCGCGCATCTCCGGTGAGAAGGATATTACCGGCCGGCGTCCTTCCGAAAAACCTGATGAGAGCGGAATCGAACAATCGGTTACCTAGATAATGACTTTGGTTGAGTTCACTGGACTAGCGGCAATTTATTTCTGCAATGACAGCGAGTACCGGGTATGCCTACGTTCACCCGTACGCGTCAGTGCGCCAATCTCCACGAGCTGCTGAAGGTCGCGTGTTGCTGTAGCGCGGGAGGTGTCTGTGATCGAAATGTAGTTTTCGGCACTTAGCCCCCCCTTGAAGCCTGCCGTGCCTTCCTTGAAGATGCGCGCGACTACTTTTTCCTGCCGATCGTTTAGCTGGCCCCGAAAACGATCATAGAACTTTGCTTTCTGAATGAAGAAATCTATGCGCTCAAGCGTCGCCCGTTGAGCATCCAGGATAGTTTCTGAAAAGAAAATGACCCAGTCGGTGATATCGAGCGTGCGCTGATGCCGCTCAAGCTCTGAGTAATAGGCCTTCCGGTGTTTCTCGATTGTGAAGGCGAGTGAAATGAGGCTTGGCTGCCCTATGTTTTGCGCTAGGGATTTCTCGGCGAGCGCGCGTCCAATTCGCCCGTTGCCATCCTCAAACGGATGTATGCTTTCAAAGTAAAGATGGCCTACTGCGGCACGCGTCAAAGCTTGAAGCGAGCATTGGCCATCTGGCCCTGATTGATTGAACCATGTGATGAAGGTCTCCATCTCAGCGGCAACCCGGCGCGACGGGGGAGCCTCGAAGTGGATGGTGGGCTTGTCCAATCGACCTGACACGATCTGCATGGCGTCTTCATGCGTGCGGTAAGCCCCAACCGTTTCAATATATTGGTTTCCCGCCATCAGCATTGAATGCCAGTGGAACAGTCCCTCATGACGCAGCGGCCCATGCCAACTTCGATAGACATCTGCCATCATCTCGGCGATCCCCCGCTCTTGGGGGCGGATCTGTCTATCATCAGTGTTTAGCCCGAACTGTCGGCGGAGTGACGACTGGACACTCACGCGGTCCAGAAATTCCCCCTCAATCTCTGAGGTCTTGACCGCTTCGTCGCTCAGCAACTCAATGCGAAGTTGGTTGCTGTCGTCCTCGTTGAAATGCCGGACAGCACCGATAACCTCTCCAGCTGATTGCAGGAATTTCTGCTCCAGCGGTACCAGGCTTGCGGTGTCGCACCTGAAGTTTGGCCAATCAGTGTTTCGCCAGTTCCATTCCATGAGTTATAGAATCCCTCTCTATAACTCATAATTATTGCCATAAATGAGCTATTGCAAGCCCGTCTATCGCTCAGCACCACAATCTGCAGCTCTCCATTCACGAGGCAGCGATCGACAGCTAACCACTTGCCCTAAACATATTTTGTTAACGGGCGCTCAAGCGAAGAGCTGCAAAAACGATCCGTTCGTCGGCCATGATGGCAGCTGACGGATTATCGGATTCAATAAGTGCGAAGATGGCGTCTCGATCTTATCGCGCAAACGCTGAGCAAGTAAGCTTCACGACTCGCGTGCCACTGCTTTAAGCCGCGCTTACCCGCTACGTTTCTCAAACTGTGCCTCGACTTTACCGTCAGAGACGCCCGGTCGAGAGAAATTAGTTCAGCCCCACCTTGTTACGGGCGGGGCTGGTCAAATAAATGCATGGATAAGGGCTTGCGGATAATCTATTGGGCCAGGTGCGTGAGGCGAGGTCTATGCTCGATCTCCTGCTACGCAAATCGCCCCCTACGTTTCGTCGAGGCGGGTTTGAAGAAGGTCCATTCTGCTTCCAAACCAATGTGGATTGAAGCAGGTTGACACCTGTCGGCGCTTAGTTTCCTTTGGCCTCGTTATCTTTCTTAGCCTGATCGTGATGCCACTTGATGGCGTAGTACATGCCAATGCCCAGTACGATAATTTTGAACGGCAAGAAAACTATTGGGAAAAAGTCTACCCATTCCAGGTCAGCCATTTCGAGTACTTCCAGTCTGTTGCTTGGAATTGTCTATGCTTTTGCATAGGACACATCCGAAATGCTCCTTTAAGAACTCAATTACAAGATCGACAGGCATGGTCTTTTTGACGCAGCCTCGCCTCCTTTGTGCCGGCTGCTAACGTGATACAGGGCTCCTCAATCAGGAGCGATACGCCGCCGCGCGCCGGTGCATCCTGGCTATCAGGCTGGATGGAAAGACTGTTGACACCGATACGGTCGGACCGCTCTCGGCCTCGAATGCGAGTTGGCACGCGTTTGGATCGGATGGCCACATCGCTCTCACATGCCAATCGGTTCACGGCCATAGGCGCAAGTTCGGTGACGAAGTGCCCGGAAGCTCGAATGTCTACAACTGTTTCGAGAACCTGGCCGCCAGTGCTTCTGATCCGCGCGCCAGCAATGCGACATCGACACCGACGGCAGTGAACAGCGTTCCCAACTCCATGCAACGTGCTGCGAACTTCTCGTCAGGCGTGAGTATTCCTGTCGGCTTTCCGAGCCGTTTGAGTAATGCGATCGTATTTTCAATCGCCTCGACCACTTCCGGGTGGCCTGGTTGTCCCGGATAGCCGAAACTGGCTGCGAGATCCGCCGGGCCGATAAATATCCCGTCCACCCCTTCGACCGATGCCATGGCCTCAATATGAGCAATAGCCTCCCGCGTTTCGACTTGAACGAGAACACAAATCTCCCCCTCCGCCTGCTGGGCATAATTCTTTACCCTGCCGAAACGTGTGGCACGCGTAAGGGCCGAGACGCCTCGAATTCCTTTCGGTGGATAGCGGGTTGCTTCCACAGCGGCTTTCGCTTCGTCTGCATTTTGAACAAAGGGGATTAGAAGAGATTGTACACCAATATCCAGGAATCGCTTGATCAGCACTGGATCGTTGACAGCTGGGCGCACCACCGGCGCGACATCGTAAGCGGCGATCGCCTGCAATTGTGGCAGCACGGTCAGCACGTCGCTGGGGGAATGTTCGGTATCAAACAACAGCCAATCGAACCCGGCTGGCGCCACGATTTCGGCAGCGTAGCTCCCTGGAAGCCCGCACCAAAGTCCTATCTGGCTTTGCCCGGCCTGCAGTTTCGCTTTAAATTTATTGACTGGAAGATCCATCTCAACCTCACGTAAAAGAGACGCCGATCGAGCCAACTGGCCCATAATCAGCCTGAATGACATCGCCCTTTATGATGTCGACCGGTCTCGTAAATGAGCCCGCAAGGACGATTTGACCTTTTTTCAAGCCGCCGCCGACGGCATGAAGTTTGTTGACCAGCCATGCAACGCCGGCGGCCGGATGACCCATGATCGCGGCTGAAACCCCGGACTCTTCGATAATGCCATTTTTCGACAGAGTTGCTCCGACCCAGCGTATGTCGATATCAAACGGGCGGATCACCCGCCCACCCACGACGATTGCTCCGAAGGCTGCATTGTCGGCGATTGTGTCGGTAATCGCACGCGGAACTTCGGTTCTGTAATCGATGATCTCGAGCGCAGGCAGAATGAACTCCGTCGCGCGCATGACGTCATAGATACGGGTGCCCGCTCCTTCCAGGTCTTCACCCATTACGAACGCCAACTCGACTTCCAGGCGCGGCTCGATGAACAAATCCGCATTAATTTGCGCGCCATCATTGTAGAGCGCATCATCCAGTATCACCCCATAATCCGGCTCGGTCATCTTGGATGCCATTTGCATGGCGCGAGACGTCAGACCTATTTTGTGACCGACAATCCGCGCGCCGCGCGACACACGCAACTCGGCCCAAAGCGCCTGAATGCGATACGCATCCTCAATTTCGAGCTCGGGATAAGTTTTGCTGGGTTGGACAATGGGAGTCCGCGTGGTTTCGGCCTCCAGGATGGCCCTGGCTGCTGACTGGCGTTGTTCCTCGGTAATCATTATCCGGCTCCAAATAACGTTATTTGATTGGCGGGCGCGGCAAGAGAGCCTCGCCTGCTTCCATGACATAAGTGTAGTCGAGCGAGAACCACGGCGCCTGAATGTCTCCGTTGGTTGGATGCGGTTCGTCGTGGCGAATGAAATCGCCGGTGAGTGCCGCAGTCACGCCAAACTGAACGTCGGATTCGATATTCGGATCGCTCGGATCGAAAACCTGCGAAATCAGCGTCTTGTAGCCCCGCTTGAAGATCAGCGCGTGCAAATGTGCCGGTCGAAAAGAATGACGGCCCTGAGCCTTGAGCATGCGTCCGACAACGCCATCGACAGGGATGGGATAACCAACCATCTTGACTGTCTGGAACCAGAAACGTCCCTCCCCGTCCGTCGTGAATTTGCCGCGCAAGTTCATCTCCGCCTGATCTGGGTCCTGGTTCTCATAAAGACCGACAGGGGATGCGTGCCAGACGTCGACTTCGGCACCAGATATCGGATTGCCTTCGCGATCGATTACACGAGCATGGACGAAAAGCGGCGTACCGGGCGTGTAGGACCGGATGATCGTGCCGCCGTTTTCAACTCTTGGAGAATTCAGGCGCCAAAATGGTCCAAGAAGCGACTGTGAAGTCTCTGTTTGCCCCTTGTCACCATTATTGAGCAGGCAGACAAGGGACGAAACGCCAAGTGAGCCGGACATGAGGACAAATTGATTATGACTGTCGGTTTGCATTTGGCCGATCTCGTTGAGAATAGCAGTCGCTTCCCGGAATTCCACCTCGGTCAGCCGCGCTTCGCGAACGAAAGCATGGAGATGTTTCACCAGAGCCATCAGGATGTCCCGCATCCTTGGATCAGAGGTCTGGCCCATGGCCGCAATCACGGCGGGCGTTAAGTCCCTTTCAGATTTGATCACCATCGTTACCTCCCAACGCTCGAGTGATACGTAAATAATCGATTATCTGTCAAGCGCTCATCAACGCCTCCAGCGTCAGGATTTTGTGAAATTCCAAAAGTGTGAGATAAATAGCTGATATCGAAGCTTTTTTCTCTCGATATGCTGAATTGTCCTGTCATACTATGGTGGAGAACTCCAAATTCGTTGACAATAATAATCGTTTATAATATCGCCCATCAACCAAGCGCGACATTCGTGTGGGAGGTTTTATGAAGCGACAGAGTGCCTCACCCGACGCACCCAGCGAGCAAGCTGGAAATGGTGACTTTGCCGATGACGGCAAGAATACGATTGGAAGCCAACTGGCATTCCGGCTGCGCGAAGCAATTATTTCGGGAGGGCTGGAGGCTGGCAGCAAGATCAATCTCGACAAGGCGCGACAGTCATTCAATGTGAGCCTCAGCCCCTTGCGCGAAGGCCTTGCGCGCTTGATTTCCGACGGGCTTGTAGAGTTTGAAGACAATCGCGGCTACCGGGTCGCGCCAGTATCACTGGCAAATCTGGAAGAGATCACGAGTCTTCGCGAGGAGTTGGAGGTTTTCGCGTTGAAAGAGTCGATTAGGCTTGGTGACGCGGAGTGGGAAAGCAATGTCATGCGCGCGCTTCACAAGCTCAACCGTGCCGACCGTGATGCGAACAAGCCGGAAACTCTCGAATATTGGGAGATGGCGCATCGCGACTTCCATCTAACCCTTATTTCGGGCTGCGGAAAGCCGCTTCTCCTGCAGTTCTGCAGGACCCTACTCAATCTAAATGATCGATATCGCAGAAAATTCCTGACCCAGACTTCAGGCGATCGAAATGTCAGCCAGGAGCATAGTGAAATCGCTCAGGGCGCTGTGGCGAGAGACAGCGATTACGCGACTGACAAGCTTCGTCAGCACATCCATCGCACCGGCGCTAACCTGCTTGATCATTTGGCTAGTACCGGAGTTGTGCGATGACCGATGCGGTGAAAGAGCCGCCCGTCGGCATCGCCCATTTCTCTGCGATCCAACTGCCGCCCCAGCAGTTCGTCAGGCATGCCGCAGTCGCAGGCTTCAATTCCGTAGGACTTCGGCTGCATCCCGCTTTCCCTGGGGCACCCTATTACGAGCTGCCGCAGGGCAGCAGGGATGCAATGGAGTTTCGAACTCTACTCGACAGCGAAGGCATCAACGTTTTTGATATCGAGTTTTTCATTATCGGCCCGGACTTTAACGCTGCCCTCGTCGAACACATCGTTGCCGCCGCCGCCGATATTGGAGCCAAGCGCCTGTCCGCATGCGGCGACGATGTCGACTTGCAACGGCTAATCGGCAATTTGACGGAGTTCTGCCAGCTTGCCGCACGATATGGGCTGGCTGTCGACGTTGAGAACATGGGTTGGCGCACTATCAACACCTACAGCAAGGCTGGTGCGCTGGTCACGGCGTCCGGCCAAGACAATGCAGGTGTCTTGGTCGACGCCATTCATTTTTTTCGAAATGGCGGAAACATTGACGAGATCAAAACTGATATCGTACGGCACGTGCAACTCTGTGACGTAGTGGGGCCGGCACCCAAGCGTCCAGAAAACATGATGACCGAGGCCCGGGCAGGACGGTTGGCGCCAGGTGATGGCATATTGGGGCTGAGCCAATTGCTAAACAAAGTTGCTGGCCATGCCACGATATCGGTAGAGGTTCCATTGGTTGGCGACATCGATCCGCTGGTTCATCTGACAACGCTCAATATGAAGTCCCGGAAAATTCTTCGGCGGGTAGCCGAACAGTTTTAAAGAAGCCTTTGTCGGACTCCCCCTGCCCCGCTCAGCGGCGCCGTTAATAGACCCGTGCGGCGCGAAAGTTTCCGTTGCGAGGCACAGGTGCCCTGTGGCTCGCCGTATGATCGCCATGACAGATCACCGGTCTTTGTTTTGGTTCAGGGTTGGGCAATCGAACTTGGCGGCCATTAGGCGCGAGTCTAGTCGAACTACGGAATCAGGTTTGTAGCCTAGAAGAATGTGTTGTCGCAGCCTGTTGAGCCCCTCGCCCCTCCCCGCATTCACGCCTAGTTTATCTCTGCGGTCAGATTTCATAGTTTCCGTCCCCACGCGCGCTGTTGGTGGCCTTGGGTCGAGGGATCGAGCAGCAGAAGTTATCCTCACACTGAAATGCACATTCTGTCATAGCACAATCAGATCCGTCTGTTGCGGCAGCTTACGGGCTCGGATGTAAATGCATCAGGAATGACGGTTGTCCACGTCCCTGCCCTGCTCGAGTGGATATTGTCGCTTGGTGTAGGTCGTCTGGGTGCGGTGAGGGTTTTGCATGAGATCAACCTCCCCCTGCCCCCTGCCCCCTGCCCCCCTGCCCCCCCCGCCCCTGCCTCGGGATGATTGTCGACCGTTGAAGTTGATGGAGGACTGCAAACCTTGTCAGCTGACAAGGTTGTCGGTAGCGAGCGTGGTAAACCGCTGACGCTGGTAGCTGGGCGAACTTTAGCGGTCGCGACAACTGAAGATCTGGTATCTGGGCTTCTTGAAGATGAGCTGATCCGTAGCCAGAGCCGCGTCTCCAAAACCTTGTCAGCTGACAAGGTTTTCGCCCTTGGACCTGGGATATCAACTGTCGCAAAATCATCGATGATGCGCTCACGCCTTCGCTGCTTGTACTTACGGATCAATTCTGCCCGTTCACAGATATCAGCGGAAAAAAGTCGCCTCTTGTCGGGTCAGTCCTTCGGGCTGCGGCTTCAAGCCGGCGGTGCGGTTCAGGGCGCGTGAAAGCCTTTGTCGCCCGTGACGGCCCCAGGGAACGAGCCTGGCAGGGTATTAAATCAGTTTTGACCCGGGCAAAATTGTTAAAGGCCGGGCACCGGGGTCTAGCCGAGGAAAACGTCCGACGAAGTATAGCCTTTTCCGGAGCCGTCTACACCGCGTTGATTGCGTCCTGGCGCTTCTCTTGAAAAGGCAGCATTTTTCTCAGGTTGATGCGGCTTTTGCCGCCATGAAAGCGACCTGGGTTCGCTCAACAATCAGCTTTCGCGCCAACTACACGACGGCGCAAAAGAACAGTCGAAAAAACACACTTGTCTAGCGAACGTATCGATCGGATTGCCGATGGACTGAAAATGGACAGCGCTCTTCGACGGTCTGTGTCGTTTGAAAGACCCATCGGCCAGCCAAGGCAGCTCATCAGAATATTCCAAGCACATGGCAAGTGAGGAATTTGACTACCAGAGCCACCAGAACGATCGAACCCTCGCTGCGCCCGTTACGTGCTTTCGAAATATTCCCTTCGTAGCCGGGCATCTGCAGCGGAAATACCTACTAAAATTGGAATGGGGAGAACTTCAGAAAGCCTGCTTATCTGGAGGGACAGCAGAGAGATTTCTGCCTGTCGGCAGAGGAGGGCGGTCACGAGGGTAGAGACCGTTTGTAGGATCCCGCTCCTGATTTTTTCCAGGCGGCGAATTTTCCTGAAGATAGCAGGTTCTTTTCGCTGTTCTTAAATGGAATTGGGTAGAAGCGGTCACAGATCTGATCGAAAATTGAAATGAGCAGCGCAAAGCCGGCCTTCCGTTGCCCTTTCGTCCACGAAGAAAATATCCCCTTGGGCGGTCGATCATCTCAAATACTGCAGGCTGTGCTCGACTAAGGTGCTGTCAGAGACCGATGATATACCTGCCTGCGCGCCAAAATCCTCGCGCAATGCATCGTCGATGACGGCCTCCAACGCATAATTGATAGCTTAGCTCTATCGTCGAGAAACGCGAGAGATCGCTTCAACAGCCTATGCTGCAGCCAAAGGACAGGCCAGAGGATCCGAACGCCATATCGGACGCCGATTTCTTCAAAAATGTTTAGGCGGCTGAATAATTTGACGCTGCCGCTCATATGCTCGGCGCACATCGTGGGCCAACCCAAGGAACGAGGCGTCCTTGTCTTTCACAATCGGCGAGTCCTCAATCACGTGATGGATGACTTCATGCAGCCAGACCAAGGGCGTGCAGTGAGCAATAAGAAGATTACGGCGTGATTCCTGATCATTTTGTAGGAGAGCGCTCAGTCCAGCCCTTTCAATCGAAAAGCAACGGCCAGATCAGTCCACCCACTGATCACTGATTTTTATTCCGAAGCCTTCTAAATCCTTGATGTTGCGCGTCGCAATGGTCAATGGGTGAGTGACGGCTGTAGCAACCATCGAGCCGAGCCGGCGACCATTTCGCTTGGCAAGCGCCATCAGATAGGCCCAGGCGAAGGCGGCATGACCTGCCACCGGAATAATCCTGTTTTCTTAAGCGTTGAGGCAGATCATGCGTGAGCCATTCGTCCAAGGCGCCACCCGCTATCCATCAGCGCGACACCGCGGCGAATTTCAGCAATAGACCCCATGCTGGTTAAGGTTCGATCCACGTCCAGCCCGTGAAGGTATTTCAGACACCCTTCATCAGGGCGAGGCCTTGTAACTTCCGACAGAACATTCGTATCGAGTAGAAGTCTCATAAGGACAGGTCACGGGTTCGTCGTGTTGTCTCTCAGTATCCAAGTCGGCGCCGCATAGGGGCGATGCCAATAGAAATTCCGCAAACGATCCGCTGCGAGTAGTTTTCTTCAGCCACTCTTCTGCAGAAACAACGACCACGCTCGGTTTTCCATTGCGGGTAATCGTCTGAGGCGCCAACTGGACGCACTCTCTTTGATTGTCTCTGGTGAAGCCTGCCTTGCTTCTGCACGTATCGATCATCGACTTAGGCAGAGGAGGCCATGCCAGCCTGTCGAGAACGTCAGAGAAGCGGGATTTCCGACCTTGCCTAGGTCGTCAGGGAGACCGATTGACTGTGCAACCAGTTCCCACAAGCCGGGGCGTCTGATGCTACGCATGAGCGCCATTACAGAATGCGTGCCGCACGCCCGCTTCGCCTTGTAGCGTTGTTATAGTAGCTGGAAGCCTGCTGCATCGACCGGTGTCTGGACTGCTCCATCGCCTCGAGAAGGGGAATTCCGCGATTGGCGGCCTCCGTCAAATATCCCGATCGTAACCCGTGCGCCGAAAACTCCCCACTGTCTAGCCCGGCCATCTGTGCCCGCTGCTTCAGGATCGCATTGACCGACTGCGGATCGAGCGCACGCCGCGAAACGGTGCCCCATCGCCCAATTCCCCGAAACACGCTGCCCTTTTCGATCTTTGCGGCCGCCAGCCAGGCGTTCAGCGCCTCGACAGGTCGGCCTGTGAGATAGACGACATCGTCCTGCTCGCCGGTCGTCGTTTTGGTTCGACCAAGATGGATGGCAAGTGAGGGGAGGGGAGGACCGTCGTTCACCTCGATCGGTGGCTCGACTGTCAGCTGCTCGACGCGTAGCCTGGCGATCTCGCTGCGTCGACGGCCGCCGGAAGCAAAGGCGACCATCAGGATTGCTTTGTCGCGTAGATCGCGCAGGCTGTCTGACTCGCACGTCGCCAGCAGCTTTGCCAGAACGTCGCCAGTGACGGCCTTTGCGCTCTTGCGCGCACGGGTTCGCGGAACGGCGCGCACGGCCAGACGAATGGCTGACTTAAGAGCAGGGGAGGCGAAGGCACCCGTAAGGCCGCGCCACTTACTCAATGTCGACCAGCTGGCCAGCCGGCGCCGTACCGTGTCAGGCGCGTGCGGGCCAACGGATTTCAGGAAACCCTGACGCCTTAGATTTTTGTCGACATCATCGGGCATGCCGTGGTTGGGGTCACTTGCGCGCTTTTCCGGATCCCACAGATGATGGGCTACGAATTTGAGCAGCAACGCCTCGGGCGCCGGCCAGGGCAGGGACTGTCCGGTGGCAGCGAGACCCCAGGCCTCCAGGTAGGCAAGATCAGACGTCAGGGCCCTTAGCGTATTGTCGCCCATGCCCTGATTAACGAGATGCCGCAGCGTCTCGATGTCATCATCGGTCAACAGCTCGGCAAGCTCGTCGCGGCGTTCGAGCGGCAAAACGGACGCGATGGTATCGAGCTCTTCGGCGCGCCACTCGACGGACGTGTGTGATGTCTTCGTTTTAGGCACGATAGGCTCCAGAATCGCGGGTTTCGGCGGCCGCTGGCACCGTGATTTGCCCCGATTTTCCTCGATTTGCGCCGCGAAATCAACTACCATCGATAAGGAGTACTTATCGATGGTAGACAACTCAACTCAAAACCATACCATGTGAGGAATTCTAATATCTCTATAGAGTTCTCATAAGAAATCATTTACCATGATTTCAATGGCTTACGATTTTTCCAAAATCAGCATGAGTGCCCTGATGCGACCGGCTTTCGACGCCGGTGTCGCCTTGACGCGTCTCGACGAGCGCATTGCTCGTTCGCCCGTCGGCGCGGGCTTCCTCGAACGCCAAAACTTCGCCGATGCCTGCGCCTCGCTGTGGATCGACGGCGAGCTCGTCCACCTGGAAGACCTCGTCCTCCACGACGCCACCCGTGACATCCGCACCCCGACCCATGAGCTGACAATCGCCCGCGACGTGTTGCGCACCCGTCGGAGGATTTCTGGCCAGTCGCCTGATTGGGCTCTTTCCGCAAACGGTATCCGGACTTTGCGACAGACATCGGACATAAATCCGGTCAGCGCCGAGGCAGCGGAGCCAGCACGCGTCATGCGGCCCGCGATCCAGATCGATGCGGAAGGGGAGGGGGAAGATTACGACGCGAATAATCTGCCCGGCGTCGATTATGTCGCCATCGATGCTGTGCTTGCCCGATCGGAGGCGGCGATCGAGGACGCCAGGCGGCCCGGCCGCGCAGGCGACAGCCGTGCGATGGCTAGCCGTCCGGAAAAAGATACGATGATCTACGATCTCGATTGGGACGAAGACGCGCGGCTCGAGGAATGGCGTGGCGTGCTGCGTCAGGCCGAAAACTTGCCGGCGGTGCTCCAAGCCATCGTCGCCCTTGATGCCTGGAACGAGCTGTCTGTCCTTCAGCACGCGCCCTGGCTCGGCCGTCTGTTCACAGCGTCGATCCTGCGTCAGGCCGATATCACCACTGGCGCCCATCTCGCGGCGATCAACCTCGGCCTCAAAACCATTCCCGTCGATCGGCGCCGGCATCGCGATCGCGAGACACGGCTGCTGGCCATCGCCCACGGCCTGATCGCCGCCGCCGAGGTCGGGATGAAAGAGCATGACCGGCTGACGCTGGCAAAAACCATGATGGACCGAAAACTTGAGGGACGCCGGACGTCGTCAAAACTGCCGGAACTGGTCGAGCTGGTCATGGCAAAACCGCTCGTGTCGGCCGGGATGGTGGCCAAAACGCTCGACGTCACGCCGCAGGCGGCGCGGCGGATCGTGTTGGAGCTCGGCCTGCGCGAGATGACGGGGAGGGGGAGGTTTCGGGCGTGGGGGAGTTTTTGATCCCGTCGTCTCCGCCCCCCCAGCGGGTCGGAGACAACATCCGTCCCGAGGTTCGCACGATCACGAGATAACCTCCGTCGATTGGCTCGCCAAAACTCCTGGGTTCGGATCAGGCGCGGCGGTAAAGACCATCAAAAGTGACGCCGCTTCCATACTGCCCACCTGTAGCCTCCTCCCGCACCTTGAGGTGGCCGTCGTCCGTGAAAATGACCTCTGTTATAGCCGGTTCACTCTGTAGCACGATCGAGCGCCGAACGAATACCAGGGAACTTTCGTGAATCATTTGCGAGAAAAATTCTAGCGTGCCCATGTTGGGCCCGTATCTGTTTGAGGTGCCAAAGTAAGCAACGCCTGACACGAAATAGCGGGCTTGACCATCGATGGTATCGGGCAAAGGAATGATTTGTAGCTCAGCAGGATTCTCACTGCTGCCCATACGAACCCACTGACCCGCGTAAGGATCAGACGCGGGGAGTTCCAATACGCCGTAGTGAACCTTCTGAGATAGCGCTGACCCTAACCATTCCATCAGCTCTTCTTTGTACCTTTTGACCTCTGCGATTTTGAAGCCTTTGCTTTGCGACGTTGTAGTGTCGTATCCGTCATGGTGCTCCAGACAAAGGAATGCGAGGTTCGGGATGGTGTGGTTTGAATTATTACCGTCGAGATGAGCAATTTGCCCTGGCTTCACGTTTGTATCGCGATTCAGCGCGAAGCAGATGCAACAGCGCCTTCGACTATCGAGCAAAACTGCTGTTTCGATTTCGGTAGGCATCCTTGTCCGAGCCATCGTTTTCCTCATTTCGGTGATTCAGCAATGACGCCTTAAGGTCGGAAAGGAACGTCAGATGTTGTGACCTTCACATTGTACCCATGTGCATCCAGAAATGCCTTGATACTTTTCGCGGTCAATTCTTGATCGGATCCGGGTCCGACACGGACCGACTTGATAGGTAGTGGCTCCTCTGCGTTGCCGATAACGATGTATGGGACCATCTTGTTTTCTGATATGCGAAAGGAAAGGTCTTCGTTCAGAACTTTCTTCTGCAGGACAAACCGCCACTCCCGCTCATCTCGAAATCCCCAGTGCTTGAACCGTGGCAGTAATCCCGAAACCCTACTTACAAGCTCGTTGTAACGCAGGGAATCGTTGCGGTCCGGGGAGGACTCTTCCAACTTGGCAAGCTCAGCAAGTTCGCCGACAAGCTCGTTTTTTAGTCTGCTCGCCGTAGAAATTCTGGCATAGATAACTTTCCTTAGCTTTGCGTGGTCCTTTTCCAAACGTTTCGCCAAGGCTTCTCGGTCGAAGGTCACACTTACGCCTTGGACGTTTCCCCCATAGCCCCGCCATTGGCTCAAGTTGTCGTCGTCTCCACAGAAGCACGCTACGAATGTGTCAGCCTTCCGACCATCTCGAAGCTCATCAAAGGCTTCGCGCAACATCGGTGCCCAAGCCTTTTGAGCTTTTCGCGATGATAGTAACCCGATCGCTCGCTCCGAAGCATCGAGAGCGTGTATCAACTCCGCTCGATCGTTCAAGAATGATGCGTTAGACGCCCACAGCGAACCCGATGCCACAATTCCTTTCAGGCCCTCGAGCGTTGTGTAATGGCTGAGTCTTTTCGGCGGGATAGGTGCTTCTTCAGGCATTTTCTCTGCTTTTACTCTTTGGATTTTAGCAATTACCGATAAGCTTCGCGGCCGCTCCGCCTTGTTCGGTCGCGTTGATCAGCTTCCGAAAATTGGCACTAACTATCTGGTCGACGTTAGCCGGCGTCGTTTCCCAAACCTCCGCGATGGCAGGGAGCGCCATGCAAACGTCCCATGGCATAAGCGGGCGGTCGACATCTGTCGCGAAAGGTCCATCCGTTTCGGTCAGAAGCCGATGGCGAGGCATCGAAGCAAGAAGCTCTCGTCCTTTCCGGCTTCGAAGCATCGCAGGTCCGACACTGAACCAGCACCCGAGTTTGGCAGCACGTTCGACCTGCTGTTTCGTGCCACTGAACCAATGAAGGATCGGCGGCGTTCCATGGCCATTTCTCTCGATTTCGTCCAGGACAAGCGCCGCCGCGCCGCGTGAATGAATGGATAGGATTTTTCCACCCAGTTCGCTGGCCCGCGTGAGAAACCTCGAAAAGACTTCTGTTTGAAGCTTGATACTGGACTTGTGGGGAGGAGAGCCGTCAATGCCGATCTCGCCGACATATTTCGTCTTTGCCATAAGTTGGCAGACATCCTCCACCTCACGATGACGCTCGGCTACCAGTTCGGGATGGAGACCTACGGCAACCCTTATGCGCTTTCTCCCCTCGATCATGCGCATGTTGCCAAGGAATGCCTTCGGGGTCGTCGTGACAGCGATAACGAACATGCCACGCTTGTCGGCTTCCGCAATCACGGTTCCGGGCTTTGGGTAAAGGTCCAGGTGGCAGTGTGTATCGATCATCGCAGTCCGGTGAGTTCAAGGAAATCTCCGATCTCCTTTAATCCCTCTACCGCGACGTTTCGATAGGCTTCCGCATCAATTCCTAGATGTGATGTAGTGATGTGCGCCCCGGTCCATCGGCGCGGACCGTTGCGCTCAACGAAATTTAACGCAGTCAGAGCTTGCATCACGTCATCGTATTCCGCGAATGCCTTGCCGTGGAAATCGTTGTTCACCCGCCCATGAACCAAATCTTCCGCTTTCGGATGAATGTAGACGGTTTCGTCTGCATCGAGGCGACCTGCCCATTTCAAGCAAGACGACCTGCGGACCAGGCACGGCAAACATCTTCCGCAATGAGTGTAGCTCCGTCCGGCTCGGCCACAGCTCATTGATTCCGATGCCAGCTCTGCCAACAGGTCTTGATTTTTGCACCCTAGCATCATCGTGCCCTTGGTCTTGAGCTGGTAATGGTTTCGAAGGCGAATTCGCAGTTCGAGGCTGTCAAACAAACCCTGCAACATTTCAATGAACTTAGGATGTGTCGTCCGAGTGCTGAGACTACCGCGCCGCAAGGTCGTCAACGGAATATTGAGACTGATAAAGCCGTTCTCTGGAGTGTGCAGGTCGACTACTTCGCCATCGCTATAGCGGTCCAGCAGCGTGGCTGCCAAGGCAGCGAAAGCTATGAAGACAATAGAGCGCGGGCGCTGGGAAATTTCGGCTGTCACCCCTGAGGTTCTCGGGTCAGCGTTCAGAGAGAGCAATCTGTTTCCAGCACCTAGCCTGCTCGCGAATTTTTCCTGCTTCGCAACATCACCTCTCACGCGGTTCGATACGTACACGGGTTTCTCTTGGCCGTCTGCCTCCATGTCGATCGCGCCGATCAGACTGTCGAGACCGCCGGACAAAAGTGCAACGCAGGTTTCGGGACGCGATCCGACACCCTGTTTCGGCGGGCGTGGATGATATCCGCCCTCGACGAACCTTAATGACCAAAAATCTCCGGTCAGGAAAGAGAGCATCTGCTCGATCTGGTCACTTAACGATTGCCACCGACCGGGATCGCTGACCGCTACCGTGAGATCGATCTCGCGGGTCCATCCGTCGGCGCTGGTTTGCACTCGATTTACCAGGCGATCCGCGCCGACCACGCCCAGTGCCAAAGCCGTAAAATCCCATGCTAGGGTAGATGGCGAACGTCCAGCCCATTTAAAAAGCTCGTTCGACACCGATAGACCTGCATGGCCAGAGGATCGGCTAAGTGCTCCCAAGTCACCTTCGAAAATACTGATCCGATGATCGACACCTGAGGGCGTCGGTTGCTCAGGACGAAGCGCTGCGATTTTCATTCGAGATAGCTTTCGAAAATGTCCATGACCTGTGAGGTGACGGATTGGGCGATGCTTTTTGCTGTACGCCGACTGACCTGGCCACCGCGTTCCTTGAACTTTGTGTACTGAGCTCGATAAGCCTCCCGCATGAAATCGCTGATTTCCTTGAGACGATCGTTTGCAAGACCAGCGTTTCCGTGCGCAGCGCGCTGCAGTGAGGCTCCGATATCGGCGATGATTATGTTGAAGGCGGAAACCGCGAGCGTGCGGACGTAGCACTCTTCGATTAGCTCGCTAGGCAGGTTGGTGATATCGGCAGTCTCGTTTTCGCTGAGTACAGAACTAACGGCCTCGGCAACCGCCTCCCTGACGCCCGCGTCATCGAGCGAGACATCACCTGGGTTGACCGCATCGGCAATACGTTCCGCGATCTCCGAATGCGGCAGTCCTGCCAACGTTCTCACGTCGAGGGATGGTGCGTCAGCCGCATCCGCCTCTGCGGATGCTCCCCCGGAAAGGATATTGTACACGCCGCCAGCGGCCGAAGAGGACTTGCTCATCCTCCGTGCGGCAGTCCCTGATCCGCCATATCCTACGCGCACGTAGTTGCCTACCCGCATCAATTTTCCGGCGGCCAGCGCCAGAGGGTCGTTATCGCTATCGCGCTCGCCGGATCGCCGGACATCATCATTGCGGATGAACCGACCTCGGCACTCGACGCCACTGTCCAGAAACAGATCCTCGAGCTGCTGCGCAAACTCGTGGATGAAACAGGCATTTCCATCATCCTCGTCACTCATGACATGGGCGTCATCGCCCAGATCGCCGACAGGGTCGTGGTCATGCGGCACGGCCAGGTCGCCGAGCAGAATGTGGTATCGGAAGTGCTCGAGCGACCGCAGAGCGACTATACCCGCAAACTGCTGGCCGCCGTCCCGAAGTTGCGAATATCCGGTTCTGCTGACGTAGCTTCCTGCTCGAATAGATCGATGGACCCGGAGACGACCATTGCCGGAGAGGGGATCGCAAAGACCTTTCCGTCACGCGGTCCGCTGTTCTTTATCGGCAAATCCCAGGGAAAATGCGCGCTTCGCGATATATCCGTCCGGTTGGAAAGGGGTGCGATCACAGGCGTGGTCGGAGAGAGTGGAAGCGGAAAGTCCACCCTCGGGAGGCTGCTCGCGGGGCTGGATCGCGCCAGCGCCGGCGAATTCAGGATCGGGGAAGATGCGTTCGACGCCTCACGATCGGGCGCCAGGAGCGGTCTGCTCGGACGTGTCCAAATGATCTTTCAGGATCCGGCGGTATCGCTCAATCCCCGCATGACCATTGAGAAAACCCTGCTTGAAAGCGCCCGCTATGGAGGGCGGGCGGTGAGGGGAGAACGGGACGATGTCGGAGCCATGATGGACCGCGTCGGGCTGACGCGGGGCCTGTTGGGGCGTTACCCGCACCAACTATCCGGCGGCCAGAAGCAGCGGGTAGCCATCGCTCGCGCGCTTCTCGCCAAACCGGAGATCGTCGTTGCGGACGAGCCGACCTCAGCTCTTGACGTCTCCGTACAGGCGGAAGTCATCCATCTGTTGAAGGAAGTCGTCGCGGAGCAGCATGTCACCATGATGTTCATCTCGCACGATCTGGCCGTCGTGCAGGACCTCTGCAGCTTTGTCTATGTCCTGAAGGACGGGCAGATGGTCGATTCCGGCTCCTCGGACTTCATCTTCATGCACTCGCAACACCCCTATACGCGCAGCCTTATCGAAGCCCGGCCGCGCCACTTCATCCACTGAATTGATAGGCCGGCCCATCCTGCAAGGGCCGCCCCGTCCACATTTCCAACCCGCAAGTGCTCCGGCGTCACCGCCGGGCGAGGTGTCCTATGTCCTCAAATTTTACATTGGCTTTAACAGGTCAATCACTCATCAAGCGCGACACGCGCGACGTCAGTGCTCCCGGTTTTGAACAGGTGAAGTCGATCCTGCGATCGGCGGATCTGTCCTTCACCAATTTCGAGGGAACGATCCTGGGCCGCAACGGTGGATGGCCTCTGAAGGGTTCGTTCTACGGAAGCAGCGAACCGATCGTGCTGGACGCGCTGAAAGACATCGGCTTTCAGGCGGTTGCCCTTTCCAACAACCACGCCTTCGATCTCGGTCCATCCGGGGTGCTATCGACATTGGAGGAGGTGGAGGGGAGGGGCTTCCTCCATTCAGGTATCGGCAGAGACCAGGCTGATGCTGGCACGGCCGGCCTCGGAGAAGTGGCGGGCCGACCCGTATCGATCGTCGCAATGGATGGTGGACCTGGACCCGACTTCATGTATGCGGCGAATGCGGGCAGCGGGCGTCCCGCGCGCCCGGGCGTGAACCGTCTCCGACTGACCCAGGTCCTGGAGGTCGACGAGCCGGCATTCGAGAGTCTTCGCGAGATGCAAACCCGGATCGGCTACACCCGCATCGATCTCACCAACGATAGCCAGCCCGACGATCCTCCCTTTATCGCTGACGACGAGATCGGAATAGCGCGCGCGATCTTCAAACGCTCCGATCGCTTTGGCCGCAGCGTGAAGATCGACGAGGAGGATTTGAGGAGAAATCTCGAAGCGATACCACATCCGCGGACGAGGGCCGGCTCGTCGTCGCCTATCTGCATCACCATCACTGGGCGTCGGACTGGTATCAGATGCCGGGTTGGGTCAGCGCCGTCGCCAAGCGCTGCATCGACGCTGGCGCAAGCATGTTCGTCAGCCACGGTGCCCCTGTCCTGCAGCCGGTTGAGCTTTATCGGGGTCGGCCGATCTTCTACAGCCTAGGAAACTTCATTTTTCATGTCAAATCGGAGAAGTCGCTTTGGACGGCACCCGAAGTGTGGGAAAGCGTTATACCCGTATGCACCTTCGGCGAAGACAATTGCCTGAAAGGGGTGACGTTCTTTCCGGTCATTATTGGGGGCGAGGAAGCGTTGAGGGACGGCAAGCTCGAACGTCGCATTGTGCCGGAGCTGGTGACAGGCGCTGCTGCTCACCGCATCTTGCAGCGGTTTGCCGATCAATCGCGGAAACTGGGCTCTAACATCCGCATCTGCGATGACGTTGGTATTCTTCGGCTCGAATAATGTCTGCTTTGCCGACGAAGAATGGCCCAAAGAATGGGACAGCGCGAAGACCCTTCACAGACACGGAGATCAAATGATTCAGAGTGACGCCAAAAGCGAGTTGATCGAGCGTTTTTTCCGTTATGCGGCGATCGAAAGCCAAAGTGATGCGGCGGAAGTGACCCTTCCATCTTCGACCGGGCAATTGAAACTCGCTCGCCTTCTTGCTGAGGAGTTACTGGCACTTGGCGTCTAAGACGTCGTAGTCGACGATCAGGCAATTGTGACAGGCGTCAAGCGCGGCAAGACAGCGGCTCCGCGTGTCGGCTTCATTGCCCATCTCGATACCGTCGACGTTGGGCTTTCGCCGACGGTTCATCCTCAAATCCTGCGGTATGAGGGCCAAGACCTGTGCTTGAATGCCGAGCACGACATCTGGCTGCGGACAGATGAACATCCCGAACTGATCAGATGGAAAGGGGAAGACATCATTGTCGGGGATGGTACGAGCGTGCTCGGAGCCGACAATAAGGCGGCGATTGCCGTCATCATGACGCTTCTTGCGAGATCGAGTGGTGAGGAGGATCACGGCGACATCGTCGTCGCTTTCGTCCCTGACGAGGAAATCGACCTTCGAGGATCTAGGGTGCTGGATCTCGAACGGTTTCCCTGCGATTTCGCCTATACGATCGACTGCTGCGAACTCGGCGAGGTCATGATCGAGAACTTCAACGCTGCCTCCGGCAAGATCACCTTTCGCGGCGTCAGCGCTCACCCGATGTCAGCAAGAGGCGTGATGGTCAATCCGCTGATGATGGCAATGGATTTCATCGATCAGTTCGATCGAAATGACACGCCCGAATGCACCGACGGTCGTGATGGCTTCTTCTGGTGCAAAGATCTCGTGACCGACGAAAGCGAAGGCCGGCTCAGCATGCTGATCCGCGACTTCGATCGCGAGCGGTTCGACGATCGAAAACGGCGTATTCTGGATACCGCCGAGACCATACGGCTGAAATATCCGACCGGTGAGGTCCGTGTCGACCTTGTCGACACCTATCAGAACATGAACCACGCACTGCAGCAGGATCCACGTGCAGAACGGCTTTTGTTCCAGGCACTTGAAGACCTCGAGATAGCGCGGAAACTGGTGCCAATGCGGGGCGGGACCGACGGTGCGATCCTCTCCGCGAAGGGAATACCAACACCAAACTTCTTCACGGGCGCTTACAAGTTCCACTCCCGATATGAGTTCCTGCCCGTTCCGGCATTCGAAAAATCATATCTGGTCGCTGCAGAGATTTGTAGACTGGTGGCCATGGGCGGAGGACTTCTCAAGCACCGTCCGCGGCCGATCGGTTGAAATTTTTCGAGCTACCGCAACGCAGTTATTCGCTGGAGCTTCCGCCCTTTCTGGGATCGCGCAACAACTCAGCTACCTCAATTTGAAGAATGTTCGCGATCGTTTCGATCGTGTCGAGGGAAGCGCTGTACTGGCAGCGTTCCAACGAACTCACATAGGTTCGGTGGATGCCCGCTCTCAGTGCGAGATCTTCTTGGGAAAGGCCAGCGGCCTGCCGCGTCTTTCGGAGATTGGCGGCAAAAATTTCTCTAATGTTCATCTCCGAGATTGATGCGCATTGCAGCGCATTCAGCTACAGAGTATACAATTCATGCGGTTGGAAGATCACCGATAGTGGCACCGTAACGTTAAAGGGCTGCGGCCAAGACTGGCAAGCGCCGTTTCCTCTTACGCAGCTCGCGCCACCAACCTGACCTTCAGCGAATGGGCTAGCGTCTACGGGGATGCCAACATGACCACCGCACTCCTCGACCGGTTCACTCATCATTGTCATATCCTCGAGACCGGCAATGATAGCTCTCGCATCAAAAACGGCTTGGCCTACGAGCCCAAAACGGCGAAGGGAAAACGCAGGAACTTGACCACAACAACCAACATAAACCATATCTAAGGCGGGTCGCTTCTCGGTGGAAATACCGGGTCGGCTCCCAGGGGAAGTCAATAATCGGGCGCGGCCCATTTTCGCTTAGCCTCGGTTTTGCTTCAGAGGACTATGGCTATGCGGTCGATAGGTCCGCCAATCCCGGACCCAGTGTTAGTAGGGAGGATGCGTCGCTCCTCAGCGACGACCCAGTAGTAAGACGATGAAGCCGTCGGCGGCACCGTCATCGGAACGGTGCAGCACGCGGGCGGCAGATTCGTCACTGCGAAACCTATCACGAGTTCACGCTGGTTTCCGGAGCCTGGTCATCGATCGGTGGCTCGGACGGGAGGTACCCGTATCGGTTCTGAGTGGCTAGATCTCCTGGGTGCGAAGGCAAAGGCGGCACACTAGGCTTGGAGACGCGATACGTGCGTTTCAGGTAGCGCTGGAGAGTGCGGATCGATACGCCGTACTGTCCGGCGACTTCTCGCATACAACGGCCCTCGAAATGCACGGCGTGACAGGCGTCACGAACGCGATCCTCGTCCATGGCTTTCGGTCGTCCTATTACGCTTCCCCGGGCCCTTGCTTCCGCCAAGCCCGCCCGCGTCCTCTCCACTATAACTGCTCGCTCGAATTCTGCTAGTGCTGCCATCATATGGAACATTAAACGACCGCCCGGTGAGGTGGTGTCAATGTTTTCCATTACTGAACGGAAATGGACTTGTCGCTTTCCAAGTTGATCAATTAACTGCACAAGTCCAGATAATGAACGACCGAGGCGATCCAAACGCCAAACCACAAGTGTACCGCCTGGCGTTAGACTTTCAAGAGCGGCTTCCAGACCCTCTCGAGCAAAACTGTAGCCTGACCGACCTTGATCTTCGTAGATCCGATTGCACCCGGCGCCTCGAAGCGCTGTAAGCTGGAGATCAAGTTTTTGTTCCTCCGTCGAAACGCGTGCGTACCCAACTATCATAAAATATTTGTCCATCACCATATTAAGCTTGAGGACGAAATCTTACTCTGTTCGCCCACGCAACGGCTTGGTTGCCACGTTCCACGCTCCCTTTTTGTCATTGCTGCATGAAGCGGGGCCAGGTACCGTAATACCGCTGCGGCGGGCACAATTCCGCAAGCCGATTAATATTGGTTGGAGCTGTGTGTTAAAACTTTAGTGGTCGCGTTTATCCCTCTTCCGTTGTACTTTTCTCCTTAAATAACAATCCCAGATCGCGAAAATTCCAAGTTGTTGTGGCGGAAACCTTTGTTTCCTCCCGCTACACAGCAGAGAACCCTCACAATTCCGCAAGTGAGTTAACTGTTAACTTACCCAAGTGCCGGCTAAGCGTTCTTCGGCAGACATTCAACTCTTTCGCAACCTCTGAAGGACATCGGTGCAGCCGCTCGATTGCGTGCTGAGCTCCAACTATCTGATCCATTGTTAGTGCGCTCGGGCGGCCAAGCCGTGCACCCCTGACCTTCGCGGCCGCCATCCCGGCCCGTGTCCGTTCGCTGATAAGCGAGCGCTCGAACTCGGCAAGAGCTGCCATCATATGAAACATTAGCTTGCCGCCTGAAGACGCCGTGTCGATATTTTCGCTGAGCGATCGGAAATGTACGTGACGTTTTCCGAGCTGCTCCAAAAGTCCGACCAATCCGACGAGTGAGCGTCCGAGCCGATCCAGCCGCCAGACTACAAGCATATCACCTGGTACAACCGCGTCCAAGGCTGCTTCCAGGCCAGCGCGCTCGAAATCGGAACCGGATTGCCCGTGATCGCTAAAGACTTGGTCACATCCCATCCTTTCCAGAGCTTGTATTTGAAGGTCGATCTTCTGCTCTCCAGTTGATACACGCGCGTATCCTACGATCATTTGACACTCACTTTCCGGAACAAGACGGGCGACGAGGCGCGAGCGGACAATTTTCTGTCCTGAAAATCCTTTTAACCAGCTGATTCACACGCCGAGGCGCTTGACAAAAAGGGTCCTTTCTGTCGCGCGCCGGCGACGGAGTAGTGCACGTCAAAATTCGTTAATGATTTCAGTTCGTAGTTTCCGTAGAATTGTAAAATAGTACATTCGACGCCATATGGTCAGAATCGACCAATTTTGTCGCGTGTATCTCATGAGACGAGGCCTGCCGAAACCAGCGCCACGCCTCAATTGATGGGTTTCTCTCTTCGGTCTCTGCCTCGGTGCTCCGATGTCTTGGGCGCCGCTGGCATTCCGAGTTATCTAGCGGAAACGATTTCGGGTCAGCTTATCATTCTGCCGCCTTCGGGTTTCTGGGGCATGCATTGATGCGCGGCAACCTGGATGTATCGGACATCAATCTAGCTGCGGGGGAGGCGAGTGAGGCCCCGGCGTCCAGTTCCTTTCCTGTCGTCACGTGGAGGATCACGCGGGATGCTTTGTCGAATGTCTTGATGCTGTCGCACGGCATTGCGATTGTCGGATGCGGTGGACTGACAGATTTGCTTCTGTGGCGAGAGCCGCCGTTTCGCCCCGATTATAGCCAAGTCTCGATCGCCTCTATGGTGTTTTACGTTCTCGTCTCTGTGGGCATCGGGAACTTTCCAGCAGCTTCGGGTACGAAGGTCTCTGTTGGCTATTTGAAGTCAGCGATAGCGTGGCTCGCTGCCGTTCTCCTTCTTGCGTTGGTGATTTTGACGGTTAGGAGTGGCGGTCAATACTCTCGACTTGGCTTAACCGCTTTTGCTCTGGCAGGGCTGGTTGCAGTTACGGCTGTCAATGGGCTTGCATCACGGTTCATAGCGGTGCGCCTTAAAAAGGGCTCCATCGCGTTTGCGCGCGTGCATGTGGTGACCTTACAGACGCACCCGACCCAGTTTGACGTTGTTTGGGTGCCTCCGCCTGGGATCGAAGTCGTCGAGAGACATTTCATTCCTGTATCTTCTCCTGAATTCCTGGAGCAATGCCGTGACGTTCGGGCCATCCTTCAGCGGTCGGTGGCGAAAGGGTGCTGCGATCAGATCCTGCTGGCGGCCTCGTGGCAGGACGCCGGGCGGATCTCATCCCTTCTGCGGGAAATCGGGCCGTTGCCAGCGCCGGTCGTTCTCCTGGCAGATCCAGCGTTTGTTGGACTGAGCCAGCATCGTCGCATCATCTTAGGGGATGATGTCGGCTTCGAACTGCAGTCCGCCCCATTGGGATTGAGTGCGCGGTGGGCCAAGCGTGCGTTAGACGTTGTAGCTGCAACTGCGTTGATCGTTCCTCTTGGCCCGGTGATGCTTCTGGCTATTTTGGCGATATGGCTCGAAACGGGTTCCCCGATCCTTTTTCGCCAGGACAGACGCGGTTTCGGCGGGGTGCCATTCAAGATCCTGAAATTCCGAAGCATGACGGTTACCGAAAATGGCGCCGATATTCCGCAGGCGCAGCGCCAAGACCCACGCATCACACGGGTTGGGCACTTTCTGCGACGCACAAGCATCGATGAGTTACCGCAGCTGTTCAACGTCCTGAACGGCGAGATGTCGCTTGTCGGACCAAGGCCGCATGCGATGGCTCATGACGACTACTATGACCGATTCATCGAGCACTATGCGTTCCGTCATCATGTGAAACCAGGAATCACCGGCTGGGCTCAGGTGAATGGCCTGCGAGGCGCAACAGAGACGTCCGAACTCATGCGGTCTCGTATCGAACATGACCTCTGGTACATCAACCATTGGTCGATCTGGCTAGACGCGAAGATTATTTTCCTCACCGCTTTAAAGGTCTTCCGCGATGACAACGCCTATTGATGTCAATGTGCGGCCGGCCGCCGGAAGAGGCTGGTACGTATTTCGCTCTGTGGCACGCGGGGAGGGGTTGGCTGAGGCTAATCTCACTAAGCAGGGTTTCGTTCATTTCCTGCCAAAGGTCATAGTCACGAAGCGGCATGCCCGTCGGTATATTACCCAAAAGGAATGGTTGTTCCCGCGGTACGGGTTCCTTCTGATGGATCTGTCCCGTGACAGATGGCGAAGCGTCAATGGGACTTACGGTGTCGATCAGTTGGTCATGGGGCTTGATGGTCCTCAACGCGTTCCAACCAGAGTGATCGAAAACCTGCAAGCAGCGACCGGTCCAGACGGTCTGTTCTCTCCCGATGCTGAATTGCTCCCTGGTGTGACAGTGCGAGTGAGGCAGGGCCCCTTAACGGGAACGCTGGGGGTTTTGCAAAACCTGGATGGTCGGGGGCGTGTCGAACTTCTCCTTGATCTCATGAATAGCCAGGTGCGGACCACGGTTGCCCGCGAGTGGATTGAAATCAAAGCATAGGGTCCCGCAGCTGTGGGATTTGTTTGGGAAATAACCCGGTTGGAGCATGGCTTCACCCGGATGGCGGTAGCGTGGAAACCGCCGGAATATCATTCCGAAGGAAGAGAGACGTTGAAGATAGTGGTAATTGGTGCGGGCTATGTCGGTTTGGTCTCCGGGGTCTGTTTCGCCGACTTTGGCCATGACGTTGTTTGTGTAGAAAGTGATGTGTCCAAGATTGAAGCTCTCCTTGCGGGAAGAGTTCCAATCTACGAGCCCGGTCTTGAGGAACTCGTTGCCAATAACAGGCGTGCTGGGCGGCTTTCATTCAGCAATAATCTCTCCGATGCTCTGGACGGTGCAGATGCGGTGTTTATCGCTGTAGGCACGCCATCGCGCCACGGTGATGGGCATGCGGATCTCTCCTATGTCTACGGGGCGGCCAGGGACATAGCTCGATCCGTGAAGCGGTTCACAGTCGTGGTAACGAAATCGACGGTTCCCGTAGGTACCGGTGACGAGGTCGAGCGCATCATCCGCTCGGAAAACCCGGCCGCCGAGGTGGTCGTCGCATCCAATCCTGAATTTTTACGTGAAGGTGCGGCAATCACCGATTTCAAGCGGCCTGATCGCATTGTGGTCGGGACGCAAGACGAGCGTGCCCAAGCTGTCCTTACGGAAATCTACCGGCCCCTCTTCCTCAATAAGTCTCCGATAATATTCACGGACATACGGACCGCAGAACTGATCAAATATGCCTCCAACGCATTTTTGGCCATGAAGATCACTTTCATCAACGAGATCGCCGATCTCTGCGAGCGTGTCGGCGCGAATGTACAGCACGTGGCGCGGGGGATAGGCGCTGATGGACGTATAGGTTCAAAGTTCCTTCATGCTGGCGCCGGTTACGGTGGGTCCTGCTTTCCGAAGGACACGCTGGCACTGGTGAAGACAGCGCAGGACCATGGTAGCCCCATTCGCCTGATCGAGACGACCGTCACCGTCAACGATGAACGTAAACGGGCGATGGCGCGCAAGATCATTCTGGCCTGTGACGGTGACGTGCGGGGTAAAACCATTGCAATTCTTGGGTTAACCTTCAAGCCAAACACTGATGACATGCGCGAGGCGCCGTCTCTGTCGATTATCAAGGCGCTTGAAGAGGCGGGTGCTACGGTACGCGCTTATGATCCCGAGGGTGTCAAGTCAGCGCGCGCAATGCTGCCCAACGTAGTGTTTTGCGACAATGCCTATGAGGCTGCGGAAGGTGCCTGCGGAATTTCACTGGTGACTGAATGGGATCAGTTTCGAGCACTCGACTGGTCGCGGCTTCGCCTGCTGATGTCCGAGCCGGTCTTCATTGATTTGCGCAATGTCTACACGCCGGAAGAAGTCACCAGACACGGCTTTTCATACCATTCCATCGGGCGACCGGTCTCTCCGGGCAATTGACCCTTTCTCATCCAGCTCTGCGACCCACCTCAACGGCACGGACCCTCCCCGGCTTGCCGCTCCCGGGCAACTTAATGATAGGAGCTTTCGCATGAAGCGAAGACAGTTTTGTTATTCGGTCTTATCGCTCGTTGGCGTTTCGAGTTGCTCGTCGCTTCCAGGCAGCGGCCCGGGCGCGCGTGACGTTGCGTCCAAAGCCACGGCATCCTTAAGGGAAACTGCTACGAGCGCGTTCAAATACGTGTCAGTCGACCTTACTCAACAGGTTCTTGCTGTTTTGGGAGATCCTGGTCCGGGCTCTTTTTTGCGAAGTTTTGGCAAGGGACGGAGTGGCCCGCCAGAACTGATGGTCGGCGTCGGAGATACCGTGTCCATCACCATATTTGAATCGCAGTCGGGTGGATTGTTTGTTCCCAATGACGCGGGTTCTCGGCCCGGCAACTATGTGACACTTCCTTCGCAAACCGTAGATCAAAAAGGCTATATTTCCATCCCTTATGCTGGGGCGGTTCTTGCAAAAGGTCGCACGCTGGGTGTGATCCAGGCAGATATCGTCAAGAGGCTGTCGTCACGGGCCATCGAGCCTCAAGTGGTTATCTCGGTGACGAGTCAAGCCTCTAACGAGGTAACCGTGATCGGTCAGGTTGGGTCGCCCGGCAAGCTCAATATCAATTCCGGCGGAGATCGCGTGCTCGATATTCTGTCGCGCGCCGGGGGTATTACCAATGCAGGTTATGAGACGTTTGTGACTCTGCAGCGGCGCGGCACCAAGGCAACGATCTATTTCTTGAACTTGGTGGATGACTCGAAAGAAAATATATATGTAGCGCCAGACGACACGCTCTATGTCTATCAGGAGCAACGGTCGTTCACCGCCTTCGGGGCTTCTGGCAACAGCGGGCAGTTCAAGTTCGAGCAGGAGCATGTATTGCTCTCGGATGCCGTGGGCAAGGCCGGGGGACTTCTCGATTCTCAAGCCGATCCCGGCCAAGTGCTGCTGTATCGACTGGAGCATCGCGCAAACCTCGAAAAGATGAAGGTGAATCTCTCGGCATTTGCTCCAGACGTTCTGGAGGTGCCGACAATCTATCGCGCCAATTTCCGCGATCCCTCTTCATTCTTCGTGGCCAAGAAATTCTTCGTACATGATCGTGACGTGCTTTACGTCACAAACGCCGACCAGGTCGAATTGTTCAAGTTCCTCACACTCATCACCGGCATTGTCGGCGCGGCAGCCTCGACGGCCGCAGACGCCGCTACAACCAGAAATGCGGGCCGGTATCTCAGCCAATGAACTCTAACAGAGAAGTGAGTTCCATAACTTGCCCCCATTGTCAGCTCATGGAGATCTTGGACATGAAACGTCTTTTGCTGTTGTTGGGAATATCTGCATCAGTCCTCACGCAGGCATTCTCTTTCCCTGCCGTTGCACAGAATGCTTCCACGGCGGTAAGTGGCGGGGCCTGCGGCGGATCATATAATCTGCCGGACAAGCTCCCTGGCCAGCAACTTTCGGATTTTAAGTCCAATCCGGAAGCGCTGCTGAAGAGCAATCCGGTCGGTGGGCTGCAATTGAGCGGTAAAGTCAAGGCGCTGACGGAAACGGACCCGTCAGCCGCAGTTGATGCGCTCCTCGAGATCGCACGCTCGGCAAATTCGACGCAAGCAGCCGCCATCGGATCAGGCTTGGGGCAGGCGGCCACGGCAATCATGGCGGTTGACAAGCTGTGCGGTGACGACATTGAGCGCAGGATTGCCAGCTCCGGCTTGAGTGACGTGCTGATTGGCTACAACATGGCGACGACAGAAACATTGATGCTGTCTGCCAGTGGCGCAGATGTTGGTGCTGGTGTCGGAGGGGGAGTTGGTGTTGGAGGGGGAGTTGGTGGCGTCGTGAACGGAAGCAGAGGTGCTCCTTCAGTCGGTGCGACAACAAGTGCGAGCGGCAGCTCAAGTCATACCAACACCGCCGATACGTTCAGTTTTTCGGGCTCGACCATTACCTGCTCGACATCAGTTAGTCCCCGGCGGACATGTTGAGTATCTCCTGTCAAGTTGGGAGCCGTTGAGCCCCCGCTGATACGGTACAAGAAGCATCCGGTCGATAGATATCGGATTCGAGAGTTTGTCAGGGACAGCCTGAAACTGAATCCTGAAAAATCAATGAAAACAAAGCAGTCGAGTGTGTGTCTCGCTTAATCGCTATTTGACAGACATCAGAGTGCTTTCATAAGGATCCGGCATGTCCGATCGCGCAGTAGACAATCGCCTTGAAACTATTCCGCCTAAAGAGAATCCAACAGGAGTACAAACAACAATTGACGTCGTCGGGCTCATAGCTGCTTTACGTCGACAAAAGATGGTCGTTGTCATCGCGACATGTTCAGTCCTCTTGCTCGGCGCGGTCTACTGCGTTTCAGCGGTGCCTCGTTACACGGCTACGAATGAGATTATTATCGATAGCCACAAGAACCTTTCGGACCTGACGGCAAGCCTGGCCGACGCGACGCTAGATACGGCTGCCATTGACAGCCAGGTCGAGGTTATCAAATCGGATAACGTCGCAGCGTTGGTGAGCCAAGAGTTGCAGCTTGATCAGAACGAGTTGTTTTTGAATGGCGGTGGTTTGTTGTCCGCCGTCAGAAGCACATTTTCGCGTATCGTCAACTTCGGGTCATGGTTTGTCTCGCCGTCGGTCAACGAGGAGGAAAGGCGGCAGGCTGTCCGAGAGGCCATCATCGCAAAGCTTGAGAGCAATCTTGAGGTCAAGCGCGTTGCGCGAACCTATATTCTGACCGTCAGCTATACATCGCCCAATCCCAAGTTATCCGTCGATATCGCCAACGCCTACGCGGATGCCTACTTCACGGATCAATTGAATGCCCGCTATGAGCAGGTCAAGCGCGCCAGTGGCTGGCTTCGGGATCGCCTGACCGAACTCAAGTCAAGTTCAATTCAGGCCGATATGGCGATCCAGCAGTTCAAGGCGAAGCACGGGCTGGTGTCTTCAGGTGATGGCAAGTTTATCGGTGACCAACAGGTTACTGAACTGACCTCGCAACTGTCTGCTGCGCATGATCAAACCGCTAATGCTGAAGCCCGCCTGAAGCAGATTACGGATATTATTCAATCGGGTAGAACCGACGTCGCCGTCACGGATCAATTGGGCAGCGCTGTTATCAATGATCTGCGCAGCAAATATCTCAAGGCAGCCAAGACGGCGCAAGAGCTGACCAGCAAACTCGGCCCAACGCACTACCAAGTGGTCAGTCTTCATAAGGATATGGATGAGTACCAGCGGCTAATATTCGTAGAGTTAAAGCGTATCGCGATGACCTATACTTCAGACCTTGAGGTCGCACGGACGCGCGAGAAAACGCTGAACGATTCAATGAACACCCTCGCGGGGGAGCAGACGTCGTCCAACGAGGTCATGGTGCAATTGCGTCAATTGATCCGGGAATCGGACAGCTACCAAAACCTGTATACGACATTCTTGCAGCGCTATCAGGATGCACTTCAGCAGCAATCGTTTCCGACGACAGAGGCGCGAACCATCACCAGCGCCACCCTGCCCAGCAAGCCAAGTTGGCCCAATATACCGTTTGTGATGGTCTGGTCGTGCTTGGTGGGTCTGATGCTTGGCGGTGGTCTGGCGGCATGGCGGGAATATAATGATCAAGGCTTCCGTACGCCCGATCAGGTGCGGGAGAGCACCGGACTTCATTTCATTGGCATGCTTGAGAAACTGCCTAGCAAAAAAAATGAGCCCGAACAGTCAGAGAGCCCTGATGCCCGCCATGTGCTTATACGTGAGCCTATTATGCGGCACGTGCTTGAAATGCCTCTGTCAGGCTTTGCCGAAACGTTGCGGTCAGCGAAGGTCGAGGTCGATCTTCAGATCAATGCGGGGCGGAAAGTCATTGGCATCGTCTCTGTGATGCCCGGCGAAGGCAAGACAACAACGGCGAAGAACCTGGCAAGTCTCATTGCTTTGCAGGGCGCTCGTGTTCTCCTTATCGATGCGGACTTTCGTAATCCCGGAATGACGCGACGCATGGCCCCCCATGTTACGGCCGGGTTGATCGAGGTACTTCGGAGAGAACGGCCACTGGAGGAACTTTTGTTGCGGGAGCCGGAAAGCGGCCTCCTGTTCTTGCCAAGCGTCACGAAGAAACGGATTCTCGACAGTCAGGTTCTCCTTGCCTCAAATGAGATGGAGAAATTGCTCGAGGAAGCCGCTGCCAATTTTGATTATGTGATCGTTGATCTGCCGCCACTGGGACCCGTCATCGATGTCCGCGGGATCAGCCGCTTCTTCAATGCCTTCGTCTTCGTGGTCGAATGGGGCACCACGCCGCGCCGTGTCGTTCGGCGAGTGCTGGAAGAAAACAGGGATATCTACGAAAAAACCGTTGGCCTGATCTTCAACAGTGTCATCAGCGCACGGATGAAGAAATACAATTACGGTGAATCGCGCGGATACTATTACGGAAAGTATGCGTACTATTACACGGATAGCGGAACCGGTAAGGAGAGGGCGGGTGGCAAGAAAACGCGCTTGTGAGACGCTTTCTCTATTTTGTCCTGACGATCGGGGCCAGCAGCCTTCTCTTTCTGACGGCCGGCAACGTGCTGCTGGATATCTTGCCGACCAGTGATGTTCGCCGTCTCGGTCGCGCAGCTGAACTCGCAGCACTCAGTCGTCAGTCGGTTACCCAGCGGGCAGGGCTATTCGATGCCAACAGTTGGATAGACCCCAAGGTTCTGACAGAGGTGGCAGACTCGAAAGAGATGAAAGCCGCAGAGAGCAGCTGTCTGGACGAGGTGTCGCGTGGTGTATTGGCAGTCCGGCTGGACGCGCTCGATCAGGCAATTTGGTCCGAAGCCAGGGATCGGGACATCCAGAGCCTTCTTGTTGCTGCAAATCGGGCTGTGAAACATCGGCTTCAATGCACGCCGACCGATGGCAACGCATGGATGCTTCTTGCCCAAATTATGGTGCAGCAAGGCGGTGACAAGGCGAGCCTCACTCGCTTGCTAGATCTTTCGTATTTTTACGCCCCAGCGGAAAAATGGATCATGATTCCTCGCTTGCGACTGGTGGGAACTTTGGTGGATACAGGGAGGATCACCCTGCCGCCACAGCACGGACTTGACATTGAGCGCGTCATCAGGCTGGGCGAACCTCGCGAGATCGCCTCGCTCTATAGTGAGGCTGGAGAACGATCGCGACAGTTGATGCGAACCGTGATTGACCGGCAACGTCTCGATCGCCGGGTGCGGATCTTGAAGATCATTGATGCGCTCGGGGTTTCCTATCCTGTGCCTTTAAACTGTCGACCGCCAGCTTTGAACGGTCCACCGGGGACGGAGCTTGATCTGAAGCGTCCGGCGGAACTCGTCGTCGCCTGTGCAAGATAGGGTTTACGGAATTCTCAAAGATCCACACAGTCATCCGGCAGGGACGGAGTATCAGGCCAATGCGATGAGGAGAGCGGGGGCATGGCAGCAGCCGTTTTTCACGGGAATGCGTGCCGTCTTTTTTCTCGTCCTTGTCTTCCCGATGCTGACATTCGGTGCGGTGGATTTCGAACCGCTGGCCGTTATCACCATGGTGGTCGCGGTGAGCGCGGCGATCATGTGCTGGCGTCCGTTTCCATATCCGCGTGTGTCCTTCATTGCGGGGGTGGCGCTTGTTTGCCTCGTCGTTCTCGCGTTGACCCAATATGGGCAATCGTTACGGCTCCTCGACAACCCGTGGGAGCATCCCGCCTGGAGTTATATCAGGTCGCTTGTCGGACCGGTCGAGGGGGCCCTGTCCGTGACACCGGAGCAGACCAAAGCTGATATCATCGTATGGTCACCGCTCCTGACTTTTGTCGTGGCGCTTCATCTCTTCAACTGTAGAGGTGAGGCCTTCCTGCTCCTGTCGATATTGTCGTATCTCGTAGCGGCGGTGGCAGCGATCAGTCTTTGCCAGTTCCTGCTTGCCCCTATGACGGTCGGGTTTGAGACGAAAACCGCCTATATCGGCAGTCTTACCGGCTTTTACATCAACAGGAATTCCGCTGGCACCTATTTTGGCATCGGTATCGTTATCAATGCCGGTTTGCTGGGTTTCTACTTGCAGAGTAGTAGCCTCAGGGCCCTTGCCAGCAAGGTCTTGAACCCCGGTCGCCTGACCAATGTGGAAAAAGCGACGTTTTATATGATAGTTGGTCTGCTCATGGACGTATTGGCGCTCGCGGCTACCCAGTCGCGTGGTGCAACGGCGTCGGTCTTCATCGGGCTGATCTGTCTCGTGTGGCTCTTCAATGGAGGGAAGAGGCGCCGTCGCCGTTCCGCTCCGAGATCAATTGCTCGAGGGTGGCGGTTGGCGCTCATCGTCAGTTTGATGTCGACAGCGGCAGTGGTTGTTGCACAAGAAGCGATCTACCGCATGGGGGCTCAATCGGTCGATCAGGCACGGCTGTGCGCATTTTCATCGACGGCGCAGGCGGTGCGAGACAATTGGCCGCTTGGCTCCGGTTTCGGCAGTTTCCCGGATGTGTTCCCCGCCTATCGCTCACCGCAATGTTCCGGTATCGAGGGAGTCTGGGATGCTGCCCATAACTCCTACCTTGAGGGAGCGCTTGGGCTGGGCATCGTTTTCTTGGTCGTTTTAGGGGTCGCGCTGACAGCGCTCGGATGGGCGCTTGTGACAGGCTTGCTCGAGCGGTCCCGCTACCGCTTCGCGCCGGTCATTGCCCTGACAAGCCTTCTCGTTGTCGCCTTGCATTCACTCGTAGATTTCTCCCTGCAAATCCCCGGAAACGCGCTCCTTCTTGCAGCCCTTCTCGCTGGCTGCGTGACGATCTCACTGGGAGAAAGACCATCGTTCGATCCGCTCGCGGACACAGCAGTCCAGCGCAGGCCGGCGGCAGATCAATCCTGATGCGAAAGTTGGTTGATTTCTTCTTGAAGCTCCTGCCTGAGTGGGAAGAGGTGACAATCGCGCGCGCCGCTGCAAGAGTTCCCGATGGTGTGCGTGTGTACGTGATCGGCGATATCCATGGTCGCGCGGACCTGCTTGCGCAAGCCTTTGCCAAAATCGATGCCAATGAGGCCGCACACCCCTTCAAGCGTAATGTCACGGTGCTTCTGGGTGACTATGTTGACCGCGGTTTGCGGTCCCGCGAGGTCATTGATCAGTTGATCGAACGGCAGATGACACGGCGTGTGGTGACGCTGCGTGGCAATCATGATGACAGCATGCTGCGTGCGCTGAACGATATGGACATCGCACTGCGGTGGCTGGCTGCGGGAGGCCGCGAAACACTCCATGCCTACGGTATTACTGTTCCCGTCAATATCGACCGTGATATCGTTCATACCGTGATGGCTCTGGCCGTGAAGCAAATTCCCGCCGAACATAAAAGCTTTCTCGAAAGACTCCGCCTCTACGTAACGATCGGTGACTACGCCTTTGTTCACGCAGGCATCCGACCAGGAATCGCGCTTGAAAACCAATCAGCGGTGGATCTTATGTCGATCCGACAACCCTTTCTCGACTGTGTCCTGCCGCATGATTTCATGATCGTGCATGGGCACACGCCGGTCACTAGCCCGGTTTTCAGGTCGAACCGGATCAATGTCGATACGGGCGCCTATATTACCGGGAATCTCACCTGTCTGGTTTTGGAAGAGGACAGGCAGTTTATTTTAGAACCCCGGAATGAAACTTGCCAAACTGTGCCAGGAAAAATCAGATGCGGCACAGAGAGCTGAGAGCATCGCACGGCTTCTTTATCGCTGGGCGACACGGTGGCTCCCTAAGCCGGTATTGTTACCCGATCACAGGCCCGACGGGCATCACCCGGGTATAAGGCTGAGAAACGTCAGGTTATGGATCGAAGAGATCGCGACAGCGTCAAGTACGCCCCCCACGCGTTTTTTGCGATGTCAGCATTGCGACTGGTCTCTGCGGTATGCCCTGCCTTGCTTCCGGCTTGATCAAAATCACGGTCTTGAGAACGGCGCTCTCCTCGATTGGCTTGCAGGCAGCCTATGTCCCGTTGGTTATTTACTGTGTGCTTTGTTCAGTGAAACGAAGTCAGACGAAGTCGATGCCCAACCGCCTATCTGACGAGGCACCGCCTGCGCCCGCTTCGTCTCAAACAAACGCTGTTCCGTAGCGCCTACGGGCACGCAGAGCTTCAATCAAAAGGATGGAATATGACAAGTAAAATTGTCCCTGTGATCATGGCAGGGGGCAAGGGCACTCGGCTGTGGCCGTTGTCACGTGCCACGGCAGCCAAGCAGTTTTTGGCATTGACTGGCGAAGAGACACTTTTTCAGTCCACTCTCGCGCGCGTGGCCGACAAAACTGTCTATGAGGCACCCTTGGTGGTGACCAATGAAGACTTCAGATTTCTGGTTGCCGAGCAGGCGCGCGCCAGGGATATCGCGCTGTCTGGTATCGTGCTGGAACCTGTGGCGCGAAACACCGCGCCCGCCTTGGCCGCGGCAGCGCGTATTGTCGCGGATAGGTTTGGTGAAGACACCATGCTATTTGTGCTGCCGTCGGACCACGCGATCACGATGGATGACAATTACCAAGCCGCCACCTCTGCCGCTTTGAGGGCGGCCGCGAAGGGAGAGCTGGTGACCTTCGGCATCACGCCGTTAGAGCCGGCAACAGGCTATGGCTATATCGAACTGGGCGGTCAGCTGGAGAACGGCGCCTATGCGGTTGGTCGGTTTGTGGAGAAACCGAATGCCGAGACCGCCCAGGCGCTGATCGATACCGGCAACTACTACTGGAACTCAGGCATGTTCCTGTTTTCGGCAGCCGCAATTATCGCTGAATTGGAGCTTTATTCGCCTGACGTTGTGACGGCTGTGGATCGCGCGGTTGCGGAGGCAACGCTGGACGCTGATTTTATTCGTCTTGATCGGGATGCATTTGCGCAAGCACCTTCGATTTCGATCGACTACGGGGTGATGGAAAAGACCGCCAATGCCGCCGTTGTCCCATCCGCCATCCAATGGTCGGATCTGGGAAGTTGGGATGCGGTCTGGAAAATCGGAGAAGTGGACGGCGACGGTAACGTGGTGCACGGCAATGTCACTGTACGTGATACCACAAACTCGCTGGTAATTTCCCGCAATGCCCATATGGCCGTGCAGGGCATGGATGGCGTGGCCGTGATCGCCTCGGAGGATGCGGTTTTGATCGGGCGTCTGGACAATGCGCAGGATGTGGGCAATCTGGTGAAGTTACTGGCCGCCGACCGGAAAACGGCAAGCCTGACCGAAACACATCCAACATCGCTGCGTCCCTGGGGTGGGTATACGTCGATCCTTAACGGTGATCGCTTCCAAGTGAAGCGATTGTTCGTTCATCCCGCCAAGAAGTTGTCCTTGCAAAAGCACCATCATCGGGCGGAGCATTGGATCTGCGTGAAGGGAACCGCGGAGGTCACCATCGGCGATCAGGTCACCATCTTGCACGAAAACCAGTCCGTCTACATCCCGCAGGGAGCCGTGCACCGGCTTGGCAATCCTGGTAAAATTCTGCTGGAAATGATCGAGATCCAGACTGGGTCTTATCTGGGCGAGGATGACATTGTCCGTCTTGTCGATGAATTCGGCAGGACCTGATCGGGGAGCTGAGAAGCAGCCCGATACTGGACGCAAAACCTCATGAGAAACATACTCTTTCACATTTGCGCGACCCTGCTGGGTCTGGCGCTGGCTTTCTTCGCCCTGCGATATACCACTGACCTGTGGGCGCCGGCTGTCGTTTTCTCCCTCCAGCTGCATGCCGGTGTCGCAATGATGCTGTTGGCGCTGTTTTGTCTGGCTCTGCGACCCGGTGCAGTCTCGATGGCTATGTTGTGCGCAACCATGTTGGTTGTTTGCCATGCTGTTCTGATGATTTGGAATTCGCTGCCGCCAACATTTTCGGCCGGGACCACCAGCACGCAAAGCCTGCGTGTGCTGTCCTTTAACGTCCTGGGCGAAAATCTTGAAAACGGTGGTGCGATCGCCGACTACATCCTGCAATCGGGCGCAGACATCGCCTATGTCATGGAAGCTGCCCCGGTTGGCTTACATCTCGATCGCCTGTCAAAAACCTTCCCGTATCGCATCGGCTGCGGAGACCATACGAGCACATGCGATCTGCTGTTGTTGTCAAAGTATCCGCTGGAGATGGTTTATGTCGGCAATCTCAGTGATTTGCGCAAGGATCGATTTGCAACGGCCCGAATTCATCTGGGCAGCGTCACGCTGTCTCTGGCCGCAGCGCATCTGAGCAAACCTTATTTTGACAAATACCATACAAATGAGCTGGCGGGACTTGGTGAAGCCCTCAGTAAGATCGACGGTCCTTTGGTGCTCGCGGGTGATTTCAACGCGGCAACCATAGCCCCCGACATGCAAGGCCTTTTGAAGCGCGCTGGATTGACGACGGCTGGCTTGGAGCCAGCGACGTGGCCGATCGGCGCAGGAATTCTGGGCGTTCCCATCGACCATATTTTCATTCGTATGCCAGTGATGGCGCAAAAATTGTCCCGCATCCCGTCGAGTTTTGGTTCCAACCATCATGGGTTGATCGCAGACCTCACCGTTCCGAACGGTGGCCTCTTGCCCGGACTCTGATCGGCTCTGCCCCTTCATTCAACAAGACCTTTTGGAAGGCGTTCTCACCATGAAGAATGGGAACTTAAAGGCACCCCCGCTGCCGGTGGTGATCCTCTCTACGGCTGATATTGATGCGCCGATCTGGACCAATAAACAGCATATAGCGGCGCGCCTCGTGGCCGAGCGTGAGGTCCATTATATTGAATCCCTTGGTCTGCGGGCACCGAGATTGAGCATCAAGGATCTGCGCCGGATCTTGGCGCGGATTTCGACAATCCTTTTGAAAAGACACAATCCTCGAAACATCAACGCATCTGGCAAGCGCCGTGAAGGCGTCGAGGCTTTACATAGACATCTGCCCATGGTTATCCCATTTCACGCCTGCGCGCCGGTGCGAGCGTTCAATCGGTGGATGATCAAGCGCCGTATCCAGCCGCGCTTGCCGGAGCGCTATGCGCTTTGGAGCTTCTCACCCCTGACCTATGGGCTGGAGGAACGAGCGGAGATGGTCGTGTATCATTCGGTCGACCTGTTGCACACGATTGACGGTATCCCGCGCAAAGCGTTGCTTCAAGCCGAGCGTCGGCTAATTACGCGGGCTGACGTGCTGGTTGCATCAAGTACAGGTGTCGCAAACCATCTGCGGGCCCTCCATGCAAACCCGATGGTGTGGGAAAATGTTGCCGACATCGATCTGTTTCAGGGGCTGCGCGCACCGGCATCGGATCGTGAGCGGCGCGCTATTTTCGTCGGCAACCTCACACCCAGCAAAATCGACTTCGCAATATTTGAGGCCATCATCGCCAAGGGGGTACGGCTTGCGCTGGCAGGACCGTTCAGCATTGATGGCACGAAACGCGACCCTGCGCTTGGCCGGCTGCTGGCCTCGCCACATGTTACCTATCTTGGCACGCTGAATCAGCAGGAAATGGCGGCAGAAATTGGCAAGAGCTGGGTCGGGATCATCCCCTATCACCTCAACCAATACACAACGGGCGTGTTTCCAATGAAGGTCTACGAGTATCTGGCTGCTGGTTTGCCGGTTGTCGCAACGGCATTACCAAGTATATCGGGCCGTGCGATCCCCGGGGTCACGATCGCCTCACCACAAGATTTTGCCGAGGTCGTTGCTCGCGCCTGCGCAGGCGAATACGCTTCCCCGCCGGGTGATTTCAGCAAAAACAGTTGGGATGCGCGCCTTGAACAGATCCGGACATTACTCGATTCCGGCCAACAACAGCCCGTGGAAGCTGCGCTTTAGGATGCCGATGCGCTATGTTCGCGACGCGCTACCGCTTATGCGCAGTCTCATTGCTTATGCGGCGATGCCGGCAGCCGGGATAATCACGGCCCCGATCCTGGCGCACGCCCTGGGCGCCACCGGGCGAGGGCAGTTAGCGGGTATTCTTCAGCCCATGACCCTGGCCGCTGCCGTGGCAGCGCTCGGTGTACCTTCTGCCGTTACTTATTTCATCGGCCGGCAGTCTCCGCCGGGCAAGGTCATTCGGCTGGCGGTGATCATAGCACTGATCATGACTTTTCTCGTGGGTTTGGCGTTGTTCTGGTACTCTGCGAGAATTGCCGAGCAACTCGATATAAGCCGTACTTTCTTGCTGCTGATTTGGGCGGCGTTCTTGCCGAGTGCCTTTATCGCCATACGACGTGGGCACATTCAGGGGTTGCGGCGATATGGTGCGCTTGATCTCGAGCGGATGCTGGGGTCAGGTTTGCGCGTGGGCGCCATCGTCCTGCTCTGGATAATCGGCGTGAAATCCGTGATCGCATTTGCCGCCATCTATATGATTGCCGGACTCAGCGCATCGGCGGTGCTTCGGCTTCCGGGGAATGCGAATGCCGCAAACACATTGAGACGCCAAGGCGGCAACATAATCCCGGAATTTACAAGCGCGTCTTTTTTCTCATACGCGATACTGTCCGCCTTCGGGACGATTGCGGCCACAGTGTCAGCCCGCCTCGATCAGGCGATCATGCCTGCAATTGTCGCGACCAATGACCTAGGATACTATTCTGTTGCCGTCACCGTTGCAGAGGTGCCTGGAATTATTACGGCAGTGCTTACGCGCAACGTACTGGCCGAAGTGGCTGGCGGCATCCACAGACAATCGGTGCTTCGCTCAATACTGCTCGGTGGATTTGCGCAGGTGGCCCTGACGATCGTAATCCTCGTAAGCCTTCCCTATGCCGTTCCTATTGTGTTCGGTGGGGATTTTGCGCCTGCTTTGGCATTAATCCGGATTTTGCTGCTTGGTACCTTCATCGGTTACTGGGCCAATGTCGTCGCCGCGTATCTCGGTGGACTGGGCAGGCCCGGCTACAATTCTTTGGGGCAGGCGGCCGCCGCGTTCACGACGATCATTCTGTTTTGGGCTGCCTGGCAGCGAATGGACGCCGCGACAGCTGCATGGATCAGCGTCTGGTCGCAGGCCGCTGCACTCGCGACGACGCTTGTTCTGGTTACTCGGCTAAGTCCGCGCGGACAAAGCCGGAATGTTTCAAACCCAAATGCGGAAGACGCAAACTAATATGCTTCTCACAGAACCGGCTCGTCTCTGGCTCCTGTCCACCCGGTACCATCGCGAAGGTAAACGCCGAAAGGCACGGCTGATTAAAGCCTATCTTTTCCTTTTTTTTCGTGCCGCTCTCCCACCGGAAGCAGTTCTTGCGGGGCTTCCATCTCTCGGTCATTTTGCGATGAATATCGTTGTTCATCCCAACGTATCCCTGGGGCGCGATGTGAGGCTGTGGCATTGCGTCACCCTGTCGGTCAGCGATGCTCCCGGGACCAAATCACGATTGACCATCGGCGACAGAGTAGAGATCGGCACGGGTGCTGTCATCATCGCCCCCCTGCGCAGCAGCATGTCCATTTGCAACGATGTCAGGATTGGGGCGAACTCGGTTGTGACCCGTTCGATTACACAGCCTGGCACCTATGCCGGCGCCCCCGCGGTGCGCGTCGTACCACGCGAAAAGGTTGAATAATGCGTATCCTCTTCGTCACGCTTGAGGTCTTCGGCGGCGCGAAAAAAGGCGGCGGTGAACGCTATGTAACGGAACTGGCCCGTGCCGCGCGAAACCGGGGGCTGACTGTCGATGTCGTTGTTGTGCGGTCCTTGCGCGAATTTGCAGAACTTGGCGATCTCGATGAGCCGGCGCATGCCATTTCTCTACGCCGTTTTTTCGACTTGGCGTATCGATGTGACATTGTCCATGTTCACCAGCTCAACACGCCTGGTTTTGACTATGCAGCGCTGATGGCCAAGTTGCTGCGCAAACCACTGGTCTTGACCGACCATGGCGGAGGCGCGCTCGCCCCTGGCCGGGCTCTGGGACGCTTGCGGCTGCGTCTCATCGATGCCGCAGGCTATGTGAGCGCCTGGAGCAGGCAGGACCTGGATCCAACGGGTATTATCAAACAGAATGTGATCATTATGGGAGGTGGCGATCATTTGCCAGACGCAGATCCACTTGAGCAGTGCTATGACTTTGGCTTCATTGGCCGCTTGGTGCCTCACAAGGGCGCCCATATCGCGGTTGAGGCTCTACCCGTAGGACGTCGTTTGGTTTTGGCGGGGCAACCTAGAGACCAAGCCTATTTCGCTTCTCTGAAACAACTGGCGCGCAACAAGGATGTCACCTTCGTTTCGGACGCGACTGATGAAGTTGTCGCCAGTCTCCATAAGTCCATAGGGTTTCTTCTCGTCCCCTCCGTCGAGCATTATCAGCGCCGTGATTTTTCCCGCCCTGAACTTTTGGGTCTTGTCGCGCTAGAGGCGCTGGCGGCCGGGACGCCTGTCATCGGCTCGGATGTCGGTGGGCTTGGGGAACTTCTCAAAATGGCAGGCCAAATCACTGTTCAGCCGGGCGATGTTCCTAAATGGCATCAGGCCCTTTCAAAGGCAGCGGGCAGTCGTTTTCCATCTGTGACCAGTTCCGCCTTCACATGGGATGCCGTCGCGGGGAAATGCATCGAACTCTATAGATCTCTTTAGATCTCTTTAGATCGAATTTTGTACTGCGCATCGTTGATCGTGTGTGCTTAGCTGAGGGGCAATTGCGTGCAACTGAAGACCTATAACGATTTACAGAAGGATATTGTCGGGAATTTATGGAAGATCCCGAATGATGTTGATTTAATTGTCGGTATTCCTCGCAGTGGCATTCTGGCAGCGAGTTTCATTGCGCTTTCGCTGAACCTGCCTCTCGTCGATCTCGATGGATTTTGTGCGGGCCGCGTGTTTGAAACAGGGACGACACGGCGGCGGGGAAATGCGTCGAAGCACTATCGTCGTGCTCTCATTGTCGACGATAGTAGCCGCACTGGAGAAGCGTTGGCCAAGGCGGTTGAAAAGCTGGACACCGCAAGCGTCGACTTGCCGCCCATCACCACCTGTGTGGTTTACGGAACATCGTCTATTCGGGGCCGTGTCGATGTGGTGATGGAAATCATTGATAAGGCGCGGATTTTTGAGTGGAATGTGTTGCATCATCCGGGAATTTTGAAAGACGCATGCCTCGATATTGATGGCGTTCTTTGCCACGATCCCAGTTACGCAGAAAATGATGACGGACCGGCTTACCTCGATTTTCTACAGCAAGCCCGCCCGCTTTACCTGCCGAGCCATCCGATCAAGGCGCTCGTGACCAGCCGTTTGGAGAAATACCGTCCGGAAACGGAGGAATGGTTGCGGCGCCACGGCGTTGTGTACGAGCAATTGATCATGCTCGATCTTCCAAGCGCCGCAGAGCGACGCCAGGCGGGCGTGCATGGATCGCACAAGGCGGCCTATTATCGGACGAGTTCGGCAAGGCTGTTCGTCGAGAGCGAACTGCATCAAGCCAATGAAATTGCGAGAATGAGCGGCAAACCTGTTCTATCCATTGAAGGGCCGAGGCTATGTCTGCCAAACGGCTTTTCTCCTCAGGCCCTGAAGCAACGGATCACCAATGTGCGTCTTTTGGCGCGGTGGTTGCGTGGCTGTATTGGCGACAAATGGGTTGATCGTCTTCGCGTTGTTTATATGCGGCTGTCGCGCGCTAAATCCAAAAAGCTGTAATCCCGATGAAACTTTTATTTGTGTCGAGATCGACACCATTTCATCGACTTGGCGGCATGGAAATACTCTCCTGGGCTCTTGCCAAGGCCATCGTTCTACGCGGGCATCAAGTTGAATTTCTGACCACCGGCATAACGGGCTTTCTTCCGGGCGCATCTGTTGATGGTATTACCGTCCATGCACTGGATTGCGCAGCAGGGCGCTATTCAAAAGCCTGGTGGAGCAAGTCACGTTCTGTCTTTCTGGACCAATATGCCGACAACGTCGATCTGGTGATGGGCGTTGGGGGAGGCGCGCATGGCGTTCTGGATGCCAAAATAAGAGGAAAATGTCGGACGCCGGTCATCTTGCAGTCGCATGGCACGCCTTGGGGGGAAATTGTCTCGAAGCTGGCCGTCCGGTCGCCCATTTCCTGGGCGGGGGCAGCCCGGAACATTCCCTATCTGGTGCGAGACTGGCGGCTTGGACACTATTCCGGGATCGTCTCCATCGGTCCCGCCGTCGATGAGGCACTCCGGCGCAAACCCATGTCGAAGCTTGTGCACCACACGCCCGTCACCATGATTGAGAATGGTGTGAACGAAGGGGAGTTGAGATTTGACCCGGCAGCTCGCAGCCGCCTTCGGCAGAGATTGGGCATAGGTCCGTCCACGGCGATCGTTGTTTCCCTAAGCCGCGTGATCTTGCAAAAGGGGGTTCGTGAGTCACTGGTTGGCTTTGCGCGCCTTGTGTCGAAACGCCCGGATGTTGCCTATCTGATCGCGGGGGAGGGCGATGCGGAACCTATGCTCCGAGCCTTGGCAAAAGACTTGAATATTGCCGACAAGGTGCATTTCCTTGGGCCGGTCTCTCGTGCCGATGTTCCAATGGTTTTAAGCGCCGCAGACGTTTTCCTGTTCACGTCGCTGAGACAGGAAGGTCTGGCGATTGCACCGCTTGAGGCGGCGGCGTCCGGGTTGCCCGCCGTTCTGTCCAGCCACCTGAGGCTTCCGGAACTCGTGGCCAGATATGCGCCACCAACAGAACCAGACGCCGTGGCTGATGCGCTCCAAGCCACATTGGATAGTGCGCCACCTCGCAACACAACTCTTTTGCCCAAGCGTTATTCTCTTGAGCACGCGACCACCCGATACCTTCAGCTTTTTGAAGAGACCATTTCACGCCGCTGACATCCGTCTCGCGCGCATAGACAGGTTGCTCCTCCCACTCCTTATCACCGTCCGCGCACCTGCTGCGACACGTCGCTGACGGCTGCCCAAACACCATAACATCACGACACCCGTCGATCTTTGAACCTTGATCTCACGCTGGTCACACCAATGGCGCGAGCGGGCGCGGCCATGCGCACGTGCCGCCATGATTTTCCCACCTGCCCAACTTTCCCCGAGCCACCCCCATTGATGAAGGTTAAAATCGTGCGACATCTCGACGTAGTATTGGCCCATGACTATCTCACCCAGCGTGGCGGAGCGGAACGGGTCACCGTGGAACTCGCGCGGGCGCTCAACCCGCGTTATTTGATAACCGCGATTTACTCCCCGGAAGATGCATTCCCGGAAATGAACCGGATTTCGATACGATCGACTGCGTTGAGCAGAGTGAAGTTGTTCCGCCGAGATTCTCGTCTGGCGCTGCCATTGCTGGCTTCTACATGGAATTTTATCAGGCCCGTGCGCGCGGATGCCGTGGTGTGCAGTTCATCTGGTTGGGCGCACGCGCTGCGGACTGCGGGGGCAACCCGAAAGATCGTCTATTGTCACAACCCGGCACGATGGCTTTATCAGGCGGATGATTATCTGCTGGATCGCCCATGGCCAGTGCGGGTGGCGTTGGGCCTCTTGCGAGCGGGTCTGTTGAAATGGGATCGCAAGGCGGCGGCCTCCGCGGATGTCTATATCGCGAATTCCACCTCGGTTGCAGAGCGCATTCGGCAAGTTTACGGCCGCGAAGCCCGCGTGGTTTTCCCGCCGGTTTCGGTTGATCCAACCTTGCCGGCAGAGCCAGTTCCGACGCTCGCGGGTAAAACCTTCTTCCTCATGGTGGGACGGTCACGTGGATACAAGGGAGCGCAGCCGTTGGTGGAGGCGTTCAGGGGTATGCCCGAGCATGTGCTTGCCGTTGCCGGTGGCGGCAAGATTCTGGATGCGCCTGCCAATGTTGTGTCGACCGGTTACGTCAGCGAGGCGAAGTTGCGTTGGCTCTATGCCAATGCGCGGGCATTGATCTCGGTGTCACGAGAAGACTTTGGATTGACGCCAATTGAAGCGAACGCGTTCGGCACGCCGGTTCTGCTCTTACGGGCAGGTGGATTTCTCGATTCGACGGATGAAGGCACGAGCGGTCTTTTCATCGACGACGCGACACCAGAGGCGATCCGTAGTGCTGTGCGTGCTTTCCCGGACACATGGGATACCGACGCCATCAAGCGTCATGCGGAGAAATTCAGCCCTCATCGGTTTCACGAGGCCATCCGTCGCATCGTTGCGGAAACATGCAACGCCGGGTGAAATGCTCGCGGCTCCAGGTACGGACTGAAGGAGGAACTATGCGCCGAAGACGTCTGCTGAAAGCCTCACTACTGTTCGCCACAGGCTGTGCCGCGTGGCCGGTCAGCGATGTTCACGCCGCCATCGAAAGAGAAATCTATGACGTTAGCGATTTCGGCGCAAAGGGTGATGGACGCAATGATGATACCGATGCGATCCGGACCGCAATGGCGCAGGCGGCGGCATCCAGAACACCTGCGACTGTCCATTTCCCCAAAGGCCGATATATCTTCAGCACCCTGGAAGAGCAGTTTGACGACATCGAGTTCAGCGGCGATGGGGCGGTCCTTGTATCGACATTGCCAGTCGGCACTCCTCAGCCGGCAATCTGGTTGCACGCCAGGAAGCTTTGGATCCACGATCTATCGCTTGATTATACCGATGCGATTGATGTGCGCCGACCCGGCGTCGTCGAGAGCCGCAAGCCCAACGCCTACGGTTTGCGCCTTGGCGGCGCGCGTGACCCGCATTTGTGGAATGCAGAGCTGGTCCGGGTCGAACGCGTTCAGGTCACCAATGCGCGGGGCGGCGGAATCCAAGTCTCCCATGCCAGTAACGTTACGGTTCGCGGCTGCCGCATACGCCAGGTTTTGGGCAACGGATTGGGTTTTGACGGTTGCGTGGCCAATGTTCTTGCCGAAGACAATGACATTGCCCTGACGGGTGACGATTTGCTGGTGATTGTCACGGACTTCCGTGTTCCCAACGGCACGCGAAACGTGATCTTTCGCCGTAACACTGTGGCGAAAGGCTACGCCAAGGGCATTGCGTCCAGCGGAGTTGACGGCATGGTCATCGAGGAAAACACCGTGAGTGACACGTTCGCGGGCGGAATTGTGGTGTTTTCCGATAGCTATTATCGGCTGGGTCGATCGATAGACGTGACTGTCAATGGCAACACCGTTAAGGCGGCAGGCCGCTTCTTTGGCGAAGGACAGTTTCGTAGAGAGGCATCACCCGTTGGCAACTCGATTTATGTTGCCGGTGGATCGGCAAACGTGGCCATTCGCGGCAACACGCTCATCGGATCTGTGCGCGACGGCATCGTCGTGACGACAATTAAAGGCCTGTCGATCGTCAAAAACAATGTGCTCGACCATCCGGGAGTGGGCATACTGGTTGGTGATCCAAGCGATATAGACACGAAGCGGGTCAGTCATTTTCAAATCGCATTCAATTCCGTCCGGGACAATCGTGATGGCATCATCGTCGGATCGGCAACAGACGGCACAATCACGGACAACGTGATCACGCTGGCTCCCCCGGGTAGGGGGCAAGCACTTGTTGTGGCTAACAGCAGCGCAGTCATCGTCCAGAAGTGAACGATTGGCACATGATTGCCGTGGAATGCATCTTCCACAGCTGCTCATAAAGGTGAAATTTGGATACGTTGAACCAAATTCTATTCATCGGGATCTGCTTTTTTATCCTGTTGCGCTTCTACTGGCTGGCCTTGCGGAACACGCCATGGAAAGGCTTGCTGTCTGCGCTGGCATGTATTTTATATATATTTTGCTTGTATGGCTCGGCCTTGATGCAAGTAGCAGGTCTCAGCAGCACGAAGCTTCTGGGGCCCCATATTTTGCCGCCTGCCCAGGCCTATGAGCTGGGTGGACTGGCAGGCAAATGGGCGATCGAATTATGTGTGATTTTGCTGGGTGAGGTTATGGCGGGGTTTCTCGTGCCACAGCGTAACCCCCTTATTTCTCAACGCTCCATTTCCAGAGCGTCTGGCGAATTCAATTTTGTTATGCGCAACGCCGCCCTTGCGTTGATCGTAGTCGGTTCCATTTCAACACTGGCGTTTCATTCCGACCTGTCCAGCCGTGCGGATGGAGGGCAGGGGGTGGTGACCATTCTCAAGACCTGCCTGGCGGTGGGGTTGTGCGTGTTTGCCTTCCATAACTTCTTCAATCAGAGGATTTATTATCTGGTCAGTGCTTGCGGGATGATCCTGCTGGTCACGGGGGCGGTCAGAAGTCCGGTTCTCTCCGTGGCCCTGGCGTTTTTCGCGGGCAAGATTGCGCGCGGAGAAGTCACTGCGGCGATGCTGATGCGATACGCCGTGTACGGGCTTGTGCTTGCGGTTGTAGGCGGGGCCATGTCGAACTTCCGGGGCGACGTTGTTTCAGGAAGGGGGGCTGATCTTTATACCGCGTTTGCGGAGTCGATCGAAAACCCTTTTACCGCCGTATATGGGGGAGGTATCGATACGCTTGATGGCTATCGCCTGGCACAATTCGTCCAGCCTAACGAACCGGCTCGTCCTGCGAATATTCTTGTGGCCATCACGACTTTTGTCCCTCGCGCTCTCTGGCCCGACAAGCCAAAGGATCTGAGCCTCGACATCACCAACCGGTATCTACGGTGGGACCAAGGGGGTATTTTCCTGTCTATGGTCGGTTACCTCTCTATCGCATTCGGCGGTTACATTCAGGCACTGCTTGCACTTTTCATATTGATGACCGGATTGTGCGGACTATACCGAAAGGTGTTTGCAACCTTTTACGGATTTATAGTTCTGCTGATGACCTTCCGCCTATTCCTGGGCGGGTCTCCATTCGATATCTATTTCTGCCTAGTATACCTGCTCATTTACACTCTCGCTCAAATCCCCTTCAAGCTGATTTGGGTTGGTTATTCTCGGAAAACGTACTCAGATGGTTGGCCTGTATAACGTTATGGCGCTCCGTCTCTTAACCAAACCGTTAAGGACAGCGCGAGGTTAAGGAGGTCGATAGGCACGCAGGTGATCTCGGCCATTCCACCGGTTCGCGTGCCGATCGAGCGAAGATGCTCAAGGGTGAGCCAACAGCTTGATCACCTCCAGGGAAGTGCCTTCTTCCGCTATTCATAAAGGCGCTGGAAAGTTTTGCCGCCATTGCTCCGGCCGAAGCACGAGCCGGTACGATATGCGCCACTGCGCCTTCTGAACATGATCGGTGTACGCCGCGACGATCTCAGGGGCGGAGCCTACGAGACGTCGTCAGCGCGTGAATGCCCATACGCCTCTTAACACCTGTAATGGGCAATTTCGGCTCCGACCCTCTGACTGGCCGAAAGCGACGCGGATGCCACCGTCTTACCCTTAAGACCGCCAGCAACACCAAAGAGGAGTTTCCCATGCGAGAGCCCATGCTGAATGAACTATCGTTGATCCGATCTGTCTGCATGCAGAGGAGCGGTGAAATTCGTGATCTTCTTTTCCGTGGTCAGATTTTCGCTCGGAGGCAGGTCGCATGAGACGACTTCCACGATCCTTTGATGTGGTCATCGATAATCTCTCTCACGTCGCGGCCGCATATTCTGATGGCGTAGCCGCGCGGGTACAGCACGAAATCTGGAGACGCCTCTCCAACATTTTTAAAACGGAGGACTGGGAGGTATCCGAGAGCCCTTCGGGTGTAAAAATTTCTTCTCGTGCCAGCGACGCGATAGCATATCCCCGGGCAGAACTTGTGGAGGCAGCGCTTGTCGCAGCCGCGCGACGCCCGGTTACGATCAAGACTCAACAGATCGTACCGAGTTTGAGCGCTCATTTTGGAGAGACCGAGAAGATCGCTCCGCTTGTCGAACTCGACCCTGGACAATACCGGATGGATATGTGTGCCGCAGCGCTCGCCTATGATGCGTTGAATGTCGGTGAGATGCGTTTTGCCGAGCAGGCCGTTGTGGGTGGAGAACGCTACGACCGACCGCTTTACCACGAGTGCCTTGCCCGACTGTTGGATCCAGACGGTGCCGTCGTTCTTCCCGGAACCTATATCGCCGCCCTGGAACGCCTCGGATTGATGCGGGTCTTTGACTGGCACGTCGTTCGGGAGATCTTCCGTCAGCTCGAGTATCGGCACGACGTCGTTATGGGCTGCAATGTTTCGGCGCTCTCTGCTGTGGATGACATTTGGTGGACATCCGCTTTTGCACAGTTGCGCCGACGACCCGATATTGCCAAACGGCTTGTGATTGAAATCACTGAAACTGCAATACTGCCAAGCGTAACCGATGCCATGGCCTTTATTTCGGCCGTCCAGGGGGTCGGCGCACGTGTCGCTATCGATGATTTCGGCGTGGGCCACTGTTGCCCCAATTTTGCCTGCGAAGCCAACGCTGACATCGTTAAAATTGATGGGTCACATGTGCGCAACCGGCTTTCCAACGAGGGGCAGCTTAAGCTCCGGAATTTGGTAAGCCTCGTCGGCGAGTTCGCGCCGATCGTTGTGGTGGAGGGGATAGAAAGTGCTGATGACCTGCACGCTGCGAAGGCAGCCGGTGCGAAATATTTTCAAGGCTATTATTTTCAGGCTCCGACATTTCCCGACCGTTTGGTCAATCGATCTCAGACGATAGGATGGGAGAAAGTCCGTTGAACGGCGAAGAGAGAAAGCCGCTTGGCTGGATGTTGGTAAAGGGCAAGGTTCAAATACGTGCCGGAAAAACCTTGGCGAGTCTCTCGATGGACGGTGCGCAGGCAGGATGCGGGCGGACTAGCGCTCTACTTGCCCGGCTGGCCAGATTCCGGCCTCTCGATGACCGGCCGGAGCATGCCTGGGCACATGCTCATATCTGTGATCAGAAAATTCAACGAATTGTTAGCGATCCGTCGTTCGGCTTCAGCACGGACGATGTTCGTACCATTATGTCGAGCTACCAAGCGGGTTTGATCGCAGGGCTGGACGGTCTGAGCTTTTCCTTTGACGATCGGATGCACGCACCATTTAGCCGCGACGAACTTCGCGACGTCAGCGCGATGGGTTTTAGGCACGGAGATGCGATACGGCAATGGTGGGCTAGCTACACGGCGTTGGTAACGGCCTATTTCGATGGGAAGTGGGTATGAAGAAAACCTCCAAGACCGCTCAATCTGAAGACACTCTCCCGCTTTGATTCACATCAGCACGTTGAATATCGGGTCGATCGTTTTGCATTCGTTTTGATTTTGCGAAGTTGATGCCGGTTTTCTTACTATTGCTGGAAGTGCTCACGCAGTTATCGTCGTTGAGGACACCTTCGACGCTATAATAGAGGCTCCAGGCGATCGCTTCGCGGTGGCAAATCGCGCCAATGCAGTCTTCTCACCGTTAGACGTGACACTGTGTAACTTTATGTCGATAATGGTAATCGACTGCTGAAGCGTTTCGCGCGCACCTTAATGAAGGCAGCCGCCCTTGCCTTGCCCTGATCTGGGCAGCACTACAGAGCGCGACAATTGCTACTATGAGGGAACCCGCGAAGAATGAATAATGGCAGCTTCGCCCAACTGGACGCAGAGGGAATTGGTCTCCAACTTCTTCGTTGCCCCAAAAATTTGGTGGTAACATTGATGCCTGTGTCTATCCCGTCTTGATCAGGAAGGCCAACGTCTCCCGCCGCCGGCTGAGCCACGAGTTCAACTGAACTTGCTTCCTCCAGCCTCCGCTATCCCGTTCATGGATGACAGGGAACGTCGCCGTTTTTGACACCGACCGTTCATGGCGTCATAGCCCGCTTCTCCGGCAGTCTCTGTCTCGGCGCATCGTATAAGTGCGGGAACAACACGTGCTCGCTTCACGCAGAAGCTTCTGCAAAGGCCAGCCTGATCAATCGTGCTTACAGTTAATCCTAAAAAGCAAAATAAGGGTGAATATCAAGTGGTGAAGAAGCCAGCCGTGACTAAAAACCTGACAAAGCAGATAGAAACCGCGCTTCAACCATCAGGGTTGACGACGTGTCTTCCCTCAGTTGAAGCGACCGCGAAGATTGTAAGCGCGTGGGTGAAGAAGAACCACATACCGGCAGCGGCGCTACCCGGACTGATAACTATCGTGTCGAGCAGCCTTAGGAAGGCAGCTTCAGTCAGCCCCACAGACGTCATCGCATCCACTCGCTCGCCAGCTGTTCCACGCCATGAGTCGGTTACCGATGAATGGATTATCTGCTTGGAAGACGGGCTGAAATTCAAGTCCTTGAAAAGGCATCTGCGGGTCAAGTACGGGCTGGCTCCTCAGGAATATCGTTCAAAGTGGGGGCTACCGTCGTCTTACCCAATGGTGGCACCCGCTTATTCTCGCCGACGGTCTGCACTGGTCCGTCGGTTAGTATGGAAGGATAAAGCAGAAGGAAAAAAGTAAACAAGGGCCGGTTGATTGAGACGATCGGATGAAGTGCTTGGCCTCCGGCGACATACACATCTGTCATCGGTGATGTCGGAAAGACATAACATCAACTAGACGATCACTCGATCTATCCCTTGCGTGATATTTTCCTTCTGGCTGGACATCGTCAACAATTGCGGCGCTACGTGGTCAAAACCACCAGGAGCGACTTGGGGTTCCAAACTTTAAACTGGCCCCGCCCAGCATTTTGACGGGGCCCTTCTATCACTTCTTCACCATCTTCCGGAAGAAATCCATTTGGAGTTTGTTTGGCAGGTCTACGACGGTGGTCTTGTCGCCGATCTCCAGAACTTTCTCGGAAGTGTTATCGAAGGTCGGCCAGTCGGGAAGTCCTTTGCCATTTGGATTTCCTGTTTTCACGAAGTTGGCTACGTAGGCCTGCCAGAGATCCGAAAGGTCCCGATCACGCGCCGTGAATTCCCGATCAAGCACATCGAGCGTGCCGAAAACGTATGGGACTTGCGAGCCGTGGTATGCGCCGAGAAGCGAGGCCGGAGAGTTCTCCTGAAACGATTGTCCTTCCCAGAATGGGCTTAGTCGGGTCCAGTAATAGAGATAGGTCGGCGACTGTCCCTTTGCCTGGTTTGACGCCGCGTTCCAGGTGTTGAGACCAAAATTGGCATCGCGCGAGAATCCTACACGCGCCGCTGTCGCTGTCACATCGTCCTTGGCGCCGTAGAGCGTCCGCATCTCCGCGACGAGTTCCAGACCCACTTCTTTGGTCGCCTGTTTGACAAACTCGTCCTCGGTCCGGTTGTAGATGTTCTCGTAGAACTCATCTCTGCTCCATCCGACAAAATACGGAACCTGCGCCTGTTCGCCCGCCGCCCATACGTCGCCGACCGACTTCTTGAGGAAATATCCATCGACCACTGGACCCGCAAAGCGGGTTTTCGTATCGGACCAAAGTGAAAGCACTACTTCAGCGGGCATCGCCCTTAGGTCTTTGATCGACTGATCGCCGAGCATACGGGAGAACTTCCTCCCTTCATCTTCGGCAGCCTTGAGAGGTTTCGTCTGAGCAGCAGTCACGCCGCCGCTTTGAGCCAATCCCCCGTCGATTAACCCCTGTGCCAAGGGAGATGCCATGAGGTTGTTCACGCTGGTACTGCCCGCGGACTGACCGCCGATTGTCACTTTGCCGGGATCCCCTCCAAACGAGGAGATATTCTTCTCGACCCACTTCAATGCGGCAACCTGATCAAGGGCACCATAGTTGCCGGAACTGTGGTTCGGTGACTCCGCAGTCAGGTCGGGATGGGCAAAATAACCGAATATGTTCAGGCGATAATTTATCGATACGACGATTATACCCCGTTTCGCCAAGCGCTCGCCGTTGAACTCAGGTTTCGCCGCTGAGCCAGAAGTGAACGCGCCGCCGTGTATCCAGACGAAGACCGGAAGTTTTGACGATGAAGATGCATCTGCGGGCGCCCAGACATTAAGGTGGAGGCAATCCTCGCTCATCGGGAGGTTCTGATTGCCGTATACCTCTATACTGATGGTTCCCGGCGTTCGGAGCGTCTGCATGCACATCGCCGGCTGCTTGTCGGCCTTCCGCACTCCGCTCCAGGGAACAACTGGGCCTGGTTCCGCCCACCGCAACTCGCCGACTGGGGGCGCGGCGTACGGGATTCCCAGGTAGGCCTTTACTTCCGTGTTTTGAGCCCATTGGCCCTCGACCTTACCTCCTTCAATTTGAAGCGGATCACCTGTAACCCGAGCGAGTGCATTGGACGACGATGCCGCGAAGGCAGCGGCGAATATAACTGCGAGATATTTGTCCAAAATGTTCCTCCAACACTGAATAGACGATAGATAAAATGTTTTGTATTAATAGATATTACAATGATATTTTTCTCATCCTTGAAATAAATTTTCGTAGCAAATCGATTGAAATGCGATGCTTCTGTGCTTCAAAACCATTCAGGTATATCGAGGCGGAGAGAGCTTACCCGGCGGCCTGAAGCAAACCAGCCGCCCCGCCAAATGGGTTGTCTCGAAGAACATTGCCAGCGCCCCTATGTTGTTAAATAATTTGATTTATGACAATTAAAGAGCATCGGTGCTCGGGAGACTTCATGCTGTGGTTGTACGAACATTATCCAAATATTGATAAAGCTGCTGCGGTTCCGGCTTAACTCCTTGGCCGAAAGGCTCGCGCCAAACGCGCCGACTCGGGTAAGCACGCGCACCGCAGCAATCGCCTTCGCCCGTGAAGATGTTCATGTCGCATCACGTTCCCCCGACGGGGTCATAACTGAAACCTCAGAGTCGTTCCGCCTCGGCAGATCAGCCGCCCCCAGCGATTTGCCTATGCCGTCTTAATGAGCGCGCCCGAGAAGCAAAATCCAGATACCAATAACGGATATCCGTCCCTCGGTGTGAGATCGAAAGCGAGAATGCTCGACTACTGTGGGGTTGGCCCGTTCCATTCCATACTGAAGAACTGTTGCCACCGGAGGTAACGCCGGAGTCACGACAGCGTCTGACAAACGAGGTTGGTGAATTCGGTGGTAGAGCCTCGGCCACCTACGTCTGGTGTCCGCAGGTCGGGATCGAGCAAGGCCTTATCGACGGCGGCTTCGATCCCAGAAGCTGCTTGTTCGAGCTTGCTGTTTCCACCGTGGCGACCTCGCCACGCCAGGAGCATTGCTGCGGACAGGATAAGCGACGTAGGGTTCGCGACGCCCTTTCCAGCTACGTCCGGCGCTGAACCGTGCTGTGCTTGCGCGACGCAGACACCTTCGCCCATGTTGATCGCCCCGCCCAATCCGAGGCTGCCGCAGAGCTCGGACGCTTCGTCAGACAGTATGTCTCCGAACATGTTGGTGGTGACGATGACGTCGAACTGATCTGGCTTGCGGATCAGCATGGCCGCTGCCGCATCGACTATCAGTTCCTCCAGTTCAACGTCGGGGTAGTCTCTTGCGACCCTGCGGACTTCACGGAGGAACAGGCCATCGGACAGCTTGACTACGTTTGCCTTGTGAACGACTGTAACCTTGTTACGCCGACCACTGGCGATATCGAATGCGACCCTGGCTATGCGGGCAGAAGCGCGAGCCGTGACCTTCCGTATTGAAAGCGCCATGTCGGGATCGGGCATGAACTCTCCGTCACCGGCATGCATGTTGCGGTCGGAGTAAAAGCCTTCGGTGTTCTCCCGGACGATGACCAGATCCATCGGCTTGCGAAGATTGGTCAGTTCCGGACGGGACCGGCAGGGCCTAATATTTGCGAAGAGTTCGAGGCCGACGCGCAAAGCGCCGGATGGATTGACGCCGCCTTCCTGCTTGCTGGGATATTCGTAATGAGACACTGGCCCAAGCACCACGCCGTCGTGGTCGGGGATCGCCGAGAGCACCTCTGGCGGCAGCGTCGTGCCGCGAGACTTTAGTGCCGCGAGGCCGATTTCCATATCTGAGAACTCAAGCCCGAGGTCGAACCGGCGGTCGGCGGCTTTAAGCACCGACTTCGTTGCCGCCGCTATCTCCGGGCCGATACCGTCTCCGCTGAGAAAAAGGATTTTCATGACTGCTCTCAGACGATCAGGCGAATGCAATGGAGACCGGGCTACCGGTCGCAGCTGTTTCAGTAGGGTTCGTCATCATTCCTTCTGCCCTCAAGTCATATGCGACCACGGTATCGGTCAGTTCGTTTGCCACAAACAACGTTTTCCCTGTCGGAGAGAGACTCGCGAACCTGGGTCCTTTGCCAAGGGTCTGGTGCCATCTCGGGTCGGAGATCTTGCCGGAGGCGGCATCGATGTTGAACTGTACCACTGTGTTTTGACCGCGATTGGTTGCAAACAGCTGGCTGCCGTCGGTTGAAGCACCGATGGCAGCGGCGCGATTATCGCCCAGGAAGCTGGTAGGCACGCTCGGAACAATTTCGATCGGAGTGAGGGCACCGCTGGTGCTGTCGAATCCATAGGCAGTGATCGACGAATCCAGTTCGTTTACGACATGTACGATATCGCCTCGTGGGTTGAATACCGCGTGTCTTGGGCCGGCGCCCTGCCGGGTAGCAATCGATGTCACGATCTCAGGCTTTCCGCGCTCATCGACGGCGATGGTGAAGATGCGGTCGAGACCCTTGTCGGGCACCAGAAAAAAGCGGCCCGAACGATCCGCGACGATCTGGTGGGGATGGGACATCGTCTGCTCGGTTCGATGCGGACCCGATTCTCCAGGCAGGAAAATAGGGTCTCCTGCCTGGCTGAGAGTGCCGTCGGTCGAAATCGGTATCGTCACGATGGAGCCCGTCGCATAGTTTGCAACGAGCATCGTCTGGGAGCTCGGATGTATGACCAGATGAACCGGGTTCTTGCCTTGGGTCGATGCCGTCGCGATCTTTCGAAGCTTCCCGATGTCGGCGTCGATTGCGAAGGATGTAATCTCGGACTCGTCACGATGGACCGTGTAGAGGAAGCGGCGCTCGGCGTCGGTGATAAGGAAGGACGGGTTCGTCAGTCCATCGAGAAGTTGGATGTGCTCCCACTCACTTTCATTTTGACCGATACGATACACTTCTATGCCCTTGCCGCGGGCCTTCCGTTCCTTTGTCGTCCGCGAGCCAACATAGGCAAAGCGGGGCCGAAATGGTTTCAATGTCGACTCCTTGGCCGCAACAGCTATAGGCAAAACGGCTACTGCTGCAGCCGACATTCCGATGCCCTTAACAAAGGCTCTTCTGTTGATCACTTTCATTCTCTCCTCCCATGTTTGGTCTTCCCGACGGACAGCTGTTGCTCGACGCCTAGCCCCGGTCGGTGATCCAGGGCATGGACGTCCAGAAGTCGCATTGATGGTCCTTGGAGATCTCTTCGCTGGTCACGATTCCGCTCTTGCCTGCGGGCCGGAGCATCATTGCCTTTTGCTCCTTGCCGAACTGCGGCCAATCGGGGAGACCATCGACCCGCGGCGCCCCGCTGCGCACGAAGGCACCCCAGTAGCGGATCATATCGTCGGAGAGTTGGCGCTGCCCGGCATCGAACTTCCTCGATGCTTCGTCGATGCCGTCATGGCGCGGGAAAAGGTATGGGACTTCGGCGCCATGAGCAGCGCCGAATTTCCAACCTTCGACCTCATTGGTAACCGGAGCCCCCGGGTCATCGAACTGGTAATAATAGGTCGGGGCGATCCGGGAGAGCTTGATTGCCGCATCGCGCACCGTGCAGCCGCCAAGGCCGCGCATACCGCTGTCCGTGATAACATCGGTCACGACTTCGGCGATCGGGTGCTTTTTGTCGGTATGTAAATTCGCCGGATATTTTTCAAGAATGCGCTCGGCGCGGTCCGGGGCGCCAATTTGCTCGACCCTTTTCAGGTAGTCGGACTGGGTGAACTTGAAATAGCTCGGCCCAGCGTTGCGGCCTTCCTCTCGATTGGAGCCAATGATCGTCGGGATCTTCAAAAAGTTGCCAGACGCAATGCCATCCACACCGTATTCGGTCAGAAGACCTTTGGCGTCGACCTGAGGAAACCAGCGTCCTCCGGCGGCGATAATCTCGTCCACCGACTTTTTGCGCAGGCATGATGCCGCGTCTTCTGACGCTTTACAGCCCCTCTGCTCCGACCATTTTACGGCTTTAACTTCAGAGCCCTCGGCCGTCTCCATGTCATGGAAGCAGTCGTCGCTCTCGATGATTTGGCCGCGGTAGAGGCCCTGCACCCCAGCAGACGTTACCGCCATGGCGCAGATGTTGGTCGCGCCGGAGGATTCACCAAAGACGGTGACCTTCTTGGGATCCCCGCCAAATCCGGAGATCTTGTCCTTCACCCAGATAAGCGCCGCTTTGATGTCGGCTATGCCGTAGTCGCCCGCCAGCCCATCCTTCGCTTCCTTCTGAAGTGCAGGGTGGTTGAGGAAGCCCAGCGCCCCAAGGCGATGGTTTAAGGTCACGACGACTATGCCATTCCGCTCGGCCATCGTGCCGCCGTCGTGATTGCTGCCTGAGCCATTGGTATTGCCACGACCGTGAAGCCAGACAGCAACGGGAAGATTTTTCCCTGCACTATCCTTCGGACGATAGATGTTGAGGAACAGGCAATCCTCGCTCTGTGATAACGAGACGCGCTGGTCGGCGTTGAACTTTTGGGGACAGGCAGGCGGCAGGGTCTTGGCATCGCGAGCGCCTTGCCACGTTGCCATCTTCTCCGGCGCCTTCCAGCGCAGATCGCCGACAGGCGCTTTGGCGTATGGCACCCCCAGGAATTCCTCTCCTCGCTCTGTTACTAATCCGACAAACGTCCCCTCTGCGGTCTGTGCGATCGGCTCATCTGCGGCCGCACAAATGGCGAACTGCGACACCAGCATCACAAAAGTGGTAGCGTTCAATAACGTCGATTTCACGTACATCCTCCCCGATGATCGCAAAGACTCTCAACCTAAGGATTATCATTTATATACAGATAAGACAATCCAAAGGTTATTTGGGCGCCGGCGTTCAAATGAGAATTCACAGGTCGGGCATGGGAGAGGGCCGATTTCCGGCTGAGGATGCACCACTGAGGCGGTGCCTCTACTCAATCGCGGACTCGAAAATCGCGCTACGCGCTTTCCTGTTCTTGGCGTTGCCGAGGTGGTGAGCGAGGATTTGCGAGGCTTCAAAGCGAAGCCCTTTTTCGAGCGTGTCCAGAATATCAAGATGTTCGTTATTCTGGCCACGCACCTGTTCGCGATTCAGCGTTTGCCGATACTCAACCAGCCTTCGTAGCTGGTTCTGTCGCTCTATCGTCCCGAGCAGGAAGCGGTTTCCGGACATCTGCGCGAGGCCTTCGTGAAACTGCGCATTGGTCTCGAAAAGCTCAATTTGACTAAGAGATTTCCAGCCCCCGTCGCGTACCATCACTTGCTGCTGGCGTAATCTGCTGAGGATGGTTTCATCCAGCTTGAACGAGTCGTTGATGAGCCCGGCTGGCTCCAGCATTTGCCGCAATTCATATGATTCGCGGTAGGCTTCGACGGAGTCGATCAATTGCACGAACGACCAGCCACGGCCCTCCCGCCGCTCGATCCAGCCTTCAGTGGCGATACGTGTCAAGATACGCCTCAGGCGAGGGCGCGAGATGTCGTAGCGGCGCATTAGATCTGGCTCCGACACCGTACGCGCAATATTACCCATAAGACGGTCATCAGCGATCGACAGGTAAAGCGCTTCATCGTCGCTGGACGCGTCCTGCTCGGCCGCCGGTAAAGTCGGCTCGGCGATGACATTACCGAGGAAAAAGCCGCGGTTTGGCATTTGCTGAACGTAGCCATCTGCAATCAACAAAGCCAGCGCTGCACGGATAGGGCCGCGCGATGTGCCTAACACGTCAGACAGCGACGCCTCGGTAAGGTGGTGACCGGCCTGGAGCCCGCTCGTCCTGACATATCGAAGTATTTTGGCGGCGAGCGCCCTGTGCAGCTGATTGGCCATGTTCATTCCTGTTGCCTGTCTTTCATTACAATAACCCAGGATGTTCGCACCAGATACTTGCAAGCCGCTCCAAATTGTCTTAAGTCATTAGTTACAACAATGATCGCAAGGAGGCGACGTTGTTGTTAAGGGCGTTGGAGGTCTCGCGCCCTGGCTTACTCTTGGGAGGATTCCATGAAACTGAATAGCGTATTCGGCGCTGTAATTGCGTTCGCCGTCATGACTGCACCTGCAATGGCCGATCCAGCCGTCGTGCTTGCGCCGGGAAGCGCGGGCGGTGGTTACGATGCAATGGCCCGTCTGCCTTTTGAAGCCATGCGCAAGGAAAAGATTTTCACCGACGGTGCTCAGTTCACCAACCGCGGCGGTGCTGGCGGAACGATCGGTCTTGCGGAGTTCGTCAACACGTCGAAGGGCAACGACAATGCGGTCATGTCCATGGGTGCGATCCTGATCGGAGGCATCATTCTCAATAATTCCCCGGTTTCGCTAAAAGATGTTACACCGCTCGTTCGCCTGACCAACGATACAGGCGCAATTGCCGTACCGACCAATTCCGACATCAAGACGATCAATGATCTCGCCGCAAAGATGAAGGAAAACATCGGCGGCGTTGCCATCGGCGGCGGTTCCGCAGGTGGTGTAGACCACATCGCCATGGCACTTCTGGCGAAATCCAACGGCCTCGAAGCTTCCAAACTGAACTACATCCCTTATGCCGGCGGCGCCGAAGTGGTGACGGCACTGGCCGGGGGCAGCACCACGGCTGCGATCTCAGGCCTTTCAGAATTCCGCTCCCTGGCACAGGCTGGTCGCATCCGCATCATAGCCGTCACTTCCAAGGAGCGCGTCGAAGGCATCGATGCGCCGAGCCTGACCGAAGCAGGGTATCCCGTCGTCATCGGCAACTGGCGCGGCATTGTCGGCGCACCTGGCATGAGCGAGGAAGCAAAGCAGACATGGCTCGATCGTTTCGAGAAGATGCATGGCACAGAAACCTGGAAGGCAACGCTCAAAAAGCAGAATTGGGAAGACGCTTACCTTTCCGGCGATGATTTCGAGAAGTTTCTCGACCAGGAAGTAACAAACCAGACCGCGACGCTCAAAGACGTCGGCCTGACGAAGTGATCTAGGGCCGGAGGCGATGAACATGGTCGAACGTCCGTATTGGATTGCCGCAGGCGTCATCGCCTTCGGCCTGGTCTGGCTCTACCAGGCTTCTCTACTACCGCAATTTGCCCAATATGCAGAGCTTGGGCCTGGCTTTACCGTCACCCTCATCGGTGCCGGTCTGGTCCTCTTCGGCGCAATTTTAGCGTTCCAGATTTATCGTGGCGTGCCTTTTGAGGCACAGGAGGCGGAAGATGTCGCAAGTGACCTTCCTCCATCTCGTAGCTCACTCGCCTTCGCCGCAGCTGGCGCAGGAATTCCGATCCTGACGATGACGACGCTTGGCTTCGTCATCACTGCGACGGCGAGTTTCGTCTTGACCACGCGTGCCTTCCAATCGCGTCGCTACGTGTTCAACACGGTCATCGGGGCAACCTTTGCCCTCACCTGCTGGTACGGTTTCCGGCTGCTGGGCGTTCCGCTTGGTGGGCTGCTGCCTGTGGCGGGGGTCTGATCATGGATTCCTTCTACTCACTCGCACAAGGTTTCTCGACCGCACTTGAACCGCACAATTTGATGTGGGCCTTCGTCGGCACATTTCTTGGAACGGCAATCGGGGTTCTCCCGGGTATCGGCCCGGCGCTTACCATCGCGCTCCTGCTACCCGTCACAGTAAACGTCGATCCGACCGGTGCCTTCATCATGTTCGCCGGTATCTTCTACGGCGCAATGTATGGCGGTTCCACGACGTCCATCCTTTTGAATACGCCGGGCGAGAGCGGTTCGATGATGACCGCGCTCGAGGGTAACAAGATGGCCCGTAACGGTCGAGGCGCCGCAGCCCTTGCAACCGCCGCCATCGGATCCTTCGTTGCAGGAACCATCGCGACGGTTGGCATCACCTTCCTCGCGCCGCCAATCGCCGAGCTTGCCTTCATTTTCAAGCCGCAGGACTACTTCGCGCTGATGGTACTGGCATTCATGTCGGTGTCGGTCGTCATGGGCACGTCCAGGCTGCGGGGCTTCATTGCGCTGTTCCTGGGTCTTGCTCTCGGCCTTATCGGCATTGATGGGCAGACGGGCGTCTCCCGCCTTGCGTTCGGCCTGCCGGATTTGCTTGATGGCGTCGATATGACGGTGGTTCTCGTCTCGCTTTTCGCGGTCGGTGAAGCGCTCTACGTCGCAAGCCGCTTTGCATTCGCGCCGCCTCATCTCAATCCCATCTCCGGCGGTCTGTGGATGACCCGCGAAGACTGGAAGCGGTCGTGGAAGCCATGGATCCGTGGAACCGCGCTCGGATTTCCGATCGGTGCGCTGCCTGCCGGTGGCGCGGAAATTCCGACATTTCTTTCCTATACCATCGAGCGCAAACTGACCCGCCATCCGGAAGATTTCGGCACTGGTGCCATCGAGGGTGTCGCCGGACCGGAGGCTGCCAACAATGCCGCTGCCGCCGGTGTTCTTGTTCCGCTTTTGACACTGGGCCTTCCAACATCTGCGACCGCCGCCATTCTTCTCGCCGCGTTCCAGAACTACGGTTTGCAGCCCGGTCCGCTCCTGTTCATCAACAGCGGCGATCTCGTCTGGGGTCTTATCGCCTCGCTCTATGTCGGCAACATCATGCTGCTGATCCTTAACCTACCATTGGTCGGCCTATGGGTGCGTCTGCTGCTGATCCCGCGGCCCTATCTCTATGCGGGCATCCTCATCTTCTCGCTGGTCGGCATCTGGGGTGTTTCCAACTCCTGGCTCGATTTGGTCCTGATGTTCACCATTGGATGCCTCGGCTACGTCATGCGCGTCTATGATTTCCCGATTGCTCCTGTGCTGATCGGACTCATCCTCGGACCCATGGCCGAAACCCAGTTCCGCCGTGCACTCGCTATCGGTCAGGGCGACCCACTTACCCTTGTTTCAACCCCTCTCTCTGCCGTTCTCATCGCCATCTCGTTCGCAATCCTGATCGTTCCATATCTGCTGCGGAAAATGAATGCGAGAACGCACGAAACCCGGACTTCTAGCGTCGACAGCGTCGGCGAGAAGAATTCTGATGGAGCTGCTTCGTGATTACCATGCTTGCCTACACAATGATTGCGATCTTCATGACCGCAATAATGACCCGCACTCTGTCTGCGCTGATTGCGCTGATCCTCGTGCCATTCCTCTTTGGCCTTCTTGGCGGATTTGGACACGAGCTTCCAGCAATGATGGTTGATGGCATAAAGTCCATCGCGCCGACGGCGGTACTGCTGCTCTTCGCCATCATGTATTTCGGTCTGATGATTGATGCAGGCCTGTTCGACCCGATCGTTCGGTTGGTGGTGAAGATCTGCCACGGCGATCCGCTGCGCGTCATCGTGGGCACGACGATCCTCTCTGCCATCATATCGCTCGATGGAGATGGCTCTACAACTTACATGCTTTGCGTTTCCGCAATGATGCCGCTGCACCGTCGTCTCGGGATCAACCCGCTCATCCTACCGCTGGCCATCCTGATGCCGAACAGCATCATGAACATCATGCCCTGGGGCGGCCCCACGGCCCGTGTGCTTGCATCTCTGCATCTTGAGGCAAATCAGGTTTTCCTGCCGATGCTGCCTTCGATCGTTGCGGCGACCTTGGGTTCGGTGGCTATCTGCTGCTATTTCGGTCTTAAGGAACGGAAGCGTCTGGGTACCTTGACGCTGCCCACCGATCGTCCGCAACCGGAGTTCCGCGATGAGGATTATGCGGAACGCCCGGAAGGCGTGAAGGTCGCAACCGGCTGGCGCGCTGCCTTCAACATCGTCCTGACTGTTCTTCTGATGGTTTTCCTCGTTGCCGATGTCGCGCCACTGGTCGTACTCTTCATCATCGCATTCGCACTTGCCATTACGGTCAACTTCCCCTCGCTCCCCGAACAACGCCTGCGCATTTCGGCTCACGCGCCGAGCGTTCTCGCCGTCGTCTCGGTTATTTTCGCTGCTGGCGTCTTCACAGGGATTCTCAAGGGTACGGGCATGACCGATGCCCTCGCGCAGAGTATTGTTTGGATGATCCCCGAAGGGCACGGCAACCTGCTTCCGCTTATCACGGCATTGATTAGCGCGCCTTTCACCTTCTTCCTTTCCAACGATGCGTTCTATTTCGGCGTCGTGCCGGTTCTAGCCGAAGCGGCTGCGAAATACGGCATCGCTCCGGAAGTCATCGCCCGCGCCTCGCTGATCGGTCAGCCGGTCCACCAGCTCAGCCCGCTCGTCGCCGCTCTCTACGTTCTGTTGGGGCTGTCGAAGGTTGAGATGGGGGACTTCCAACGTTTCGCGCTCAAGTGGACACTCGTCTTGACCGCTCTGATGCTCTTCGCCGCGCTTATAACCGGCGCGGTCACACTGTCTTAAATATGAAAGAGGACTCTTGAAAATGACTGAAACCCGGTATTTCGAGACAGCCGAGCTCATTGAGTTCGCAACCAAAATATTCGAGAAAACGGGCATGACGGCTGCCGACGCTGGCGTCATCGGCCACGATCTCATCAAGGCAAACCTCCGCGGCATCGACTCGCACGGTATTTCCCGCATCCCCATGTATGTGGAGCGTTTGTCCAAGGGCTTGGTCAATCCCAAGCCCAACGTTACCGTCAAGAAAGTTGCTGGCGCCGTCTCCCTCGTGGACGGCGACAACGGCATGGGCTTCATACCGTCGCATCGCGCGACGGATGAAGCTGTGGCGCTCGCGGAGAAGAACGGCATCGGGCTCGTTGGCGTTCATCGCAGCACGCATTTCGGCATGGGCGCACTTTACGCACTTCAGGCCATCAAGGCCGGCTACATCTCGATGATCTTCACCAACTCGTCGCCAGCCATCCCCATGTGGGGCGGGAGAACGACGTTCCTCGGTGCAAGCCCGATCGCGGCTGGCATTCCGGGTGGCAAGCACGCGCCTTACGTGATGGACATGGCGATGACGGTCATCGCGCGTGGCAAGATCAGACTGGCGGCAATGAAGGGCGAGCCGATCCCGGAAGGTCTGGCACTCGATGTCGATGGCCATCCCACGACCAACGCCGAGAAAGCCTTCGAAGGCGTCTGCCTTCCATTTGGCGGCGTCAAGGGTTCCGTTCTCGCGACCCTGATGGATCTGATGTCCGGCGTCCTGACCGGCGCCAACTTCGGCGGTGACGTCAAGAGCCTCTATTTCGATCACAGTGAGCCGCAGAATGTCGGCCACTTGTTCTTCGCCATCAAGCCGGACCTTTTCATGTCGCTTGAGGACTTCGATGCACGCATGGACGAGTTCTATGAACGCATCAAGAAGCTGCCAAAGGCGGCCAACGTCGATGAAATTATGATGCCGGGCGAACCGGAAGAACGCCGTGAGACACAGCGCCGTGCCGAAGGCATTCCAATCACAGGCAACGTTATCGAGGACCTGCAAAAGGAAGGCATCACTCATGGTATCAACTTCCCGGTCGGGCGCGCGTCTCCCTTGGGAGCGGCAGCATGACCGTGAACAGGTTGTCGGCGCATATTGGCTACCTCTTCACTGAGCTGCCGCTGGAGGAGCGTGTGGCTGCAGCGGCTGCTGCGGGCTTCACGGCCATCGAGCATCCTCAGCCCTTCGCAATCCCACCGAAGCGGATGAGGGAGTTGCTGGCCGACAACAACCTCGTCTTCACCCAGCTAGCCGCCGCAACCGGTGATGCCAGCAAGGGGGAAAAGGGGATTTCGGCGCTTGCGGGACGGGACGTGGATTTCAGAGCCTCGTTCGACAAGTCGCTGGACTATGCTCTCGAAGTGGGCGTGCCGCTCGTCCACCCCATGGCTGGTGTTCCAGAGGTCAGCGCAACGGAGATGTGGTGGGACATTTACATGTCCAACATCGCCTATGCGGTGGAGCAGACCGCAGCGACTTCTGCCCGGGTTTTAATCGAGGCAATCGGTCATGCCGCAGTTCCGGGCTACGCCGTTTCACGACTTGAAGATGCAGTGCGCATTCAGGATGCTTTCGGTCCCGGCAATGTCACCCTCCTGGTCGATACATTCCATGCGGCAAGCAACGGCCAGGATGTCATTTCCTGGATCGATGAGAATGCCTACCGTATCGGCCATGTCCACATCGCAGACTATCCCGGGCGCCATGAGCCGGGGACCGGAACCATTGACTTCGACGGCGTTCTGGATGTGCTCGCCAAACATAAATTCAGCGGCGCAATCGGCTTCGAATATGTGCCCTCAAAAAACACACTCGACAGCGCTCGGTTCCTGGCCCGGTGGAAAGCCCGGCCTGGCGACAGCGCGGCTCCCTAAAGAATTCCAAAGGAGAAGATAATGATCGTTTCAATCAATCCGGCGAACGGTAAGGAACTTGCCCGCTACGAACTGCATGACGACGCCTTCGTGGACAATGCGCTCACGGCCGCTGCCAACGCGCAAAAGGCTTGGCGGAAGGTTCCGGTGGAGGAACGTGTCGGCCTTTTGAAGAACATGGCAAAGGCACTGCGCAGCGGGAAGTCGCGGTATGCGGAGATGATTACCCGAGAGATGGGCAAGCCGATCGCTGAATCCGAGGGCGAAATCGAGAAGTGCGCATACAATTGCGACTTCTACGCCGAGCATGCCGCCAAGTACCTGGCGGACGAAGCTGTACCCTCCAATGCGACCGAGAGTGTTGTCGAGTTCGATCCGCTCGGCGTGGTGCTGGCGATCATGCCTTGGAACTACCCCTTCTGGCAGTTCTTCCGGTTCGCGGCGCCAGCATTCGCAGCGGGTAACGGCGCTATCCTCAAGCACGCCAACAACGTGCCGGAATGCGCCCTCGCAATTCAGGACATCATGAAGGAGGCCGGCTGCCCGGAGGGACTGTTCGCCACCCTCATTATCGATGCCTCAAAGGTCGCGGGAATCATTGCTGATGATCGCATCGCTGCCGTCACCTTGACAGGTTCCACGGAGGTCGGCGCCATCGTTGCCTCGCAAGCCGGCAAGGCCTTAAAGAAGCAGGTCCTCGAGCTTGGCGGTTCCGACCCGTTCATCGTTCTCGCCGATGCCGACCTGGAAGAGGCGGCAAGGGTAGCGGTCAAGGCTCGCTACATTAACGTCGGCCAGTCGTGCGTGAATGCCAAGCGCTTCATCGTCGAAGAAAGCATCGCCGACCGTTTTGTCGAGCTATTCTTGGAAGGTGTCGCCAAGCTGAAGATCGGCGACCCGATGGAACGTGACACCAACATCGGTCCGATGGCTCGCGAAAATCTGATGACAGGGCTTCACAGCCAGGTCGAGCGGACGCTGGCCTCCGGTGCGGTTCTCAAGACAGGCGGCAAGCCGATCGAAGGTGCCGGCTACTACTACCCGCCGACCGTTCTCGACAACGTCAAGCCCGACATGGTGGCATTCTGCGAGGAAACCTTTGGTCCGGTTGCCGCAATCATCCGCGTCAAGGATGCGGATGAGGCCGTCCGTCTCGCCAACCAGACCGAGTTCGGTCTCGGCTCCGCGCTCTGGTCGACAGACCTGGAGCGTGCCCGCAACCTCGCTCGCGATATCGACGCTGGCGCCGTCTTCATCAACGGAATGGTGGCTTCCGATCCGCGCTACCCGTTCGGCGGCATCAAGCGTTCCGGTTACGGCCGCGAGCTCGGCGTCTACGGCATCAGGGAATTCGTGAACATCAAGACGGTGTGGGTCGGCCCGGCCAAGTAACCGCATTACGAAGAACAAGGATACGACAATGTCTGAAGCAGCAATCCTTCGTCCCAAGGAACTCAAGACCAACGACCGGGGTGGTGGCGCGCGGACGACGCCGCTCGTCACCCGCAAGTGCGGCTCAACCAGCATGATCAATGGCATCACCGCCTTCGACCCCGGCGCTGCCATCGGTCTCCACAAGCATAATTGCGAAGAGAGCGTCATGGTCATCGAAGGCCAGGCGATTGCCGAGATCGACGGCGTCCAGCATCATCTGGACACCAATGACACGACCTGGATTCCGGCGAACGTTCCGCACCGCTTCATCAACGCGTCCGACAAACCTATGCGCATCTTCTGGACCTACGCGTCCATAGATGCCACGCGAACAATGATCGCGACAGGCGAAGAGCGCACGATCGATGCAGAGCACGTACAGAAGGCGGGGTGAATCCATGATCTATGAAGTTGCCGAGATCACGGTGAAGCCGGGCGAGGAAGCCAGTTTCGAAGATGGTGTGGCGCGAGCCGCCCCACTTTTCCTCCGCGCGAAAGGATGCCATGGCCTTAATCTGCAGCGCGTGGTGGAAGACCCGTCTGTCTACCGTCTGGTGGTGCAGTGGGAAACGGTCGAGTATCACACCGTGGATTTCAGGGACTCCGACGGCTTTCAGGAGTGGCGCCGGCTGGTCGGGTCGTTCTTCGCCAACCCGCCTGTGGTGACACATACTGCAGTCACTGCGAGCTACCAGGTGTCGTGATGGCCATGCCTGCATTCGCCAAGTTCCTGCTGACCATTTCGGTCGGCAGCCTTGGCGGCTGGGTGATGTGGCATTTTCATATGCCACTTGCCTGGCTACTTGGCGCCATGATTTTCTGCGGGGCAGGGGCGTTGCTTCGCATGCCGCTTGCCATGCCAAAGTTTGCTCGTCCGCCGATGACGGCGACGATCGGCGCCATGCTCGGCACGTCGTTTTCGCCGGCTGTGTTCGAACACTTCCGGATATGGATGGTTTCGCTCGGCGGACTGGTATTCTTCATCGCGGCGGCAGCCTCTGTAACTTACGTCTATTTCCGAAAAGTGGGCAAGTTCGATCATCCGACCGCCTTCTTTTCGGCGATGCCGGGTGGACTGGTCGAGATGGTCACGCTGGGCGCCGAACGCGGTGGCGACGAGCGCATGATCTCGCTTATCCATGCCGCCCGCATTTTCCTCGTGGTTCTCTGCTTGCCATTCCTGATCCAGTTGGTAACCGGGCACGCGATCAGCCGAACCGGTTCGAGCTACGTGCCGCTGGACGCCATCGATCCGCGCGATCTCGGCTGGTTCGTTGCGGCCATCGGAATTGGGGTAGGGGTCGGCGTCGCTCTGCGCCTGCCAGCTCGATATCTGCTCGGCCCGATGGTCGTGAGCGCGAGCCTTCATCTTAGTGGCATTACCGACTTTCTGCTACCGAGCGTGTTCCTAGGAGCGGCCCAGGTCGTAATCGGCTCCATCGTCGGATGCAGGTTCGTGAACACTGCTCCGGCACTGATCCTGAGGGTGCTGAAGTTGTCGTTCGGTTCGACCGTCCTCCTGTTGTCCGTGTCGATTGCATTCGCATTCCTGATCTCGCGGATCACAGGGGACCAGTTCGTCGGCACTATGCTTGCCTACTCCCCAGGCGGGGTCGCCGAGATGAGCCTGATCGCTCTGTCGCTCGGCATCGAGGTGCCCTTCGTTGTCTTCCACCACATTGTCCGTGTGCTGCTGGTCGTCGCCGGCTCCGCGGCGGTATTCGCACTCAAGTACGATCCATTCAAATCGGAGTAGCGTGCTGCGTTGCCTCGTGCTTTATTGAATATGGAGTTTGCCCATGATGGAAATATTGACGGCGCCGGGCTACCGCGCTGTTGCAAGTCATAGCGATCGACTTGGTTCTCGCGGGCGAAAATGCAGTCGTTATCGGCTTCGCTGCCGCCGGGCTTAAAGCGTCACAGAGACGCAAGGCCATGGTGGTCGACATTCTCGCAGCGACGGTGCTGAGCATGCCCTTGCCCTTGCACCAGGGCTTTCTGGCCGTAGACTTGCAGGGCCCCTCTGAGGCGAGCGCTAATCGAACGATCGCATCGCTCAAGCAGGGGTCAGAACAAGAGCAGTCCGAAATCGTACGCTAAGGCCGAACGAAGCATGAACAATGCCGTAGATTAGATCTTGGGCATTGGATCTCTGTGGATTGCCATCGATATTCGCTGGTTTTGATTTCTGTGTCCGGCCCGACTCGACAACGCTAAGCGCAGATTGGTTATGAATGGAGTCGGGCTATGGCAAAGCGCAAGCTTCTCAAAGATCAAGATCGCCGAAAGCTTGTCGATATCCCTGTCGACGAGGACAGCTTAATCCGACACTACTCATTGTCACCGGCCGATCGCCTGGAGATCGAACTGCGCAGACGTAATCACAACCGGCTTGGCTTTGCCATTCAGTTATGTCTGATGCGATACCCGGGTCGAGTGCTGGGGGCAGAAGAAATTCCGCCACGCGCCATGCTTAAATATGTTGCTGATCAGATCGGCGCCGCCCCGGAAGCATTTTCGCTCTATGCACGCCGTGAAGAAACCCGTCGGGATCACACAGCACGGCTAATGATGTATCTGGATACGAGAAGCGCGACGCTGCAAGATCGCCGCGCCGCGCTATTGTCTGCAATTCAGGCGGCGGCGACGTCCGACGACGGTGCTGCGATAGTCAGTTCGATTGTCGTCGCGTTTCGTGAACGCGGCGCTCTTCTACCGGCGATCGACACGATCGAACGGATTGGCCTTGCCGGCCGTGCGATAGCCCGCCGTTGGGCAGAGACAACTCTGATTAAAGAGATCCCGCTCGATACGCTCCGATCATTGGACCGGCTGTTAGAAGTGGACCCGTCGATCGGCCAGACGCGCTTCCATTGGCTACGCTCGGCGCCAGAAGCGCCAGGTTCGTCGAATCTGGTCGGGCTGACAGAGCGGATAGCCTTTCTGCGGCAGCTGGAGATCGATCCGACGTTACAGGCGCGCATATCAGCAGGACGGTGGGGCCAGATGATCCGGGAGGGTAACGCAACCCCGGCCTGGCTTGCCAACGACTTCAATGCCAGCCGTCGCCACGCTCTGATTGTGGCTCAAGTCATCAAGCTTTGTCAGAAGCTCACGGACGATGCGGTGACGATGTTCATCAAGCTGATGGGTAAGTTGTTCTCGCAAGCCAACAACCGAAAGAAGCAGCGGCAGATGGACTGCAGAGCGAACACCGCCAAAGCGCTGCGCATGTTTCTCGATACGATCACCGCGCTGCAGTCCGCCAACAACAATGGTCGGAATGCAATGGATGTTCTCGACCAAAGAGTCGGCTGGGATCGACTGCTTCGGATGAAGCCTGAGCTCGAGTCGATGGTCGACGACAACGAGGCGCCGTCGTTGATCGTAGCAGCCGAGCAATATGCGACCGTCCACAAATACACTGGTGCATTCCTTCAGGCATTCGCGTTCCGCTCGGCGCTTCGCCACGATCCACTTCTAGCGGCAATTGCGCTGCTTAAACGGCTTCATGCCGAGAAGCGACGGACGCTCCCTGATCGCGTCCCGCTCACCCACCTTAGCCAAACTGACCGGCGGCTCATCTTCGAACGAGAAAAACCTGATCGCCGACTCTACGAGATCGCAACGCTCGCTGCTTTGCGAGACCGGCTTCGATCTGCGGAGATATGGGTCGACGGCAGCCGATCTTTCCGGCCCATTGACGAGCATTTGATGCCGCGAACAACATTCATCACGTTGAAGGAGGAGGATCGTCTCGGATTAGGTGTCCAAGCTGATGGCGCGCAGTGGCTTGCCGAAGCGCGTCAGATGCTCGACTTCAACCTGCAGCGTCTGGCGCACAGGGCACGATCCGGAAAGCTCGAAGGAGTTCGTCTTGAGGCCGGAACGTTGATCATCACACCAACCGCCAGCGAAATCCCTGCGGCCGCCGAGGCACTGAATGCCGAGATCAGCGATATGTATCCGTTGGTCGAGGTTCCCGATCTGTTAAGGGAAGTGCATGAATGGACCGGCTTTGCGGATCAGTTCACGCATGTTCGGACCGGCGACGTACCAAAAAATGTCTCTGCAATGCTCGCTGGTGTACTGGCCGATGCTACGAACCTTGGTCCCAAACGAATGGCGGGCGCTTCCAAAGGGATTAGCGCTCACCAGATTGGGTGGATGCGCACATTCCACGCGCGATCGGAGACATACCGCACGGCTCAAGCGTGCATCACCGATGCCCACACCCAGCATCCGCATTCGCGCCTTTGGGGCAATGGCACAACGTCATCGTCCGATGGCCAATTCTTCCGTGCGAGCGACCGGGCTGCAAAGCGCGGCGACATCAATTTGCATTACGGTAGCGAGCCCGGATCGAAATTCTATAGCCATCTGTCAGATCAATACGGCTACTTCAGCATTTTGCCCATCAGTCCCACCGAGAGCGAGGCGGCCTATGTGCTGGACGGGCTCTTCGATCAGGACACGGTCCTCGATATCCAGGAGCACTTTACCGACACTGGCGGTGCCAGTGATCATATGTTCGGGCTGTTCGCCTTGATCGGAAAGCGGTTCTCACCAAGACTGCGTAATCTCAAAGATCGGAAGTTCCATACGTTCGAGAAGGGTGATGCATATCCGGCGCTGTCGAACCACATCGGGGCGCCGATCAATGCCAATCTGATCCTCGACCATTGGGACGATCTGCTCCATCTTGCGGCGTCGATCACGACGCGGTCCGTGGTGCCATCTACCATCCTCAAGAAATTGTCCGCAACGCCAAAGCAAAGCCATCTCGCGAGGGCGCTCCGCGAATTCGGCCGTATCGAAAGGTCGCTCTTCATGATCGAATGGTACTCAAGTCGGGCACTACGGCGGAGATGCCAAGCTGGTCTCAACAAGGGCGAGGCCGCTCATAAGCTGAAACGCGCTGTGTTCTTCCACGAGCGGGGCGAAATCCGCGACCGGTCGTTCGAGAGCCAAGCATTCCGCGCCTCTGGTCTCAACCTCGTTGTCAGTGCAATCGTCCACTGGAATACAGTCTATCTCGACCGCGCAATCACGCAGTTGAAGCGAGAGGGTCGAAATATTCCCGATACTTTGTTGAAGCATATTTCGCCGCTCAGTTGGGAGCACATCAACCTTACCGGCATCTACACCTGGGATACCGAACACCAGATGCCCGACGGATTTCGATCGCTTCGTCTGCCAGCCGGGCTACGGCGGGTCGCATAAGTTCCCCTTCCGTTCGCTCTTAGCGTACGATTTCGGACTGCTCTTGGGGGATGCGGACTAAAACTTGGACCACCAGGAGGTAGTTCATGTATTCCCATGCTGACAGAATTCGCGCGGTCGAGCTGTATATCAAGCTCGGCAAGCGGGTTAAGGCGACGATCCGCCAGTTGGGTTATCCGACCAAGAATGCGCTGCGGAACTGGTATCGCGAGTACCAGCAGCATCAAGACCTACGCGTTCGTTGTGTGGCTCGCGCGCCGAAGTTTACTGAGGCCCAGAAGCAGACGGCGCTTGAGCACTACCGCACTCACGATCGCTGTATCTCTGCGACGATGAGAGCGTTGGGCTATCCGGGTCGTGGAACTTTGACCGCATGGGTTCGAGAGGCATTTCCGGAGGCGAGAACTTCGATGGTTGGTCGATCCTGGCGTCCGGCCTATCCCGACGCTTTGAAACAAGTCGCGGTTCTTGATCTTTGCAGTGGAGAGGAAAGTGCCCAGCAAATAGCCGAGCGGCTAGGTGTATGCCGGCCGACGTTGTACGCTTGGAGAAATGAGTTACTCGGTCAAGAGGCTGCCTCATCCATGAAACGCCGCAACACTTCTGCGCCAGCGCCGGAGCGCGAAGAACTCGAGCGACAGCTTGAAGCCCTCCAGCGCGATGTCCGACAATTGCAGCTTGAACATGATCTGCTGAAGAAGGCCAATGAATTGCTAAAAAAAGGCCTGGGCGTCGATCTGCAACTCCTGAGTAATCGGGAAAAGACACAGCTGATTGACGCCCTCAAAGACACCTATCGATTGCCAGAACTGCTTTTGCAGGTGGGGATTGCGCGGAGCTCGTACTTCTACCACCGCACCCGAGTGAATCTGGAAGACAAGTATGTCGCCATCCGCCGCAGCCTGACGGAAATCTTCGAAAGCAACCATCGCTGCTACGGCTACCGCAGACTGCAGGCGTCACTGGCCAGGCAGAGCGTAACAATCTCGGAAAAGGTTGTGCAGCGATTGATGAAGCAGGAGAGTTTGGTGGTCGCCAGACCGCGGCGACGGCGTTTTGGCTCGTATATGGGAGAAGTCAGCCCTGCGCCGGAGAACCTGATCAACCGGGACTTCAGAGCGAAAACACCGAACGAGAAATGGCTCACAGACATAACCGAGTTCCAAATTCCAGCTGGAAAGGTGTACCTGTCGCCCATCATAGATTGCTTCGATGGCATGGTGATCAGTTGGTCAATTGGAACGCAACCGGATGCGGGGCTGGTCAACACGATGCTGGACGCCGCCATCGAGACCGTTACCGACGGCGAAGGCAGGACGATCGTCCACTCTGATCGTGGAGCGCATTATCGCTGGCCCGGCTGGCTCACGCGGATTAGCGATGCGAAGCTGCTACGTTCGATGTCTCGCAAGGGCTGTTCACAGGATAACGCCGCGTGCGAAGGCTTCTTCGGTCGGTTGAAAACGGAACTGTTTTATCCTGGCGACTGGAGAACCATCACGATCGAGCAGTTTGTCCGCGAGGTTGATGCCTACATCCGATGGTACAATGAAAAGCGCATCAAATTATCATTGGGATCACTCAGTCCCATCGAGTATCGCAGAAGTCTTGGCCTTAGCGTCTAAATCAGTCCAAGTTTTTATCCGCATCCCCACCGGCTCAGTTCTGCGCGGAAACCAACATACGATTGTCCTACAGATCGCGATTGCCACTGTTGTCGGCTTCATTCTCGGCGTCATCTGGCTCTATGCCGTGAATTACAAATGGATGACCCGATTTCTGCAGACTATAGGGGCGACGAAAACTTATGGTGACGAAGACGTTTGGGACTTCACGTTTAACTCTTCCGATGCAACTTCCGAGTACGTTCACGTTCGCGATTTTGAGAACAAGATTGTGTATGCGGGTTGGGTGGCTGTGTTTTCCGAAACCGGCAAAATGCGTGAGGTAGTTCTTAGAGACGCGATTGTTTACGATTTTGATGGCTCCCAATTGTTTGCAAGCCCAAGAATTTATATATCTAGGAAGCCTGAAGGGATGCATATCGAATTCCCAGCGACACAAGCGAATACCAAGGAGCTTCAATGAGCGGCAACCCGAAGACGCCAAATAACGGCAGCTGGAGCATTCGGCCGGTTAGTGAAGGCTATGTTAAAAAGGGTGGGCTGAATCCGCCAACGTCGCAGATCGTCTCACGGCCCGCACCGCCCGCTCCGATGCGGCCTGCTCCAGCTCAGCCGTCCCCACCAAAACGCTGATTTTCTTGATCACTCCGTACCGCGACAACGCTTCGGAGACTAGGTCGCGCGTTCCACTTTAAGAAAAAGCGCAAAAGGGACCGAATTGACACGAATTCCCTAGCTCAGAAGCACTACGACCCGTGAATGACTAAAAGCGCGTTGTGTAAAAATATGCCCAGCCATATTTCGTTCAGATTTCTAGGTGGGCATAGTTCACACGAGCACCCTATGGCGTTGCGGAATCACGATTCGCCGCTCTCCAGCGACTTTCAAAACTGTGCCCAGACTTCCAAGTATTGATTTTGGCGACCTCGTCCGCGCATAGCGCGTGCAATGGATCCCGCTCCATTTCGAATTCATCATCTAGCACGACACCGAACAAAACGCACTCCGTTCGGTATTCTCCACGTTCCCGGCTCTTAAATTCCAATGCAACTCGAGTCACCAACGCATCAAGTTTTCGATCTTTCCAATTTACGCTTCCAAAATCGTCAATGGACGTGTCGACGTTCCCGAGTTCCCAGCCATCTCTCTTCTGCGCATTGAGCCAGTCAGTAAATTCCCGATAAGCCGGCGAGTTCGTCTGTGTTGCAGCTAACCCGCCATCGGGTGTAAGCGACGCCTTGAGGAAGCTAGTAAACTTCGTAAGCCGCGCATTTGCCGCTGGGCCGTTGACTTTTTGGAGCTCAGCTTCAACGACGCCTCGGCGTGACTGCTCCTCTTGTCTACGAATATCAGACAAGCGCTCCGCTTCCTGAGCCGCAAGTCTTTCAGCTTCCTGTTGCTTCACTGTTTCGAGTTTGCTGGCTGCTAGTCTGGCGGCAGACTGTGCGACCTTATCGCTTTCAATCCAAATGGGGAGGAAAATGCCAGCCTTTTCATCACGCTTCATAGCTTGCGTCAGCTGCCGCAGCGAGCTGGAGGCTCCATACACCGCACGGCATTCATCACGCAGTATCATAGGGTAAATTTGCTCCAAAGTTTTGTCACTTATTACCCTCAGAGGCTTCGTCGTCTCGACGAGCGTAGTGACCTCTTTCAGCATTTCTTCATGAACATCAACTGCCTCGGCGACTACGACGCATAGGTCGCCCTTCTCAGAAGCAGTTTCAAAAGCGCCAAATCCACTTCGAGATCCGGCTTCGACGCCAGATGTCACTGCGGTAATGAGAGAGATTTCCTTCTCTTCTCTTTCTGCTAGCTTTTTGTAATCAATCGCGTCGAACACGCGAAGTTTCTTAGCCTCAAGTGCATCCAGAAATGCGACGGCGAAACTTGGTTGTGCCTCGAGGAATGCCTTTCTTTTTGCAATAATCAGGTCCACCCGTTCTGGACTCCGGCTGTCGCACGAGCTTATCTTTACAACTGTCGCACCCATTGGCGCTAGGATGTCTCGTAGCCCACGTCTAAGCGAGGGTGTTTCGTCAAGTCCGATCAAGCACACAGCCGCGTAATCTTTCGAGAATGAAACGCCTCCGTTTAAAGTGCGAACGAGTGATGGTGCATCGGCGGACGCATTGAAAAACGAAACCACGTCACCCCACGCGCCACTCAAGAGCACCGCGTTTAATGGCGTGACTGCAAAAGGTGCGTTCGAGTTTTTCTGAATGACTTCAGGACTTCCCGCACCCGCGGCCTGGTATCCGGCAAGTTCGGTCGCTAACCCAGTTCTGGAAATCAAAGTTCCAAGTGACTGTCTTGCGTTTTCGAGGGCCTCAAGGTCATCCGAGATGACGGCATCGGCAGAAATTTTTAATTCTTGAACGACTTGCGGGAGTTTTGGCGAGGAAATATTTCCTGCGACCCATTTTGTCAGCGATGCACGCGTCGCCTCAAGCGCCTTTTGATGCGCGAGAACCTGCTTCTGACGGTCGTCAGCGCGCTCCTTATCTCTAGCCACAACAAAGTTGCTGTAGCCGACTAACGTGATCAAAATGGCCTCGAGCTCAGACGATGCCTGTTCAAGATTTGACGTGCTTCCAGTCGGCAGCGTAACACCAAGGATAGAGGCCTTGTCGGCGACTTGTATAAGGTTCGGGATTTGTGGGTTGAGCCTGATGAAAACTTGGGCATCATCAAGCAGAATGCCGGCTTTCAAGCGAGCAGCTTTCAAGTCTGCTGCAACGGCTCGCTCATAGGAAGTCTTATCTGCGAAACCCTTTTCCTGCGCGCTCTTAAAGGTGGTCTTGTCAGCAAATCCTGATGATCGAAAGGCTACGTATTCGGTGCGCGTCTCGAAACTAAATCGCGAAGCTGCTCGATACTCGTCTGCGGTCTCGAACCCACCGGCTCTCGCTTTCCCGTACTCCTCGGCAGTTTCAAATCCAGATCGTGACGCCGCCTCGAAATCGACGTTCGTCTGGAACCCGCGCTGCTTCGCAACGAGCATAACCTGTGGAGATTTGAACCCTCCCTTAACCGCTTGAGCATATGTTTCGCCGTCTTCAAAACCCATACTCTGGGCCACTTGACGTTCTGTCACTGAGCGAAACCCGTCCTGCGCACTTTGTTCGATCAGGTTAAGTGCGTAGTCATCGAGATAGTCCCCAGTGGGCGCTCCGAATGCAGCGGTATAAGCTGCAAATGCCTTGACCGTCCCAGGTCCGACCAGACCATCGGTCGAACCAGTATAGAACTTCAATCGCGTCAAGGCGATTTGCAGACGTCTCACGGAAGAAACCAGAGTGGTCTGCGTCATCACGTCAGTAGACGTTCCCGCTGTATAGCTGTGAAACAAGATCGATCCAAAGCCCTCGCCAGCACTTAAAAACGCATCCTGCGGAACAAGTCTAAGATCTTTCAATGTCTGAAGATTGGGCTTGGCTTTGTCCTTGAACAGGGTCCCCGTTACGATGGCAAATGAGCCGTTACGCGAACGCGTTATAAGCGCCGGGCCAAGAGTTGCGGCAAAAGTCTGGGCTACGGCAGCGGCTTGGTCAAACGTCGGCCGACTAGAAACTACCAGCCAGATCATCGTTGGGTTGGGAGTGGGCAAGGCTGCCGTCTGGACGCTCGTCAGACCCGCGGTGACCTTGATGCCGGCTCTGGCCTCAGGTGCGGCACTTGCGGTTCCTCCGATCAAGCCATGCAAAACGAAAACACAGCAACTTAGTATTGCAACTCTACGCACGAAAATATCCCCGATCCCCTACTGGAGATGATATTAATCGAAGATCATGTTAGCGCAACTAGATGTTGTTCATGCTACTCGCTCTTTAGGAATTTTGCATTCACCCATCCATTTTGGCCGGTTTCTTTGACCAGGACCTGGACCCAACCAGCCTGCTCATCGACAATGGTGACAACGAGCCCGGTAGTCAGTACCTCGATCAAGGGCGAACTGGGATCTGGTCGTGTCCGCATATTGAGGTTGGTTGTAGTTCGCGATACCCTCGCGCTTGTTTTCGCATCTGATAGAGCGTCCGCTACCTTAGGGGTCGATTTCACTTCCGTCGTGGTCAATGACGGGAGAGGCAAAGCTGCATTGCCAGCCTCAACCGCGGAGCCAGAGCCACCAATTTTCTGCGCCAACGCAGCCTCGATCGCGGTATCAAATGCCTGTTTGATGTCGTTATCAATACTTCGATATTGCCTCACAGGCTGATCTTGTTCTGCCACCTTCGTCCCTGGTGGAAGCGCCGGGGACTTCTGATCGGTCGTTGTAGATGGCGTCCGAATGCCTGGAGACGTCTGCGGGGTTGGAGTCTGGTTTTGACCAGATGATCCACTACCACCTGCATGAGATGAGCCTGGTGGAATTTTACCAGAAGCAACCTCTGGCTTGGATGATATATTTGCCAACACCGTCGCGCCGACCGTCATAGCGACGATGATCCAGAAATTCCGGTACGGTGCAGACATTGGCAATTATCCCCTGTCTACTTCGATTTGCTTCAGTCGGACAAGTGCATCGTACATGGCCTGTGGCGGTGCGTTTCGAAGGCGTTCTGCAGATTCGCAAACGCTTTTCAACTCATCATGAGCATTTGCGAGTTTTTGTTCGAGCCCAACGCGTTCCATGGTGATCGTGCTTTTGACCTGTTGAACCAGATGAGGCTCTGTTGGAGCTGTCGGATTGAAGGTAAATTTTTGGCTTACCGAGCTCGCCCATGCTTCCACTTCCCCGACGAGAGACGGTCCAAATCCTGGAAGCTTCGGGACACGCCGATTTTTCACATCAAGGGCATTGGCAAAACCATAAGAGGCGAGCGTTGCTTTGCGACTTTGACCAACCCCTGGTATTTTAGCCCGCTCGATTAATTGCGATTTCATGTAGTTGGTGAACTGTCGTTCGCGCTTGGTCTTTTCGAGCTCGACAAGCAACTCGCGCTCTTTCGCTGGCAAGCCTGAATATGTGTCGGCAAGTGACAAAAAGAGTTTTCGCTTATCCTCAAATGTCGCCGGACCCGCTTGGGCAAGCCAAGTCTGTCGTTGCTCATCCCAGTTAGCCTTGGCACACCGGTATTCGACCTCAAATTTCCGCTTCAGGCTTACCGAGAGGGCAGTCATCACGAGTGCTCCGACGCACAGCGCTGTCCCCCAGAAACCGTGTACGAATAGTGCAAGGTAGCCACCGACCGTCAGTGCAGCGGCTCCTGCAAAAACTGTCAATTTCCTCTCAGATCTGGCAGCACGCCCCACCTCGGATAACTGGAGGGCTGGAGGCGGCGGTAACGCGGCTTCCAGCTCTGGAGGTGAGGGCGGTGCAGGGACCGACTTTATCGTTTCTATTATATGGCTGATATCCATGACGATCAGTTTGCAGCGATCCCGAAGGCATCGAGCACATCGGGCGTAATGGTTCCGGTGACTTTAAGATTGTAATCAGTCTGCATCGCGATCAGCGCTGTTTTGCATCCCGGTCCGACCTGACCGTCTATCAGACCCGAATAGTAGCCATAGGCAGTCAACGCTGTCTGAACCTGCATCACGATCCTTTTGAACTTATCTGTGTTGCCGGCAAGAGGCTTCAGCGGCGCAGGGCTCGGGGTGACAGGTGCACTGTAAAGCGGCGCAGGCGTAGCTGGTACCGGGGGTGCTACAGGCGCGCTAGGCGCAGCCGGATAAATCGAGCGGGCGGGTGGGCTGTAGGAAGGGGATGGCGACGAGTATGTCGATGAACCACCATAGCTATATCCACCGCCGCTACTTGATCTGTGACTGGAGTGGGAGCGATGACTGGAATGAGATCGATGCGACCGGTGGCCCGCAAGCGTGAAGACATGCTTAAGTTTCAGCCGTTCGAGAATGGTTGGAACGGAGTTCTTCTTCTCGACAAATTCACCAATTGGCATCGCTGTAGTTTTGGACGGAAGAAATCCGGCCGCTAAAAGCGACGGGATCAAGAATATCCGCGATTTCATAATGGCCCCAGTGCAGCAAACCCCTGCCGATGATCATACCACTGAAAAAACCCACCACAAGTTCCGCGAGCATTACAACTGTCGCAGAAATCGAGATATTTCCGCTTCCAATCGGAAATCGTTGATGGCGCGTGAAGGCGATAGTCGTTTGGAACAGAACAGGCGGGGAAATTATAGAGCCAAGTCTGTATTCCCCGTGCTCCGGCAATATCAAGTGCTCTGGCAAGAGCGTCGAAATCAGTCGAGGTGTCTTTGAATGACGTCATCCAATTCATCCGGCCGTAACCGATCCGTTCAAGTTGCATCACAGCCCAGAAGGACACAGCACTCAATCTCGTCGAAACGAAATAGGCGAGAGCAGGCAGGTCATCCCAATTTTGCTTAAGAACGACTGTGCGAAGTTCTACTGAAGCACCTGCGCGAAGCAGGGTAGCGAGGCCACGTTCAAGAGATTTGAAAGCACCCTCTTTCCCAACTATTCGATCATGGACGTCGGCTGCGGCTGAGTAGATTGGGACACCCCATAGAACGCGATCCCATCCGAGGTCGGAAAGCGTTTCGATATCTCCGGCATCGAAGTGTTGGGCGTTGGTCAGGACGTGGAAGCGAATATCCGGCCGCGCTTTCGTGACGTGCGAAAGCATTTCAAACAGTCGATGCTTATGTAAAAGAGGCTCACCACCGGAAATCCCAATCGTAACGCCGATCGGGGCGAGCAAAGCCGCGAGGGCAAAATGCTCGAACATGTCATGATGATACTTCTTGGGCGGCTGCGAACACATGACGCAAAGCTGGTCGCATTGCTCAGTGACGAGAAACGTGTTGTGCTCTGACTGAGCTCGTATCAGACGATGAGCGCTTCCTTGTCCCGGCAGGAGGAGAAGCACATCTCCATCCATGTCCTCGTCGATGCCTGCGTAGACGCCCAAAGAGAACCCGTTAAAATCGTACTCCCGTCGCTCTCCCGTAACCTCGACTAAAAAAGCATCGTGCTGGCCGTTGGCGTCGGAAGGACCGTCGTTGAGCCTGATGACCATGGGAACGACGATTGGTAGAGGATCGACCTTGAGGCGCAACTCTATCATCGGTGAGACTTCGCAAGCGATCGATCGAAACGAGCCGATCCTGACCATATGGCAAGGGATTTTTGAACCCTCGGATCGTCTGAATAGATCAGGGAAAAAATCTTATCGAACAGGTAGGTATGGCGCTGGCAAAAGTCGGTGAGATGTTTCGGATGGTCTATTCGACCGTATCTCGATAGGTCGTCCACCAGATCAACACCACAAAAGGCCTGATAGGGACAATGGACGCAATCCGGGTGGAAGTTGTTGATCGCTTCGCTGTTTAAAACCTCAATCTTATCTCGGTTCATGCCGCTGAAGACATCGCCCATGGATAGGTCCAACTGCCCCACGCGGGTCACCATGCGCGCTTCATCAGTGGGATAAAATTTCCCGTCATAGTCGATGACGACGTAGCTTTCACCGATGATGTTTGGGTTACGAAGATCTGCGTGGTGGTTATGGCCGGACCGCAGAACCCGTCTAAGGCAGTGCGTGAAATAATACTCTTCAACGGGTTGGTCAGCATCCCAGTTGAACGCAACCAATTCGTCGATGAACTCCGAGTGGTATTGATTCCACACCGCTGCGCTCTCGCGAGCGTCGAACTTTTTGCGGGCAAAGCCCTGGTGGTTCACAGGCCGCAAATAAATGGAGCGGAAACCGTAGTGAACGAAAGACTCGATTAAGGCGCTCGATGGCGGCGCTTTGCGTGGGTCAATGGTGGGGAGAGCGGAGACTTTATCGGCGCCCAACCTTTCGATTGCGGTGTCGAGATTAGTGAAAAACGCGGTCGTTTTCTCGTCACTCACAGTTCTCTGTGCCTGATGGATTGCTCTCGTCGCATCGAGTGACGTGCTGGTAAACACGTCGGGCTCTTCCAAGACCGCCCAAGCTTCCTCTGAAACTTCTTGCAGGTTTGTACAGATGACAAACTCACAGTGATCGAATTTGCCTCGACAGAATTCCATCACATCCTTGATGACGTCGAGGCGCAGGAGCGGCTCGCCCCCCTGAAACTCGATCTTGATGGTGGTGGTCGACAGGCCGTCAAGGAAGCTGACGACACCGGCCAAAGTTTCAGCATCCCAGTCGAAACCTCGTGTACCCTCGTTGACGCGCGATACCTGACAATAACCACAGGCCAGGTTGCATCTCAGCGTCGGCACCAGAATAACGTAGTCGATCTCAGCCGGAAGGTAGAGACGGCTGGCGAAACGCTGCTCAAAGCCAAGATAAGTAAGGTCGCCCACCTCGCTGAAGGCACTACCAATCGCATTTAAGAAGGCGAGATCTGACGCCAGCAGCTCGTCGCGGGCATAGCGGTGCAGAAATGCTTCGCCTGCTTTGAAAAAGCCACCGGCGTCATCTGCAAAAAAGACATTACCGTCGTCGGCTGCGCGAAACTTAAGAGGTGCGACCAGCAATGCCTGTCACTCCCTCAATCAGCATCTTGCGCATTGGCAACGTCTGTTCGAAAATCTTCTGACGATAGAGACAAAACTGAAATTCCTGCTTCACGCGTGGATCACCTGCATTTGTGCCGGTGAAGCGAACAATGTTTCCATCGACGCAAAGCTCGAGCTCCGGATATAGATACTGAAACCGCACCGAGGCGTCCGGGAGCCATCTTATAAGCAGCTCGTCGATGACCAGTTGCGAACTACTGGGTAGATTTTCCATTTCAAAACCATTCATTAAACGCCTATCGTTCAGGAAAAGCAGCCTATCACACGTTGAGAGCTGCAATAGAGAAAAGACTACCGCAGGTTATATGAGAGGGACATTGAACAGCCTCGACTGTCGCCAATTTCGTGTTTCAGAAGCTCGATCCATTCTCCGTCGTCGAAGCTGAAAAACTGGATTGCGCATTCTCCCGAGCCAGCGCCTGACCATTGCGCGGTCATCAGGCGGCTGGATAGTTCGTACTTCAGGGCGAGATCGAGGTTCGTTCGGCCCCCTACAGGCAACTTGAAAACCTCACCAGTGCGCACATTTCCGACATAGGCGTTTGAACAGCGAGTGCCGCAATCAATTTGGATGACCGCGTATTCACCGGCGAAAGCAGGGCCTTCAGCCATCCGCTGTGCGATCCGATCTTGATAAGCGCGTACCGTAGAATTTTGGCCGCTCAAATCGGGGAGATTTCTCGGTCCTGAATAGACACGGGCCACAGGTAATTGCGTGGATTTTATTCTCGACAGCAATATTTGTCTTTTGGATTTGTCAGCGGAACTGCTCATCGGTGTCCATGCGATGGGACTATATCCAACATCGGCGATTGATGTCGTCCCGCGAAGATTCTTGAAATAAACTGCATCGGATATCGCCATCGAATTAAGCGTGGCAACCGTCTCCATATGAGCATATGTATCCGCGCCATGGCGGCGTTTCAGGTCAAGGAGCGCAGCTCGCCCTATCTTTGTCACGAAAGTAGCTATCGTCGTCGAACCGGAGATTTCATAAAAGTTCGAGATTGTGACGCCACCATCCGGAGTACTCAAGACAGATGAGCCGCCTGCAGGCAACAGACCAAGATTGCCAAAGCGCTTCTTGATATCTGCGAGAGTTGTTTGGCCGAACCTGAAGTCGGAAAAGTAAGCGAGCTGGCGCAAGCCTTTTCCATCCCATTTGGCCTCCAAGCGAACTAATTTCCCGGTCGATTGCTCGGAGGTCGCTGAGACTTCGATCCCATTTGCAGCCTTGAATTTCCCGTCGACATAACCGCCAAAACTGTTCTGCCAGGCAATGCCATCCAGCTTATTACGATCCTCTCCGATCGAGTGCCCAGCAACGACTTGAGCTACCGCCTCAGAAGGAGGGTGCAAGACGACCACGCCAAGGGCAGCGGACAAGCCGAACCATCGGACAAGAGATCGCAGCTTTAGTGATAACATTTCGTGCCGGCCCCCGCCCGCGTTCCATTAGGACGATCTCACGTTATCAGGTTCGGCAAACTACGAAACCACTAATTGAACGCCGTGGAAAGGTTTTCGCGAAAAGCGCGATTTTTGTGCGCTAGTCCAAAAAGGCCGCCGTGTCTGGCCGAACGGTACTCCACCTAGCTGGTGCAGGGTCATAAAAGTCTATTCTAATCTATTCTCACTCGACTCTAGATTGTCGCCGTGCTTATTTCCTTTCGGGGATTTTTTCGGGGGCATCATGAACACCAAATTCGCTGCAGCGCTACTGTCTTGCGCTATGCTGACGGCTTGCCAATATAAGGCGGAGCCGCTCACAGTCGCAACCTACAATGTCTATTCGTCTTATGAAGGCAAGCTTCCCGGCAAGTACCTGCTCTTCGTTGATGGGTCGAAGTTGGATAAGCCAATCAAGCCATCGGACATGAACTGCGCAGCGCACACATTCCCGCTTAATCTCTCATCCAGCTTTTCTGGCTCGGTAAGACAGACCTTTGCAAACCTGGTGACCGAATTGGAGCCTGTTCAAGCGCCTGTCGGCCGCGATGAGCTCAAGGCGCGTGGTGCCCGTGGTATGATTATCGTTAAGGGCGAAGACGTGAACGCTCGCCTGCGCGTTGTGCCAGGCTTCTGGGTTGCCGGCATGGAAACGGAAGTTGAGGTCGCGGCATCCATTACTGTTGACGGGCAATCGGGGCGTCTGCTTGGCACTACTGTCTCTGGTGACGGCAACGCGCAAGGCGATGCCGGCTTTGCTTGTGAAGGTGGTGCAAAATCGCTCACTCAATCTGCTGAGCAAGCGATGAAGGAAACGTTAGGCCGCTTAGGCGAAGCACTGACCAATTCAGATCGCGTTCGCAACGGCAAATGAAACGTTAGTCGAGAGTGTGGAAACGCACTCAAACTGCTTACAAAAAAGTGTTCGAAGCTGCTCTGGCCGCACAGCTTTTGTAATGAAAAACTGGGCGTACACCCACAAGAGACGGGTCCGCGTTTGACCGGTAGTGAAGCAAGCGACCCCCGAAGTTGACGTGCGTATTTTTTGGAAAGGTGGAAGTAGTGGCACTATCGGGTCTGCCCTTAGCATCGAGCAAGAAGCTCGCCTTATTCCTTGACGGAACGTGGAATGCAGGTAAGCATTCGCCGAGGACCCGCAGTGTCAGGTTTTTTTGCGCGATCTGCGCTTCCATTTCGCAGCCAGAGCCTCGACGTTTTTGCCGAGATTTCTTGCATCGACTTGGCTGGGGTCGTAGTCTGAACTTCCCCACCATTCGAGCAGTTCTTGATGTCGCTCATGGTTGACGTCGGCAATAGCCTCACGGAACTCTTCATAGCCCCAAGGGCCGCCAACATCCTCTGGCGGGCACCTTCCGACAGCCTCGAGAAGGAAAGGATCATCAAAGCCGGGGGTAGCCGGAAAGGTCTTTTCGATTTTCACTGTGTGCGTCCAGCCGTCGCCGAAGTCATAGAGATACTTGAATGACTTCGCGCCGATATCTTCGATGGCGGCAAGAAGCGTTTCCTTGCGAGCATCGATGGGGTCATCAAAGCCGCCATCAGGCACGCCGAATCCGATGTCACGGATCCTGAACTCATAGAGATGACTGTTGGTCCAGCCGAAAGCCTCCTGGAGAACATCATGAAGCCGGTCGAGCCGAATGCGGAACGGCACGACAACGCGCCGCATCACCAAGGGATCAACGTCATCGAGCGTGATCTTCAGGCGAACGAGAGGACCAGCCATCAGGCCGCCTGCTGCAGAGATTTTGTTGCGGGGTTCCGCCAATTCCAGGGGAGAAGCTCATCGAGCCGGCTGACAGGATGGTCGGCGATGCGGGCGAGAACATCAGCAAGCCAGGCCTGTGGGTCAATGCGGCTCATTTTCGCGGTGACGATCAGGCTGTACATGGCTGCCGCCCGCTGTCCCCCTCGATCGGAACCGGCAAATAGCCAGGCTTTTCGTCCAAGGGCCACACCACGCAGAGATCGCTCCGCGCAATTGTTCGACAGGCAAATCCGGCCGTCGTCGAGGAAGCGGGTGAAGGATTCCCAGCGGTTCAGCATATAGTCAAATGCCTTTGCCAGGTCGTTGTCGCGCGGCAACCTGGCGCGGTGGTCGCGTATCCATATTTCCATGTCGTCGATCAACGGCTTTGATAATTGCTGGCGGATTGCTTTTCTCTCATCGGCAGTGCGGCCATTGATCTGGCGTTCGATCTCGAACAGCGCGTCGATCCGCTGCACCATGTTCAAGGCGATTGGTGAGATAACGGCGGCACTTTTACCCTGCGCTTTTCGGCGCGCATTGGCCTCCAGATCGGCTTGCGCAAAGAATGGCCGCCTGGCATGCGCCCAGCACGCCGCTTCGTAAATCGGGGCCGGACTTCGATCAGGAAGATAGAGCTGGCCATAGCCGGTATAGGCATCCGCCTGAAGGATACCGCTATAATTGGCCAGATGTGCCTGTGGATGTTCGCCGGCCCGGTCCCGGGAATAATAGAACATCACCGACGGTGGGGCCGTTCCGCCGAACGGAGCATCGTCCCTGACATAGCTCCATATCCGGCCGGTTGCGGTCTTGCCGAGAGCTAGAACCGGCACGGTCGTGCCATCACCGTGGATCCGTTCAGACGCGAACGTATGGCTTTCAATCCGCCGCACCAGCGGGTCAAGGATCTGGCAGCACGCGCCAATCGCGTCTGCTGCAGTCGACAGACTGATCGGCACACCTTCCAGGGCAAAACGTTCGACCTGGCGATTGAGGGGAATGTGCTGGCCGAACTTGTCGCAGAGCATCATCGCCAAAAGCCCCGGACCAGCCCACCCTCTCGGTATGACATGGAAGGGTGCAGGTGCCTGGCTGATCTTCTCGCAGTCACGGCAGGTGAACTTTTCCCGCACCGTCTGAATGACCTTCCAGCTCCGCGGTACGCTCTCCATCGTTTCGGTGATGTCTTCGCCGAGCTTGCGAAGCCGTTCACCGCCACAGCAACTGCAGGCAAGAGGGCCTGGCACCACGACACGCTCACGCGGCAGATGCTCCGGAAAGGGCTTCTTGACCGGCCGCTTGCGCGTAAAGCCGGTGACCGCAATCGCAGATGCTGCAGCAACGGCCATTTCAGCGGCAAGCTCATCTTCGGTCGCCGTCGCTTCGGCGTCCTCAAGCATCAGTTCCATCTGCGCAACCAGCCGTGCCGTCCGTTCCGACTTCTGACCGCGCAGTTCCCGTTGCAGCTTTTCGATATAGACTTTCTGGCGAAGAATGAGGGCCTGATCGTCGGCCTCCCTGGCCTTGGCAACAGCCAATTCAGCCAAAGCGGCGGCCCGATCGGCCCGCGCCACCGCCAATTCTGCTTCAAGAGCAGCAGCATGATCGCGGTGATTTTCGAAGCCCGGTTCCATGCTCGAAGTGAATCACAAAACCCCTGATTTGCATAGCTTTTCTTGATGGCAATGGCGGCAAATCCTCGCCAAAATTCGCTATCCAGCGCTCGTCGGACGCCATGTCTGCTGCGGGTTTCGCCAGTCAATTCCCTCAAGCAAGTAGGACATCTGGCCAGCCGTCAGCGCAATCGCTCCGCCCTCAGTCACCGGCCAAATAAAACGGCCACGCTCGAGCCGCTTTGCGTATAGCGAAAGCCCAATTCCGTCATGCCAAAGAGCCTTGATCAGCCGGCCGCTTTTCCCGCGGAAAACAAAAACGTCCCCCTTGAACGGATCACGACCAAGACCTTCCTGCACGATCAGAGCAAGGCTCTGCATTCCCTTGCGCATATCGCAATGGCCGCTCGCAATCCAAACCCGCACGCTCGAACTGATCGGGATCATTTCAGCGCTCGCATCACTGCAGCGGCAAGATCACAAGGCACCCCGGAGGCAATCCTCACCTTGATACCGTTCGCAAAGTCCACAACGATGGTTGCCGCACCACCATCGCCGCCGCCAGAAACATCCAGAACTGTTGCCGGCACAAAAGCAGGCCCATCTTTCACAGTCAGCGCTTGGCGCCGCCACGTGTAGAGCAGCCCCGTCGAAACATCAAAACGACGCGCTACCTCCGAGACATTTGCCCCAGGAGCAAATGCTGCCTCCAGAATTTCCAGCCGTTGGTCCGGTGACCAACGACGACGCCGTTCTTGACCCGTCAGCAAAATGGCCTGTGCCATAGTTCCTCATCGCGCTCTTAAGTCCACTCTCAAGAGCGCAAAATCACGGTATCGCCAAAAACTCGCAAGGCGGTGCACGCCGGAGGGATACGAATTAGGCTCCTCCATGACGTCAAAAGGCAGCTATGAACCAGCCGACCATCCGCAATCGGCCTCTTATCGGCCGCACACGGCAGGTTGTCGCCTATATGAGGAGACTCGGCGCGAACGTATTGTCCGATCGACGCAGTCGGCCGTTCACGTCCTTTCAAGGTGATGAATGTGAGGGGATCATGTGGTCAAAGTTAGATGCAATTATCCTAGACGTGGCTTTGCGCTCCCACTTCGATTGCTTATGTCATCATTTGAGCTTTAGGTCCGCCTCATTTTCGCAAGCTGGCCGCAGCTCCTAAAAATCTTCTTCGACTTTGACGTATCGCTGCGATCGATTTTTTGCAGCAAGTCAGTCTTCGATGTAGAGCCCGCCTTTGAATAGTCGGCGAGCAGTGCGGAAAAAAGATCCACGCTTTGCGACAGGGCCTCTATCATCCAAAGTAATTTCAGCATCAGCCGAAAGAATACCGGATGGCATGCCAACATTAAACGGCCCATGGTCGGTTGTGCTCGCAACTCTATTGACAATGGAACCATGGATACGTGCAGCTATCGTTGTGCATAGTGTCGCAGTCAACGGCAACGCCTGATGTGGTTGCCCATTCGAAATCACCCTTGCAGTCAGGTTCATATCAGCCGCCCTTATCCATTCTCCAGATGTCGTCAGAGCGTCCTGCGGACCGGAAACAATGACGATGAAAGGGACGTGGCGGATGAGCATCGCGTTATCGCGATCCTTAGAAATCCTCATTCGCATAGATGCAGCTATGCGAATACTCTCGAGCAAGCGGAGGAGATCGGGCTGCTCCGATATTTGCGCGGGCAGTGCTGTCCCCAGCACTCCAAGATCTTCTGCGCGCACGAACACGCAGGCATTTCCGGCATCGATCATCGAAACTTCAAGCTCGACGCCATCGACCTTGAGTTGTTCGCTCGGAATTCCTGTGGGTAACAGTTTGCCAGTTGTCGCACCGCCGGGGTCCAGAAAATCGAGCCGAATCGGCGCTCCGCTTCCGGCGACACCTGGGATTATGCAGTTGCCGCCATAGACCGTACCTTCGGCATCGGTGGGAAAGCGTGCGTGGACGAGCTTGGAGGTATTGGTATTGAAAATTCGGACCGTTGTGTGGCCCATCTCGGGCACTACCAGATACTCGTCGACAGCGAACGGGCCGATCGCAGACAGCATGTTTCCACAGTTCCCGGACATGTCGATCTGAGCGTCGCGTACCGCCACTTGCACGAAGGTGTAATCAATGTCGGCATCGGCTCTCGCTGAGGGCGCAATCACGCAGACTTTGGATAGGGAAGAAATGCCTCCTCCCATGCCGTTCAGTTGTCGGCCGTAGGGGTCCGGGCTGCCCATCGCTCTAAGGAAAAGGTCTTTCCACTCATTACGATCGGCAGGAAGGTCTCTCAAATGGAACATCAGCGCCTTGCTGGTGCCACCCCTCATGAAGACGGCGGGGAGTCTGTTTTTCATATCCATTTATCCTCTCTTGGTCGAAGTCTTCCATCGGCGCCTCAAGGCGAACCCTCCGACCGCTGGCAGGTGAACTCATACCCTGTTTATCCATAAAATCGAGACGCGTGGTTTTTAACTATTGCAAAAAACCATCCTGCAAGGTATTTGGTATTTCGGAGGCCAAAAGACCAACTTACGGCATTTGGAGGAGTCAAGTTTTTCGCGAGATGTGTCCTGATTTATCGGGGCGCTGGACATGGGCTGCCGAATTCAACCCATGAGCCAGAGCACACCAACATCCGACCGTGATCTTCACTTTTAACCAGTGCCTCTTGGGACGGCTCTTGCGCCGACCGGATAGCGGTTAGCGAAGGTGCGCATTCCTGAGGAGGGAGGCGGATTTTCGAACGATAACGACAGACGTAGCGGAGGAGTTTACGTGAACGAATTTTCCAGACGTAGTTTTAATTTTATGGCGGCGACCGCGATAAGCTCGCTCGCGCTGGCGGCTGTGGCGCCTGGCGCCCGGGCGCAAGAGCTGAAATCTCTGCACATTCTCGCCCCAAGCAGTCCCGGTAGCGGTTATGACCAGCTGGCTCGGACAATTCAGCAGGTTCTTCAGGAGAAGAAGCTTTCTGGGCCGGTTGAGGTTCAGAACGTTGCAGGCGGCGGCGGAACCGTCGGACTTTCGCAATTCGTCACTACACGGCCCAGACACCCCAGCGCGCTGGTTGTTGGCTTCGCACTTGTGGGGGGCGTCCTTACAACCAAGTCCGCTGTCACTCTCGATCAGGCTGTTCCCGTCGCGCGTTTGATGGGAGACGTTGACGCGATTGTTGTGCCGACCAATTCCGAAATCAAGACCATGGCAGATCTAGTTGAGCGCCTCAAGGCGGATCCCAGCAAGGTTGCATGGGCCGGCGGCTCCATCGGCGGCATCGATCACGTTGCGGCAGGCCTGATCGTCAAGGCCGTTGGTGCTGATCCCAAGAAAATGAACTTCGTCGTCCATGCGGGCGGGGGTGAAGTTCTTGCGTCCACTCTAGGCGGGCACGCCACGGTCGGTATCAGTGGATACGAGGAATTCCGCGCCCAGGTGGATGCTGGGGCGCTTCGCGCCCTCGCCGTCACAGGTGAAGAGCGCATCGCAGGCGTTAACGTTCCGACGCTGAAGGAATCGGGTATTGATCTTGCGGTAACAAACTGGCGTGGCCTGATGGCACATCCCAAGATGAAGGACGACGACCGCAAGGCCTTGGAAGCTGCCGTCGCCGAACTCTCCAAGACCCCTGAATGGAAGGATGCTCTGGCTAAGCGCGGCTGGACAGATGCTTATCTTCCAGCAAAGGATTTCGGCGAGTTTCTTGGCGAAGAACAGAAGCGCGTCGAGACCGCTCTAAAGGAAGTCGGTCTCCTCTGAATAGCTGGTAAAGGGGAGGCAGCACCATGCTGATTTCTGGTCGTTTACGCGTGGGCGAAGCTGTCATCGGCGCTTTTACGCTCGCGTTGGGTTTGTTTATAAGCGTCCAAACGTGGATGACGCCTCCCATCGCTGCACAGTCGGTCGTCGGTCCGGCCCTCTTTCCCGCCCTTATAGCGGCGGGATTGATGCTGGTCGGGCTGCGTCTTCTCTACGAAGCCTACATTCGTCGGCTAATAGAGGATGAGGTAATACAGTTAGATTGGAAACCCTGCGCCGTTGTTGCTGCGGCTTTTGCGGCCCAATGTCTAACTCTTGAGCGACTTGGCTGGATCGTTTCCGGGACGTTGATGTTTACGGTTTGCGCCATGTCCTTCGGAAGCCGCGCGCACATTCGGAACATTCTCTTCGGGTTCGCTCTCACAACCGTAACCTACCTTGTCTTCGACTATGCATTGGATCTCGATCTACCGACCGGGTCAGTGATCGAGGACCTGATCACGCCAACGAGCTGATCGCTTCAGAGGGCGACGACCTGTAGTCGCCAAACCCGCCTGTTCGGGCCAATCAGTTTTCAAGGCGAATCGACATGGACACCATTGCTGCGCTGATGCACGGTTTTTCCGTAGCACTGACACCCTACAATCTTATGTGGTCCCTTATCGGTGTGACCCTTGGCACTGCGATTGGCGTGTTGCCTGGCATCGGGCCAGCGCTCACAGTCGCTTTGCTCCTACCTGTTACCTACAGTCTCGAACCGACTAGCGCTTTTATCATGTTCGCCGGGATCTACTACGGTGCAATGTACGGTGGGTCGACGACGTCTATCCTTCTGAATACACCTGGTGAGTCAGCGTCGATCGTTACCGCGCTTGATGGTCACGCGATGGCTAGGAAGGGTAGGGGAGCCCAGGCTCTCGCGACCGCTGCGATCGGCTCATTCGTGGCAGGTACGATCGCGACGATTGCGCTCACGTTCGTCGCTCCCTTGATGGTAAAGATTGCGCTGCTGTTCGGGCCAGCCGAGTATTTTGCGTTGATGGTGCTCGCCCTGACGACCGTAACCGCAGTTCTTGGCTCGTCTCTTTCGCGAGGGCTTGCAAGCTTGTTGTTCGGACTGGCGCTGGGCCTCGTCGGGATTGACTTGCAGACCGGCCAGGCACGCTTCACGCTCGGAATTCCCGAGCTCCTCGACGGCATCGATGTTGTCGTTGTAGCCGTCGGACTTTTTGCTGTGGGCGAGACCTTGTTCACCGTTGCGAGGCATCGTTTCGAGACCGAGGAAATCTATAGCAAGGAAGATTGGCGCCGGTCCTGGAAGCCATGGCTTCGTGGTACAGCGCTCGGCTTTCCGATAGGCGCACTTCCTGCTGGCGGCAGTGAAATTCCGACGTTCCTATCCTATTTGACGGAAAAGCGTCTGTCGAAAAACCCTGAGGAGTTCGGCCATGGCGCAATTGAAGCCGTCGCTGGACCCGAAGCTGCAAACAACGCTTCTGCAGCCGGGGTGCTTGCTCCACTTCTCGCTCTCGGATTGCCGACATCGGCAACCGCCGCAATCATGCTTGCCGCATTCCAGCAGTATGGCATTCAACCCGGTCCGCTGCTGTTCGACAACAATCCAGAACTGGTGTGGGGACTGATCGCAAGTCTCTATATCGGCAACGTCATGCTGTTGCTTCTCAATCTACCGCTTGTCGGTGTGTGGGTGAAACTCCTACGCATTCCCAAGCCCTGGCTTTATTCGGGCATCCTGCTGTTTGCGACGATGGGCGCATATACCTTGAATAACAACATCGTCGATGTCGGGATCCTGTGGGTAATTGGCATCATCGGATTCGGTATGCGCGTTTACGATGTACCCGTTGCACCCTGTGTCGTCGGCCTGATCCTTGGTCCCTTGGCCGAGCAGCAATTCCGACGAGCTCTCACGATCAGCCAGGGCGACGTCAGCGTCTTCTTTACCCAACCCATTTCACTGGCACTTCTCGTCATTGCCCTTGTTCTCGTCGTCGTACCGGCACTTATGCGCTTGAAGGCCAACCGCAATCAGGCCGCAGCAGAGAACGTCTGACGCGTCATGGAGCGATCGCATGTCTGAATTGAAATACTATCGTGTAGACGAACTAACGACCTTCGCGGCGGATGTTTTCAGAAGCACCGGCATGTCTGACGCCCATGCAAAAACGATTGCCACCGACCTCGTGCATGCGAACCTTCGGGGCATCGACTCCCACGGGGTGTCGCGAATCCCGATGTATATGGAACGTCTGAGGGCAGGCCTCGTCAATGCGCGCCCGAACATCAAGATTGATGAGGTCGCCGGCGCCGTCTCGCACGTCGATGGCGACAACGCCATGGGTTTTATCCCGTCACATATTGCCATGACAGAAGCGATCCGGCTGGCGAAGAATTCGGGGATAGGTCTCGTCGGCGTCCATCGCAGCACCCACTTCGGTATGGGCGCACTTTATGCGCTGCAGGCCATCGAGGCCGGCTACATCTCGATGATTTTTACGAACTCTTCTCCGGCAATCGCCATGTGGGGCGGTCGCAGCGCGTTTTTAGGCGCAAGCCCGGTTGCAGCTGGCGTGCCTGCCGGGAAGCATCCGCCCTATGTCATGGATATGGCCATGACGGTCATAGCGCGCGGAAAGATCCGACTTGCAGCGATGCGTGGGGAACCGATCGCGGAAGGCTTGGCACTCGACGTTGACGGCAATCCAACTACGGACGCAGCCAAGGCCTTTGAGGGCGTCTGCCTGCCGTTCGGCGGCGTCAAGGGTTCGGTACTTGCGACACTCATGGATCTGATGTCGGGCGTGCTAACCGGCGCCAACTTCGCTGGCGACGTCAAGAGCCTATACTTCGATCATTCTGAGCCGCAGAATGTCGGTCACCTTTTCTTTGCGATCAAACCAGACCTCTTCATGAGCCTCAGCGACTATGATGCACGCATGGACCGATACTATGACCGCGTGAAAACGATGCCCCGAGCAGTCGGTGTCGATGAGGTACTGATGCCGGGAGAACCCGAGGCTCGAAGAGAAGCAGAACGTCTGCGGAACGGCATCCCGATCACCGACAACGTGATCTCAGATTTGACCGCTGAAGGCGATCGATCAGGGACCAAGTTTCCGTCCGGTTCGACCACCGCTGCTTGAGATTTGGCTCAAAGAACTCGCCAGTCGAGATCATTCGCAAGGAAAATCAACTTCACCGCTTGAGGCCCAATTTCTGAGATTGTGGTATTTTGGGTTTGCATAATACCTGTGTTTCCGTTATTGGCATTTCAGGCATCCAAAATACCAAACGGAGGAGGTTTGGTTTGGGATCCAAGGCTTCATCACCTTGCACCCAACAGCCTCCTCGAATAGCGAGGAATCCACGTGCGCCTTCTTGTACTTCCCGGTGACGGTATCGGCCCCGAAATCACTGATGCGACGCTGCGCGTTTTGCGCGAAGCGGACGAACGGTTTGGTCTCGGGCTCGCAATTGAGGAGGCAGATATCGGCCTCAAGTCTCTTAAAGAGCAGGGCACGACATTGCCGGAAGCGGTGATGCAGCGAATCCCTGAAGTCGACGGCGTCATACTTGGCCCGGTTTCCCACTATGACTATCCCACGCGCGACAAGGGTGGCATCAATCCGTCGGGCGAGCTGCGCGTCAAGTTCGAGCTTTTCGCCAATGTCCGCCCTTGCCGTTCTCGTCCAGAACTGACCGTTCTGCGCAAGCCGATGGACCTGATCATCGTGCGCGAAAATACGGAAGGTTTCTACAGCGACCGAAACATGTTTGCAGGCTCCGGCGAATTCATGCCAGACCCGGACATGGCCCTGTCGGTGCGCAAGATCACGGCACGCGCGTCCAACCGGGTCGCTCGCGCCGCCTTTGAGCTCGCCAAAGGGCGCCGCAAGAAGGTGACGGCCGTGCACAAGGCAAATGTCGTCAAGCTGTCAGATGGCCTGTTCCTTCGTGAAGTGCGCAAGGTCGCCCAAGAGTTTCCCGATGTGGAACTCGAAGAGCTGATCGTCGACGCGACCGCAGCGCTGCTAATACGTCAGCCCGACCGTTTCGATGTCATCGTCACCACCAACATGTTCGGCGACATTCTCTCCGACGAAGCCTCCGAGCTTTGCGGTAGCCTCGGTCTTGGTGGCTCCATCAACCAGGGCGAAGGCATCTGTGTTGCCCAGGCACAGCACGGCTCCGCACCCGATATCCAAGGTCAGGACAAGGCTAACCCGACCTCGCTGATCCTTTCAGCAGCAATGCTCCTCGACTGGCTCGCAACCAGGCACGATCGGCCGGAGTTCGCTGCCGCTGCACGTTCGATCGAGGACGCAATCGAAAAGACGTTGGACGATCCGGGCAGCCGCACGCGAGACCTCGGCGGTCCACTCGGAACCAACGCGTTCACAAGCCGCGTATGCGAGGTTCTGCAACAGCTGGTTCGCAAGCCCGCAGCCTAGCATTTAAAGTCCCTCCAAGGCGGCAATCCGGTCAGCTCGTTGGCCGGCTTGCCTCCCCCCGGGAGAGGCTTGGAGGACAAGCACGTGAACCGTTTCTCTGCACATATCGGGTATCTTTATACCGAACTGCCGCTGGTTGACCGCATCGCCGCCGCAGCACGAGACGGATTCACGGCGATCGAGCATCCCGAGCCGTTTGCAATTCCTGCGAAGGAAATGCGGGAACGCCTCGATGATCTCGGCCTTGAATTCTGCCAGTTATCCAGCGGGTTGGGTGACCCTTCGCGAAGCGAAAAAGGCTTGGCGGCTCTTCGCGGGCGCGAGGCAGAGTTCAGGCAGGGCTTCCTCAGAGCTTTGGACTATGCAGAGGCGATCAAAGCCCGGTTCGTGCATCCAATGGCTGGTGTTCCAACAGGCGGCGGGCTCGACGCTGGAGAAACGTACCAAGCGAACCTGGGTTGGGCGCTTGAAGCTTGTGGCGGGACCGCTGCGAGGGTGCTGATCGAAGCGATTACTGCACCCGGCTACTACGTCGCGACGTTGAACGAAGCGATCGCCTTGCAAGACTGCTTCCAGGGACGCCCAGCGCTTTTGTTCGACACGTATCACGCAATGAAATTGGGCGAAGATCCGGCGCGTTGGGTCGAGGAAAATGCAACCCGCGTCGGCCATGTCCACATCGCCGACTATCCCGGGAGAAACCAGCCGGGATCCGGGACGATCGACTTCGTGGCCGTTCTTCGCGCCCTCGAGGGCGCTGGATACGGCGGTGCTGTCGGCTTCGAATATGTGCCTACCGAATCTACCGAGCAAAGCCTGCGTTTCTTGTCGTCGTGGAAGCACCTCGTCGCATCAAATCACTTTGCCACTCATCACTCAGGAGCGAATTCATGACGACAATCACATCCATCAACCCTGCTGACGGCAAGGAAATCAAAAGCTTCTCGCTACAGGATGACGCGAGTGTCGATGCGGCACTGACGGCCGCCGTCAAGGCACAGAAAGAGTGGGCCCGCAAGCCGGTCGCTGAACGCGCGAAAGTTCTGACAAAGGTCGCCGCGGTATTGCGCGAAGGCAAAAGCAGATACGCCGAGATGATTGTCCGGGAGATGGGCAAGCCGCTCGTCGAGGCGGAAGGCGAAGTCGAAAAGTGCGCTTACAACTGCGACTTCTATGCTGAACATGCTGCATCGTATTTGAGCGACGAGCTGGTCCCATCGAATGCGACCGAAAGTGTCGTCGCTTTCGATCCCCTCGGTGTCGTCCTCGCGATCATGCCGTGGAACTATCCGTTCTGGCAGTATTTCCGTTTCGCGGCACCAGCACTGGCAGCCGGCAATGGCGCTATCCTCAAGCATGCCAACAATGTTCCCGAGTCAGCGATGGCAGTCCAGGAGGTCATGGAGAAGGCCGGTGTACCGGCCGGCCTTACGGCCAGCCTGTTGATCGACGTTTCCAAAGTCGCCGGTCTCATCGCCGATGATCGTATTGCGGCCGTCACGCTGACCGGATCGACCGAAGTCGGGGCGATTGTCGCGTCTCAGGCCGGCAAGGCTCTGAAAAAGCAGGTTCTTGAATTGGGCGGTTCCGACCCTTTCATCGTTCTTGCCGACGCCGACATCGATGCCGCTGCAGAGACGGCCGTGAAGGCGCGTTACATCAATGTTGGTCAGTCCTGCGTCAACGCAAAGCGTTTCATCGTGGAAGCATCGATTGCCGACCGCTTCGTGGAGCTTTTCGTTGAAAAGGCCACGGCGCTCAAGATTGGCGATCCAATGGAGCGCGATACAAAGATCGGCCCCATGGCACGAGCGAACCTCCGCGACACGCTCCACTCTCAGGTCAAGCGGTCGCTGGCAGAAGGTGCTGTCCTGAAGCTTGGTGGCGAGCCTGTCGAAGGTGACGGCTTCTATTACCCGCCGACCGTTCTCGACCACGTGAAACCGGGAATGGTGGCGTTCTGCGAGGAAACCTTCGGTCCTGTCGCTGCAATCATCCGCGTTAAAGACGCTGAGGAAGCCGTCGCCGTCGCAAATGACACCGAATTCGGTCTCGGTGCAGCGCTGTGGACCTCTGACATCGCCAAGGCAAAAGAAATGTCGCGGCAAATCGAAGCAGGTGCAGTCTTCATCAACGGCATGACGGCATCCGATCCCCGCTACCCATTCGGCGGGATCAAGCGGTCCGGGTACGGACGCGAGCTTGGTGTCTACGGCATCCGCGAATTCGTCAACATCAAGACCGTCTGGATCGGTCCCGCAAAGTGAGGTCTGTCATGTCAGAACCAGCAATTCTTCGTCCTACAGAACTAAAAACCAATGATCGTGGCGGTGGTGCTCGCACCACTCCCCTCGTGACGCGGCGATGCGGATCGACCAGCATGATCAACGGCATCACCGCCTTTGATCCGGGTGCTGCGATTGGCCTCCACATGCACAATTGCGAGGAGAGCGTCATGGTAATCGAGGGTGAAGCAATCGCCGAGATCGATGGCGTCCAGCACCACCTCAACACCAATGATACGACCTGGATCCCGGCCAACGTCCCGCATCGCTTCATCAATGCGTCGGACAAACCCATGCGGATTTTCTGGACCTACGCAACGGTTGACGCCACCCGCACGATGATCGCCAGCGGCGAAACGAAAACCATCGACGCCGAACACGGCCACGCGAAGCAGTAGTCGAGGCTGGCCGGGCAGCGAGCCCGGCCAAACGCCCAGGGAGAATACAATGACATCACCACACGTTATAGAGGTCGCCGAGATCACTGTGACCGACCCGGCTGGCTTCGAAGCCGCCGTGGCGCAAGCCAAACCTCATTTCCTCGCTGCTGATGGTTGCCTGGATCTGAAGCTTCACCGCGTTATTGAAACGCCGGACGTTTACCGCTTGCTGGTGTCCTGGCGCTCGGTGGACGACCACATGGTGACCTTCCGCAAGTCGGAGGGTTTCCAGCGCTGGCGAGAATTGGCTTCGCCGTTCTTTGCCTCGCCTCCGGTCGTGACGCACTCTGCTGCAGTTGACCTCGGCTGACCGATCGCGGGACAATGGGCTCCAACTTCGAACATCAGTCATTGACGTTGCTGGCTTCTGCCGGCGGTGTTTGCGTCTTTTGCACAGTGGGTCTTCCGCTGCCGTTTTTGTTCGGGCCCATGGCAGCGTGCCTGATTGCGGCTCTGGCGGGAGCCAGGCTGCGTTCCTTTGGGCAAGTTTCCGTCGGAGCTCGATCGGTAATCGGCTTGGCGGTCGGCGCGTCAATTACACCGGCCTTGGTCGGTCGGCTGCCAGACATGGCGCTGTCGATTGCGATTGTGCCTGTTTATGTGATCGCCATTGCAGCAGTTGGCATGCCGTTTTTCCAACGGTACTGCAGGTTCGATCCGATTACTGCATTTTATTCGGCAATGCCCGGTGGTGCCGCCGACATGACCGTATTCGGCATGGAAGCTGGCGCCAACGTCCGCCAGTTGTCTCTCGTACACGTTACACGGTTGCTGGTGATTATGGTGATCGCGCCGATACTCCTGGTCCAGGCCTATGGAGTGTCCCTCGATAATCCCGTCGGCGCGCCGGCGAGGGAACTCCCTGTCATCGAGATGGTTCTGATGGCGATCGCAGCGGTCGTCGGTTGGAAGGGCGGAGAAGCCATCAAGCTGTTCGGCGCCGCTATTATCGGCCCTTTGCTTGTCGCGGCACTTCTTTCTCTGACCGGTTTGTTGCACGCTCGCCCGCCCAAAGAAGCTCTGCTGGCAGCCCAGTTTTTGATCGGTACAGGCATCGGGGTCAGTTACGTCGGCATTACCCTTCAAGAACTCCGCAGCACTGTTTCAGGTGCTGTTGTTTTCGTCTTCATCCTTGCTCTGCTTGCAGCAATAGTCACCGAATTCGTCACGCTCATGGGGCTTGCGCCCCCGGTTGAGGCGTTTTTGGCCTTTGCGCCGGGAGGGCAGGCCGAAATGTCAATGCTGACAATTATCGCCGGCGCCGATCTCGGTTTCGTCGTCGCCCATCACCTCGTCCGAATTGTCTTCGTCATCCTTGGTGCGCCGACTATCGCGCGCAGGTTTGCAAAAGCGCGGACTGAGACAGGAGAATAGCCATGAATGCTCAAACTTCGCCCCGCTCTCTCGGGACAGGTCTTTTTGCGGGTGCCTGCGACGCACATGTCCATGTTTTCGATCCGAAAAACCACCCTTACCATCCTGGACGTTCCTACACTCCTGGTGAGGCGAATTGCGGACAACTCGAGCAGTTGATGCGGCGGATGGGAATGGACCGGTGTGTTCTGGTTCAGCCGAGTGTCTATGGCAGCGACAACCGTTGCCTCGTCTCGGCGCTTCGACACTTTGGACCAGACAGGGCCCGCGGGGTGGCGGTCGTCGACTACGAAACCGTGACCCTGGATCAACTGGCTGATCTTTGGAATGTCGGCGTGCGAGCGATCAGAGTTAATTTCGAAGCCGCAAAAACAGCAGCTCCACGCGACAAGCTTCTCGTCATAGCCGAAACCGCGAAGCGGGCCAAGGAAGTTGGAATGGCAGTTCAGCTATATGTGGATACCCATACCGCGGTTGCTGCCATCGAGCGGCTTGAGGGGGAAAACGTACCGCTTATCCTCGATCACTTCGCAGGGTTCAAATGCGGAATGGATCGCAATGACGAGGCCTTCAAGAAGCTGCTGAGTGCTCTTGGAAGAGGGCGGGTCTGGATTAAACTGTCAGCGCCTTGCCGGACCGGCAGTCAATTGGTCGACTACGAGGACCTCAGGCCCGCAGCACAAGCGATGATCAACGCCGCGCCCGAGCGTATGCTCTGGGCTTCGGACTGGCCGCATACTGGTGGAGGAGCAGACCGCGCCAAGCGCAGCGCTTCCGAAATCGAGCCGTTTAGACAAGTCAACGACGATGCTGACTTTCGTCGATTGCGCAGTTGGATCGGAGACGAGACGCGCCTTGCGCGCATTCTGTCCGAGAACCCTACCGAGATCTTCGACTTCTTCAATCACCCCTGACCATAACCCAGCCTCCTGGGAGGAGAGCCATGACCCACATTGCATCGCATTCCGACGCGCAATCCAGCGTGACACGAGCACCGAAAGCCTCAACGAACGTCTGGCAGAAATGGATGGATTTCGACCTAGGGATCATTCCTTTGCCGATCTACGTCTTGCTGATCGCGCTGCTTGCAGCCTTTACTTGGCTAGGAACGATCAAGAGCGACATTGCTACCGTCATCGGCATCATGGCCGCCTTCGCATTCACACTTGGCGAACTGGGCAAGCGCTTGCCGATTATCAAAAATATCGGTGGCGCGGCGGTTGTCGTCACATTCGTGCCATCGTATCTCGCCTATCGCGGCTGGATTCCCCCACAAATGAGCACTGTCGTTGAGAGCTTCTTCAAGTCGACGGGGATCCTGTACGTGTTCATTGCGGCGGTCATAGTTGGCTCGATACTAAGTATGGACCGCTCCACACTCATCAAGGGCTTCATGAAGATTTTCGTCCCTCTTTTCGTCGGGTCGAATGTGGCGGCGCTCGTCGGTGTCACCGTCGGCACGCTTTTGGGCCTTGGCACTTGGGACACTTTCTTCTTTATCGTTGCCCCGATTATGGCAGGCGGAGTGGGCGAGGGAGCAATCCCTCTCGCCGTCGGCTATCACGGAATAACCGGTATGGAGCAGGGCGAAGTTCTCGCGCGTGTAATGCCGGCAATCCTCGTCGGCAATCTCACAGCCATCATTTGCGCCGGGGCCTTGAGCTCGCTCGGCCGGAGATTTCCGGCTTTGACCGGCAATGGCAAACTTCAGCCCACAGATGACGAAGAACTCGCTGTAGAGACCGTTAAACCTGATGGGAATGTTCAGAACATTGCCGCCGCCGGGATGATCGCAGTAACACTGTATCTTACCGGCGTACTTGCCCAACAGCTTTTCTCGTTTCCCGCGCCAGTCGTGATGCTAGCCCTTGCCGTTGCGCTCAAGCTTTTCCATGGCATCACTCCGCGGCTGCAGACCGGCTCGTATACTGTCTACAAGTTCTGCCTGACCGCCATCGCGTATCCTATGCTCTTTGCGTTCGGCATTGTCTTAACGCCGTGGGAGAAGCTGGTTGAAGGCTTTGCACCGGCCAATCTGATAACTATCGTGTCGACAGTTGTCGCAATGACGGCATCAGGATTTGTCACAGCCCGGTTCGTCAATCTATACCCGATTGAGTCGGCAATCGTCAGCAGTACCCATAGCGGAATGGGCGGCGCAGGAGACATTGCTATCCTGTCGGCATCAAATCGCATGATGCTCATGCCCTTTGCACAGATTGCAACGCGCATTGGCGGAGGGATAACGGTTGCCTTGACGCTCATACTCATGACCGCTCTTTGGTAGCCCAGATAGGCGCCTTTCTACCGCGCGGGATACGGATTCCCGCGCGGTCGACAACTCAATCCTCTCTGCACGGGTCTGAAACCGGATATCTGAGGCATCCAACAGACTTCAGCGCTTTGGTGGGCAAATGGTTTCCGCTACCGGCGGACCTGTTTCGCTGGAAGGCATACCAAAGTCGCTCTTTCAATGGTGTAAGAGCAAAAGCGGTAGGCCGCGACCTACAATCGGACATAAATGTAATAGCCAGATCGCAGATCTGCCATCGGTAAAGTCGTCAGAATTCATCGTGCGGTCGTGTTGCGACCTTCATCATGCTCACTGATGAGAGATGCTGTGACATGTAGGCGGCGGCAAGCTGCCGCTTGTCTTCCAGAAGTAGATCGACAAGCTGCACATGTTCTTGGCTGCGCACGATCGCGTATTTTCTATCTAGTGACCTCTTGTATTCGATAAGCCTTCGAATTCGATCAATGCGGCGGAGGGACTCGATAAAGAAAAGGTTTCCACTGCACTCAATGATTGCTTCGTGCAACTGGCTGTTTAGGTCGAAAAGGTCGGGATTAGATACGTTCCAGATGTCGCCGTCGATTAATTGCTGCTGCTGAGCTCGGCACGCTTCAAGGGCGGCACGGTTCAACTTGAAGGTAGGCTCCAGTATGGCTGCAGGCTCGATTGTGAGACGAAAGCGGTAGCTATCCTTGTATGCCTGCATCGATGTCAGCATTGGGAGGAACTCCCAGCCGTGACCGGGGAGGCGTTCGATCCAACCCTCGCTATGGATTTTCCGAAGGATCTTGGCGAGTTGCCCCTTGGTGAGGTCGTATAGACGACACAGTTCCTTCTCCGTCACTCTGTCAGGAAGTCTCCCCTCTAAACGATCAACTGCGATTTTAGAGTAAACCTCCCCATCTTCCTGCACAGGATCATCAAGCTGAGGTAGACGAATTTCGCCGCCCTTCCATGATACGAGAAACCCGCCTGTGGGTGCGGTCTGTACGAACCCCTGATCCTCAAGGACCTTTAGCGCGCTACGGACTGGCGAACGGGAGACCTTCAGGTGTTCCGCTAACTTGCGCTCAATCAGGCGCATACCGTGAGGATCATCCTGTGTCCTCACATATTCGACGATTTTTGCCGCCAATTGACTGATCAAGGGTGTAGTATTCAAAAAGGGACCTCCGCTACCGCAACAGCCGGCGCCGCCTATACGCCAAAATATGCAGCCTGCGAACATTATTCCACAACTGGGCGCAATTGTCAGCGCGACACGTATCCGCGATGGGCACGTCAGAGGTTGTCGAGTTATCTCATCGACAGTCCAGCGCAGCGAGCGCGTTATCCCGCGAGAGGAATTGATTCCCTCCGCGGATCAGGGTCCTCTCTGCCCGCCCTCAGTTTTACCGCAGTATCATCCGTGTACCTTCTTTTCTTCATGCTCCGCTCTTGCCAAGTAGTGGCGACACTAAATTCTTGAAGGAAAAAACGATGAATCAGACAGTTTCGAACGTGAAGTCACGGAATATCCTTGTGCTGGGTGCTGGAGAACTCGGGATGCCGGTCTTGCGCAATCTGGCGCGTCGCGCAAAGGACATCGACGACGCCAAGATCAGCGTTCTGTTGCGGGCTAGCGCCGTAGATTCTGCTTCGCCCGCCAAGCAGCGCGATATTGCTGAAATCCGGGACTTGGGGATCGAGATCGTCGTAGGGGATCTGGTCAAAAGTTCAATTGACGAATTGGCTTCTCTGTTCTCGCTTTATGACACCGTCATTGGCTGCACAGGCTATGCGGCTGGCATCGACACGCCGATGAAACTGGCAAAGGCTGCTTTGCAGTCAGGGATCCCGCGCTATTTCCCGTGGCAGTTCGGTGTTGATTTCGAAGCAATCGGTCGAGGTGGTCCGCAGGACATCTTCGATGCGCAGCTTGATGTGCGTGAACTGCTGCGCTCGCAAAACAAGACCGAATGGGTGATCATCTCCACCGGCATGTTCATGAGCTATCTGTTCGAGCCAGAATTTGGTGTCGTCGATCTCGAAAAGAGCACGGTCAGAGCTCTTGGCAGCTACAACAACGCTGTTACGGTAACCACGCCTGACGATATCGGCGTGCTCACCGCTGAAATCGTGTTCTATGAGCCGACTATCGCCAACGAAATCGTATTCCTAGCGGGGGACACGGTCACCTATGGTCAGCTCGCTGACAAGCTGGAAGCGGGTTTGAAAAGGCCCTTCAGCCGGTCCGAATGGACGGTTCCGGTCCTTATGGCAGAACTGGCAAACGATCCGCAGAACATGATGCGCAAATACCGAGCTGCCTTCGGTATCGGGCGAGGCATGGCATGGGACAAGGCCGGCACGTTCAACGTACGAGAAGGCATCAAGGTCACGGATGTTTCCGATTGGATCAACACGAACCTGACGTCTAATTAAAGAGGTTAAGGTGCGGCGGGGAGTGCGATGGCTTGCTCTCCTCCGTCACGCTACGTCGCAATCGCCAACTTCAGCAGAGGCTGCTCTTTGACAATGGCCATTACTGACGGAGGGCGTCTGTGTCAGGGCTACCAACCCGTCTGCCCAGGACGGTTTCTCTGGTGGATGGGAATCAAAGTCCTCACGGGATTATTGAAACTGCTCCGAATTCTCGACGACTCCCGTCCACAGCGGTATCATACGAATGAGAAGACCCATCCCCAATTCTGTCAACTCGTATTCTGCCGCGGTTGCATCTCCACGAGATCGTAGCGCGTGACCAGGTCGTCTCTTTCGAGTTGACGTAGGGACTGGCGGGCATTGCCTTGCCGTTATCCAACGCAAGCCTGGTGCCCTGCGCAATGGTGCTCCCTTCATGGAATTGCCGCTGGCCTTTCGACAGTTGCAGGACCAGATGCTTCGCCGTCCCGGTGGCGATCGTGAGATGGCCGATATCCTCGCTCTGGTGCTTCATCACGACGAACAGGTTGTCGTCAGGGCTGTGGAGCTGGCTTTGGATCAAGGCGTGCCAACCAAAACGCATGTGCTGAACCTGCTGCATCGTCTGATCGATGGCAAAACGACCGACGGCCCCGACATCGACACGCCGCAGGCGCTGACCTTGGCTCGAGAACCCAAGGCAAACGTCGAACGTTACGATGGCCTGCGTGTCCGGATCGTGGGAGGTCGGCATGCGTCATGATCCTGCCAGCGCCGCCGTCGTCATCATGCTGCGTAGCCTGAAGATGTATGGCATGGCCCAAGCGGTCACCGACCTGATCGAGCAAGGAGCACCAGCCTTCGATGCGGCCGTGCCGATCCTGTTCCAGTTGCTGAAAGCCGAGATGGCCGAGCGCGAGGTTCGCTCGATTGCCTATCATATGAAGGCTGCGCACTTCCCTGCCCACAAGGACATCTCCGGCTACGACTTCGCTGCCAGCGAGATCAACGAGGCAACAGTGCGCCAACTGCATCGATGCGAGTTCATCGACGGAGCGCAGAACATTGTCCTCGTCGGGGGGCCGGGCACCGGCAAAACACGCGTCGCGACCGCCCTCGGCGTCCAGGCTATCGAGCATCACTCCGAAAGGTCCGCTTCTTCTCGACCATCAAATTGGTCAATGCGCTCGAGCAGGAGAAAGCAAGAGGCAAGGCAGGCCAGATCGCCGAGGCGCTGGTCCGTCTCGATCTGCTGATCCTCGATGAACTCGGATACCTTCCGTTCAGTGCCTCGGGTGGAGCGCTGCTCTTCCACTTGCTGAGCAAGCTTTACGAGCGCACCAGCGTCGTCATCACCACCAACCTCAGCTTCAGCGAATGGGCTACCGTCTTCGGCGATGCCAAGATGACCACCGCTTTGCAGGACCGCCTGACCCATCGTTGCCACATCCTGGAAACGGGAAACGACAGCTTCCGCCCAAGGCAAGCTCGGCCGCAGCAGCACAGAAGAGAGGAGAAAAGGCCAATCACTTGACCAAAGCCTGATCAGAAACCATACTTAGGGGTGGCTCACTTCTCGGTGAAAAAACTCCGCAACCGGGTAGCCTCGCTCCGTGATCTGACGCACGGCGTCGCGCTTAAAATCTTCGCTGAAATTCGATCTGCTCATGATACTGTTCCTACCTCAAAATAAGGAAAGAAGGCGTCTACAAATCTAGGGGCTATTCACTCGAAGTTGCCGCTCGTTTTGTTTACGCCGCGAATCTAAGCAAAGTTCAGATATTCTTTTCGTTTCATAGAATTATTCCCTCAAGGCCGCTCATGATCAACACTCAGGTTCGGGAGGGTTTGGAGCCGCCCGCGATGGTGATGATAGTGATAATTATGAGGCCGGTCATGATCATGCGTATCCCCGCTCCGGCGCCGAACGTGTTGAGCATGGTCACAAGCAGATACATGAAGAGAGACGCACCCCACAATCCTGCGACGTTCGACTGCCCGCCGGCAACGGACGATCCGCCGATAACGACGACAGCTATGGAGGCGAGAAGGTATTCCTCGCCCATGTTGAGCGAAGTGCCGCCGGAGAAGCCGGCAAGGACAGCGCCGCACAGCGCAGCAAGGGACGCACAGATGACATAGGTCCTCCACCGAACACGATCCACCCTGATGCCGGCCAATTCCGCAGCCCTCTGGTTCTGGCCGATGGCAGTGACCGATCGGCCGTAAACCGTTCTGTGGAGGACGGCGGCGCCAATGATGGTTAAAAAAATAACGACGATCGCCAGCGTCGGGATACCCCAGATCCGTCCTGTGGTGAATTCGGCAAATGCACCAGGGGGCCGGATGCGAAGACCTCGCCCGTAGGCAATCGACGCGGATTGCACGAGAAAGCTCGCGGACAACGTGGCGATGATGGGCGGGATCGACAACAGCCTTATCAGCGCGAAATTGAAACATCCAACCGCTATGCCGACCCCGACAGCGGCCATCAGGCCCCACAGAATAAGAGCGTCGTTTCCGTCCATGATCTTCATGGAAACGGCCCCGGCCAAGGCGATGGTCGATGGTATCGACAGGTCCACGTTACCAGGTCCGGCGGTGATGACGTACATCTGCCCCAGCGCCACGATGACGTACATGGTGCCGAAGGTGAGGGCGGTTGTGACGATCTGTCCGGCCCCGGCTCCTTCGGTGAAAATAATCGTTGCCAGGAAAACGGCGGCGGCTCCAAGAAAAGAGAATCCCCACGGCGCTTTTCCGGCGAATTTTCCCAGTCTTGAGACGGTCGAGATCATGCGCGTCTCTCCATTCGGTTGACAAGGGCACGCAGCGCAAGGACGAGGATCAGGATTGCACCCTGAGCGCCGATCTGCCAGTCCCCGGAAATTCTGAGGAATGACAGCAGCGAACTGGCGAGTGTGAGCGTGAGGGCGCCCAAAACGGCGCCCACGGGCGAAACACGCCCGCCGGCGAATTCGCCGCCGCCGAGGATCACGCCGGCAATGGAGAGAAGCGTGTAGCGCAGAGCGATATTGGCGTCGGCCGATGTCGTAAGCCCAACGAGTGTCAGGCCGGAAAGAACGCCAAAGACGCCGGCCAGGGCGTAGAGCGTGACCTTGGCACGCAAAAGCGACCAGCCGGCGCGTGCCACGGCCTGTGGATTTCCTCCAGCGCCGCGCAGGATCACGCCGGTTGATGAGCGCATGAGGAAGAAATGGACACCTACAGCAATGACGGCGCTTGCGACGATTACGAAGGGGATGAAAGTCGTCTTGACGGAGACGATCGCACGCAGCCAACCCGGTGCCTGGCCGCCCGGCGTCGGCAGTACGAGAATGGCTGCCCCCAGCCACACGAAGCTCATTCCCAGCGTCACGACGATAGAAGGCAGATTCCGGATGTGGATAATAGCGCCGAGCAGAGCATAGACGCCGATGCATGCCAGAAGGGCGAGCACACCCAAGACGGGATTTTCACCGAGAAGGGTTGCCCCGATAGAGGCCGTGAAAGAAACGAAACCACCGAGAGACAGATCGATGTCGTTCACGGTGATGATGAACATCTGCGCGATTGTCGCCAGTGCGATGGGAAGAGCGAGATTGAGCATCAGGTTCAGGCCGAGGAAGCTCATCGTCCGGGGCTGAACATAAAAGATCCCGATAAGAAGGACAGTGAATGATATCGCCGGCAGAAGCGAACGCAGAGCACGGGGCGTCATTAGATTGGGCATCATTGCGCCACCTCCGCGAATGAAGATTGAAGCACCTTGGCCTCCGTCATCTCCGAACGAGGCATTTCGGAAACGATCGCGCCGTCACGCAGAACATAGACGTAGTCGCAGCTGGTCAGTTCCTCGAACTCCGTCGTGTACCAGACAAAGGTGCGTCCCTTCGCTGCCTCGCTACGCATGATGTCGTACACCTCCTGTTTGGTGCCGATATCGACGCCCCGCATCGGGTCATCCATCAAGATGATTTCGGCATCGGATGCCAGTGCGCGTGCAAACAGTGCTTTCTGCTGGTTGCCGCCAGAAAGCGTATAGATGTTGTTGGCCATGTCCGGCGTCCTGATCGCCATCCTTTCTTTCCAGCGCCGTTCCATCTCCCGCTCCTTCTTCGGGTCTATCAGGCCGAAGCGTCGCATGGTGCCAAGCGAGCGGATCGTGACGTTCTGGCCGATCGACCACAGGGGAAAGACGCCGTCCGTCTGCCGATCACCGGCAACGAAGGCGACCGGCCCGCTGCACCGGGCAAAAACGAAATGTCTTCCGGCAGATCGTTGAAGCAGAACGAGCAATGTCGTCTGACCTTGACCGGCGAGGCCGCCGAGCCCGATGATTTCGCCCTTGCGCGCCTCGAGCTTCATGCTACCGCGTCTGGAAGGCTGTATCTCGGCGACGACCGGGGCCGTTCTTGCTTTAACAACGGTTTCCGGTCCGTGAGCCTGTGGTTCATGGTTCACATGCCCCATGGCCTCGACCAGCGAATGCTTGCTGAATCGGGCGGCTGGCCGCTCCTCCATGACGCGCCCATCGCCCATGACCACGATCCGGTCGCAGGTCGTAAGAATTTCCCCGAGAATGTGTGAGATGAGGATGACGCACCCGCCCTCGGCGACGAAACGGCGCACATAATCGAGGAGCTGGCCCGCAATGGCCTGGTCGAGCGAAGAGGTCGGCTCGTCCAGAATAACGAGACGAAGAGGAGACGGCGTTTTCGCAAAGACCGTCGCGATTTCGACCATCTGACGCTGTCCCAGTGTCAGGTCGGCCACAAGATCGTCCACGGCTATCCTATTGCCCGGAAAGATGTCGTCGAGAAAGGTTCTAATCAGGCGTGACGCACGTTTGCGCCATCCGAAACCGGTGATCGACGGGTGACGGATACGGGTATTTTCGACTACCGTCAGGTTCGGGCAGAGCGATAATTCCTGAAAAACGCAACGGACGCCGAGCGCGAGCGCGCGCTGGACCCCGTAGGATATGATCTCGTTCTGGCCCAGAACCGAAAGCTCTCCGCCATCGGGTCGAACATTGCCGGCAAGGATCTGCATGAGCGTCGATTTTCCGGCCCCGTTATGGCCCACCAGGCCGACGCATTCGCCTGAATTGAAAGTCAGATCCACGCCGCCAAGGGCGCGGACCGCGCCGTAGTTCTTGGTGATGTTTTCGAGTCGAACGAAGGGCGCTTCTGCCGTTAAGGTCAACTTTGAATCCTCCGCGTTCGGGACAGCCGGCCCCGTTGAAAGGGCCGGCCGTCTGCCATTACTGGTTGGATGCTGCAGCGATTGCCTCGATCGCAATGTCCTGCGTGTAGTTGATGTTCGCCACGCCGCCTTCCGGCGTGGATGCGAGGGCGGTGTCCAGCCCTGCAGCGTCGATCCCAAGGAAGGGTACGGTCAGGTCCTTCGGAATATCTTTCTTGCCGTCGAGAATCTGCTGGGCCACCCAGAAAGCCATGCTGCTCATGCCCGGCGGAATGGAGCCCGACAGGGATTTGTAACCATTCTTGTCGATATTTTCCTTCCACCAGGCCAGTTCCGCCTGGCTGTTGCCGAAGAATACGGTCGGAATTGGCCGGCCTGCCGCCTTGAAGGCTTCCGCTGTCCCGAAGCCGACCTCTCCCTGCGTCACGACGCCTACAATCTCAGGCAGGCTCGGCAGCACGCTAGCCACTGCCTTCTGTGCGACAGTTGGAGACCAATCGCCCTGAACTTCTCTGACGACCTTGAACTTGGGGAAATCCTTGACGCCGGCAAGGATGCCCTCATGGTACTGGCTGTCGATCGAGGTGCCCGGAAGGCCGCGGACTTCGAGCAGGTTTCCGCCCTCCGGGTGGACGTCGTTCAGGAACTTGACCTGGCGGTAGCCGATTTCCTTGAAATCGACCGTTACACGCCATGCGCACGGTTCCGTGGCGATACCATCGAATGTCACGACGACGACGCCTGCGTCGCAGGCTTCCTTTATCGCTCCGTTAAGAGCTGTCGGCGAGGCCGCATTGATGACGATGGCGTCATATCCTTGTAGGACGAGGTTCTGGATCTGTGCCGCTTGTTCAGTTGCCTGGTTTTCAGCCGTTGTGAAGACGTCAGCGGCCGCAACGATACCGTCGGCAACGGCCTTGGGCGTGACGTCGTTCCAACTGGCCAGCATGGCCTGACGCCAGGTGTTGCCGGCGTAATTGTTCGAGAATGCGATTTTCTTGGATGACGTATCGGCATGCGCTGGGCTGAGCGCCAACATAGATACGGTCATGGCAAACAATGCCGCGTGGTATTTGGACATAGTCATTCCCCTTGATGTTAATGTTGACGGCTTTTAGGTAGGTCGTCGGGCCCAGGCCCGATCCATGCACCAGCCACTGTAAATGCGGCTCGGTATGATAAAGGCGGCCCTGCTTGGAGAACTCGTGCTTGTCTGCGCGTCTCCAGATCGTGCCTCAGCAGATACGGCCGGGCGCCGTTATGACGCCCGGCTTGGGTATGGGTCGACTAATCGCGCACGGCTTCCCAGCCCTTGTGCTCGGCCACATTGTCACGGGTCACAAGTTCCGCATTGAGAAGGACGACCGCGTTCTCCGGCGTTTCGCCATTGAGCACCTTGTTCCCGAGTTCGACGGCAGTAGCAGCCATCTTGTAGGGGTCCTGCGCGGACGTGGCCTGGATGCCCTGGCTTGCATCATTCTTGAGTTCGGCTTCAAGATCCGGCGCACCGTCCACGGAGGTGATGATGATGCCGGAGCGGTTAAGCTGTTTCATAGCAAGGTTGCTGCCGATCGCCTGCGGATCCGCCACGGCAAAGACAGCATCGATCTTGGGAAAACGCGTCAGTTGCGACTGCATGACTTCCAGCCCACCATCGCGGGAACTCTTTCCGTTCTGGTCATCGGAGAGGATTTTGATATCGGGATTGGCCGCGAACACCTTCTTGCAGCCGACGACACGGTCCATGATGGCCGAGTTCTGAGGGCCGTTCTGGATGATGACGTCGCCCTTGCCGCTGAGCTTGTCGACGATGAACTGACATGCGATTTCGCCAGCCTGCACGTTGTTCGTCGTGACAGTCAGATCGGCGCCGTCAGCTGCGGTATCGACGGCAACGACGATGATGCCGGCGTCACGAGCCTTCTTGATGGCGGGCGCGAGAGCCTTGGGGTCGCCCGGATTGAGGAGGATCATGTCGACGCCGGATGCAATGAAATTGTCGATCTGGTCGATCTGCTTGTTGAGATCCTGTTCAAAGCCGAGGGTCGTGACTTTGACATTGGGATTGATCTTCTTCGCTTCGCTTTCTGCGCCCTTTGCAAGGGCCACGAAGAAGGGATTTCCAAGGGAGGCAAGCGAGATGCCGATAGCATTCAGGTCCTTGGCGGAGGCCGTGGAAGCCGTGACTGCGAGCATCGATAGAGCGGCAAACCATGCACTTTTCATCGTTAGTCTCCTGTTTTTACGATTGGATTGATTGTTGGTAAGCCCCAGCCGGAAGCTTCCTCCGTCTGTCAGGTTCTTCCCGAACTCATTAGGCGATAACGGTCGAGCGCAACTGCGCAGATGATGACGAGCCCTTTGATGATAAACTGCCAGACGTCCGAGACGCCGGTCAGGATGAGCCCGTTGGAAAGGACGGCGATAATCAGCGCACCGATCAGCGTGCCCCAGATCGTTCCGACGCCGCCCACGAAGCTGGTTCCGCCCAGGATGACGGCCGCGATCGCATCCAGTTCGTAGGATTGTCCGAGTTGCAGACCGTTTGCAGCGAGAAGGCGCGTGGACGACATGACCCCGCCTAGACCCGCCAGAAGGCCGGAAGCGCAGTAGACGAACATCAGGATTTGCCAGACCTTGATTCCCGCAAGCTTCGCCGCGGCTTCGTTGCCACCCACCGCATAGATCCGCACGCCGAGCGTGGTGAAGCGGAGGATGATCCAGGAGATCACGATTACGGCGAACGCCATCACCGTCAGCCACGAAATGCCCAGGAAGGCGTTGCCGCTGATGGCCGCGAACGGAAGGTCGGCATTGAAGACCGTCTTGTCATCACCGAGCACGCGGGCAAGGCCGCGCACGGCAGTCAGGGAGCCGAGCGTCACGATGAACGGCGGCAGTTTTCCGAAAGCAACCAGCCCGCCGTTCACGGCGCCCAAAAACAAGCCGAGCAGAATGCCCGCCGCTATGCCGAACATTCCCCATCCCGGCACGAGCGAAACCATGACGGCAACCATGGCGGATGCCGCGAGGATCGAGCCCACCGACAAATCGATGCCGCCGGTCAGGATGACGAATGTCATGCCGGCTGCAAGGACGGTGTTGATGGAGGCCTGCTGCATCACGATGGACAGGTTCTGCATCGTGAGAAAGCGCCCCGATGTCCAGGCATCGAGCAGGCTTCCGGTTTCGGTGTAACCGCTCATGAACTGGAAAGCCAGGCTGATCAGGACGAGGATCGGGAACATGCCAAGCGCATGGAAGGACGTGCGAATTGCACGTTTGCGCCGAACCAGCGGTTGTTCGGTGGAAAGTGTGGTGGTCATGGTCTTGCCTCCCGAAGGGGATGGCCGTCGCGTCCCGCGGTGCCGGTTGCGATGGCGATGATTTTTTCCGAGGTGATGGGCGTGCCGGTAGAGCCTCCGACTTCGCCTTCGATGCGGCCGTCACGCATGACGACGACGCGATCGGTGATGCCGACGAGTTCCGGCAGGTCGCTCGAAATGACCAGCACACCGGTTCCGTTGTGGGCGAGTGTCTCGATGATCCGGTAGATTTCCGATTTGGCGCCGATATCGACGCCTCGCGTCGGCTCGTCGAGAATGATCAGTTTCGGCCGGGTTTGCAGCAGTCGCGCCAAAAGCACTTTCTGCTGGTTGCCTCCCGACAGCGCGCCGACATTGATCTGAGGGCCGGACAGGGCAATTTTCATCTCCCTTATCGCGCCAGCGGTGCGGCTTTTCTCCTTGGTTCTGTCCAGAAACGCGCAGGCTTTGCTGTCGTCTCCGATGGCTGCGATATTGACATTCGCGGAGACGCTCATATCGAGAAACAGGCCGTCATGCTTTCGGTCTTCCGTGAGATAGGCGATGCCCGCCTGAAGCGCGTCGAGCGGGCTTCGAATTTCGATTGGCTCCCCATCGAGCAACATCGTTCCACCGGTCACACGTGATGCACCGTAGACAAGGCGGGCGAACTCCGTTCTCCCCGCGCCGACAATGCCGGCGAGACCGAGAACTTCGCCGCGCCGTAGATCGAAGCTGACGTCCTTGACCTTCGCGCCGTCCCGCAGGTTGCGCACCGACAGAAGCGTGGCGCCGGGCGCATAGCCGGCATTCCTGTCCTTCTGATAGAAACTCGAGAGGTCCCGGCCGACCATCATCTGGACCAGCCGTTCCTCTGACAGGTCAGCGCGCGTGACGGAGCCGACGTATCGTCCGTCGCGCAAAACCGTCACGCGGTCGGCGAGGTCGTAGACTTCGTCCATTCGATGACTGATGTAGATGATCGCCAGACCCTGCGCCCGCAGCTTCCGGACGATGGCAAAAAGACGCTCGCATTCTCGGGAGGAAAGGGACGTCGTCGGCTCGTCCATGACAAGGATACGACAGTCTGACAGCAGCGCGCGTGCGATTTCCACCTGCTGACGCTGGGCTAGCGAGAGGGAGGCGACCTTGTCGGTTGGTGAAAAGTCTACGTCCAGCTCGTCAAGAGCCTTACGGCAGGCCGTTATTGTCGCATTGCGATCGACAAACCCGAACCGGGCTTTTTCCTGCCCAAGCACCATGTTCTGCGCGACCGTCAGATTGGGTGCTAGCGCCAGCTCCTGATAGATGATGGATATGCCGAGCCTCTTGGCGTCGGTGGGGCCGGAAATGAGGGCAGGGCCGCCGTTGACCTCGATTGTCCCCGCCGTGCAGGAATGTGCACCGGAAAGAATTTTCATCAAGGTCGATTTGCCGGCACCATTCTCGCCCATGAGAGCGTGAACCTCACCCGGATAAATATCGAGATCGACCCCGTTCAGGGCGAAGGCAGGGCCGAACTGCTTCTTTATGCCGCGCATCCGAAGCAGCGGGATTGCCATCGGCTTTTCCGGTTTTTCTAATTCGTGCGGCATCCGTATAGTCCCTTGTATCCGGATCGTCCTTCTGAAGGCGAGCACGACCGCGCGTCGCTCCCCTTTTTAAAGAGGACCGTCGTCGTACAGGTTTCCTTTCGGAAAACTCCCAGCGCTGTCTTCGGCTTTCGTCCACTTCCCGCGTTTCCGCGCAAGCGTCGCTACCTGTGTTCACCCTTGCCCTGCGGCTTTCATTTTTTCATACAGTTTCATAAAGGAAACATTTAGTCAAGGCGAGAAAACCGCGCAAACTGCTCGACGATGGTTTTTGACGGACTTTATCTGAAAAGCTGAATTTTCCCAGCCGCTTATGGCGGAAGAACTTTCCGCGGTGACTTGGTAGGACGCACATTTGGTACGCGTCACAAACGCCAGCGAACAGCGTTTTGTGCCCTGATGCGCGTGGCATCGCGGGTTTGTGGAGTTTTTCCAATTTCCTTTATGAAATATTTGAGTCATGGTAACGGATCGCAATTGTAGATTGACGCGCTTCAGCGCAGGGCAAGCAACCAACACGGACGATCGATGATGGAAATGAACAGCAGCACCCGCAAGCCGCCTGCGATGATCGGGCAGGTTCTCCGCGAAAGGAGAGGTCATCACGGCTGGACGCTTGCGGATGTTGCGGACAAGACGGGGCTCTCCAAGTCCACGCTTTCGAAAATCGAAAACGACCTTATCTCTCCGTCTTATCAGACGATAATACAACTCTGTGACGGCCTGGATATCGAGATCGGCGACCTTCTCGCACCTGGTTCTTCCGGCGAGGAGCCGCGGCAACTGATGGGGCGCCGCAGCGTAAGCCGTCAGCACGACGGTGTGGTGATGGAGGACGACAATTACAAATATGTCTATCTTTGCACGGACATAGCGCACAAGCGCATCGTGCCGATGGTAATCGACGTGAAGGCCGATTCCCTCCAGCGCGTGGACGGTCTCTGGACCCATGTGGGAGAAGAATTTCTCTATGTTCTCGATGGGACAATCACGCTCTATACGTCGCTTTACGAAGAAATATCGCTGGATGCCGGTGACAGCGTCTATTTCGACAGCACCATGGGGCATGCCTATATCGCCGCGAAGGGGAAGCCCGCCCAGTTGCTCGTAATGTGCTCAAGTGCCACGCCGAACCTCGCTCAGACGCTTCGCGAGTTGCTGAAGCAGAGGTTGACGGCGAAGTCCGCGTGATTTGTTTCATGGTGGAAAGTTTTTCAGATTTTCTTCTGTGAAACCGTTGACAACTTTTTTTATCGGCCGCATTGTTTCGTCATCTGCACAACGGGCGATCTAGGAAACAATGATGAGCACGAATTCGACAAACAAGCTGTGGCAGCTTCTCCAGGGTGCCACCATCGTCGATCTGTCGGTTACGACGGGTCCGGACATGCCCTGTTCCCCGCCCGAAGGGCAGCGGATGAATCAGTATCTTTTCAACACCTATACCGATCCGCGCGGTGTCTTTCTGGAATATGTCCAGATTCATGACGACCATACGGGAACGCATATCGACGCCCCCTCGCATTTTACGCCGTCTCTTGAAAGCGGCCTGCCACACGCCACCGAATTCGGCACGGTCACGATTGAGCAGCTCGACCTCAAGCAGCTCATTGGTCCCGCCGTCGTCGTCGATGTCCGCTCATTGGTTGAGGCAGCCCCGAAGGGAACCCATACGCATCTGGCGGAGAGCCCCTGGATCTCCCGTGAATTCTTGGAGGAATGGGAAGAGCGGCACGGTGGTTTCCAGCCCGGCGAGATCGTTCTTTTCCGCGCAGACTGGTCCGACAAATACTATAAGCCGCTGCCGGAAGGCTTCGAATATGACCGTTCTCATCCGGCACCCTCGGCTGAAGCAATCGAGTTTCTCTTTGATCGCGGCGTTCGCCATATCGGCGTCGACGGGCGCGGCATTGGCGCGATGCAGGACGACAACACGCCGCATTGGGCCGCGCTCGGACGTGGCATGTACGCAACGGAAAATCTGACGAATCTGGGTAAACTGCCGACCCGCGGCGCCGTGTTCATTTTTCTGCCCCACAAGTTCAAGGGCGCCACGGGCGGCATGGGGCGCGCGATCGGTTTGATTGGCTAGGAAACACAACGAAACTGGCTGACTTTGAGCGCCGGAACATGCGTTCCGGCGAAGCGCCCGCCTGTGCCGTCAACCATGTGGCGGTACCTTGCCACGATCTCTATCTGGAACCGTTCTATTTCCTTTTGGAAACTCTGTGTCCGGATCAGTCGAAATTCGGCCCCACCGAACCGGTGGGGCCATCTGAACCGAGACCTGGGTAGGTTCTGCCCGTCTCGATACCGGGAGTATTCTTATGACAACTGTTCAGCCCTATTCAGGCTTGTTTCCCGTCGCGCCGACGCCTTTCCATGCCAATGGGGATATGGACCTAGATGGCCAGCGGCGTGTCCTGGACTGCATGATCGATCAGGGGGTCGACGGAATATGCATCCTGGCAAATTACTCTGAACAGTTCCTACTTTCCGACGAAGAGCGGACGCAACTGACGGAAGTGTGTCTGGAGCATGTCGGCGACAGGGTTCCCGTCATGGTGACCTGCAGCCATTTCAGCACGCGCATCGCCGCCGGGCGGGCAGCCCATGCATCCAGCCATGGGGCGAAACTTCTGATGATGATGCCGCCTTATCATGGTGCGGGTGCCATCAAGGTAGATGAAAGCGCCATTTACGAGCATTTCACCCGTGTGGCAGATGCGGGCGGAATTCCCGTCATGATCCAGGACGCGCCGTTGAGCGGCGTTGATCTTTCGGTCGATCTGCTGGTCCGCATCGCCCGGGCTCATCCGCTTGTGCGATACTTCAAGATCGAGGTGCCCGGCACGGCAGCCAAGCTGCGCAAGCTCATCGAAGTCGGCGGTGATGCGATCGAGGGGCCTTTCGATGGTGAGGAAGCCATCACCCTGATGGCCGACCTCGATGCCGGGGCAACCGGCGTCATGGCGAGTGCGATGATTCCGGACCTTATAAAGCCGATCATCGAAAGCCATGCGAAAGGTAATCGGTATGCGGCAATGGCCGGCTATGAGAAGATATTGCCCCTGATCAATTACGAGAACAGGCAGTGCGGCCTGCGGGCGGCGAAAGCCGTGATGATGGAGGGCGGCGTGATCGCGTCGGATCATGTTCGTCACCCCCTGAAGCCGCTGCATCCGGCGAGCCGTGAAGGTCTTCTCGAGCTGGCGCGTGCCGTCAATCCCGTCGCGTTACGCTGGGGACGCTGAGAGGTATCGATATGTCAACGAATGTCGTTGCTGTGTCGCTTGAGGCGGCGGATGCAAGTGAAATAACTGGAAGGACGCGGGTTCTGGGCATTTTGGCTCACCCGATCGAGCACGTCAAAGCACCGCCCGGTATCAACCGGATCGCGCGGGAACGCCGTAAGGATGCGGTCATGGTTCCCATGAACGTCACTCCTGACGATCTGCCGGAACTGGTTCGGTCACTGCGGAAACTGCGCAGCTTTGATGGGGCGATCGTGACGGTGCCTCATAAGCAGGCGATTCTGGCGCTTTGCGATGAGCTGACACCCCACGCACGGGCTGTGGGCGCCGCCAACATCCTGCGCCGGGAGTCGGACGGGCGGCTTGTCGGTGGTCAGCTCGATGGGGTCGGTTTCGTTGAAGGGCTTCGCAGCCAGGGAAAGGATATACGGGGCAAGTCGGTCTATCTCGTCGGCGCGGGTGGTGCTGCAAGTGCCGTTGCCTTTGCCATGGCGGAAGCGAGGGCGTCACGTATTACGCTGTCGAACCGCAGCACCGAGAAGATCGTCGACCTGCGTGAGAGGCTTCTGTCCATGTATCCCGATGTCGTGGTCGCGCTGGGAACGCCGGACGCTTCCAGCCACGATATCGTGATAAACGGAACCACGCTCGGCATGAAATCCGACGATCCCCTTCCTCTGGATGTGAGCACACTGACATCCGGCATGACAGTCGCGGAGGTGATTATGGAGCCCGAGATAACGCCGCTCCTGAAAGCCGCGGGAAACGCAGGCTGCACCATCCATTTCGGAAAGCATATGTTGAGTTGCCAGCTTCAACTCATGGCCGATTTCATGGGATTGTGAGCGTCTTCTCACCAATACGACGCGGCCTGGTTTCTCACTGGGGCCAAGAACGCTAACGCCTGAAGGCTGACGCTGACACCAGCCTCTCTCTGGAGATACAAATGGCCGTAACAACCAAATCGGAATTTAGGCGTGATCACAATTCAGGCCTGTCGACCATCCGTCTCAACGAAGCCGACAACGTGATCGTCGCGACCAGGCTGATCGAGGCTGGAGAGACGTTGGCGGGTCTGACGACGCTGGATGCCATCCCGAGCGGACACAAAATTGCGGTACGTGAAATTCCCGACGGCGAACCGGTCCTGAAATACGGTCAGGTCATCGGCACGGCGAAAACCGACATCCGGGCGGGCGAACACGTTCATCTCAAGAATCTCGCCATGCTGGAGAGCCACGTTTCGCACGAATTCGCCAGGGACGGCGGCCCTACACCACTTCTGCCTTCGGAAGAGCGGCGCACGTTTCGCGGCTATGTCAGACCCAACGGTCTCGTCGGCACACGCAATTACATCGGCATCATCACCTCGGTGAATTGTTCGGCCACGGTCGCCAGGGCCATCGCGGAGCACTACAAAACAAAGGGTTTTGGCGGTTATCCGAATATCGACGGTGTCGTAGCGCTGACCCACGGAACGGGCTGCGCCATTCCCATGGATACGGAAGGTTTCGTTTATCTGCGCCGCGTCATGAACGGCTATGCGCGTAATCCCAATTTTGGTGCGATACTGATCATCGGGCTGGGATGCGAGACGAACCAGATCAGTCATCTCGTCGAGGCTTTCGAGCTGGACGAGGGGACCCGGCTCCGCACCATGACGATCCAGCAAATGGGCGGAACGCGCAAAACCATTGAGGAGGCCATCCGCATCATCGATGAAATGGCACCTGACATAAACGATGTCGAGCGTACCTCCGTCCCTCTCTCGGGACTAAAACTCGCCCTCCAATGCGGCGGATCCGATGGCTACTCCGGCATAACCGCCAACCCAGCTCTGGGATATGCAGCGGACCTCCTTGTGAAGCATGGAGGAACGGCTGTCCTTAGCGAGACTCCCGAAATTTATGGCGCGGAACACCTCCTTACGCGCCGCGCCGCAACCCCAGCTGTCGCGGAGAAGCTGATGAAGCGTATTGACTGGTGGCGGGACTATACGGAAAAGAACGGCGCGGAACTCAATAACAACCCTTCTCACGGCAACAAAGAAGGCGGACTGACGACCATTCTGGAAAAATCGCTCGGTGCAGTTGCTAAGGGAGGCTCCATGCCATTGCAGGAAGTCTACGAGTACGGTGAACTGATCACCGAACCGGGCTTCGTGTTCATGGATACTCCCGGCTACGATCCCGTTGCCGTAACAGGACAAGTCGCCGGCGGCTGCAACCTGATTGTTTTTACGACCGGGCGGGGATCCGTATCGGGCTTCAAACCGGCTCCCTGCATCAAGGTCGCGACCAACAGCGAAATGTATCATCGCATGAGCGAAGACATGGATATCAATTGCGGCGGCATCATCGACGGTACAGACAGCATTCACGAAGCCGGCGAGCGGATTTTTGAACGCATCATAGCCGTCGCTTCTGGGGAACATACGGCGAGCGAGGACTATGATTACGGAGACAACGAATTTGTCCCGTGGCAGATTGGGGCGGTTACGTGAGGCGCACGGTCCTGAAACAGCACCCATTCGACAGAATGGAATTTATTTTAGCTAGAGTTCTCGCCTCATCGCAGTACGATACGGGAAACTAACAGAAGATCTGGTGGGCGCCCGCTTCTCAAAGCCAAGGCGATGAAAAAACCAAGGCTTCTAGGCCAGCCAGCTCAGCCGCACGCAAATCGCTAAGCTTTGATATATCAATCGTAACAGAACACTGACTGGCACCTTCATTTTCCGAGAGGGCAGAGGTTATCCCCTCAATGAAAGGTGCCGCAGCAGAAAGTGGGCCGGCCAGAATGACATGCGCCGGTGAAAGGATCGCCAGTAGGCCTGCAATCGCCGCTCCAACAGCTTCTCCTGCGTCCCGGAAGATGAGAGTTGCCCGCCGATCTCGGGCATTTGCCTGCCTGATTGCATGAGGAACGCCAAGACGCAGACCATCCTGGCCGCTACCGTCCATTTGATCCAAGTGCCCGAGCCGCTTTAGAACAGCGCCAGCAGAAGCAACCGTATCCAATGGTTGCCAGCAGTTACTAACGGGATCGTAGATCGTTTTTAACTTATCGAGCCGTCCTTCGAACGTGCTGCGTGATGAATTCTCGGTAACGACAATCAAGCTGACATCTATCGAAAACCCAGCATGGACCATGATGCTCGGCGATTTTGGGATGATCGCCTCTTGCCGGGTTTCCGCAATATGCAGCGCGTCCGCGATCGCTGCTCTGCTAACGGGAGCGAAAAAACGAGTCTCGATCTCGCTCGCCAGTACACTAAGCCACGCTTCAATATCTAGTTCTCCCGGGATGTTCAGATCGGGGGATGAAACGAGCTCAATGCCACATAATTTCCGATAACCAAGATTGGGTTGGCTTGCTAGGCGATCTGTAATCTCCGAGCACTTCTTGAGGAGATTTACGGCGAGGTTATCCAATTCCCCGGAGACGATGTCCTCCACGATGCGTTGACCCAAAAGATTAATGATCGAGATTTTTTGTTCGTATTTTGAAAGCACGATGCACAGAAGAAAAATGTTGGTGCCGTTCAAATACAGCCCGACATTGGGCCGACCGCGGACTGCCTTCGGCGATGTCGCACGTTCGAGAAGAAAGCCGTCGGCGATCAACTCACGCGTGATGCGCGAGAGGTTGGAGTCGGTGCTTTCGAGCTGGCGTGCAAGTTCGCGCCGGGACACCCCCGGCTTATGGCGAACTGCGGCCAGGACAGCAGCCTTTTTTAACAATTTAAGTCGAGAGGCAGGGACCAGCATGTTGCGACTTTTAAGAGTACATTCGGGCTACGTTTGCTTGATCCATGCCGAAAATTCAATACGGACCAACAAATAAGCAAGATCTCTATCTGCTGCGTATGTGTGCACTCGCTGCTCGTTTAGTGGGCAGAGGGATTTTCGGCGTTCGCCCGATGGTCCTTCCAAACCGACGTCGATAATAAATTATTCAATCAATTCATACGCATGATATTTATTTGCGATGCGCAAATAAATTGGCATGGGCTTTGCAACGATGGAGATGTTGGGCGAGTGGGTCGCCGTTAAAATCGGAGCAATAGGATGGATCGTCGAAGTTTCCTTATAAATACTGCCGCTGCAGGCGTCGCTCTTGCCACCCCCGCCCTGATAGCCAACCGTGCTCGAGCCGCCGAAACGCTAAAGCTCGGATGCTTGTTTTCCTCGTCTGGAACGATGGCAAATATCGAAGGTCGCCTGAATGCCGTCGTCAAAATGGCGGCGGACGAATTGAACGCGAAGGGTGGCGTTCTGGGCAAGCAGGTACAGGTACTGGCGACCGATCCTGCTTCTGACTGGCCACTTTATGCGCAGCTGGGTCGCCAACTATTGCTACAGGATCAATGCTCTGCGTTGTTCGGTTGCTGGACTTCCGTTTCCCGCAAATCCGTGCTCCCGGTCGTGGAGCAGAACAACGGTTTGCTGTTCTATCCATTGCATTTCGAGGGTGAAGAAAATTCCAAGAACGTTGTTTACCTGAACTCGCCTCCCGCGAGTTCGGTTTTGCCGGCACTCGAATATCTCATGGGTCCCGAGGGCGGCGAGGCAAAGCGGTTCTTCATGCTCGGTTCGGACTACGTGTGGCCGCGGACGATCAACAAGATTTGCAAGGGCTATTGGGCATCAAAGGGCTTCGACGAAAGCTCGTGGAAAGAAACCTATGTTCCTGTCGGGTTTTCGAATTTTCAGACGATCGTCAATGACATCCGCCAATTTATCAACCAGCCTGGCGGCCAGCCCATCATCATTCTGACGGTTGTCGGTTCTTCCATTCCTGACTTTTTAAAGGAAATCATCAATCAGGGGATCAAGGCGACGGACATTCCCGTTCTCGGCCTGGATATGCTTGAGGCGGATCTAGAGGGGCTTGATACGACGACGCTTGTCGGGCACCTCAATTGCTGGGCCTATCTGCAAAACGCCGAAGCGCCTGCCAATACAGCTTTCAAGGCGAACTGGGGGAACTACGTTAAAAGCGGAAGTCTTCCATATTCACCAACGACGGTTATCGATCCAATGGTTTCCGCCTATGACGGCGTCCACCTGTGGGCAAAGGCCGTGGAAAAGGCTGGCCAGTCCGATCCTGATGCCGTTCGTGCCGCATTTGATGGGCTGAGCTTCAATTGCCCTTCGGGTTACGACATCAAGATGACCGCCGAAAACAACTACGTTTCGCGGGGCGTGTTCATCGGTTCGGTAAATGAAACCCAAGGGTTCGATATCCTTTGGCAGTCAAAAGACACCCCGAAGCCCGTGCCATTCAGTCCGTATATGTGATCTCGTCATGGGAAATCTTAAAATGTCATTTTGGACGACCGGTCCCGCCACTTTGTGGCGGGGCTTGCTCTCGATGCTGTTTTTGGTCATTGCCCTAGGGGCGGCCAAAGCAGAAGAAACAACGAAACAGAATATAGTCGCACGGCTATGCTCATCAGCGGCAGCAGAACAACTAAATGGTGTTTCCGATCTCCTTCTCGCCGTCGAGGCCAACGATGTCGAACCCGCCTGGGGTCTGACAATTCTGGATGCGATCAGCCGACGAGCCCTGATTTGCGAAGGGCCCGAAGCGGTGGTGATCACGTCGAAGGAGATGCTTTCGGCTATTTCACTGGCGCCAGCATCGCACGCGCCTGAAATAAAAACGGGCGCCTTGGTCAACCTTAGAATGCGGGGAAAAGTGGACGCAGGTTTAGCCCTGCTTCGCTTGCTTGTCGATACCGGCGGCCCTGGCGCGATGAGAGATGCCGAGGAACTGGGCAAGCGGGTCCAGATGGTTCCAATCACGCTCATTGAGCGCGCTGCAAATCTTGCGACCAATAGTGCGCTGGCGGAAAAGCTGAGAGATCTTGTCGCTTCAGGAGCGCTGCAAGACGGCGATCCGGCAAAAAAGCTGACGGCCATAGCGACTTTAGCGGCCTCTCCGTCAAGTCACAACTTGAGCTTGCTTTTAGAGGCGCAGAAAAATCTGACGACTGAAAACGCCGAAATCCAAAAAGCCCTTGCTTCAGCAATCTCGCAGATAAGGTTGTGGCTCGAGATTGGCCAGATTTCCCAATTGGCTTTCAGCGGATTGAGCTATGCCAGCATCCTCTTCATGGCTGCGATGGGTCTCGCTGTCATTTTCGGGTTGATGGGGGTCATCAATCTCGCTCAAGGCGAACTGATCATGATCGGGGCCTATGTCACATTTCTGGTGCAGGAGGCCTTGAAGCTGCTGGCGCCGGGGTTGGTGGGCTATTATCTGTTGATAGCAATACCATTTGCTTTCCTGGTTACCGGCGGCGTCGGCGTCGCGATGGAAGTAACTGTCATCCGCCATTTATATAAGCGTCCGTTGACGACGTTGCTGGCCACCTGGGCGATTAGCCTGCTGCTCATCAATCTTGTGCGGGTGCTGTTTGGAACGCAGAATCTGGAATTTGTCACCCCCGTCTTTTTGAGCGGCGGCGTTCACATATTCGCTGACTTTTTCGTGACCTGGAACCGCCTTTTCGCAATAGCATTCGCGTTCATCGTATTGTGTGCCGCTCTCGTCGTCCTGCGTTTTACCCGGCTCGGTATGTTTATTCGTGCGGTTACAGAAAATCGCACCATGGCGAGTTGTATCGGCGTTTCGGTGCGGTTCGTGGATATGGTCGCCTTTGGCCTGGGTGCCGGGCTGGCCGGTCTCGCGGGTCTCGCGCTGTCTCCAATCTACACCGTTAACCCCGGCATGGGCACAGGGTTTATCGTGGATGCCTTCATGATCGTGGTCCTTGGCGGCGTCGGCAGTCTCGTCGGCACCGCGGTTGCGGCCCTGAGCATAGGGATGATCAACGTAATCATAGAACCCGTTTACGGAGCGGTCGCAGCAAAGGTCATCGCTCTTTTGATCATCGTTGTTTTTATTCAGTTTCGTCCAGAAGGCATGATTGCCCAGAAGGGGAGGCGTTAATATGCGAGACATCCTGTTCTCCTATCGCCAAAAAATTGCAGCCGAACGCCGAACCAATGATGTCATTGCAATGCTTCTGGTTTGTATCGGCCTGGTTATATTGGCGTGCGGCGTCACGGGCGCCGGACCGTCAAGCTACGTCCTCAATCTCGTCGGCCAGATAGCGACGTTCGGCATGCTTGCCATATCGCTCGATATCATCTGGGGATACGCGGGAATTCTCAGTCTTGGTCATGGACTGTTCTTTGCCATCGGCGGCTATGTCGTTGCCATGCACATGGTGAAAGTCGGTTATCTCTCAACAGGCGCACAGCCGGACTTCATGGTATTTATGGGATGGAGCGACCTGCCATTCTATTACGCAGGCTTCGAATTTGCGCCATACGCGCTGCTTGTCGCCATTTGCGTCAGTGCGCTCGTGGCCTTTGTAATTGGCTACAGTGCCTTTCGGGCGCGGGTGGTCGGGGTCTATTTCTCCATCATCACCCAGGCTTTCGTTTACATCGCCATGCTGCTGATGTTTCGCAACGATACCGGTTTCGGTGGAAACAACGGCATGACCGGATTTAGCACTCTGCTTTCATGGCCTCTTGCTGAACGCCGTACCGTCGCATTTCTTGCTGCAATATCCGTGCTTTGCACGGCCTTGCTGCTATTCGCAATGGCAAGATTAGTGACGTCCCGTTTCGGTCAAATGCTTGTTGCCATCCGGGACGACGAGGCTCGCCTGCGATTTCTTGGTCGCGAAACGCTCTGGATCAAACTCGGCATCTGGACGCTGTCGGCAATCGTAGCAACGCTTGCCGGAGTTCTTTATGTGCCTCAGGTCGGGATCGTTAACCCGAGGGTTTTGGCGCCCGATCTTTCGCTGGAAATCGCCGTATGGGTGGCGATCGGCGGGCGTGGTTCGCTTTCTGGCGCGCTGTTGGGAGCGATCGTCATCAGCACTCTGAAGTTCATTCTGACGGCTGTTGCACCCGATCTCTGGCCGTTCATTCTCTCCGCACTCGTGCTTTTTGTTGTGGTGATGCTTTCGAATGGCCTGAGCGATCTGCCGGGGATGTTTGCAACGAAAGTAAGAAAGATGGCGCGATGACCGAGGCACTTCAGGTTGATGGCGTTACCGTGACCTTCGGGACATTTCGGGCAATCAACAATCTAACATTTCATGTCGATTACGGAACCGTTTGCGCGATCATTGGCCCAAACGGCGCAGGAAAAACGACACTGCTCGATGCCATAACGGGGAAAAGCTCCGTTTCAAATGGTTGCATCACGCTGGATCGGCGGATTGAGCTGACGAAACTTCAAGAACCCGAGATCGTTCTTGCCGGCATTGGCCGGAAGTTCCAGAAACCGAGCATTTTCGAGGCGTTGACCTTGATGCAGAACCTCATGCTGGCGTTGAACGTCTCAAAGCGCAGATCGATTATGGAGTTGTTTTCTCTGCCAACCGCGCAGCAAGTAGCATTGATCGAACAGACGTTTGAAACGATCGGGATGGCGGACCAGCACGATCAAATCGCCGGCACGCTCAGCCATGGCCAGAAACAATGGTTGGAGATCGGCATGCTGCTGATGCAGGAGCCGCGAGTTCTTCTTCTGGACGAACCCGTGGCGGGGATGAGCGACAGTGAAACGGAGCGAACGGCGGACTTGATCGCAAAGCTGAAAAGCGCCGATCGCGCCATTGTCGTCATCGAGCACGATATGGAGTTCGTCGAAAAAGTTGCAGACAGGGTTATCGTTCTGGATGGAGGTCAGCTTCTGGTCGAGGGGCGAATGGATGCGGTCAAATCGGATCCACGTGTCGTTGAAGTCTACTTGGGGCGATGATCATGGGACTGACCATAGAGAAGCTAAATCTGCACTACGGCAGCAGCCATGCGCTGAAGAATATTTCATTTCAGACTGCGACGAAGGGCTGCACCGCTGTCATGGGACGCAATGGCGCCGGTAAAACGACGCTCCTGCGTTGCCTGATGGGAGTTCTCCCAGCGACCTCGGGCAAAATTTCCTGGAACGATCAAGATGTTACGATCTTGCCGCCATTTCGTCGCGTAAGAGAAGGATTCGGATACGTCCCCCAGGGGCGCGAGATTTTCGCAAATCTCACCGTGGGACAAAATCTCGAAATCGCGGCGGCGGCGGCGAAGGTCGAGGAACCCGAGGGGGTAATCGCGGAAGCCGTCGCGCTCTTCCCTGTCATCGGAGAGATGTGGAAGCGCCGAGGCGGGGATCTCTCCGGGGGGCAACAGCAGCAGTTAAGTATAGCACGCGCGCTTGTAACGCGGCCCGAGCTGCTGATCCTCGATGAGCCAACCGAGGGTGTTCAGCCCTCGATTGTCAGCCGCATCGAAGACGTGATCGCGCAATTGCGCGGTCGCCTCTCGATCTTGCTTGTTGAACAATATTTCGATTTCGCCCGCTCCATCTCGGACCAAGTCGTGGTCCTTTCCCGAGGTGAAGTTGTGCTGCATGGCGCCGCATCGGACATAAACGATGAAGCTGTGAAACGACATCTTTCAATCTAAATAGAAAGCGATACATGATGTTTGAAGTAAAAGCCTCTCCTGAGAACCTTTACTGGGGCTATTTCGATGCGGAGACCAAGCCAGTGTTGACCGTTCCTTCCGGAGCGGAAGTGATGCTGCATACGCTACCTGCCTGCTTTGAAGAGGATGTTCCCCCTAATTCCACGCTGGTTACGCCGGATCACCGGATTGCGCTGGACAATCTGGTACCAGGCGGCGGCGACGGAAAAGTTGTGGCTGGCCCTGTCGGTCCCCACGTGCTCACAGGACCGATTTTCGTGGAAGGCGCAATGCCCGGGGACGTCTTACAGGTTGATATTCTGGAAGCCACACCCCGCCAAGACTGGGGCTTCTGCGCCATCCTGCCCCTTCTGGGAACATTGCCGGAGGAATTCACCAACTACGAGCGCATGCACGTTTCGATCGATCGCGATCGGCAGATGGCGAAATTGCCGTGGGGACTGGAGATTGCCCTTGATCCCTTCTTCGGCATCATGGGTGTTGCGCCACCAAAGGAATGGGGCCGAATCGGCACCCCGGAACCACGGGCGTTTGGCGGCAATATGGACAATAAAGATCTCCGGCCAGGAAGCACCGTTTATTTCCCTGTCTTCAACGAAGGCGCATTGTTCAGCGCCGGTGACGGACATGGATGCCAGGGACACGGTGAGGTTTGTATCACAGCGCTGGAGACAGCACTCAACGGAGTCTTTCGCCTTACCGTGCGCAAGGACATGAAACTGGCTCAGCCATTCGCCGAGACCCCAGACAAACTCATCTCGATGGGTTTCAATAGCGACCTTGATGAAGCAGCCCGGCAATCGGTGCGTGAGATGATAAGGCTGATATGCGAACGTACGAATCTGGATCGGAACCAAGCATACATGCTATGTTCACTGGTAGCTGATCTGCATGTAACTCAGCTTGTTGACATCAACAAAGGCGTACATGCAATCCTTGACAAGAGGCACCTGGTAAACGCACTGGCAACTCGCGAAAAGTACTCACTTTGATCTCGAAAATTTAGAGTTGCCAACCGGGAGCGGTTTGCGGGGTGGAGTGCACCCCGTTTCACCGGACATGTCGGCTAGTTTGATTTAGCCCTGATGAACTGCCGAGGGGAAGCCATCTTGAGCGCGGAATGGGGATGGATTTCGTTGTAGTCCTCGATCCATCCGTCGATGAGCCGGAGCGCTGTTTGGGCGTCCGGTAGAGCTGATATCCGAATATAGTCCCGCTTCAACGTTTTGACGAAGGCTTCCGACATGCCGTTCGACTGCGGGCTGGCGACCGGCGTGAAGCAGGGCGTGAGATTGAGTGCTTGCGCAAACAGCCTCGTGTCCCGCGCGGTATAAGCCGAGCCATTGTCAGAGAGATGCTCGATAGCATGCGGGGCTCGGGTTGCATGGAAGCGTTTCTCGACCGCCTCCAACATCATGTCGCGCACGTCTGAGCCGGAAATGCCTGCATTGGCAACGGCCGTCCAGGCGATGATCTCGCGGTCGAAGGCGTCGATGATGAAGGCGAGACGAATGACCTCGCCATTCCAGCAGGCGAACTCCAGGCCGTCCGAGCACCAGCGCAGGTTGGAGCGCATGACCATGACCTTGCCATCGTGGAGGCGGCCCTTGCGAACGGCTGTGTGCTTCTCCAGTAGCATGGCGTGGTTACCCATGATGCGATGGACCCGTTTGGCGTTGACGACAGGCTGATCGGCGGCTCGCCTTTCGCGATTGAGGAGCGCGGCGATCCGCCGATAGCCATAGGTTGGCCTTTGATCCACCAGCCTGCGAATGGCGGGGAGAAGTTCTGCATCCTCGGCCTTGTGGTAGGCTCCGCGCGGCTTTGATCTGCCTTTCAGCCGCTCGACGAGGTTGGAACGGGATACGCCCAGCGTGTCGGCGACGGCCTTCATCGGGAACCGTCCTTCGGCAACAAGATCGGCCGCGATGTCCGTTTTTTTGAGTCTGCTTTGGATAAGGCTTCGCGGAGTATTTCGACCTCCATCGTCTTGCGGCCGAGCATGCGCTCCAGCTCGCGGACACGATCCTCCAGCTTCTTCACTTCCGAATTTGTAGTGGCCCCCTAAATCCCCGGACACGATCTCCCACTTGTTAAGTGTTAGGAG